>NZ_AP012326.1:1317834-1976751 GCF_001042595.1 Bifidobacterium dentium JCM 1195 = DSM 20436
GATGCCCGTCAACAGCATGCCCAGGCCCGTGCCAATTGACAGGGTCCTGCGTACCGGTGCGGAGACATGCGTCCGCACCTTCTCCAATAACGTACTCGTCAGTTTGCTTCGTGGGATTGCGGCGACGGCATATCCCACGATGAACACCAGCGCCGATTTCCACATCACACCGGGCAACTGGTCCAGTAACGTCACTTCCACGCTATGGGCGAAGAAGACGTTCATCAGCTCCCAGAACACCAATCCGGAAACAAACCCTCTGATATCGGTACCGAATCGTGTAGCGAAAGAGGCGATCAGCGCAATCAACAGCACTGTCAGCAGCAGAGGAAGTATTGTCAGCGTAATCGCACCGGCTTGAAAGCCGATGCCCTGGCTGAGCAGGACAACCGCCTCAGTCAGAGGTACGGAGAGGGCGGAAAGGTTATCTCCGCCCTCCTCCATGGAGATGACCAGAAGCATCAGCGCAATGTAGCAACCGAGGGCAACGGCATAGACAATCATGGACGTTGCGGCGACGGCAAGCCCTTTCAACCAATACTTCAGGTGAGTCATCATAGCGAGTTGGCCGCAAGCACCTCTCGCATGATTTCCGCAGTTTGTCCTGGAGTACGACCGACACGGATACCGATGGCTTCCAGCGCATTCTTCTTATCCTGCGCGGTGCCTTTGCCCCCGGAGACGATGGCGCCCGCATGGCCCATCTGCTTGCCTTCCGGTGCGGTGAAACCCGCGATGTAAGCGACAACCGGCTTGGTCATGTGTTCGGATGCCCACTTGGCGGCATCCTGTTCGGCGCTGCCTCCGATTTCGCCGATCATGACGACTGCCTTGGTGGCCTCGTCATTCTCGAAGGCTTCCAAAGCCTCCTGCAAGGT
The DNA here is from genome assembly GCF_001042595.1 of Bifidobacterium dentium JCM 1195 = DSM 20436. Classification (NCBI taxonomy): domain Bacteria; kingdom Bacillati; phylum Actinomycetota; class Actinomycetes; order Bifidobacteriales; family Bifidobacteriaceae; genus Bifidobacterium; species Bifidobacterium dentium. The sequence continues at coordinate 1,318,713 of NZ_AP012326.1, forward strand.
GGTGCCGACAATCGGATCGCCACCTGCACCAAGGCAGGCGGTAAACCCGATATCGGACAGTTCACCCATCAGTTGATAGGTCAGTGTGCCGGACTTGGAGACCAGACCGAGTGGCCCACGAGAGACGATGCCGTCCGGAATGATGCCGAGATTGCAACCGTTGGCATCTTCGTTCGACGGCAGCGTGAGCAGACCCGGGCAGTTCGGGCCTACGATGCGTACGCCCTTGCGCAAGGCAAGCTCGACGAAGTAGGCGCTGTCAGCGACCGGAATGCCTTCGGTAATGACCACGATCAGCTCGATGCCGGCTTCGATGGCCTCGACCACGGCATCCTTGGCGAAACGAGGCGGAACAAAGACCACGCTGGCCTTGGCGCCGGTGGCTTCCTTGGCTTCGGCGCAGTTGGCATACACGTGAATGGTCGCGTCCTCGCCGCTACGGGCATCGGGGAATACGACATCAATCCCGGCTTTGCGTGCATTGACGCCACCGACGATATTGGTGCCCGCTTTGAGCATACGGGCCGTGTGGGTCATGCCCTGATGTCCCGTCATGCCTTGTACGATGACCGGCGCACCATCTTCAATGAACAGCGTCATATTCAGCGAACCTCCCTGCCGTTGGCCGCAAGATGTGCGGCCTGCTGCGCGGCTTCTTCCATGGTCTGGGCGACATGCAGATTGGCGCGATCGGCCCGTGCCAGGATGCTCAGGCCTTCAGCCGCGGCATTGCCATCAAACCGAACGACGAGCGGCTTGGAACTGCCCAGTTTGTCAAGTGCTTCGAGAATGCCCTCGGCCACCTGTTCGCAGGAGGTGATACCGCCATATACGTTGACGAGCACGGATTCAACCTGTGGGTCGGACAATACGATTTCCAGACTGTCACACATGACCTGCGCAGATGCGCCGCCGCCGATATCGAGGAAGTTGGCGGGCTTGACATTCGTGCCCTGATCCTCGCTGGCGCCGGACACTGCGTCCAAGGAACTCATGACCAGGCCTGCGCCGTTGCCGATTACACCGACGGATCCATTGAGATGCACATAGTGCAGACCATGCTCACGAGCCTTCTGCTCAAATGGATCGACATGCACCGGATCGGCAAAACGCTTCCAACCGTCATGGCGGAAGGCCGCATTGTCGTCGAGTGAGATCTTGGCATCGAGCGCGCACAACGTCTTTGAGGATTCATCGTCGGGATCGCCGATCTTGGCGAGCGGATTGATTTCCACAAGGGTGGCGTCGTTCTCCTTGAAGCAACGCCACATCTTCAGCAGAATCTGTGCCGCCTGATCGACGTCGGCATGGTAGAAACCGATGCTTTCGGCCATTTTGGTGGCGGCTTCGATATCGAAGTCCTCCAAGGCGTCGATATGCAGACGCTTGACGGATTCGGGATGTTCCCGAGCGATTTCCTCGACCTCGGTGCCACCGTTTGCCGTGGCAAGGACGTCGAAATCACGTGAACTACGGTCCACGGAAATGGACACATAATACTCGTGCAGAATGTTTTTGGCTTCCGCCACGAGCACGCCGCTGACCTTGTGCTTGTGAATGGTCATCGGCAGAATGTCTTCGGATGCCAGAATGGCTTCGTCGCGCGTCTTGGCCAGTCTCACGCCACCAGCCTGGCCGCGATGTCCGATCTTCACCTGGGCCTTGACCACGCAAGGATAGCCGATTCCCTCGGCAGCTTGGGCCACCTCATGAGAATTCTGAGCGAATACGGCCTTCGGGGTCGCAATGCCCTGCTCTTCGAGCAGTTCCCTTGCTTGATATTCATAGAGATCCATGAACTTCTTCCCTTTGTGACTGTTGATTGTTGGTAATGATGGTAATGTCAGGCGGGCATGGTGACCAGCGAACTGGTCGGATAGTTTCCTAAGGCTTCGATGCCGTGAATGCCCAATAGTTCCATGACAAAGCTGAAGCCGACCACTTTGCCGCCGCATTTTTTGACAAGCTTTCGTGCCGCGTTGGCGGTGCCACCGGTCGCGATCAGATCGTCCACGATCAGGACCCGGGCTCCATCCGGAATGGAACCGGTTTCGATTTCCACGGTGGCCTGACCGTATTCCAGGTCATAGTTCTGTTTTACGGTTTCCGGAGGGAGCTTGCCGGCCTTACGTACGGCGACGAATCCCTTGCCCAAGCGTGCCGCAAGAGCGGGCCCGAACAGGAAACCGCGCGCTTCAAGTCCTGCTACAAGGTCAAAGGATCCTGCATCGACGGGAAGCGCGGCCTCAAGTGCGTTCATGAGAATGCCGAACGCGCGTGCATCAGCGAGAACAGGCATGAAATCACGAAAAATGATGCCCTCTTTGGGAAAGCCTGGAATCGAACGAATCAGCGAGACGAGGTACTTGGCATCGGTTTCACCCACTTTGGCCAAGCCTGCGATTTCGATATCCGATTGTGCCATAACGGTGGTTTTCCTTCTCCCTAGGTTTGTGGCAATTATATGATTGCCCCTGAACGCAAACGGCGAAAATCCCAGAATCGAGATTTTCGCCGTTCATGATACTGCTATCAGGCGTTCTTCGACTCCGCTTCAACCTCTTCGACGACCTGTGCAGGTTCGCCATCCTCGGCCTCGATCGGCTCCTGAGCGACCTGATCGGTCTCCTGCGGCAGCGGGTTGCCATCCTCGTCAACCTCATCGTCGTGCACATACGCCGGGCGGACGTACTCACGGCTGATGGCATTGAAAGCGAAACGCAGCTGGGAACCGTCGGAATCGATGACGATCTCTTCATACTCGGTATCGACGGAGACGACCTTGCCGATAACGCCGCCGATGGTGATGATTTCGGTGCCCGGTTGCAGATTCGCGCGGAAATCCTGGCGTTCGGCCTGCTGCTGCTTGGCCTTGCGAGACTGCAGGAACATCATGCCGAACATCATGACGACGATAACGATTAGAATTGCGTATTCCAAAGCAAAACTCCTTGAAGGTGGGGCACTCTATGGGACCGTTCGTCCAGAACACAGAGTCTATGCCAGCTTACTGACATCAAGCTGAGAATCATCAGGTCTGAGACCGAGATGTTCCCAAGCTTTGCGCGTCGCCACCCGGCCCTTGGGAGTTCTGATGAGGAATCCTTCACGTACCAGATACGGTTCGCAAACGGTTTCCACGGTCTCCGATTCCTCGCCGACCATGGCGGATAGGTTGTTCAGACCCACCGGACCGCCACTGAAGTTGGTGACGATGGCCTTCAGCACGGCAATGTCGAGCCGATCAAGTCCTTCGGTGTCGATCTGGTACAGTGCGAGGGCCTGCTTAACATCTTCGGGATGCACCGACTCAAGATCATGCACGATGGCCCAATCCCTGACACGACGTAGCAGTCTGTTAGCGATACGCGGCGTGCCGCGGGAGCGCATGGCCAACTGGTGGGCCGATCCCTCCTCAAGCAGGACACCCAGTACGACCGATGACCGCTCGATCAGTTTTTCAAGCTCGTCATGCGGGTAAAAATCAAGATGGGCGGTGAAACCGAAGCGCGCGCGCAACGGTGAAGGTAGCATGCCCTCACGCGTGGTCGCCCCGATGACCGTGAATCGAGGCAAGGTCAGCGGAATGGATGAGGCTCCCGGTCCCTTACCCACCATCACGTCGACGCGGAAATCCTCCATGGCGATATACAGCAGCTCTTCGGCCGCACGAGGCAGACGGTGGATTTCGTCGATGAACAACACCTCTCCGGCATCCAGAGAACTGAGAATCGAGGCGAGATCGCCGGCATGCTGGATGGCTGGTCCGGAGGTGACGCGAATCGGTACGCCAAGTTCGTTGGCCACGATCATCGCCAATGTGGTTTTTCCCAGGCCAGGAGGACCCGCAAGCAGAATATGGTCCGGCGGGACTTCACGCTTGCGTGCTGCGTCCAGGAACAGTTGAAGCTGGGCCTTGAGGCGTGGCTGTCCGATGAAGCCATCGAGTATGTGTGGACGCAGCTCCTCGTCACTGACCGGCTCATTGCCGACAGGTGAGGCCGACACCATACGCAAGGATTCCTCATTGGCACCGGTATTCGACTGCTCGAATGCGGAGTCGTTCGTCATGATGATTTCGTTCACCTACCTCGATCCAGCGACGTCAATGCGAGCTTCAACACACGTGGTACATCTTCATTGCTCAGGGGTGTTGCGATGTCGTTGCTCCTGCATACCTCCTGCACGGCATGCAGGGCGTCTTGCTGACGCCAGCCCAATGAAATCAGCCCCTCGACCACCTGTTCGGAACCAGTGTCCTCCGGCCGACTGATAACGGACGCCGCCGTCTCGATCTGGCTGAGATCGATGGAACCCTTAAGCTCGAGAATGATCTTCTGTGCGCCTTTCTTGCCGAGTCCCGGCGCCTTGGCAAGCGCGGTGGCATCGCCGTCGGCGACGGCATGGGCCAAACGATCCGGAGGCAGCGTGGACAGCAGGGAAAGCGCCACTTTGGGGCCGATGCCGCTGACCTTCTGCAGCTGTAGAAACATGCGTTTCGAAGCGGGAGTCAGAAAGCCGAACAGGGTGATGGCATCCTGCGAAACGTTTAACGAAGTATAGACCTTGACTTCCTGCCCCGCGTGCATGGACGCCAAATCCGCGGAAGGCATTCTGGTCTCGTATCCGACTCCACCGACTTCAATCAACGCCGAGGACATATCGACGGATTCGACCCGGCCGTGTAACATGCCTATCACTGTGGTGTCTCCTTCGTCAGCGTATAGAACATCTGTTCGATAGTCTACATGCCTCTACGGACGCCTTGCCTATGGGCGGCCTTCTGGGCGGCCTTGGCCCACTGTCGTTGCGCGTCAGTCAGGTGTTGCTCGCGTTCACCGCCTTGCAAGGCGCCTGCCGGGCGTAGTGCGTGGCAAATGGCAATGGCCAACGCATCCGCGGCGTCAGCCGGCTTGGGCAGGGTATTCAGTCCCAACATGCGTGCGACCATGCGTTCCATCTGAATTTTCTCGGCTTTGCCGTTGCCGGTGATGGCCATCTTCGATTCGGTTGGCGTATGCAATGCCACGGGAATGCCCCGCTGTGCGGCTGCCAACATTGCGAGGCCTGCCGCCTGTGCCGTGCCGAGCACGGTATTGCGGTTCTCCTGCGCGAACACACGTTCGATGGATACCGTATCCGGGGCGAAGCGTTCGATCTTCTCGACCAGACCATTGTAAATGGCCAACAGACGCAGATCCTGTGACATCTTCGGGTCGGAACGTACGACATCCACGTGAATAAACGAAAGCCGGCGGTACGCGCCGGCTTCGATCACGCCGACCCCGCACCGTGTCAGTCCGGGGTCGACGCCAAGAATAATCACGTTCGACTACTCCGCATCAAGCTGGGCCATCACTTCATCGGAAGCGGTCCAGTTCGAATAGATATTCTGAACGTCATCCAGATCGTCGAGGTTGTCGATGAGCTTGGAGACCTTCTGGGCATCCTCGAGGCTCAGCTCGACCTCGTTCTTCGGCATCATGACCAGATCGGCGGAATCATAGTCGAAGCCGGCATCCTGCAGGGCCTTGCGTACGTCAATCATCTCAGAAGGACCGGTGACGACGGTGTAGACTTCTCCGTCTTCGGTCACGTCTTCCGCTCCCGCTTCGGCGGCCTTTTCAAACAGATCATCGAAATCGACGCCTTCGGCGGGAACGATAATCTGGCCCTTGCGCTCGAAATTGAAGCTCACGGAACCGGTGGTGGCCAGGGATCCGTTGCCCTTGGTCAGGGTGGAACGGACTTCGGCGGCCGCACGGTTACGGTTGTCAGTAAGACACTCGATGATCAGGCCAACGCCTGCGGGAGCATAGCCCTCATACACGATGTCTTCGTAGTTGGCGCCACCGGCCTCTTCACCGGAGCCACGCTTGACGGCGCGCTTGATGTTGTCAGCCGGCATGGAGGCCTTCTTGGCCTTGTAGATGGCGTCATACAGCGACGGATTACCGTCGGGATCGCCGCCGCCCATACGTGCTGCGATTTCGATGTTCTTAATCAGCTTGGCGAAGAGCTTGCCGCGCTTCGCGTCGATGGCGGCCTTCTTGTGCTTGGTGGTCGCCCACTTGGAATGACCTGACATAATGCTCCTAGGCAGGTTGCGGATGTTTCAAACGAAATGATTCTAAAGCGGTTCTACGACAATGCGCGGGCATAGACATGCAGAACACGGTTCACCACGGCATTCCAGTCGAAATCCTTCGACCTTCGTTCCCCTGCGATGGCAAGATCGGAGCGTTCCCCGTCATCGGACAACAGACGGCAGATGACATCGGCGCAGGATGTCGCATCCCCGTTGGTGAACAGCGCCGCGCTTCGTCCGTCCTGGCTCACGGCGCGAAACGCGGCCAGATCCGAAGACACCACAGGGCATGAGGCGCTCATGGCCTCAGCCAAGACCATGCCGAAGCTTTCGCCACCGGTCTGGGGCGCGACATACAGGCTGAGGGAACGATAGAAGCGAGCCTTGTCGTTGTCCGAAATACGGCCCAGAAATTCGAAATGCGTCAGCAGATCCCCCGAAGGGTCCAGTCGCTTGACCATGGCTTCGCCGTCATTGTCGCCATCTCCGGCGCACAGGAAACGTGCATGGGGATATCGCCTCAGCACCTGCTTCGCCGCGGCAGCGAACACGGCGAAACCTTTGCGCTCCTCCCCCATACGTCCCAGAAATCCGATGGTCGGGGCTTGCGCGGTGCCGGTCCACCGTGGGTCGGGCACGGCATGGGCGAATCGATCATGATGGATGCCGTTAGGTATCACCGTGCGCCTGACGGATTCCGGCAGATAATGTTCGGCCGTTTGCCGAGCCGCGTCACTGACGAAAATGGCTTCGTCAAGGGGCTTGAGATATCGATGCAGGTAGCGTTCGAACACTTTCAGGCCGAAAGGATATGGATCGATCGCAGTGTGGAAGGTTCCGACCAACGGCGGATGACGGTGCATGGTGAACGGCTTATGGCTCAGCGATGGCGCCTCAGGCTCATGCAGATGCAGCAGATCGAAATGACCTTGGCGAATCCAACGTCGCGTCTGCAGTCCTGCGATGAGGAAATAACTCAGGTGCGCTACGGAACCGTTGTATGGAACGGCGAATGACGAACCGTTGGTATGCACCCACAGCGGCATGTCCTTGGTTCGTCTTCCCGGGGCGAACACTTGCACGTCATGTCCCCGGCAGATCAGTTCGTTCGCGAAATCCCTGATATGGGATTGCACACCCCCCGGCGTTTCAAACGCATATGGCGAGATGATGCCGATGCGGAGCCTGCGTCCGTGCAGGAAATCGTCAACATGTTCATCTTCATCAGATTCAGCCATACCCTGCATTCTCTCATTGTCCAGGGGAATTGTCAGCCATCCGCGAACACGGCTCATCGGCATCCTGCAGACGTGAATGGTCGAGATCCTCCCAGAACAGCGGCTGGAGCATGTGCCAATCCTGCGGATGGGCTGCGATCCCCTGTGCCCACAGATCGACCCATGCCTGCGAAATCGCATGCAGTGCCTCTTGGCGAGGCATGTCATGAAACGCATGGACATCGATGGGGCCGCTGATCTCACATACATATCCGTATGGCACGCCTGCCTGCTCTTCACGCCGTCCGCTGAGTTTTTCGCGATACAGATTCACCACGTACAGAGGGTTTCCGGTATCGTATGCCAACGCTGCCGGCCCACGGGCCACACGAATCACGGAATCGAAGGCATGTACGAAGACGCCGTGTCTGCCCAGGTCCCGGTCGGCCAGCAGAGGAACGACAACCGTGGAATCAAGCAGGACGTTGCGTAATCGGCCGGTAAGATCATGCTGACCGGTGAGCAGGATACGCATGCCAAGACGTTCGCGAATATCAACGAAGGTGTGGAGCAATTCGTCGTTGGCGAGTCTTTCGGCGACCGTCACCACCGGGGCGACCTCGAGTCGCGCCCAATACCCCGCGTAATCCCAATTGCCTTGATGCCCCATCGCGATGAGCGACGATACTCCTTGCCTTGCATCGCGAACGATGGAATCGAATCCGCTGCCCGTCCCCCGGATTCGTGCCCGAAGCTGTTGTTCGCTCCTTGCACCAACGGTCATCGCCTCGCAAAAATACGCGAAGTACGAGCGCATGCCCTGACGCGAACAGTGACGGACACGACGTCGTAGTTCACGATTATCGACCGATCCATGCGATCGGCGCATTTCACTGGCGAACACATGCGTAAGATTACGTTCCAGTTGTCGGACCCCTCCCACGCGGAACACCCATGCAATGTCGGCCGCGCACGTGAAAAGCCCTCTCAAGACGGCCTCCGGGATTCGGTCGGACCTTTTGGCCGCGGCGAGAAGAAACCGGTCAGACACGATATGTCTTCTTGCCTACGCGCATTTGTCTTTTCGCCTCGAAAATACGCTGGAAAACGGTGATGATACCGAGCGCCGCGAGTAATGCCATCGCAATGGCCAGCCATAGTCCTTGGTGGGTCAGACCGGTAATGGCCATACCCACCAGAATGATGACCAGCCGATCGGCCCGCGTAGCGACGCCGTTCTTCACTTCGAAGCCGACGGATTCCGCTCGTGCGCGGGCATAGGAGGTGACGAAAGAGGTCATGACGGAGACCATTGCGGCGATTACGCCGACTCGGCTCGTGTAATCGGGGAAACTGGTGTTTGTGCTGTCATACCACCAGTCGCTATGCGTCAGGAAGAAGATGATCACACCGGTGAGCACCGCCCAATCGGCGATGCGATCCAGTGTGGAATCAAGGAAAGCGCCGAATTCGGTGCCGCCGGTGGTGAGCTTGGCAATGGAACCGTCCAATGAGTCGGCCAACACCAGAATCGTCAGGACCACCGAGCCTGCGAACAGGTGGCCGGTGACGCCGGTGGCGATGGCAGCCACGATGGTGCCGACAGCGCCGATTATCGTCACCGCATTGGCGGTGAGCCCCATGGCGATCAACGCCTTGGCGATGGGTTCGATCAGTTTTTTGAATGGGTCGCGAAGATGCTCAAGCATTACGATTCCTGTTCGATCTATGGGAAAGCGGCATACGGAACGGCGGAATCGCTCCGCTGCTTCGTATGCCGCTCCCAGTCATGACTATGGCGTCCGTCTACCTTCAATCGGCGATGGCGGACTTGAAATCATCGGCGCTGTTGACCTGAACGCGCTTCCTGAGCACCGTCATGATCTGGTTCTTGGCCTCGTCGACTGGTACGCCGTTGAGCTGGCTGCCGTCACGGAAACGGAAGCTCACGGCATTGTTGTTCATGTCTTCCTCGCCGACGATGAGGATGAACGGCACCTTGGATTTGGATGCGTTACGGATTTTCTTGCCGAAACGATCGTCGGACATGTCGATCTCGCAACGGACGGTCTCCTCTTCCAGACTTGCGATGAACCGCTGCAGATGCGGGGCGAATTCGTCCGCGACCGGCACACCGAGTACCTGTACCGGGGCAAGCCATGCCGGGAAGGCGCCGGCATAATGCTCAAGCAACACGGCGAAGAAACGTTCGATGGAGCCGAACAGTGCACGGTGAATCATCACCGGACGCTGATGGGTACCATCGGCGGCGATGTATTCAAGCTTGAAACGTTCCGGCAGATTGAAGTCGAGCTGAATGGTGGACACCTGCCAGGTACGGCCGATGGCATCACGGGCCTGCACGGAGATCTTCGGACCATAGAAGGCGGCTCCGCACGGGTCGTCGACCAGTTCCAGACCGGATTCCTTGGCGACTTCGGCCAGCGTGTTGGTAGCCTCTTCCCAGATTTCGTCGGAGCCGACGTACTTGTGAGGATCCTTGGTGGACAGCTCCAGGTAGAAGTCGTCCAGACCGAAGTCCTTCAGTAGTCCAAGCACGAAGGTCAGCAGGTTCTTGAGCTCATCCTTCATCTGCTCACGGGTGCAGTAGATGTGAGAATCATCCTGGGTCAGGCCGCGCACGCGGGTCAGACCGTGCACTTCGCCGGACTTCTCGTAGCGGTACACGGTACCGAACTCGAACAGTCGCAACGGCAACTCGCGGTAGGAGCGCTGACGGGACTTGAAGATCAGATTGTGCATCGGGCAGTTCATCGGCTTGAGGTAGTAATCGAAGCCCTGCTTGATGATGTTGCCGTTCTCGTCCTTCTCCTCATCCAAGCGCATTGCCGGATACATGCCATCCTTGTACCAATGCAGATGACCGGAAGTCTCATACAGGCCACCCTTGGTGATGTGCGGGGTCTGCACGAAGCTGTAGTGATGCTTGCGGTGCATTTCACGGGAATAGTCCTCCATGGCGTTGATGACCGCGGCACCCTTGGGATGGAACACGGCCAGACCCGGGCCGATCTCATCCGGGAAAGAGAACAGATCCATCTCGGCGCCAAGTTTGCGATGATCACGCTTGGCGGCTTCCTCCAGACGGGTCTGATACGCCTTCAGATCCTCCTTGGTGGCGAAGGCCGCGCCATAGATACGCTGCAGCATGGGGTTCGCTTCGTTGCCACGCCAGTAGGCGGCGGCGGAACGTTCGATCTTGAACGCCTTGATGTAACGGGTGTTCGGCAGATGCGGTCCACGGCACAGATCCTTCCAGACCACATTGCCATCGCGGTCGATGTTGTCGTAGAAGCTCAGCTCCTTCTCACTGATCTCAGTGGCGGCTTCCGGGTCGAGATGCGCTTCCTTGTCTTTGATGAGTTCGAGCTTGTACGGCTGGTCGGCCTCTTCTGCCAAGGCCTCCTGCTCGCTCACCACACGGCGGCGGAAGGATTGGGAGGATTTGATGATGCGCTGCATGCGCTTTTCGATGTCCTTGAGATCCTCCGGGGTGAACGGCTCGACAACGTCGAAATCGTAGTAGAAGCCGTCTTTGATGACCGGGCCGACGCCAAGCTTGGCATCCGGACGGATTTCCTGCACGGCCTGGGCCATGACATGGGTCGCGGAATGGCGCATGATGGCCACGCCGTCCTCGCTGTCGAGTGCAATCGGCTCCACGACGTCACCGTCATGCAGTTCGGTATAAAGATCACGGGGTTCGCCGTTCAGGCGCACCGCAATGATGTTCTTGTCGTCCGCGAAGAGCTGGACACCGGTCTGATCCGCAGCCACCTCCTTCGATTCGCCGTTGAGTGTTATGGAGATGGTCTGTTCAGCCATGGGTTGTCCTTTGCTATCGGGGTCCGCGTTACCAATGTGCAGGCCTGGACTTTCTGTATCAACGATGAACAAGATAGGAACGAGTGCAGACATCGACGCGCGGCGACGGTGAATTCCATGCCAACGGCGGGTGACCGTTCATCCTACTGTTCGATGACATGCGCGTACGTGTACTGTGGTGCGGAACGGGTTGCAGTGATTTCCACGTCCTGAGAGGATTTGACCGAGACCGTTGCTCCGTATTTCACTTCCAGACGCGATCCGACGCCTCCGGCGAGATTCACCGCATTCTGTAGGTTGTCGCTGTCCCCTATCGCCTTGATGACGAAAGGGGCCTTCAATATGGTTCCATCACAGTCAAGTCCGTCACTGGCATTGCTGATATAGGTGCTGGTAATTACACGCACATCGTTGATTTCAATGACTTCGGCACCACTGTTGCGCAACTCTTCAAGCAAGGTGAACAATATGGACGCATCGATATCTTGCTTTTGCCCTTGGGAGATACGGATGACGACTCCTTCGCCGGAGGCTGGCAGACGGCCGGAAAGGATGCCATTGGATTCGGCGTTCTGCTTGGCGATTTCAGCGGCTTTGGCGTTCTTGTCGGCGGTATCCTTCAAAGAGTTGAGCTGGCTGGTCAACTCGCTTTTTCGTTGCTCCAGTTTCTGCACCTGCGAACTGGTTTCGCTGATAAGCCGGGTCAGTTCATCCTCGCTCATCGTCTCATACGTGGAATTCGTATTGTTGAGCTGAATGACGTAGCCGAATCCCAGCAACGCGCACAGCATGGTGACCAACACACTCGAATACAGCCGTGCCCGTGTCGATTTCGCATTCAACGACACACGTTTCGGCTTGCGCCGAATCACCGGAAACGAGCCGGTTTCAGTGCTGTCATTATCCTTGTCCTTGGCGATCTGGCCGTGCAGCTTGGCCAACACATCAGGCGATTCGTCGGTATGCCGTGTCATCGTGCATCAACCCTTGAAGATGAAGCGGCGAAGAGACGACACATTGGTGAAGATGCGGATGCCGAGCACGACGATGACGGCCGTCTGCAATTGGGATCCGACACCAAGCTGGTTGCCGAGGAATACGAGCAAGGTCGCGGTGATCACATTCGAGAAGAAGGAAATCACGAATACCTTGTCGGAAAAGCTACGTTGGAAATACGCCCGGGCGGCGCCAAGCAACGCGTCCAATGCGGCTACGACCATGATCGGCAGATATGGCTGCAGTTCAACGGGGATGTCCGGCTGCACGAACACGCCTATGACCACGCCGATGATAAGGCCCAAAACAGCTGCCATCTACCTGTCCCTTCTCGCGTACGTCACCTCACCGGTCACCGCTGCTTCCAGTGTAAGCGATGTGCTTTTGCTGACCTGCGGGTAGATGCCGGCTTCCTTGAATGCACTGTACAACGACTTCTGTGTTTTTTCACCCACCGCGTCGGCAAGTGCGTTCCTGTTGCCAATGGCTTCGATTTTGTAGGGGCTTTGCACGGAGCTGACACCAATCAGAATCGTGGATCCCGCAGTACGTATCGAGGTCTGGACCCCGAGGCGATTCCCGTTGATGGCAATCGCCTCGGCGCCTGCCTGCCACAGCAGGGAGACGAGTGTCTGCAGGTCGGAATCGGTGACGACCCGAATCTGATTGCCGCTTTTTTCATGGGACAATGAGGAATCGGTGTTATCGTCACCGACCGATAGAGGGTTTGCGATAGTGAGCGTGATACCCTCTCCCTGGACCGGAAGCACGCCATTGATCATTTCATCGTCCCGCGTGGTCTGGCTCAACGACCAGTTCGATATCGATTTCGATTCGCTTTCGACCTGGGAACGCAGGGAGTTTACCTCTTTGGTCAGGGACTTGACCTTATCGGTCTGGTCGGCAAGCTGGGATGAGAGCTGCTTGCGCACTTCCTTGCGCGGATCGGTGCTGAGCTGACGCACGAATACGCTTCCCGCCACACCGACGGCGATGCAGATGAGGAACACCATGATCCGCGTGGACCACACCGAAATAAGCGACGGCGATTTGGTGGCCAATCTCGAATCGGTGTACAGCACATCCATGGGACGGTTGGTCAGGTCATCGATCAAGCGTAGCGAATCATCTTCCGAATGACGCCTTCTGGCATGGCCGATCGGTTGCGAATCAGGTTGCACGTGATGTGATTCAAGACCCGCAAAGGAGGCTGAGAACACGGCACGATGCTTCATCGGCGTGTTCTCGGGCGACACTGGGAATGACGCGTATTCGGAAGCATCATGCGGCATGGAAGGTGTCCCCGTCGTTCCTCAACAGCCCGATGCCTTGGCGAACGTAGATATATCCGGCCAACCAGTACAGGCCCACACCCCAAATGCCGGTGGCAAGGCCGCACAAGTGCAATACATCAGTGGCTGAGTTCGACCAGATGTCGGCGAAAATCAGCGCAACGATGGCGATCAACAGCATGGCCGTTCCCGCCTTGCCGACGAAATGCACCGGTAGCGGTCCATAATCGTGCTGCGCCAGAACCAGCACGAGAACCGCCATGATCAGGTCGCGCAAACCCACGACGATCAACATCCACCACGGGATGATGCCTGCGATGCCGAGCGCGAGAATACTGCAGAAAATCAGCAGACGATCCGCGATCGGATCGAGAATCTGTCCTATTTTGCTTACTTGGTTGAACGAACGTGCGATCAGTCCATCAAGACCGTCGGATACTGCGGACAACGCCAAGACCACAAGCGCGCTCACCATCTCATGCCGGGCCACCAACATGGCGATAAGTGGAATCGAAATGATGCGCAGTAGGCTGATGAAGTTCGGAACCGTGAAATAGATATCCCGCGGTTCCGGACTGTACTGTTTCTTGATGATCAGTTTGCTCATACTGCGAGCAATACTACATTCTCGAGGCCTGCAATGCGGTGACGATTATGCCACGAGCACCAATTCCGTACAACTGGTCCATCAGCTGGTTCACCTTGGCCTTCGGAACCACTACGCGTACGGCGGCCCACTGCTTGTTATGCAACGGCGAAATCGTCGGGCTCTCGAATCCCGGGGTGACGGACACCGCGGCGGAGACCTTCTCCACGGGAATGTCGTAATCCATGAGAACATAACGTTGTGCGGTGAGCACGCCCTGAAGGCGACGGCTCAGAATCGTCAGTCGGTCATCATCCTCGTTGAGACGCGGAGAGCGGATAAGCACCGCCTCGGAGTGCAGCAGCGGATCGGCGAAGATACGCAGGCCGGCATTGCGCAGCGTGGTACCGGTGGAAACGACATCGGCGATCAGATCGGCGACACCGAGCTGTACCGAGGATTCCACCGCACCATCAAGATGCACCGTTTCTGCATTGATGCCATGCTCGACCAGATAGTCATGCACGAGCTTGTCAAAGGACGTTGCCACACGTTTGCCTTCAATGTCCTCGAGCGTGCTGATCGGGGATTCATTCGGTGCGGCGAATCGGAACGTGGAGGCACCAAAACCGAGCTGCATGTGCTCTTTGGCATCGGTGCCGGAATTCAGCAGCAAATCATGACCGGTGATACCGACATCGATGGTGCCACGGCCGACGTAGACCGCGATATCGAGTGGACGCAGATAGAACAGTTCCACATCGTTATCAGGATCCTCAACGACAAGCTGGCGAGGATTGCTGCGCAGACGGTAGCCGGCTTCGGCCAACATGTTCCAAGCAGGCTCGGATAGCATGCCCTTGTTGGGCACGGCGATTCTTAGCATTGTTCCTCCTCAGGGGCCGTACGACTCAACGGTACGGCCCGGGAAATATCACAGGTTCCTATAGATGTCTTCGAGAGTGATGCCGCGATCGATCATCATGACCTGCAGATGGTAGATAAGCTGGCTCATCTCTTCGGCGGTGCGATCCGCTCCCTCGTATTCGGCGGCGATCCAGGTCTCGCTGGCCTCCTCCACGATCTTCTTGCCGATGAAATGGGTGCCCTTGTTCAGCTCATCAACGGTCAGGGAGCCAGCCTGCTTGGTGTCCGCCTTCTCGCTCAGCTCGGCAAACAGTGATTCGAAAGTCTTCATGTTTCCTTATCTGTTCCTTTTGGATTTCGCGTTGTTCAGGCCCTGAACGCGGCTTCGGCCTTGTCACGGATGGAGTCGATGGCTTCGGCGGGGCTTTCGGCGCCATACACGGCGGAACCTGCGACCAATACATCCGCTCCGGCTTCGGCTACGATGTGCGCAGTCTTCGGACTGACGCCACCATCGACCTGAATCTTGGTCTTAAGGCCACGGCGGGTGATTTCGTCACGCAGACGACGCACCTTAGCCATTTGGTTGTCGAGGAATTTCTGGCCACCGAAGCCTGGTTCGACGGTCATGATCAGAATCATGTCGAACTCGTCGAGAATGTCGAAGATCGGCTCCACCGGCTCGGCCGGACGTACGGCGAAGCAGGCCTTGCATCCCATATCGCGCAACTGGCGCGCCAGACGTACCGGGGCATGGGTGGCACCCATGTGGAAGCTGACGGAGGCGGCACCAAGCTTGGCGTATTCCGGTGCCCAGCGGTCCGGATCCTCAATCATCAGATGCACGTCGACCGGCAGGTCAGTGACCTGGCAGATACGTGCCACGATCGGCTCACCCAGAGTCAGGTTCGGGACGAAATGATGATCCATCACGTCGACATGAACAAGATCCGCATTGGAGATGGCCTTGAGGTCACGCTCAAGGTTGCAGAAATCGGCGGACAGAATGCTTGGTGCGATTTGAATAGTCATGGTTCCCATTCTATGGAGGGTAAGCGACTTGACGCTATTGGATATGGGGCTGGCCATCGGCATTTGAGACGGTGGCGCCTTCATTGCCTGATTGTTCATCCGTCGTTCGTGCGGCGGTCGCACTGACCGGCGAAGACTTGGAGGAGCCGGCTTCGTCTCTGACTGCCAATCGCAGTTCGATTTCAGTGACGGTACGAAGCTTCTCGGCAAGCAATTCGGTGGATCGGCCCATCTGCTGCACGATAATGAAGGAAACCACGCCAAGCACGAAGACGGCAAGGGACACCCACACGTTGATGCGTACACCGAGGAATTCGTGGGCGTAGTCGATGCGCAGGGATTCGATCCAGGTACGTCCGGCGGTGTACCACATGATGTAGATGGAGAACAGGGAACCTGCCTTGAGCCTTTTCATGACTGTGGAGCCGATCCACACGATGATGGCGGCACCGATGAGATTCCATATCAGCTCATATAGGAAGGTCGGATGGAATAACGTGCCGCTTGGACAGGTCGCCCCGTCGTAGCACTGTTCGCTTTGACCGATGGCGGTGCCCGTATCATTGAGTTTGAGGCCCCAAGGCAATGTGGTGGGAGCCCCATAGAGTTCCTGGTTGAACCAATTGCCTAGGCGTCCGACGGCTTGCGCGACCAACAGGCCCGGAGTGATGGCATCGGCAAGCAACGCCATCGGATAGTGCTTATGACGGCACCACGCCCATGCGGCCAATGCACCGAGGGCGACACCTCCCCAAATGCCAAGGCCTCCGTTCCAGATACGGAACATCTCCACCCAATCGCCGTTCGCGCCGAAGAAGCGTTCCGGTGTGGTGATGATGTGATACAGACGCGCACCGACGATGCCGGATGGCACGGCGACCAACGTGATGTCGAGAATCTGGTCGAAGTTGCCTCCCAGTCTTTTCCATCGGTTGCTGGTGATCCATACGGCAAGCACGATGCCCATCAGGATGCACAAGGCGTAGATATGAATCGTCACCGGCCCGATGGAGAACTGCGAAATCGTCGGCGATGGAATGTATGCAAGTGTCATGGTTCCCTGATGGTAGTCCGCGCAGCCGATATGTGCGAGCTGCGCGGACCCCTTGTACGGTGTCTTTCAGTGGCGGGCGTTGTGGATGCCTTCGGCAAGTTCCTCGGCCTTGGCTGCAAGGGCCTTGAGGCCCGTCGTCTCGTCGACGGCGACCTTGCCGGATTCGTCGAGCATGGTGTGCACCAAGGCGGAACCGACGATGACGCCATCTGCATAGGAGCCGACACACGCCCCCTGTTCGGCGGTGGAAACGCCGATGCCGACGCACACGTTCTTCGCGCCCGCTTCACGAGTGCGTGCCACCAATTCCTGAGGTGAGGCATCGATGGTGGCACGTTCGCCGGTCACACCCATGCGGGCTGCGGCATAGACGAATCCACGGGCGTTGTCGGCCACGACCTTCAGACGGTCGGCGGTCGAGTCCGGGGATACCAGGAAGACGCGGTCAAGACCGTGGCGATCGGAGGCCTCGATCCATTCGCCGGCTTCATCGGGGATGAGGTCCGGCGTGATCAATCCGGCACCGCCGGCGTTTTCAAAATCGCGTGCAAAGCGTTCGACGCCGTAGTGGAAGATCAGGTTCCAATAGCTCATGACCAGAGGCACTCCCCCGGCATTGGCTACGGTCTCCACAGCCTTGAACACGTTGGCGATTGTTTCGCCGTTGTCGATGGCGATCTGGGAGGCGGCCTGGATGACTGGGCCATCCATCACGGGATCGGAATACGGCAAACCGATTTCCACGGCATCGACGCCATGCTCGACCATGGTCTTGAATGCCTTAAGCGAGTAATCCGGGTTCGGGAATCCATATGGAAGGTAACCGATGAACGCCGGTTCGTCGCTGGCCTTGAACGCATCGAACATGGCTTCGGTCGGGCTTGGCCTGTGGCTGATGCCCAACGGCTGGCCGGACGGGGTGGTTGCGGCGGTTGCATTCGTCATGATGATCGCTCTCCTTCTTTCACTCGCCGTCTGCATTGTTGCCTTGAGCGCCATTGGCTTCCAGCGCCTTGGCCTGCTCATCGGTCAGATAACCGAACCACTTGCCTGCGGTATTCATGTCCTTGTCGCCTCGACCGGAGATGTTGATGATCATCACCGGATGCTCATATCCCTTGGCTTTGAGATCCTCGGCGGCCTTGTACGCGCCGGCGACGGCATGAGAGCTTTCGATGGCGGGGATGATGCCCTCGGTCTCGCACAGATCCTTGAAACCGCTCATGGCTTCCTCATCGGTGGCCCACGAATAGTTGACGCGGCCGATATCCTTGAGCCATGCATGTTCCGGTCCCACGGACGCGTAATCGAGGCCCGCGGAAATAGAGTAGGTATCGAGCGTCTGGCCTTCGGCGTTTTCGAGCAGGTAGCTCTTTGCACCCTGGAACATGCCCAGCTCACCGGTTCCGGGAGCGAAACGAATGGCGTGGCGTCCGGATTCGGGACCGTTACCGCCAGCTTCATAACCGTATAGGTTCACACGTTCGTCATCGAGGAAGGCATTCATGACGCCGATGGCATTGGAACCGCCACCGACGCAGGCGCAGATGGCGTCCGGATGATCGATGCCGTACCAATCCTGCAACTGCTGCTTGGCCTCTTCGCCGATGATCTTCTGGAAATCACGCACCATGGCGGGGAAGGGGTGTGGTCCTGCAACGGTGCCGAGCAGATAATGCGTGTCCTTGACGTTGGTGACCCAGTCGCGCAGCGCCTCATTGATGGCATCCTTGAGAATACGGTCGCCCAACGTGACTTCCACGACTTCGGCTCCGAGCATGCGCATGCGGGCCACATTCAAAGCCTGACGGCGGGCATCGATCTGACCCATGTAGATACGGCACTTCAGACCGAGCATGGCGCATACGGTGGCAGTGGCCACACCATGCTGACCCGCACCGGTTTCGGCGATGACGCGGGTCTTGCCCATGCGCTTGACCAGCAGCGCCTGTCCGAGGGCATTGTTGATCTTGTGTGCGCCGGTGTGGTTCAGATCCTCGCGCTTGAGGAAGACCCGGGCGTCCAAACCGGTTTTCTCCCTAAGGCGCTCGGCAAAACGAGGAGCTTCGGTCAGTGGCGACGGACGGCCCACGTACTGCTGGTTGAGCCTGGCAAGTTCCTTGTGGAATTCCGGATCGGCCTTGGCCTGTGCGTAGACGCGTTCGAGCTCGTCAAGCGCCGTAATCAGCGCCTCCGGCACGTAGCGTCCACCGAATTGGCCGAAATATGGACCTTCATGTGTGCTCAACGGGGTTTGTTCGGATGCTTTCACTCTTGCTCCTGCCTTTACTAGACGTTCGACGGCCTGTTCATGATTGGCTGCGGTGGCGACGCCCTCACCTACGAGCACTGCATCGGCTCCGGCGCGGGCATAGTCTTCAAGCTCGACGGCTCCGAATACACCTGATTCGGCAACCCTGATGACATCGTCGGGTAGGTCGGCTGCGAGCTCGTCGTATTTATTGACGTCCACTTTCAGATCCTTGAGGTTACGTGCATTGATGCCGATCACACGTGCACCTGCGGCAATGGCGCGTTGAATCTCCTCGCGCGTGTGCGTCTCGACCAGCACCGTCATATCGAGGGTGTGGGCCAGATCGAGCAACGACCTGAGCTTGGCATCATCCAATGCCGCGACGATGAGCAACACCAGATCGGCGCCATGGGCGCGTGCCTCCCAGATCTGATATTCGGTGACGATGAAATCCTTACGGAGCACCGGAATATGCACGGCAGCGCGGACCTTGTCCAAATCATCAAGCGAGCCAAGGAAACGACGTCCCTCGGTAAGTACGGAAATCGCGCTTGCCCCACCGCGCTCATACTCCCGGGCCAACGCCGACGGATCGGGGATATCGCTGAGGTGGCCCTTGGAAGGCGAGGCCCTCTTGATTTCGGCAATGACCGGAATGCCATCCGCTTTCTTCAACCATCGGCGCGCATCGATCGGCGCAGGAGCCTGGGCCACCTGCCGCTTCAATTCGTCGAGCGACACGCTCTTCTCACGTGCCTGTTGGTCTTCGACGGCTCCTGCCACCAATTCATCGAGTACAGACATGGCGTTCCTTTCAGTGATTTACTCGATTGGTAAGCTTCTCGGCTTCTACAACTGGCGAAGTTGCGAAGCGATCTGCACCGCCTCGACGCTGGCCTCCGCCTTGTTGCGTGTTTCCTGCCACTCACTGGCCGGCACGGAATCAAGTACGATTCCGGCTCCGGCCTGCACGCTCGCTTCATGATCTCGGATGAATGCGGTTCGAATGGCGATGGCCATGTCGAGATTGCCAGAAAAATCGAAATAGCCGACGGTACCACCGTAGATGCCACGATCGGCGGGTTCAAGCTCGTCGATGATCTCGATGGCGCGAGGCTTGGGCGCACCGGAAAGCGTTCCCGCGGGGAATGCGGAGGTGAACACGTCGAACGAGGTCATATCGGGATTGACACGACCGGTTACCGTCGAACAGATGTGCATGATGTGGCTGAATCGCTTGATATCCATCAGCGAGACGACTTCTACGCTTTCCGGCTGGCATACACGGCTCAGATCGTTGCGGGCGAGGTCCACCAACATGATATGTTCGCTACGCTCCTTCGGATCGGCAAGCAGGTCCTTTGCCAACTGCTCGTTCTCCTCCACGGTGGCGCCGCGCGGTCTGGAGCCGGCAATCGGGAAGGTCATGGCATGGCCGTTGTCGACCTTGATCAATGTTTCCGGACTGGAGCCGATAACGTTGAAATCGCGGCCCTGGGCATCGGTCAGCGCCATGAAATACATGTACGGGCTCGGATTGAGCGTGCGCAACACGCGATAGACATCGAACGGATCGGCCGGTGAATCAATATCAAGACGCTGGGATATGACCACCTGGAACACATCACCGTCGATGATGTGCCGCTTGGCGACTTCGACGGCATGCTCATAATCGGCCTTCTCCGTACGGAAGCGAAGCTCAGGCTGACTGATGGTCTCATCCAGCACGTTGACACGTGCCTCTCCCCCGACCGGTGTCGCGGCCTTGCGCTGCATGGTGTCAAGTCTTGCGATGGCTTCATCGTATGCAGCATCCGCACGAGTCGGACGGTCATCGACGTTAACTGCGTTGGCGATCATCCATACCGAGCCCGACACGTGGTCGACCACGGCGATGTCGGTGGCCAATGCCAACACGGTCTCAGGCTGTCCGGTTTCGTTCGGGGCTTCGGCACGCAGGGTCGGTTCCCAATGACGAATGGAATCCCAACCGACAGTACCTACCAGACCGCTGGTAAGGTTCGGCAGACCGTCGACATGAGGAGCTTTCAGAGTCTTCAATGTGGCATGCGCCACCTCGACCACGTCGCCTTCCACGGGGATTCCCGCCGGAACCTTGCCCAGCCAGTCGGCCTTGCCGCCGTTGGAACGCAATTGAGCCATGGAGTTGACGCCAATGAAGCTATAACGGCTCCAGGTCCCTCCGAATTCAGCAGATTCGAGGATGAAGGTGCCGGAACGGCCTCCCGCCAAACGCTCATAGAAGCCAACCGGAGTCAGTGAATCGGCAAGCAGCCTGCGCACGATGGGGATAACACGATAGCCTTCGTCGGCGAGTTCATGAAACTGTTCACGGCTTGGCCAGGTGGCGCCCCACTTAAGGTTGCGTACGCTGCATCCGCTCATCGCTGTTCCTCCTGTTCCTTGGTTCGGTAGCCTACGACCACCGGCAATCGGCCACCTTCTTCGAAGCAGGAACGCTTGCCGGTATGGCAGGCGGCTCCGACCTGGTCGACTTCGACCAGGATGGCGTCTCCGTCGCAGTCCAAGGCGAATGACTTGACGTACTGCGCATGACCGGAAGTATCGCCTTTACGCCAGTATTCCTGCCTGGATCGGGACCAGAACGTCACTCGGCCAGTAGTTAGGGTGCGGCGGACGGCTTCATCGTCCATGTAGCCGACCATCAACACTTCCTTGGTGTCGAACTGTTGAATTACCGCCGCAACCAGCCCTTTCTCGTCACGCTTAAGACGTGCTGCGATGCGGGGGTCGAGATTGACGCTGTTATCGTATGCTTCGTTGGTCATGATGTTGGTGATGTCGTTCTTTTCGATTATAGGAACAGTTGATGGATTGACGTCATTTCATCGTACGGTATAGCCGGCGGCCTTGATGGCGTTCTTGACCTCACCGATGGAGACCTTGCCGTAGTGAAAGATCGACGCGGCGAGCACAGCATCGGCACCAGCTTCGATTGCCGGAGGAAAATCGGAGGCTTTGCCGGCACCGCCGGAGGCGATGATGGGAATCTTGACCTCCTTGCGCACGGCCTTGATCATCTCGATGTCAAACCCCTGCTGGGTACCATCGGCATCCATTGAGTTCAGCAGGATTTCGCCGGCGCCAAGTTCCTGCGCACGTTTGACCCACCAGATGGCATCGATGCCCGTGGACTTACGCCCTCCCATGGTGGTCACCTCGAAGCCGGACTGGGTATGGCGCTCCCCTTGCTCGCGACGGGCGTCGACGGAAAGCACCAGCACCTGGTTGCCGAAACGTTCGGCCACACGACTGATCAGTGTCGGATCGTTGATGGCCGCCGTATTGACGCCGACCTTGTCGGCACCGCAACGCAGAAGGGAATCCACGTCCTCCGGGGTGCGCACGCCACCGCCTACGGTCAGCGGGATGAAAATCTGCTCCGCGGTTCGGCTGACCACATCCACCATGGTCTGACGGTGGGAGCTGGAGGCGGTGACATCAAGGAAGGTCAGCTCATCGGCCCCCTGACGATAGTATTCGGCGGCGAGCTCAACCGGATCTCCTGCATCGCGCAGATTCTCAAAATGCACGCCCTTGACCACTCGCCCCGCGTCGACATCAAGACATGGGATGACTCGGACTGCCAATGACATGCTGTTTCTCCTCGCTCGCAGTTTCATGCAACGATTGCAAGAGTAACCGTTACGCGTTACGCATATTCGTATGAAGTCCGAGTAGCGGACAGACTATTGCCGTTCTTTTGCCGCAAGCTGCCCGCAGGCACCATCGATATCCTGCCCGCGGGTGTCGCGCAAGGTGGCGGTGACCCCCGCCTGATGCAGGATGTCAAGGAACCGCCGCTCATCTTCCGGCTTGGATGCCGTCCATTTGGAGCCTTCGATGGGATTGAGCGGAATGGGGTTGACGTGGGCCCAGTTATCCCCGTAATGGTTGAGGCGCTTCGCCAGCAGACGGGCATGCTCGGCTTGGTCGTTGATGCCGCGCATCAACGCATACTCAATGCTGACGCGGCGCTTGGAAGCCAGATAGTAGTCGTGAGCCGCATCCAACACCTGAGTGGTGTCGAAACGCTTGTTCATCGGCACCAGCTCGTCACGCAATTCGTCGCTGGGAGCGTGAAGAGATACCGCCAGACGCACCGGAATGCCTTCTGCGGTGAGCTTTTTGATTCCTGGAACCACACCGACCGTGGATACGGTGATATTACGTGCGGAGATGACGAAACCTTCAGGTGGCATGGCACTGATCTGCCGGACCGCGCTCAATACGGACCTGTAGTTGCCCATTGGTTCGCCCATACCCATGAACACGATATTGCTCAGACGTCCGGGACCGCCGGCAACCTCGCCGTCGCGCATGGCCTTCGCCGCTACACGCACCTGCTCGACGATCTCCCCCGCGGACATGTTACGTGTCAGTCCAAGCTTGCCGGTGGCGCAGAACGGACAGCCCATACCGCAACCCACCTGGCTGGAAATGCAGAGCGTGGTGCGTGTCGGATAACGCATCAGCACGGATTCGATCAACGAGCCGTCGAACAGGCGCCACAACGTCTTTATGGTAGTGCCTTCATCGGCTACCTGCCGGGTGACCTCGGTGATCAGCGTCGGGAAAAACGCTTCCGCCGCTTCGGCACGCTTGTTCGCGGGAAAATCGGAGAATTCCTCGGCATCCACATCGAAATGCCCATAGTAATGGTTGGCAAGCTGCTTGACCCGAAACCTCGGCAGACCAAGCTCCTTGGCCTTGGCGATCCGTTCGTCTTCGGACATATCGGCGAAATGCAGCGGCGGCTTGCCTCGACGGGCATGGTCCTTGGAAAGCACGTCACGGAACGCACCGGTGGTGCCTCCCGGCGTAATACCGGTTTCAGGCAGATCCTTCACGGTGTCCATGGAATCATTCATTGCGGTCAATCAATCCTCTTGCTCATCACATGCCGGTGGCCCACAGCAGTACGCACACGAACGGCGCGCACAGCAGTATGGAATCGACGCGATCCATTACGCCACCATGCCCCTTGAGCAGATGGCCCATATCCTTGATGCCGATGTCACGCTTAAGCATGGATGCGCACAGGTCGCCGAACGTGCCGGCGATGCCGATCATGATGCCGGCGATGACGGGCACCCACCAGCGGGACATCCAAACGGAAGCGTCATAGGTGCAGAACATCACCACGAACGCGCCCACCATGGCGAACACGATGGAGCCGGCCAGGCCCTCCCAGGACTTCTTCGGTGAAATACGGGGACTGAGCTTGTGCTTGCCCAGCCAGGCTCCGGCGAAGAGACCACCGGTATCGCTCAGGGCCGGCATGAACACCAGCATGATGGCATGCGCCACCGGATGATCGTTGAACGTCAACGGCATGATCAGACAGGAGGCGAGCAGTGGAATATACAGTACGGTGAACATGGAGACCGCCACATGGCTCAGACGGCTATGGCTGATTTCGCCTTGCTCATGGTTGAATGATGATTCGAGTCTTGCACCGGCATCGGTGTGGGACAGCTTGTTGGCGACGGCCAACGAGATTCTGCTGCCGAACGTCACTTTGGCGCTTGCCGCCATGGCGACCAGCAGCAGGGACACCAGCACGCAGATCGTCATGGCGACGATGTGCCGATCACTGTAGAAGGTGGCCAGCAAGGTCGCCGTGGAGCAGATCCATAACATCACCACCGGGATATGCAATCCGGCGGTGGCGAAATCGACACGCAGCTCCCACAAGGCAAGTAGCATGAACAGCACGACAAGATAGACAAACAGGTCTATGCTGATCAGCAGGCAGGCCAGAATAAGTATGACCAGCACGGCCGCGGTGGCGATGGCCTGCGGCATATTGCGCCCGGTTCTCTTATTGATGGCGTTGATGGCCTCTTCGGCTTCCTTCTCGCGCTGTTCCTGATGCTCCATCATGGTTCCTTGAGTGTCTTCGCTGACGTCGATCGTCGATTATGAATGTCTGTGAATCAGACCTCCATAATCTCCTTCTGCTTGGCTTCAAGCAGGGTGTCGAGTTCGTCGGTAGTCTGCTTGGTGACCTTGTCGAGCTCCTTCAGGAGACGATCGCCCTCATCTTCGCCCATGTCGCCATCCTTGATGGCCTTATCGATGGACTCCTTGGTCTTGCGGCGGATGTTGCGCACGGCGACCTTGCCGTCTTCCGCCTTGCCCTTGGCGAGTTTGACGTATTCCTTGCGACGCTCTTCGGTAAGTTCCGGCATGGTCAGTCGAATGACGTTGCCGTCACGGCGCGGGCTAGCACCAAGATCGGAATCACGCAGGGCCTTTTCCACGGCATTGGCCTGCGAGGCATCGAACGGGGTGACGGACAGGGTGCGTGGTTCCGGAACGCCGATGGTGGCGACGGCCTTCAGCGGCGTCGGCGCACCGTAGTAATCGACGGTGATGCCGTTGAACAGGGCCGGATTGGCGC
Organism: Bifidobacterium dentium JCM 1195 = DSM 20436; assembly: GCF_001042595.1. Classification (NCBI taxonomy): domain Bacteria; kingdom Bacillati; phylum Actinomycetota; class Actinomycetes; order Bifidobacteriales; family Bifidobacteriaceae; genus Bifidobacterium; species Bifidobacterium dentium. The sequence continues at coordinate 1,344,393 of NZ_AP012326.1, forward strand.
GACCGGTACGGATGCCGGAGAAGTTCTCCTTGGTGGATTCGACGGACTTGGCCATCTGGGCCTTGGCCTGATCGACGATGTTTGCCATATTCATACTCCTTGTTTGTGATTGATCGATATTCGACGTTGAATGTCGTTACTCGGCCAACGAGGATTCCGCAGTGGAAACCATGGTACCAATTTCCTCACCGAGCAAAGCGCGGGTGACGTTGCCCTCGCCTTCAAGACCGAACACGCGAATGAGCTGCTTGTTGTCGCGCGCCATGGAAAGTGCCGAGGCGTCCATGACGGCCAGGTTGTCGACAAGCGCGCGGTTATAGCTCAAGGTCGCGAAACGCCTGGCGTTCTCGTCCTTGCGTGGGTCGGCGGTATAGACGCCGTCCACACCGTTCTTGCCCATAAGCACCTCATCGCAATGAATTTCCAGAGAACGCTGAATGGACACGGTATCGGTGGAGAAATACGGCATGCCCGCACCGGCACCGAAGATTACGACACGGCCCTTTTCGAGGTGACGAATGGCCTTGAGAGGAATGTACGGTTCGGCGACCTGTCCCATGGTGATGGCGGTCTGCACTCGGGTGGCCTGGCCTTCCTGTTCCAGGAAATCCTGCAATGCCAAGCAATTCATCACGGTGCCAAGCATGCCCATGTAGTCGCCGCGGGAGCGGTCGATGCCAGCCTGCTGCAGTTCCGCCCCACGGAAGAAGTTACCGCCGCCGACCACGATCGCTACCTGCACGCCCTGCTGGACAGCGGGAACGATTTCACCTGCGATGCGTCGGATCACGGTCGTATCGATGCCGACCTTGCCGCCACCGAATGCCTCGCCGGAGAGCTTGAGTAGCACCCTACGCGGATTGTCACCAGTGTTTTCGCCAGTCATGAAAAGCCTTTCTTGCCCGAAAACTCACGAAATTTACCGCTCTCCAGACTATCGGCAAACAACGACACCGCACTTGAACGACACAGCCCATAAAACAAAAAGCGGCCATCATGTACGATGATGGCCGCTTCGGGATACATCGTCATGCGATGCGTCCCGGCTTTACCGTAAGCGAGTTCACTCGGCTTCGCCCTTGCCGACCTCCACGCGAGCGAAGGCCAGAGCGGCGCCACCGACTTCCTTGAACAGGTCGCCGACGGTCTTGGACGGATCCTTGACGTAGGACTGCTCAAGCAGGACGTTCTCCTTGTAGAAGGCATTCAGACGGCCTTCCACGATCTTCGGAACGATTTTCTCCGGCTTGCCTTCGGCCAGGGACTTCTCGGTGGCCACGCGACGCTCGGACTCGACCACATCGGACGGAACGTCCTCACGGGTCAGCCACTGAGCGCCCATAGCGGAGATCTGCAGAGCGGCCTCGTGAGCCACGGCGGCACCTGCCTCGTCGGTGGCGATCATGGCCACGATGCTCGGCGGCATCTCAGCGGACTTCTTGTGGGCATAGATTTCGACGTGCGGACCGGCAACCTTGGCGAACTGGCCGACCTTGACGTGCTCGCCGAACAGGGCCGCAGCCTCTTCGACGGCTTCCTTCACGGTGGCGTCGCCGGAGGCGGCAGCCAGGACCTCATCCACGGAGGATGCCTCGGCCTTGACGGCGTCTTCGAGAACGCTGTCCGCGAATTCCACGAACTTCGGGGTCTTGGCCACGAAGTCGGTCTCGGAGTTAAGCTCGACGGCATAACCGGTCTGGCCATCGGCGGATTCCACGACCTTGGAGGCGATGGTGCCTTCCTGGGCCTTACGGCCTTCGCGCTTGCCTGCGGCCTGGATACCCTTGGCGCGGATGATCTCCTTGGCGCGAGCCACGTCACCCTCGGCCTCGGTCAGGGCCTTCTTAACGTCCATCATGCCGGCGCCGGTTTCCTCGCGCACCTGCTTGATCAGAGCTGCAGTGATTGCTGCCATTGATTTGTCTCCTCTGAAAAAATAATGTCCCATATGATGGGAGGCATTGCACCTCCCATCATAGAGGATGTGTTCACTCAGCCTTGGCTTCGCCTTCAGCTTCAGCCGGAGCTTCGGAGGCCGGAGCGCCCTCGGTCAGGAGCTCCTTCTCCCAAGCGGCCATCGGCTGCTCGGTCTCACCCTCGGCCTTGGCGGCCTTGCCGGAACGCTCCAGCAGACCTTCGGCCACTGCATCGGCCATGAGGCTGGTCAGCAGCTCGATGCCGCGGATGGCGTCGTCATTGGCGGCGATCGGGTATTCGACGGACTCCGGATCGGCGTTGGTGTCGACGATGGCGACGACCGGGATGCCCAGCTTGTGAGCTTCCTCGACGGCCAGCGCTTCCTTGTTGACGTCAACGACGAACATGGCGGACGGGGTACGGTTCATGTTACGGATACCGCCCAGCTGCTTGGCCAGCTTGTCCTTCTCGCGCTCGAGAAGCAGCAGTTCCTTCTTGGTCAGGCCGGAGCCATGCACGTCGGTGAAGTCCATCTCTTCGAGTTCCTTGAGACGGGAGACGCGCTTGGACACGGTCTGGAAGTTGGTCAGCATGCCGCCGAGCCAGCGCTCGGAGACATACGGCATGTTCACGCGGGTGGCCTGGGAGGACACTGCTTCCTGAGCCTGCTTCTTGGTGCCGACGAACAGCACGGTGCCGTTATGAGCGACGGTGGCCTTGATGAAGTCATAGGCGGCGTCGATCATATCGAGCGACTTGAACAGGTTGATGATGTGAATGCCGTTGCGCTGGGTGAGGATGAACTGCTTCATCTTCGGGTTCCAACGACGGGTCTGGTGGCCGAAGTGCAGACCTGCCTTCAGCATATCGCTCATAGTGATCTGAGCCATGGTATCGCTACCTCTTTCTTGTCGGTTCTTGCCTGGTCATGCGTCCCTGCGTGCAACCTCGCCTTGGAGGCGGGGCCGACCGACACAGGTCGTCGCGAACATGACGCGAATTTGCTGCATGCCGGTTGACGATAATGGTTGGTCCGAAGCGCTTGCGACTGCACTTCTCGCCGGGTGGCATACGAAGTATGAAGATACCACAGGGTCCCGTCTTTTTCGGACGGGACCCTGCCAAACCCTGTCAACAGGTGTAATTCCAAGCTCTTTGCCGGAACGGAAACCTACTGACGGTGATTGCGCATGTATCGCATCGCTTCGCGGCGTTCTTCCTTCTCGAGACGGTCAAGATAGACATGGCCATCCAGATGATCGGTCTCATGCTGCAACATGCGGCCCATGATGCCATGCCCTTCCAGTACGACCGGGTTTCCGTCCAGATCAATGCCTCGTACCCGGGCGTAATCGGCACGGCGGGTCTTGTACCACAGGCCCGGTACCGACAGGCAACCCTCATCGCCGTACTGTTCGCCGCTGGTCTCTTCGAGCACGGGATTCAGGACATAGCCGATTTTGCCATCGATGTTGTAGGAGAACGCACGTAGGTTCACTCCGATCTGGTTGGCCGACAGGCCGGCACGGCCAGGATCGTCAACGGTGTCCAGCAGATCCTGCACCAAGTGGCGCACGGCCGGAGTGATTTCCTTGATGGGGTCGCATGGGGTACGTAGCACCGGGTCTGGCACGACTCGAATCTCACGAATTGCCAAGATTATTTCTCCTCGTCTGTAATCGTTGCCTCAGATGCTGCGGAATCGTCCGGCGTCTCAGCTTCGCCATGCGATTCCTCAGTCTGTCTCTTGATTTCCTCCTGCATGGTATCAAATGCCTGCCGAACCTTCGGACTCACGGATTCCGATGCCTGACGGACGCTTTCGGATGCCTGCTTGACGGTTTCCGTAGTGCGGTCGAGAATCTGCACGGTCTTCGGCAATGGTTTCCCGGAAGGCTTCGGCGCGTACAGCACGTTTTCGATCGTTTCGGCGTACCGTTGCAGCACCTTCGGGCGGACCACCTTCAGACTGGCGGTCAACGTGCCGTTGTCCTGGCTGAATTCCTCGTCCAGCACCTCGAACTTGCGCACCGATTCCGCACGGGACACGTTGGAATTGGCTTTTTCGACGTACTGCTGGATAAAGGCGCGCACCGCATCATTGTCCGCAATCTGTGACAATGGCATATCGGCATCAAGGCCCTGCTGGGAGAGCCAGGAGCGCACCATATCCGGGTCGAGTTCGATCAATGCGCCGATGAACGGCTTGCCGTCCCCCACGACCACGCTGTGCGAAACGATCGGGCAGGTATTGATGATGTCCTCCATCGGGGCGGGACTCACGTTCTTGCCGCCGGCGGTGATGATGATGTCCTTCTTACGACCCGTAATGTACACGAAGCCGTCATCGTCGATGGTGCCGAGATCTCCGGTGCGCAGCCATCCATCGGGCAGCTTGACCTCAGCGGTAAGCTCGGGCTTCTTGTAATAGCCGAGGAACACATTCGGCCCCTCGACGAGCAGCTCGCCGTCATCGTCGACGCGCACCCCCATGCCGGGACCGGGCTTGCCTACTGATCCTACGCGATTGGCATCCTGCCAGTTGACGATCATCGGGGCCGCGGTCTCGGTCATGCCATACCCCTGAATGAACGTAATGTCATCCATGCCATTGAAGAAATGGGCCAGATCGACGTTCAACGGTGCGCCGCCGCACGCCAGATAGCGCATGTTCGGGCCAAGCGCCGAACGAATGGACTTGCCTACGGTGGACATGAAGAACGAATGCTCGGCACGCGAGGTGAGCGAATGACGACCGGTCTCCTGCTCATCCTTGGACCAGCGCACGAAATGTTCGAAGGCCTTGGCGAACAGACGGCCGCGGATGCCGGCACCGGCCTTCTGCGAGGCCGCGTTGTACACCTTTTCGAATACGCGCGGCACGCCGAGCAGATAGGTGGGCTTGAAACTGCGCAAATCGGCCAGCAAATGCTTGGCCCCGGGCAGGTAACCGACCACGCCTTGGCCGCCGATGGCCACGTACTGAATGTACCTGGCGAAACAGTGCGCCAACGGCAGGAACAGCATCAGTCGATTCGGCTGGTAGAGCATCTCGTCGAGAATGATGTAGCCGTTGAGCACGATATGAGTGAAATTGCGATGCGATAGCATCGCGCCTTTTGGCTTGCCCGTGGAACCCGATGTATAGACGATGGTCAGCATGTCATCGGCCTTGACCCGCGCAATGGCCCTGTCAAGCGTATTGCCGTCGACCGCCTGACCGAAATCGGCGACGGCATCGAGGCCATCCGCCTCGAAATTGAACACGTACTTCAAGCCATCGTGGCTGTCGCGAATCTGTTCCAGTGTCTGTGTATGCGCGAAATCACCGGCAAAGGCGATAACCGGGTTCACCTCTTCGATAATGGAGGCTGCCTGCCTGGCTGAATCCGTTTCGTACACGGGTACGCTCACCGCGCCGATCGCGGCGCATGCGAAATCGACGACGCCCCATTCGTAGCAGGTCGGTGAATAGATGACCACCATGCTACCGGCCTTGACTCCGAGTCCGAGCAGACCTTTGGCCACGCCGTTCACTCGATCGAGCATCTGTCCGGCGGTCACATCATGCCAGTGCCGGGTCTCATCATCCTGCCACTGGGCGATCAGATCGTCGGGATTCCGCTCCGCCCGTTTGGAGAGCAACGAATACACGGTGTCCTCATCAGTGGTGCTGTACGCAGGTTCCGGTATAAATTCACGCAACATGAGTCCCTATAGTAGTTGCCACTTTCTCAAGGCACGCTGAAAACCCTTGAAAATGGCTATTTTTCGCCGTTTTCAAGGGTTTTGCCTGTTTTTCTTCCAGCGATGGCGGGAAACGTCAGCCGATATCAGAATATGCGCATTTCCAAGCTGTTCCCATTCGTTCGAACACCATGTTGCAACACATTCGTTCGGCACCGATGCGCAACATGACCACGCAGTCGAATTTTTGAGGATTGACCAACCATCCGTTGATGGATCCCATGATGACCGGCAAGATTCCGATTCTGGCGTGCAATCTCGCATCTCTGCGCATGTGTTCGACCAACAGTTGGGAAGCGTTTTCCAAACGTTTCAGGCATGTCGGAGTCATCCTGCGTTCAATGCGCGCCGGTTTCGTCCTGCCACGGAAGATATCGGCGGAATCACAGGCGATACGTGCCGAGTTCATTGCCATGGCATGAGCCTGCTGAGGATCCCATTCCATGGCATCAGTGCGCACGAAGTGAAATGGAATGGGCTCGGCGGAGAGTTCGGCGGCGATGAATCCGTCGAAGACGGGCAATGGCGTTTTCTGCTTGGTGAGATACTCTTGCCACATCATATTGGTATCGCCATTCGGGTTCAGTACGGCATCCAACCCGGAGGACGGAATATCCTCCGAAATTTCATCGTCCTCCTCCTGCTCCTGCAGATCATCATCGGGAGGGGGGACGTCTTCTTCGGGATCCTTCATGGGGCTCCCCTTTCTTGTACGTTCATATTCACCATTGAATATGGGGGTACCCCTATTACAGCGTTAAAAATCCCTTCCGTCAAATCGGCGGAAGGGATTTGTGAATATGTGGATAACCCCTATCAGGGGTGGATGTCAGCGGGTGCTACGTGGGGCGACCGTCACCGAGCAACGCTGGAAGCTCTTGAGATCGACATAACCCGTAGTAGCCATGGCACGTCGCAGGGCGCCGATGAAGTTGGTGGTGCCATCGGCCTGATGGCTTGGGCCGAACAGGACGCTCTCCAAAGACCCTACCGTACCGACGTTCGTACGGAAGCCACGTGGCAGCGTCTGATGACGGGCTTCGGTACCCCAATGCATACCCTGACCCGGAGCCTCCTCGGTTCGAGCCAACGGCGAACCGAGCATCACGGCATCGGCACCAAGTGCAAACGCCTTGACGAAACTGCCGGAGTCCCCCATGCTGCCATCGGCAATCACCTGCACATAGCGGCCGCCAGATTCATCCATATAGTCACGACGGGCTTCGGCCACGTCGGCGATGGCGGTGGCCATCGGGGCATGAACTCCGATGGTGTTGCGATTGGCGGAGACCGCACCGCCTCCGAACCCGACCAGCACACCGGCCGCACCGGTACGCATCAGATGCAGCGCTGCGGTGTAGTTGGCCGCACCGCCGACGATGACCGGCACATCCAGATCGTAGATGAACTTCTTGAGATTCAACGGCTCATGGTTCTTCGACACATGTTCGGCGGACACCACGGTGCCGCGAATGACGAACAGGTCGACACCGGCATCGAGCACAGTCGAATAATAGTCTTGGGTGCGCTGCGGAGACAAGGCTCCGGCTACGGTGACTCCGGCGTCACGGATTTCATGCAGACGTTGCACGATGAGCTCCGGCTTGATCGGCTCGGCGTAGATCTGCTGGATGCGTCCGGTGGCCTGATCCGCAGGCAACTGTGCGATTTCGTCAAGCAACGGCTGCGGATCGTCATATCGGGTCCACAGGCCTTCCAAATCCAGCACACCCAGCGCGCCCATCTTGCCCATGGCGATGGCGGTGGCCGGGCTGGTCACCGAATCCATCGGCGCACCGATGACCGGAACATCGAATTCATAGGCATCGACCTGCCATGAGGTCGATACATCCTGCGGATCGCGAGTACGACGGGAGGGAACGATAGCGACATCGTCCAACGAATAGGCCAGACGGCCCTTCTTGCCCAAACCGATTTCAATTTCCTGAGACATGCCTTCAAGGCTAATGCTCAGCAATGACAGTGGGCGCACCGTGTCCACCTGTCGAATTTGGACATCGCCACACGGAATTAACACACTTCCGCTATGACGGAACACATAACCTTCAATCCCGACAGGAGGGCAACACATGGCCAAAATCAAGGTCGAAGGCAAGGTCGTCGAACTCGACGGCGACGAGATGACCCGCGTCATCTGGAAGGACATCAAGAATCGTCTGATTCTGCCGTATCTCGATGTGGATCTCGACTATTACGATCTGGGTATCGAGAACCGTGATGCCACCGACGATCAGGTGACCATCGACGCGGCCAAGGCGATCCAGCGCGAGCATGTCGGCGTCAAATGCGCCACCATCACACCGGACGAGGCCCGCGTCAAGGAGTTTGGCCTCAAGAAGATGTGGAAGTCCCCCAACGGCACCATCCGTAATATCCTTGGTGGCACCATCTTCCGCGAGCCGATCGTCATGAGCAACGTGCCGCGTCTGGTTCCAGGCTGGACCAAGCCGATCGTCGTGGCCCGCCATGCCTTTGGCGACCAGTACAAAGCCACCGATTTCAAGGTGCCAGGGGCCGGTACGCTCACCGTCACCTTCACCCCGGAAGACGGTTCCGAACCGATTGAGCATGTGGTCTACAACTATGGTGCCGACGGCGGCGTGGCCCAGGTGCAGTACAACGTCAACGATTCGATCCGCGGTTTCGCACGTGCCTGCTTCAACTATGGCCTGATGCGCGGCTATCCGGTGTACCTATCCACCAAGAACACGATTCTCAAGGCATACGATGGTCAGTTCAAGGACATCTTCGCCGAGGTCTTCGAAACGGAGTACAAGGGTAAGTACGAAGCGGCCGGTCTGACTTATGAGCATCGTCTGATCGACGATATGGTGGCCAGCTCCCTCAAGTGGCACGGTGGCTATATCTGGGCCTGCAAGAACTATGACGGCGACGTGCAATCCGATTCCGTGGCACAGGGCTTCGGTTCACTCGGTCTGATGACCTCCGTGCTCATGACCCCCGATGGCCAGACCGTCGAAGCCGAGGCCGCACACGGCACCGTGACCCGTCACTATCGCCGTTGGCAGAAGGGTGAAAAGACCTCCACCAATCCGATCGCATCCATCTTCGCGTGGACCGGTGGCCTCAAGCACCGTGCGGATCTCGACAATACGCCAGAAGTCAAGCATTTCGCCGAAACGCTGGAGAAAGTCATCGTCGACACCGTGGAAGGTGGCAAGATGACCAAGGATCTGGCCATGCTGATCGGCCCGGATCAGCCTTGGCTTGACACCGAAGGCTTCATGGACGCCCTTGACGAGGCACTTGCCGCGGCTCTGACGGCATAGGAGCCCCCTCCTTCCCCGTTTCATATGTTTACGGCCTGAATATGTGCGCATTCACGCATATGTTCGGGCCTTTTCGATGACCGGATATTACAATCATGGTCAGCATAGGAATATCAGAGACACCAGCGAAGGAACGACGGCATGACATTGCACTGCACGGCTATGGCGAAACGACTGCTCGCATTGACGGTATCGGCGGGGTTGCTCCTGACCATGACCGCCTGTTCGACATCGGGCGACGACGTCTCGTCGACAACGTCATCCTCCACCAGCGCATCCAGCACGACGGAGGATGGCAATGTCGTGATCTTCGCCCCCTCGGACGGCATCACCATCTCGCAGCAAACTCCCTTGAGCAAATGGGAAAAACTGGTGCCGGAGATTGTATCCTCCTTGAAATCCAAAGGCGTAAGCGGCGGGAACATCACCGTCAAAACCGCTTCGAGCCTAGATAAGCAAAGCCAGAACGTACAGGATTACGTGGTGAATCATGTGACGGGCTCCGCCAAGAAAACGAAGACCACGCTAGTTGTGGCCCCGGTGGCGAATACCACCGAATCAGACAGGCAATACGGCGATTATGTGAGCCGCGCCATCACCTGGAACGAGGATTCCTCTGATGAGGACGAGCAGGATTACGCGCAATCCGCGGAACGAATGGTCGCGGCACTGCGACTCGCCCAGGATGAGGGAATGAAGGTGGTACTGATCTCCAACAGCCTACAGGGGTACGTTCCGGATGCCTTCGTGAAGATGTCCGACGCCGAACAAATCGGTATGCTGCAGGCTCAGAAGCTGGTGAACAAGCTGGCTTTGGATAAGACGAGTTCGGATAATCCAAAGCATATCGAGGTGTTGCTTCCCTACGATACGACCGATGAGAACGGTCAGAATGCCGATGCGACTTTCGCGCAATCGGTGTTCAAAGGCATCTGGAAGGTGCTGAGCCCGTACTTCAAAGACGGCAAAGCCATAAGTCCATCCGGCAAACTGACTGCTTCCAGCACCGATGACGACTGGCGGGAAGTGGCGTTCGAAGCCACCAAAAGCGATCAGGTCAAGCAGGCGCTGGCCGAACGCCTCGGCATGGATAAGGACAAATCTCGCCATACGCGTATCGACGGCATCATCGCCTGCAACGACTTCGTGGCGGACTCGGTCATCGCCGAGCTGACGGATTTGGCGTATACCGGTTCGGCGGCGGATGTCAATCCTTCGATCACGATTTCCGGAATCATGGACAATATCGCCGGCAAACATGATTTGAAGAAAAAAGCCGTCCCCGATCCCGTCAAGGCCCCGGAGTCAGATGACGATGATGAGTCCACCGACGATTCCGGCAAGGACGAATCCATCGACAAGAAGAATGCGCAATGGCCGATCGTCACTGGCTATGGAGCCTATGCGAGTTCCATGCCGAGCATCGTGAACGGTCAGCAATGGATGACCGCACTGGAGAATCGCAAGGCTTTTGCACAGGATATCGCCGAGGTGTGCGTACGTTTCAACGCGGCGCGGAAGATCAGCGGATTACGGTTCGTCGATACCACCACCGTCGGCGGCCAGAAGACGCCCACCATCCAGGAAGACACCTTGGCGGTCAGCGCCTATAATCTGAAAAACACGCTCATCGAACCGGGATACATCTCACTTGCCGATGCCGGCATGTGACCGATTCCATCGAATCCGTAAGTGGCGCAAGGGCCCGCACCGGAGATTGCGGTGCGGGCCCTTGCGCCACTTACGGATGATAGGAGCCTACTTTTTCGGCACGTAGATCACGGTGTCAATCAGCGATCTATAGTGTTCGACGACTGCTTGACGACGTGCCTTCATGCTCGGTGTGACCAAGCCGTTCCCCTCGGTGAACTCATCGGGCACAATCTCGAACTTTCGGATGGATTCGGCACGAGATACCAGTTCGTTGGCTTTATTGACGGCACGTTCCACCTCAGCCCGCACGATCGGGTTCTTCGTGGCCTCCTCAAGATTCTCCACACGTTCAGCGCCTTGCGATTCAAGCCACAGATTCGTCTCCGCCAGGTCAAGGGAGATAATGGATGCAATGAACGGCTTACGGTCACCTATCACCACACACTGACTCACCACTGGAGAAGTCATGATGGAAGCTTCCATCTCGCTTGGGGAGACGTTCTTGCCACCTGCGGTGATGATGAGATCCTTTTTGCGTCCGACAATGGACACGAACCCGTCATCGTCGATGGATCCGAGGTCACCGGTGTGCAGCCACCCATCGACGATCTGCTGCTCGGTAACGTCCGGATGGTTATGGTATCCCACGCATACGGCCGGGCTCTTGATACAGAGTTCGCCCGTCTCGTCGACGCCCATGGTCACGCCTTGCAATGGCAGACCGATGGTGCCGATCTTATAGCCGACCGTTGGATTCACGCTGGAGGGAGCGCAGGTTTCGGTCATGCCGTATCCTTCGAGCAAAGGCAGTCCCACGCCATTGAAGAAGTGCGCGATGGAGGAGTCGAGCGGCGCGCCGCCGGAAACTGCGTATTCCACATGTCCACCGAACACATCCATGATCGACGAATAGACAAGCTTGTCGTACAGCGCATGCTTCATACCAAGCGCCAACGGAATGCCCTCGCCTGACTGCTGGGCGTAGGACCAGTCGCGCGCCACTTGAGTGGCGCCTGCGAATACACGGCCCTTAAGGCCGGAACCGGCCTTTTGCGAGGCCGCATTGTAGATTTTTTCGAAGATCCGTGGCACGGCTAGGATGAATGTCGGTTTGAATGCCTGGAAATCGGCCAAGATGGTTTTGAGATTGCCAGACAAGCCCAGTGAAACATTGCCGGCGAAGCAGAAGAACTGCATATAGCGAGCGAACACGTGGGCCAACGGCAGGAACAGCAGCAGTCGACGATTTGGCTTCATGGCGATGTCAGGCATGGAATTGACACCGGAATAGGTGATGAACACGAAGTTCGCGTGGGAGAGCTCGATGCCTTTGGGCGTTCCCGTGGAGCCGGAAGTATATACGATGGTCGCTAGGTCGGAACCTTTGACGGCATGTTCGCGTTCATAGAATTCCGCATCGGATACGGAGCGGCCGTATTCGATGATGGTATCGATCGCACCGAACCGAATCACATAGACGTCGCCCAGATCAGGACATTGCGCACGAACCGATTCGATTTTGTCCCGCTGGCCGTCATCTTCGGCAAAGGCCATCTTGACCTTCGAATCGTTGAAAATCATCGTGACCTGTGCCGGTGAATTCGTCTCATATACGGGCACGGTAAGCGCGCCAATGGACATGATGGCCAAATCGAGCGCCGTCCATTGCCAGCAGGTATGCGCAGTGATGGATACCGAGTCGCCTGGCATGATGCCGCGTGCGATCAGGCCTTTTGCAATGGCTATGACCTTGGCTTGGAATTCGGCCGCGCTGAAGGACGACCACTCCCCTGCCTCGTTCTTATATTCGATCAGAGAATCGTTCGGCGCGCGCCTTACACGCTCCTCGAGAACCGAAAAGACGTTCTTGTCGGCATCGATCGACTGTTCCAAAGGACGCGTGTATTCCTTATACATGACGCTATTCTCCTCAATGCATGAACCTACAAATATGCATCATAGTCGAGCCGATCATATTACTCGGAATTCGCCACACTCCTTCGGCTTCTTCACCGGTGTCACCCATCTGGTTTCAGCGCGATCGTCACTGCCCTAACTTTCCCCTCCGGATCGGTATAACCGTGATCCGCACCCTTGAGCCCCCAGTGCAGGCAGACATCCGCGCAATGGTCGGAAGAACCTTCGACGTGCGCAAAGATACGCCCGCCTTTGACCATTGTTCCGACGGGGAGATCGGTGGTGGCCGGCTCGAAGGTGGAAGTCAGCTCCCCGTGCAGCGTACCGTGACGTATGGTGACCACTGATTTGCCTGCCACGCTTCCCGCAAAGGCAATCATGCCGTCCGCTGGCGCAAGGAGTTCTTCGCCTTCCTCCACGTTGAGATCGATTCCCCGATGCCCTGAGAGCCATTGTTTTTCAGGTGCTTGGTATCGCTTCATTATGCTGGCGTCCGACACGGGCCAACGCATGAGTGCGCTGCACTCGCCGCTCGAATATGATGTCGTGTTCGATGTCGAAGCCTGCGATGGCCGTACCATCATGCAGCAGATGATCAGCGCCGCGATCGTGGTGATCAGGCAGGAGATGATCGCCCGTCTGCCTTGCCGCTCGCAATCGTTGCGATCAGTGTCGCATTGGTATCGGTATCGTCGGATTCTACGCTGGTATTCCCGTTCGTTCACCATGGCTCCTTTGCCGTTTTCTGCCAGCATGAGGACCCTTTATCTTCCCCGTCAAGTCGAAACGGAGGTTGTGGTCGGAGGACGGTGGTTATCCACAGGCTCCGGGCGTGTCGCAACCTACGATGGAAGGCATGAGCGACAATACCACGCAACGTAAGGCCCTACGGCAGCTGGAAGATGAACCGGCCGATGAACGGATCGCCTACTATCGCAAACCGTTCATGGTGCTATGGGCCGCCGTGCAGGAAGCCTCGAGCGAATTGCAGGACGATTATTCGCTCTCCCCTGAACTATCACAGCTATGGGTCGCCGAACGCATCCGCCAGGTGGCGGATTCACTGGTGGACCGCTTGGCTGAAACGGCGATTGCCCACGGGGAATCCAAATCGAACGTGGCGCGCGCGGCGGGCGCCAGCCCCGCGAACGCATTGCGTCGTTTCCCCCGCCTTCGTGAAGGCGAAGGGCGTGAGCGTACGCTTATCGATGAGGTATTGGATTCACTGGAATGACAAAAGCCCTCAGTATTTCGAGGGCTTTCCTATGGCTCCTGCGACTGGGCTTGAACCAGTGACCGTCCGATTAACAGTCGGATGCTCTGCCAACTGAGCTACGCAGGAATGCGCTGTGCACAAGATGAAGATGATACTCCGGAATGGTGCTACTGCAAAACCTCAGCGTGTCACATGGAAATTCTGGTTAAAGGCATGGCGGAGTCGATCGGAAAATCCGGAGCGGACGGCTTGACTCCCGCTTCGACCAGATTGACACCCAACATGGCCACCATCGCACCGTTGTCGGTACATAGTTTGATACGGGGAACACGAACCTCGACCCCCCGTTCCTTGCCGACTTCCAACAGTTTGGCACGCAACTGGGAGTTCGCGGAAAAACCACCGCCGACAATCAGTGTGCCGGAATCATACTGTTCACAGCCTCGCATGGCTTTTTCGGCAAGCACGGTGGCAACGGAGTCGGCCAGCGAAGCGCACACGTCGTCGACGGGAATCTCAAGACCTGCGGTCTGACGCTGTTCAATCCAACGTGCGACGGCGGTCTTGACCCCGGAGAAACTGAAGTCGTATGGGTGTTGCCTTCCGGCTTTGCCTTGGGTGAGTCCCTGCGGCACCTTGATGGCATGTGGGTCGCCCGACTGGGCGTGACGGTCGATATGCGGGCCTCCCGGATAGGGGAAACCGAGCAGTCGTGCCACTTTGTCGAAGCATTCGCCGGCGGCATCGTCAAGGGTGGTACCGACCACATCGATGTGCCGGGCCACATCTTCAACGTGCAGCAGCGAAGTGTGGCCGCCGGACACGATCAGCGCAAGCGTGTCCTTGGGAAACGGGCCGAACTGCAGTTGGGTGACGGCGATATGCCCAATGACATGATTGATGCCATAGATCGGCTTGTTCGCGGCCCAAGCCAGCGCTTTCGCCCCGGAAACGCCGACGGCGAGGCAACCGGCAAGACCAGGGCCCGCGGATACGGCGATGGCGTCGATGTCGGACAGCGTCATATCGGCGTCGGCCAGAGCCTTCGACACGCATGGTACGAAAGCTTCGGCATGCGCCCGTGAGGCGATTTCCGGAATCACACCGCCGTAGCGCGCATGGTCGTCCATGGATGAGGCCACGACGTTGGAAATCAGCGTTCTGCCCTGCACTACGGCCGCAGCGGTTTCATCGCAAGTGGATTCGATACCGAGTACGATTGGTTCGCTCATTGGTTGGACACTCCGTTAGTTCTGTGGTTGGAAGCCGATGGTTCGTGGCTCAAGATCGAGGCTCATGGTGTAGGCATCGATTCCTTCGGGCTGGTAATACCGTTTGCGCAGACCCATCCTGATGAAACCGAAACGTTCATATAATCCCAATGCCGGCACATTGTCGACGCGCACCTCCAAGAGCATGCGTTTCGCGCCCTGCCGTTTGGCCGATTCGATCAAGGATTGCAGGAGCATCGCCGCAATTCCCCTGCGCTGAAACGACCTGCCGACGCCGATGGTCATGATCTCCGCATCATCACCGTCATACCAGAAGCCGGCATAGCCGCGAACGATCGGAATCCCATCGTCATCTGACGGTTCAATATCCAACAGGTAAGTACGTGCCGGCGCATTGAGTTCCTGCCGGACCGAATGTTCGCTCCAGGCGCCGTGACCGAACAGATCAGCCTCCAGTGCGACGATCTGTCTGATGGCCGCATCTTGTTCAACCTGCGTATGATCGACAATCATATTCGCTGCATCACTCCGTTTTATCGGCACCGGCATGGTTGAGCACATGCTTGAGCGGATTCGGTACGGATACGTCAGGACGTCGAAGATACAGCGGTTCAACGGGAACGGGACGGGCCAGCGACTCGTCGGATGTGGCGAATGAGGCGAACCGTTCCAATCCGTAGGCTCCTTTATCAAGCAGCGTATCGTCGGACACGGAGCCGAGCGCAGCCAGCGAATCCCATGTCATAGCGTATTTCGAAGCGCCATGGCCTACAACGTCGACCACATACCGTACGTTCGGACGATCCGCTCGTAGCAGTTCAACCGCGGCATCGACCCGTCGCACGATGGATTGCGGATAGTCGATGTCCATGCCGACCAATGTTCGGGGCATGGCGCTCCCCCGTGCCGAATCCATCAGCATGAAGTACAGTTGCCGACGACGGGCATCGTTGATTGCAAGCGTCAGATGGCACGCGTCATCACTGGCGTATTCATCGACCAGTTGCGTTTGCGGTGAAAGCGCATCCTGTCCCACCAGTTCGGCTCCGGTGGCGAATGCCAGCGCCTTGGCTGCTACGATGCCCGCTCGGAGTCCCGTGAACGGCGCCGGGCCAATGCCTACCACGATGCGCTCGATATCCGTGGGTCTGAGTCCCGCCTGTTCGACGGCATGGGCGATGTTCACCTGCAGTTTCTCGACATGCGTACGTGAATCGGTCTCCACTATGGGCTCATGCCCGACCACGCCGACCGTGGAACCGTACGAGGTGTCAATCACCAGTGTCTGCATTTTCAAGAACTCCTTGTGCCAAACCTCTAGATACTGTACAACCGACGCTAGAAGCGGCCAAAACAACGATCAGCGGGATCCGTTTGCGAAATCGAAGCCACTCCAGGCCGCGCCGATCGGAATCATGGTGATGATGCGCACGCCATCGCCGGTCAGTTCCCTGTCATCCCCCGCCGTGTCGACATCGATCGGTCTGTCGATATGGATTTCCAACCGTTCCGGCGCAAGGGCCGCAGCCATCTGCTCGCCCCACTCCATAAGAATTACCGTATTATCGCTTGGATCCTCCAACTCCTCATCCAGTCC
Organism: Bifidobacterium dentium JCM 1195 = DSM 20436; assembly: GCF_001042595.1. NCBI lineage: Bacteria > Bacillati > Actinomycetota > Actinomycetes > Bifidobacteriales > Bifidobacteriaceae > Bifidobacterium > Bifidobacterium dentium. The sequence continues at coordinate 1,360,983 of NZ_AP012326.1, forward strand.
CAGAGATTCGAGCTCATCCAGCAGCCGGCCCACGGCATCCTGTCCGGGAGCGTAGGCATTGCCTCCAAGACGATAGGCGTCAACGTGCACCAGATGTGCAGAAGACCCATCGGAGAAGCGTCCCTCAAGCTCGCGTGCAATGGTGAATGTCGGAGACACGATGGGCTCCGTGATGCCGAGCCCCGCGCCGAAACCTTGCGCGAATGTGGTTTTGCCGGCACCAAGCGGCCCGGAAAGCAGCACCACATCCCCTCCGTGGGTCAGTTTTGACAATCGTTCGCCGATTGCGCGCATATCGTCGCCGGTCTCGACCATCATAGTGATGCCGTTACTGTTCATGACCTGTTGATCCGTCCTTTTTGACTAATGAGTTCGATGGAGCGTTCCAGCGCATAGACCGGGTCTCCTCCACTGGTTTTGCTTTGCTCGTCCGCCCATGCAAGCATCTGGATGCATCGGCCCAGACCTGCCGAAGTCCATCCGGGAAGTTGCCGTGTGGCATTCTTGAGTGCCCACGGGTTCGTTTTCGCCTCTGCTTGAGAAATGGTACCGGCACGCACAGCCGACGCTTTGGCGAGCGTACGCAGCTTCATGGCAAGGGCTCCGATCAGCGCAATCGGATCGATGCCCTGCTCCACCGCTGATCGCATGGCGATGATGGCATCGGCGGAACGACCGGCCATGGCCTGATCGGCTACGACAAAACCAGTGACCTGCGGGTTGGAATCAAGATACTGGTTCACACGATTCAATCCCATTGGATCGTCGTCGAAATCAAAACACAGCTGGGCGACCATCGCAGCAAGCTCACCGGTTTTCTCGCCGAGTACGGCCACGAGCTGCTGTGCTGCCATCGGGTCCACACGACGGTTTCTACGATCGAAGCATTGCATGACGAAGTTGAGCTTGGCGTCGGCCTTTTTCAGATCGGGCACGACTTGTTTGTCGGCTCCGGCCTTCGTGAGCTGATCCACCAGTCGTTTGCCTTTGACTCCGCCTTCATGCTGGCAGATGACAATGCTGCAGTCCGTGGGATCCTTGCATGCCTGCCTGCAATATTCGACCATGGCATCACCAAGCTTTTCGTCGGTGCCTTGCAGGTTGACGATTTTCACGATCGCCCGATCGCTGAGCAACGAAGGACTCACCGCTTCGTCGAAAGCATAATGATCCGCGCCCATTGCATCCAATTCGATCAGTTCCGCATCAGGATACTTGCGTTGCGCGGCAACACACTGATCGCGCACCGTCTGTTCATTCAGATACGAATCCCCGCCAAAGACGATGTGAAATGGCGTATTCGTTGCGGATGTTTTCGGCATAGTATTCAATCTCGCCGCATCGGTGGACAAGCGTGCCATCATCAGCCGGCATCCCAATGCATGTTTTTCAACGCGGCGAACGTGAGCGTACCCCACAGGCGCAATCGATCCATGGGATTGCTCAGCATACGACGACCGGGCATGCCCTGTTCCGGCGTTCCCGCGCGTCTTGCGATGCGACGCATCAACCATACCGAACAAGCGCAGACCGACTCGACAGCCAGAACCAACATCGCGCCTGGTATGCCGCCGGCCCATGGGATGGTGGCGTGATTGCCCGATCCCAAATGCAACGATACGATCTCCATGATTGCGGTGCCGCAACCGGATAGCCACGCCAGCACGAACCCGATATCGGGCAGTATCCAAGACAAGGCCAATGACGCCAGTCCAGCCAACGTGGAAAAACCGACGACAGGTGAGACCACAAGATTCGCCAGAATCGAAAATACCGGCAGCTCCGGTTCGATCAGCACCTGTAACGGCAAGGTGAACAGTTGTGCGGCGATGGTCATGCCTGCAGCCTGTGCCACGAATAGCGGCAACATCGCTTTCAGCCAATCGGTCATACGGTCCGCGAACAGCACTATGCCCAGCACCGCGGCACACGAAAGTGCAAACCCGAAGCTATATGACATGTACGGCTGGATAAGCAACACGCCCATAGCGGTCCAGCATAAGGTACTTAGCGCCTGCCCACGCCGTCCTACAAACAGACAGGTCGCGCCGGCCAGTCCCATCAGTAACGCACGGAAGACGGAATCCGAAGGAAACATGCAACAGGACAATGCAATGTAGGAAAGACCGGTCAGTATTGCCGTAATTCTTCGTGGTATTACGAAAAACGCGCAAATCGTACGGACCAGCGTGGCGACCACGGCAAGATGGCCGCCGCTGACCGCCATCAGATGCAGAATTCCCGATTTCCGGAAATCATCCTCCAATCGGCCGGCATAGGTGGCATCGATGCCGGATCCATCGGTCGAGTCTTCCGTCGGCACGTAATCCTGTCCGAGAATGCCCAATGTCAGCCCGGGAACCAGCACCTTGCCCTGATCCGAAAGCCTGCCGGTCTGTATGAAAAAGGAACGTTGCATCACATCGACAAGACGGAAGACGGCATTCGGCGCGCGAATCATCCGAATGTCGTCCACATCGGTCAGCCATATCGGCATGCTGCCATAGTCGGATGGCATCAGCATGCCGTCCAACTGGTATGTGCCGTCCTGCCGCAACATGGCGCAGTCGGGCTGATCGGCGTATACCCGTATACGACTGACCGATGCCCGAACGAGCTGGCCTTCGGTCACGGTTTGCAATACGGCATCCGCTTGGCAGTCATTGGCGCGCCTGTTCGAGGCAACCGTCGGCGAAACGACATGCAGCCGCACCGTAACCGGCGTTGTTCCCTTCCTCGCCAGCGACGAGGACACGTCATTCCACTGCACAAGATCATAGGTCAGTGCGGTGCAGGAGCATGCCAGCACGGCGGCGATGCATACCATGGCACCACTGTGCCAAGCCATCAGCTTGGCGGCGTTCGGGCCGCGCAGTCTCAACGACGCCAATCCCACACCGGCCACCACAGCCATCAGCAATATGATGGCGATTAGTGCCGGGCCTGCGTGTGTTCCGTTCGCCGTCATCATTGAGAACACAGCATGCGTGAGGAGACTCGCCGACCAACCCAGCACTGTCACGGGCAACAGGCGCCAGTCCCTGCTGCCTCGCTCACGTTCGGACCACCGACCTTTCCCGTTCATCGCACGCATACCTGATCACGGAATTTGGCCAACGTCTTGCTTCCGATGCCTTTGACCTCCATCAGCTGATCCACATTGTCGAAACGACCGAACTGCATGCGGTAATCAAGTATGCGTTGCGCGGTAACCGGACCGATTCCCTCCAGCGTCTGCAGTTCCTCCAAGCCTGCGGTATTGAGGTCAAGAAGGTCGGAAGTGGGATCGGCATCGGTCGATTCGGATCGTGCCGTATCCGGCTGTGCGGATGAGGCGGATGTCGACGGCGATGTGCCGGATGAAGGATGTGCGGTTTGCCGTACCGTGGGTTGCGTGGATTGCAGTTGTGCATAGTGGGTCGCCTGTTGGATAAGCATGGTCAGGCTTGCGCATAACGCGCAGGTCAGGGTCAGCATCGCAATGACCGCATGAATCGGCTGAAATATGATGCGTGGCTTATCTCTTCGGCTGCGATTGAGCGGCTCTTCGGAGTCTGATGGCTGGACACCCGCCAAATCGGCCAGTGATGGTTTGGCTGCAACGGCACGCCGCACTTGCGATGATGCCCGGGCGTACGATCGTGCGGGTTGAGGACAGTACGCAGACGGATGAGGCTCAGGCCTTGACGTTGTTTCGGGAGCATTCAACCGTTGCAGCCGCGTCATCGGTGCGGCTGCGCCCATATGCTTCTTTCTGATAACGAAAACGCCCATGACTCCACGCTGATGGAATCATGGGCGTTTGTCCAGTCGAAACGGCCCTTGTGGTCGAAGGACGTCAGTTATCCACAGGCTCGGCGTGTCGCCAAGCGGGAGAACGATTCAGTCCTTTCGAAGGCCTTCGGTCGTCATTCCGCGGGGACGATCGAAACGATCTTCGGCGCTTTGACGATCACCTTGCGTGGCTCCTTGCCGCCAAGACGGTCGGCGACCGCTTCGAGGGCCATCTGCTCAAGCTCCTTCGGATCGATATCCGGAGTGACCTCGAGTTTGGCACGCACCTTGCCTTTGATCTGCACCACTGCGGTAACGGTGTCCTGGCCGACATAACGTTCATCGGCCTTAGGCCAGTCGGCATGGGCCAGCGATTCGTCATGGCCGAGCCTGTTCCACAGTTCTTCGCAGATGTGCGGTGCAATCGGTGAAAGCATCAGAATCAGCGGTTCGATGGCGGCACGCGGCACATCATCAAGGCCAGTCAGATGATTGTTGAGCACAATGAGCTTGGCGATGGCGGTGTTGGGGCGCATGGCCTCCATTTCCACGGTCACGTCGGCAATCGTGTTGTTCAGGAGTTTCAGGGTCTTGGAGTCGAGGTCACCCTCGCTGACGCGAACCTCACCGGTGGTCTCGTCGATGACGTTACGCCACAGACGCTGCAGGAAACGCATGGAGCCGACCACGTTGCGGGTGTTCCACGGACGGGATTCGGCCAGCGGTCCCATGCCCATCTCGTATAGGCGGAAGGTATCCGCGCCGTAGTTCTCGTACATGTCATCCGGGGTGATGATGTTCTTCAGGCTCTTGCCCATCTTGCCGAACTCGCGGTTGGCGTGTTCGCCGTTCCAGGTGAAGGTCGGTTCGCCATTGGCATCGGCAGGACCTTCCACCACTTCGGCGGCCGGCACGTACTGGCCACGGTCGTCGGTGTAGGCATAGGCCTGGATCATGCCCTGATTGAACAGCTTATGGAACGGTTCGGCGGAGTCGACGAAGCCGAGGTCGAAGAGCACCTTGTGCCAGAAACGCGAATACAGCAGATGCAGTACGGCATGCTCCACGCCACCGATGTACAGGTCCACGCCACCGGCCTTGCCGGTGGTCTCGTTATGGTTCGGACCCATCCAGTAATCGTATTCGTCCTTCTCCACCATGTGTTCGGTGTCGGTCGGATCGAGGTATCGCATGTAATACCAGCAGGAGCCGGCCCAGTTCGGCATGGTGTTGGTGTCACGGTAGTAGGTCTTCTTGCCGTCGCCCAGATCAAGCTCGACCTTGACCCAATCCTCATTGCGGCTCAACGGTGCTTCCGGGTTGGATTCGGCATCTTCGGGGTCGAAGGTCTTCGGGCTGTAGTCCGGCACATCCGGCAGGTTGATCGGCAGCTGTTCGTCGGGCAGCAGATGCGGGGTGCCGTCCTCACCGTAGACGATCGGGAACGGCTCGCCCCAATAGCGCTGGCGGCTGAAGAGCCAATCGCGCAGACGGTAGCTGACGGTGCCCTTGCCGACACCTGCGGATTCAAGCCATGCATTGACCTTGTCAATGGCCTCGTCGACGCGCAGACCGTCGAGACTCAGGGCATCGCCCTTGGTCTTGGTGGACGCTACGGAAGAGTTGATCACGATGCCGTCGTGGGAGACGAACGGAGCCTTGCCCTCGTAGTCGGCCAGGTCATCGCCGGATTCCGGCAGTGGCTTGACGGTATATATGACCGGCAGACCGAACTTGACGGCGAAATCATAGTCACGCTGATCGCCACCCGGCACAGCCATGATGGCACCAGTGCCATAATCCATGAGCACGTAATCGGCGGTGAACAGCGGCAGCTTGGCTCCGGTAATCGGGTTGATGGCATACAGGCCAGTGAACAGACCCGTCTTTTCGCCCGCCTCGTCGACACGGTCCTTGGCGGTCTTGGCTTCGGCGGCCAGACGGTAGGATTGCACGGCTTCGACCGGAGTGGCATAGCCACCCTTCCAGTTCTCCGGGGTTTCGGCAGGCCACTCGTCGGGGACATCGGCGAGCAGGTGGTGCTCCGGAGACACGACGGCGAATGTGGTGCCGAACAGGGTGTCGGGACGAGTGGTGTAGATCTCCATGTCCCTGATACCGTTCGGGGTTTCGACGGTGAAATGCACGGAGGCGCCATGGGACTCGCCAATCCAGTTACGCTGCATCAGCTTGACTTTTTCCGGCCAATCGATGCCGTCGAGATCCTCGATCAGACGGTGACCGTAGGCGGTAATGCGCATGGACCATTGGCGTAGCTCGCGCTGGAACACCGGGAAATTGCCTCGTTCGGACTTGCCTTCGGCGGTGACCTCCTCGTTGGCGAGCACGGTACCCAGTCCCGGACACCAGTTGACCGGGGACTTAGAGATGTATGCCAGACGGAAGTCGTTGAGCACATCCGCCCGTTCGGCTTCATTCAAGTCGGCCCAGGACCTGCCCTCACAACCCGGAATGGCGCGCGCACCGGATTCGAACTGTTCGACCAGCTCGCTGATCGGTCTTGCGCAGCCTTTGGAACCGCTCGGATTGACGGCTTCCTCGTCATACCAAGCGTCATAGATGCGTGAGAAGATCCACTGGGTCCAACGCACATAACCCGGATCGATGGTGGCGAAGGAGCGACGGTTATCAAAGCTCAGACCCATGCGATGCAACTGGCGGCGCATGTTGGCGATGTTCTGTTCGGTGGTGATGCGTGGATGCTGGCCGGTCTGTACGGCGTACTGCTCGGCGGGAAGGCCAAAGGCGTCATAGCCCATGGCATGCAACACGTTCTCACCCTTCATGCGGTGATAACGGCTGACCACATCGGTGGCGAGATACCCCAGCGGGTGGCCCACGTGCAGGCCCTTGCCCGATGGATATGGGAACATGTCCATGGCGAAGTAGGATGGACGGCCTTCCGCGTTGTGGCCCTTGCCATCCTTCAGCTCGCCATTGACGTTGGCCGCCCAGAACGTACCCTCGTCATCCCAGATCTTCTGCCATTTCTCCTCAACGCCTTGAGCCAGCTTCGCATTGTAGCGAAACGACGGCTCGGCGGATTCGTTCGACTGCGCCTGTGCGCTTTTCTCGGTGTCATTCATAATGCATGAAACTAGCCGCGCAACTGGACACTTGGCAAGGCGATAATCATTATCCAAGAAGCGGCATGCAGATTAGTTTTTCCGCCGCACCGTAGGCGGGTTCGACGAAACGTCGACGGTGTATCCGATATCCTGCTTCAGGGCTTGCACCGCACTCGACCATGAACCGTCCGCGACCATGGCTTTGAGTGCCGCGTCAATCTGTCCGACCAGCTCGCTCTTACCATTCCTGACGGCGATGCCATAGGATTGTTCGCCGAACGGTTCGCCGACCACCTTCAGGTAGCCGCCTCCCCTGTCGGCCGCAAGTCCCGTAAGAATGGCGTCATCGGAGATGATGGCGTCGGCTTCGCCTATCATCAGCGCCGTGACGCACTGCGGATAGGTGTCACGTTCCTCGACCGTCATCTTGTCGGTCAGGTTCCGCATATCGGAGCCGGAGATGGATCCCTTGGCCGTGCATACGGTTTTGCCGTCCAGATCATCGACACTCAGGATCCCATCCTTATCATCGGCACGAATCAGCAAATCCCGACGTACCGTAAGATACGGTCCGGCAAAGGTCACTTCGTCGTCATGGTCGGTGTTCGTCGCGAAGGAATCCACGACCATATCGACATCCCCCGAAGTCAATGCCGAAACGCGAGTCGAGGGAATCACCTTTGCGAACACGACCTGCTTGTCGGCAAATCCTAGGTATTGTGCGACGTATCGGGCTACGGTGATGTCGAACCCGGAATAATCCTTACCGTGCAGCAAGCCGAGTCCCGGCTGATCGGTGGCTACGCCGATGGTGATGGTCGGCCCCTGCGCCTGGCCGTTGGTCACCACAGAGATGGAGGTGCCGCATGCGCTCACGCCAACCACAATCGACGCGGCACACAGCATCGCCGCAATGTTCCGTATCCCGTGCGTCATGTAACCGCCCTCCGAACACCCATCATGCGCCGGCGGCGGGACCACCGGCCGGTGACGCACAATCTACTTGAACATGCGTGAACGAGTAAGGAACCAAGTGACGATTCCCGAAAGCACCAGTGAGATCAGGATGATCACCACGAAGCCCCACGGCTTGTCGGACAACGGCATGCCCAACATGCCTTGCTGGAAGTTCATGCCGTACATGGAGAAGATCAACGTCGGTATCGACAGCGTGATGGAGATGATGGTGAAGATGCGCATCACGTTGTTCAGGTTGTTCGACACGATCGACGCGAAGGCGTCGGTCATGTTCGCAAGAACGCCGCTGTAGATGTTGGCCATCTCGATTGCCTGCTTGTTTTCCGTGATGACGTCGTCGAGCAGATCCTCATCCTCCGGGTACTGCTTGATACGGGGCAGGGTCGTTAGCTTCTCCATCACGATTTCATTCGATTTGAGTGACGTGGTGAAGTAGACCAAGGTCTTGCTCAGTTCAAGTAGCATGAGGATCTCACGATTCTGCATGGAATGGCGCAGTTTCAGTTCGAGCTTGTCGCTCTCGCGGTCGATGATGCGTAGGTAACGCAGATACATGGTGGCGTTGCGGTAGAGGATCTGCAGGATGAAACGCGTTTTCATGTACGTGTTGAAACCGCGGATGGTACCTTCCATGAACGGATGCAGCACCGGGGTGTCCTGCATGCAGACGGTGATGATCATCGACTGCGTGATGATGATCGACAACGGGATGGTCTCGTACCAGTCACGACCGCCGCGTTCCTCGACGGTCGGGATGTCAACGATGATCATCGTGTAATCATCCTCGACATCGACTCGCGAGCGCTCTTCGTCATCCAGCGGGGCGCGCAGGTCGGCCAGGTCGATGCCGGTTTCTTGGGCGACGCTGGCGAGCTCCACGTCGGTTGGTTCGGACAGGCACAGCCAGGAGCCGTTCTCAGGTTTTTGAATCTGTTCCACCTGGCCGTTAATCGTTCTGAACATTCTCAACATGTCTCTCACCCGCCTTTCGCGCTTTCTGACGTTCTATCGCTGTACGGTAGCCCGAGATCCGCGGCAGGAAACCGTGTGACCGGGCATACAACCTCATTAAGGATAGTCCTATGCGCAGAATTTGCGATGCGCAAGGTGAAACGTTAACCGACTGTTCATGTTCCGGCTGTGGAATCGGGGTTTCTCGGGGTGTGTCCGTGAGCCCCTTTACTGCATGATCGGTTTCCATTGCGGCATGTTCGGTTCTCTGAGGTCGTCGGGTCCGTTCTCCCAGTCGGTGAATGCTGCAATGGCCGGACCTTGGTTGAATTCGTCAAGTGTCCATCGGGGTCGTTCCGCATCGCCGGCAGGCGTCATGCGTGACCAGAAGGCGTTGCGCATGGAGCCAAGGTTGTTGAGACTGTCGGGGTCCATGCCGAGCAGTGTTTCGATGGTGGCGACGATCCAGGATCCGTGGCCGACGATAAGCAGTGTGGTCGGCACGATGTTTTCGCGGTGTCGGTCAAGAATGTCGAGCACCGCCCGGCTTCCTCGTTGTCCGGTGTGGGTGCGGCTTTCCACGCCATGGTTGAGTTCTCCGCCGGTATGTGAGCGCCATGAGTCGTAGTCCGGGGCGTTGGCTTCTCGTATTTCCTCACGGGTCATGCCTTCCCACTCGCCGAAACTGCGTTCGCGTAGCCTGGAGTCGTATTCGACGGGCAGGCCGAGCAGGTTGGCGAAGGCGCGCGCGGTCTGTTGTGCGCGGAACAGGTCGGAGGAGATGATGGTCATCTGGCGTTTCGATGCCGGCGCTTGTGTGATTTCGTTCGGGTCGGCGAGATGCGCGTCCGGTCCGGTTGGTTGTTGCAGGGTTTCGGGATGCTGTGCCTGATTGGTGATTTTCGCCCAGTAGTATCGGCGGGCAAGTTCGTAGGCGCTTTGGTCCACCTGCCATCGGCCGACGATGTCGAGGGGGATGTCGATTTGGCCTTGCAGTCTTCTGCCAAGGTTGTAGGCGGTTCTTCCGTGGCGTAGGAACAGTACTTCGTCGATCATGATGCTCATTGTATCCGTGGGGGCGTCTGCGCCAGATGCGTCGGTAATGGCGGATGATGGCGATGGTGCCGCTCCAGATGATGGCAAGTATCGCTCCCGTCGAGGCAAGGACGTTGGCTATGGCGCATCCGGGGTCTTGGGATCGTTCATCGTGGTTGGGTATGCGGGTGCCGGTGACGAGCAGTCTATGCGTGTTGATGCCGTATGGCGTGCAGGTGAGCAGTGTGACCTTGTCTTGCCCGGTTTCCGGTTTGACCCAGCTTACGTCGTCAGGAGTGACGGTGCGTATGGATTCCACTCGGTAGGTAAGCGTTTCGTCTAGTGTCGTGAGGGTGAATTCATCGCCTTTCCTGGCTTGGTCGAGCTTGGTGAACATGAGTTTGTCGGCCAATCCCCTATGTGCGGTGATTACGGCATGGGTGCCTTTGCCGCCTATGGGCAGCGATGTTCCTTGCCAGTGTCCTGCGCCGGCCGCAAGCGAGTTCTCGTCGGCACCGTGACAAATCGGCAGATTGATGCCCAACTTCGGGTATGCGATCGTGGACATGATATCGCTGGGCGGTATGACGAGCTGTTGGGCGTATTCCGGTATGGTTTCGGTTTGCCGTGCCGTTTCGGACTCGAGGTCATTGCCGCTGGCGAGCCGTTCATTGTACCGGCGCGCGTCGGTTTTCGTCTGCGTGATGATTGCGAGCGCCGTATCGTTCACGGCGCTCGCATACGCACGCGTGTCGAACATTTGTTCGATATCGTCGATGGTGCGCAGGGTGAGCGGAAGGCTGACGAGCAGGGCCGTGGCCAGCAGCATTGCCGTTCCCGCAAGCCAGCGTATGCGTAGCCGCAAGGGTGGTTCATGCCTGTGCCGTGCCTTGCCTGTCCGCCTGTCCATCATTGCGAATTCCGTCTATCGGTCGGCGGATTCTCGTGTGATGCGCAGCAATGCGAGGCCTCCGGATAGCAGTGCCGCGGCCAGTAGGAGGATTGCGGTCAGTCCGGCCGCACCGGTCAATGGCATTTGCACTATCGATCGCACGTTGGTGACGGTCACGGTTTGCGTTCCGTCAAGTTTGATCAGCTTGTTGGGGTCGGATTTCACTTCCACGCCGTACGTCCCCTGTTGCTGGTTGACGTGTACGTTGATGACGGCGCTTGGCAGCATCAGTGATGAGAAACCTTCCGGGGCCTTCTTTTCGCTGATGGTGTATTCGCCGTTCAATCCTCTGATGCTTACATTGCCGGCCAGGATCGTCGTGGTGGTCAGTTTCGCCTCATCCTTGTCCGTGGCGAGACGGTAAGTGCCGTCGTCGATGCGGATCAGTTTCAGGGGCTCTCCTCCATTCGCACCTTCGGCAATGGTGAATTCGGCACCGCTGAGGTCTTTGCCGTCGGAGTCCACTTTCTTCAGGTTCACGGCGCCTGTGCAGACGTTGACTTCGTTGCCGGGCACATCGTTATGGTCGTTCCACGAATTCGGGTTGTGCGAGTATTCGAGGCTGATGGAATTGGGGTTGCATTGTGGCGCGATGGCGGCGTCTCCGTTGAGTCGCGCGGTGTAGGTGACGACGATTGTCGCCCCGACCGGCAGGGCTTGCTTGGAAGCGTCGGAGACGAGCACGTCGCCTTGTGCGTCGCCGAACAGCCAACTGACCGTATTCGAGGCTATGGTCTCATGGTAGAAGTCGGTCGGCAGGCTTTTGCCGTCAACGGTGATGGACTGTAATCCCGCATAGTCGATGCCCTTGCCGAAGGTATCGTTCAGTGCGAGGTAGTAGTGTTCGTATCCGGTCCAATTCGGGATTTTCTGCGTGATGCGGTAGGTTAGGTTCTTACCGATGGCTTCGGTGGTTCCCTCTTTCCATGCGTCGCCCTCCTTGACCCGCTTGTCGGGTGTTTCCACTTCGGAAAGCTTGTAGATGACCTGTCCGAGTTCGACGGTGCTGCCATCCGCCGTAATCAGTTGGTCTGCGCCGCTGACGCCGGTACCGTTCATCATCATGATTGACGCGGACTCGGATTGCTGCTCAACGGTGGCTGGAGTGCGGTCCACGACGGCGTAGATGCCCGGGGTCAGCACTGCTCCGGTTGAAATGGCGTCTCCGGCGGCATTGAGTTGCGTGAACTTCGTGCCTTGCTGTTGCTTGAACGCGTCCTGTTTGGCGAGGCTGTCGCAGAAATCGCGCAGTCGGCCGCCCCATGGATGAGTGTTCGCATCGGTGAGGGTCCTGACGACCCAGACCATGGGATCGAGTGTGCCGTTGACGTTCAGGTCTTTCTGCGTGGCGCCGATATCCTCGGCCGCCGACGCGATGGCATCGCGCAACGCGGGTATGGTGGTCAGGTCATATCCGACCATCTTGCCGTCGGTCACGTTGGCCGCGGTGTAGGAAGCCAACGGTATGGCCGTCAATGTCTTGCCTTTAAGACTCACCTGCGTGCCGGCCTGAACGCTCATGGATTGTTTGACTTTCAGGTCGGCCAATTGCGGTGTGGCCTGAGCCGCCGGCTGCAGGATCATCGCCGCGAGCGTCGCCATGCCAGGCCCGCCCATCGACGTCGTGTCGTTCGAGATGTCATGGTTCACCTTCTTTGGTCTATATGTCCTCGAATGGTCGTCATCGTCCACCCGTGCAGCCCAGCATGGCAGAACCTGTCCGCCCATGCCACCGGCTCGACGGATTCTGTGGATATGTGGATGAATCATGGTTATCCACCGCAATCCACACGCTCTTATGCCCCGTCTTGCACCCTCTTCTATACTGGTTCGTCAGGGGGGTGCGCAAGCGTGCCCCATTCGGGCAGAAGGGGCCTTATGGCTTGCAATACGATTAATTCCAGCATCGGAATCTTCACGCTGGCGATACTTGCGGTACTGATCGTCGCCGTGGCGCTCGGCGACGATACGCGCCGGAGTCGTATGGCATTCGCGGCGGTGCTGACACTGCACGCCGTCAACACGTTCGGAGGTCTGCTGGCCCAGAGGTTCACCGGTCTTGACGACACTTTCTCCATCATGATGACGTACATCGGCAACTATGGTACGTACATGGTGGGGCCTGTGGCCGTCACCGGCTTCATTCTGCTGGCATGTGCCAATCTGCCGACGGATCTTTCCCCGAAAGCGAGGCGTACGACCACCGGTCTCATCGTCATGCCGGGCGTTTTGAACATGCTGCTGATCATCCTCAACCCTTGGACCGGCTGGGTGTTCCGCATCGGGGAAGGCAATGCGTTCGCATGGGGGCCTCTGCACATGCTGCCGGATGACATGGCCGCACTGCAGATGCTGGTCTCCTTGCTGGTGGTGCCACTCGCGAATGCCGGAGGAGCCAAGCACGTCCTGCTGCAATGGCTGGCCCTGTTCATGCTACCGATCGCCGCTGGAATCGTGGAGAATCGCCATGATTCGTTGACGTTGATGTACCCGGCCATCGCGTTCTCCCTGATGATACTGTTCATTCTGCGGCGGCAAAGCAACGAAGAACGGCGAATCCTCGCCGAACATGAATTGGCGGAGAGCAAGGCGAAGCTGTTTACCGAGCAATTGCACCCACATTTCATCTTCAATTCGCTGACCGCCATCCAGGAGTTGTGCATGGAGGATTCCACCAGGGCGAGAAAGGCCGTGCAGGAGCTGTCCGTGTACCTGCGCTGCAACATCGATGCTGTCGGAGAATCCCAACTGGTGCCCGTGCGCAAGGAAATCCAGCATGTCAAGGCATACCTCGGCCTGGTGCAGACCGACACCCCGCACAGCATCAAAATATCCTGGAACATACGCACATTGGATTTCCGTCTTCCGCCACTCAGCATGCAGCCTTTGGTGGAGCATGCCGTCAAATTCCATCTTCCATACGCGTACGATCCGGCACTCGTCATCAAGGTATGGCACGATGACGTGGCTGACTACATCAGCGTGCATGACGATGTCGAATCCGAATGCCCCGAAGAAGCCGACCATCACACGGCCAGCCTGGATCGCGTGGCCAAACGGTTGGGTATCATCTGCAATGGTTCCCTCACATACGCCAGTGATCACGGAACGACTCTGACCATCACCATTCCCAAAGGCGGTAATGCATGAACATCCTCATCGTCGATGACAAGCAGCTTGCGATCAATGCATTATGCCGTATTCTGCGCGATGTCGAGCCTGACAGCACCTGCATGAAGGCGCTGTCGGCGCAACAGGCGTTGGACGAGGCTTCCCGAACCCATTTCGACGTGGTGTTTCTCGATATCGAAATGCCCGGCATGAATGGCATCGAATTGGCGCAAAAGCTCAAGGCAGGCAACGAGAGCATTAACATCATCTTCGTTACCGCCCATGCCGAGCACGCGCTCGAGGCACACGGCATGTACGTCAGTGGATTCCTGCTGAAACCCGCCAGCGAGGATGATGTGCGCACCGCATTGTCCAATCTGCGCAACCCCATCGAGTCGGAGAACGAGGAACGTATCACAGTACGCTGTTTCGGGGATTTCGATGTGTTTCATCACGGCGAACCGTTGAAGTTCGATCGCAACAAATCCAAGGAATTATTCGCGTATCTTGTGCATCGTAAAGGTGCACGCTGCTCCATCAGCGAACTCATCACCGCATTATGGGAGGATGCTTCCAACTCGGCGTCACGCCGCACCCAAGTACGCAATCTCATCCACGATCTGAAGACGACGTTGGAGCCGATCGGCCAAGATGACATCATCGTGCGCGGCCGTGACAGCGTGGCAATCAAGACGGAAGCGCTCAACTGCGACCTGTTCCGTTTCCTGAAGGGAGAGCCCGGCGCCGTGAATCTGTATCATGGCGAATACATGGCCCAATATGACTGGGCCGATATGACGGAAAGCATGCTGTAAAGCGTTCAATCCGCCATATCGGACCGGGTCCATCGGTCAACCATCCCGTACGGGTTTGGTGAACCGACCATGATCGTCAATCCTTGACGATGGTCTTTCCGGCCGTCGCCCCCGGTGTCAGATCCTGGATTTCCGTGATCTGCAACACCGGAATGGTCATGGGCTTCTTCGTGCCGCGTTCCTCGGCGATTTTGACCTGTTCCTCGTAAATCGCGTCGTTGTCGTGCAGTACGACATTGCCACGGAAACGGTAGCCTTTCCTCTGTTCGAGGTTCGCAACGGCAACGACCAATTCGCTGCCATCAAGCAGATTACGGTACATTTGTCCGGCGGTACGCTCGTGATAGCCGATGTGATTGTCGTCGATGATGAACATGCTCATCTTCGGTCCGAGATCCACATGGCCGTCCTTGCCGATGGTCGCGACCCATGCCAGATTGCCGTTGAGGAATTCCTTCATCTCCGCAGTGAGATTTGCCATGATTGCGGTCCTTTCCAACTCGTGCGTCTGTGGTGTAAGACGTGTTTCCAGACTACGGCAGCAAGGCTTTCGACACATGTTCACTCTGCGTGAATACCGTCACATTGACTGTGCTGCGCCAATGGCCTGTTGCGGTTGGTTCATATCGGCTCAGTTCATGCCACCGGTTCGGCAACGGTTCACCATACGAAAAAAGGGCTTCCGACTTTCATCGGAAACCCTGTTCGTGGAGCTAAGGGGATTCGAACCCCTGACCCTCTCCATGCCATGGAGATGCGCTACCAGCTGCGCCATAGCCCCGTGTCTGCTCTGCAAACCTTGTATAAGATACATCGCAGACTTGAATCATGCAATCCCGGCGTGTCGCTCAAGGATTGGATGCATGACCTCAGTTCGTCGTACCGGTCGTCCCGCTTGAATTCGTGCTGGTTCCGGAATCGGACGATTCGCCTGTCGAAGTGCCGGAAGTCGAATCGTTTGTGGTGGAACCGGAGGAATTGGAACCGGAACTGGTACCGGAATCGGTACCGGAATCGGTACTTGAGGAGTCCGAACCATCGGTCGACGACGAGCCGCCATCGGTGGTGCCGGTGCTGGAATCGGACGAGCCGCTGGTCCCTGACGTACTGTCGGAAGTGCTGCCGGAGGTCTTGTCACTGCCACTGGTGGTCGGCTGATCGGTCGCCCCGTCGGTAGTGTCGGTTCCACTCGTCGTGGTACCGGAACCTGAGGTAGGGGTACCGGAGACGGTACTGCCCGTATCACTCGAGCTCGTCGAAGGTGTGACCTTCTCGTACACCACGTCATGCACTACGGTGTCCGTGCCTTTGCCATGGGTAAAGAAAAGGATGAGGCCCGCACTCAGTCCTACGCCGACCAGCGCGCCGACGAATGCGATGATGGCCGGTGCGTATTTGCCATGCAACCACGCCATGACACGGGTCTCCCCCGTGTGGTGCATGGTCCGGGACCCGCCGGCGGACGAGCTTCCAGCTTTGACGCTCCGCTTGGTTTTCGTATTGCGTTCAGGGTTGGCCAATATGCTTGTGGCTTCCGTACCGTCCTTACCGGAGGCGATGACCCTTGGCGAGTCGGACATCACCGCAGTCTGGTCAGACGTAATGACCGCGGTATCGCTTCCGCCATGCCGGACTTCGCCGATGACCTGCGTGGCTTCCGTACCGTTATCGGTTTTGGCATCGCTTTCAGGGGTTTCCCCGTCCGAGTTCGAACCGAACGGCACCGCATTCTGAATCTTTTCGCCCGATGCCTTCAATACGTTCTTATAGATCTGCGTCGAAACGGCGGAGACGATGGATCCGGCCGCCACACCGATCACCGAACCCGCTATGCCGATTTTCGCGGAAAGGAGGAAGGACGTCACTGCGGCAAGCGCACCTGCCGAGATTGATGAAAATGAAATTCCCTTGAAAAAATTCTTCACAGCACACGACGATAGCGAGTATCGCTTCAAAAGGACTGGCGATTATGTGAAAATTCGTGGAATCCTTAAAAGTCAAGGCCTTGGCGGCGTGGATGTTCCCACTGTTCGGTATCGGCGATTGCCGGACCGTGATTGTAATCTAGCAATCTCCATCGCAGTGTGTCCCCTATTTCGATCGGTACAAGATGCACCCAATGTGCGTTGCGCATCGAAAGAATGGAGGCGAAATCGGGCTGTACTTCGTTCAGTCCCAACAACGTCTGCAGTGTCTGTGAGATCCAGGCGCCGTGGGAGAACACGAATAGGTCGGTGTCGGTTCCGGCTCGCATGGCCCAATCATTGAGGGCTTCCACGCCGCGTTTGCCGACGTGTTCCTTGCTTTCCGCGCCATATTTGAGTTCTCCGCCACGGAACTCGGCCCAGGAACGATAATCCTCCGGGTAACGTTCGGCGAGCTCTTCCACGGCGACGCCCTCCCAATCACCGAAGCTGCGTTCGCGCACACGCTCATCGGCATGCACCGTAAGTCCCAGCGGATCGGCAAAGGCATGTGCGGTGGCGGCCGCACGGTCGAGATCGGAGCAGACCACCAGTCGATTGGGAATATCCGGACGATGATCCACATAAAGCTCACGTAAGGCCCTTGCGGTCTGCCTCACCTGCCACTCGCCCACTTCGTCAAGGGGAATGTTGATCTGCCCCTGCAGGCGATGCTGCGCATTGAATGCGGTACGTCCATGACGTACCAGCGTGATGGCGTGCACATGCTGTGGCACATTGCCCCGTGATTCAATCGTTACGTTGCGCGGCATGCTTCTCCTCACGTCCTGGATTATTCCGCTTCGACGGCTTCCTCCGTCGTGTCCTGCGCGTGGTCGAGCTGGAGGTCGATGTTCGGGCAATCCTTCCACAGTCGTTCCAAGCGATAGAAGTCGCGTGACTCCTGATGCATGACGTGAATCACGAAGTCACCGTAGTCGAGTAGCACCCACTGCCCCTCGGTCAGGCCTTCGCGTGAACGTGGCTGACGCTTGCCGTCTTTCAGATAAAGGTCCTTTTCGATTTCCTCGGCCACAGCCAGTACCTGACGCTCGTTCGAAGCGCCGGCGATCATCATGAGGTCGGTGATGGCCAATGGTTCGGTGACATCGAAAGCCACGATGTCAGTGGCCTTCATGCGATCGGCCGCGGCTGCGGCGATGCGGATGGCGTCGATGGAATCTTGTACTGCCGGCATAATCAGCGCTCCCATTCGGGCTTCCAGCCCTCTACTACATGTTGCGTGTTTTCGGAATAGACCATGGAATCGGCCGGCACATCATGCCGGACCACAGAGCCTGCGCCCGTGGTCACGCCGTCTCCGACTTCGACCGGGGCGACGAACAGGTTACCCGCGCCCACATGCACGTTCGATCCGATGGTGGTGTGGTGCTTGTGCACACCGTCATAGTTGGCGGTGATGGTACCGCCGCCGATGTTGGTGCGCTCGCCCAGATCGGCGTCGCCGACATAGCTCAGATGCGGTACCTTGGTGCCGTTGCCGATGTGGGCTTTCTTCATCTCCACGAAGGCACCGGCCTTGGATTCCTCACCGAGGTCGTTGCCTGGGCGCAGGTAGGTCCATGGACCGATGTTGGCGGCACGTCCGATATGGGTTTCCTGCACGCGGGAACGTTCCACATGGGCTTCGGCGTCGATGGTGGCGCTGATCAGCGTGGTGTACGGGCCGATTTCGGCGGCCTCGCCGATCACGGTATGGCCCTGAAGGAAGCAGCCGGGTAGGATCACGGCGTCACGAGCAATCCGAACATCGTCTTCGATCCATGTGGTTTCCGGATCAAGAATGGTCACGCCTTCGCGCATCCAATGCTCGCACACGCGCGCATTGTGGGCTTTGGCCAGTGCGGCAAGCTGCACGCGGTCATTCACGCCTTCCACGCTCAACGGATCGGAAGCTGCGAACGCACCGACCGCGCCATGCGCCTTGGCGGTCTCGAGAGCATCGGTCAGGTAGAACTCGCCCTGGGCGTTGTCTGAATTCAGGTTGGCGATGGCCTCGGCCAGCAACTTGGCGTCGAACACATATACGGAGGTGTTCACCTCATGCACGGCCAGTTCACTGCTGTTGGCATCCTTCTGCTCCACGATGCGCAGCACATTGCCTTCGCTGTCGCGGATGATTCGACCGTAGCCGGTCGGATCATCAAGGACGGTGGTGAGCACGGTCGCTCCGTTGCCGCTCTGCTCATGGAAGGCAAGCAGTTGATTCAGCGTGCCGGCGTCAAGCAGCGGCATGTCGGAAGCGGCGATCAATACGACGCCGTCAAGCGCCCCATCTTCCTGCAATTGGGCCATGGCGCACTGCACGGCCCGGCCCGTGCCCGGAATGTCGTCCTGGTTGACGATGGTGACACGCTCATCGTAGGAGCGCGCCGCGGCCGCGACACGCTCGGCCTGGTAGTGCACCACCACGGCGAGCGTGTCGGGATTGAGTGCCGATACGGAATTCATCACACGGTTCAGAAAAGTCTTTCCCGCCAAGGTGTGCAGCACCTTCGGCTTGCTGGAACGCATACGGGTGCCCTCACCCGCGGCGAGGATGATTGCGGCGCTTAATGCCATCTTCCGCCTTCCGTCTTTTGATTCTCGTCAACAGAGATGTTCGGCCGTGCGACCAGCAACGTGTCGGACATCTCCGCAACCTCCCGCGGAGATTCTGGCAAAACCGTTTGCGCTACCGCTCCTGTTGCGCCTGCACGGCAGGGCGCACAGCGTGCCGGTCCCCTTGAATCTTGCGTGAGAACAGTTTTTCTGCTCGAGGATTATAACCGTTGGGGCCGGACTTTGGGCTTTCGCCGTTCCCCCATGGTGTAATGGCAGCACACGGCTCTTTGGAACCTCTTGTCTTGGTTCGAATCTGGGTGAGGGAACCTGCCAAAGGAAGGGCCTTCGCGAAAAACGGAAACCCTTTTCGGATATGCAAAATCTCTTTTGAATGATTGATAACAAGTGGATCAACGACGAAACCAATAAATCGTCGCTGTTCCTCCGGAATTTCGACGTCGGCAAATCAGTTCATCTTGGAACGGACTCATCTAATAAACCCACACCATTCCGGTCCATGGGGAAGATTTTCTCCATGGACCGGAAATCAGATCGCCACAGTCATTTTTTCAATGAATCATAGAACAGTTCAGTCACCTTTGCTGGAATCTTGGACGGGTCGTCAAGATCGCAGGCCTGAATCTCCTCAACAAGTTGTTTTGGAGTGACGCACTTGATGCCGCCAGTCCAGACGAGGTTCTCCACGTCTGGAAGACCGTTCTCCCCTGTCGGGACCATGCAGATATACGATTTACAATTAGCTCTCAGCAATCCCGGCATATGGCGCCAATTATTGAATTGGTTGGCCATGTTCTCCGAGGTGACAAGGTCGGGTTTTCCATCTTTTCCAGAAATGAGTGCATGCTTGAATTTGCTGATACGAGTTATCACATTATGCCCATTTTCATCATGTCCAACATTGACGTACTTGGTATCGGAACCACCTTTGTAGTTCTTCGCGTCTACGAACCAGACATGTACCTTGCCCGACTTGTTGACACCCACGAGTACACAGTCGACATCAGCATCCGTTGGATTGCCTTCGCTATCCTTGCCATATAGGGACCAGAACGACACGACCTTCAAGTCGCTGCCGACAATGATCCTTGCAAGGGCTTCCTCTCCGGCTCGGCCCGACGCGATGGCGTCGGAGTCGAACCGAGAAGCTTCCAAACCGCCGCCGGGCACGCCGTTGAGCCTACCATTGCAACGGGCCTGATACAGATTGATATCTTCAAAAGCCACATACCAAGGGTCGGCGGAGCCTTCTGCATCATGGCCTACGAGCTTGAAGCCAAGATAGTTGTTTTCATAAGACGTAGCCCATTCGACGCCGTTCTCAAGCGCCACAGTTGAGAAACGGCTTTCGAATGTGTCGGCATTCCATGCGGCGAGATTCTCTTTATTGGTCTTGCATAAACGCCTGTAACCGAGAAATAGCACGGCAAGCAGCGTGACGGCCACGATGAACATGATCTTCTCGGCGAGCTTCACCTGCCATGGCAGTGTGTTATCTTGCTCGACCACTAGCTTCGCATAGGACCTGCCGAAGCTGGCAAGGGCCTTGTGATAGCCCTTTTCGGATGATCCGTCCCAATCTTCGGTGTCCTTATACAGCCAATAATTATCCTGCAGGTCGCTGATAAGACAACAGCCATGCAACCAGAACCAGAGAACAATCGCAGCTGCCGCACCAATCGACTCTGCGTTGTAGCGCTCCTGATGGTTATCGAACCATTTCTGGCTGCATATGAACGGTTTACTTCCGATACGAAAGCCTCCAACGGTGAACGCCACCAGCGTCAGCCAGCCCCACAGGGTTAAAGGCAAATGCACGTACAGCAACATTGTTCTTAGAACCATCAACATGATGTTTCGCTTTCCTCTCTTTACTCATAATTGATTTCCGTCAAGGCTTTACTCGCTCGGAGCCATTGCCTTCACGTCTTCTCCACCGGACAATGCCGGCTTCCGCGTCATAAGGGAGGATTAAAGGTGGAAACCTTGTTTCACGAGATCAGAGAGTCCGCCAGAAACTGACGACGCCTCGATTAACCACGCGCGGACAGCGGTGAGCGAACAGAAACGTAGGGAATTTGTCCGGTGGGAATTTCCGCGAGAACGCACACGACAACGGGAAGGAATCATGCGAACCGTCAACTTCAACACCGACAGCTTCGGCGACGGAGCAATCCGAATTGGTGACACCACACGGTGCTCCGCGGTCTCCCGCGTGCAGAGGGATGTAGACACGATTGGCTGGCTTGGCGCGGACCCGCGGGTCATCGGCGTGGCCGATCTACGCAGCCTCTCCGAAACCGGCCGCCGCAGAGTGCCAGACAGACTGTCGTTGTATGAGAAGCCATTGGACGGACACGAACGCAGGACAGCTCGGAACGATCGCGCTCGCTCCATCGACATGCATGCGGCACGTCGTGACTGCCCCATCAACCATGACATCACCGCAGAACTGTTCATGTCGTACCGTCAGGGCGAAGACGGCCGGATCGTCGTCGACGAGACTGCCCGGAACGCTTACTGGGGAGTGATGAGGCATGCTGATGCGCGCAGGGATGATCTGTTCGTCGGGCCGGATGCTCCGCCAGCGGATTTCCGGAATCCAGGCCGTCCGGAAAGAGGTACCCGTGACCCGCACCTACTGGCTTTATGGGACAGGACGTCTGGTCTGGTGATTCCTTTGCCCGAGCATAGTCTGCTCCTGTACCGCTTCTGGAAGTCGGGGATGGGCATCGACCTGTATGTCATGGACGAGATCAGTATGCGTATCCAGCAGCGAAATCATCCGGAATGCTTCGACGACGGGTCCGATGAACGGGTCATCCAACGCGAGATCGACGAATGCGAGGCGGAACTTGCCTATGTCATCGGCAACAACATCAACCTCAGGAAGAATCCCGACGCATATGGAAACGTCCGGAGAAAGGAGTCAATGCAATGACCGTATTGATGGAGACACGTGTGGAAGCCAAGACCAGAACGGCCACGGCAATCAAAATCACGTCGGAAATTGTCGAATCGACGGACTTCAACGTATTCGACGATATCTTCGACGGATTCATCCCGTTCGGTGATGAGGATGACCGCGGTGGCGGGGACGAAAGCTGCGACAGCCAGTACTAAGAATGCGACGAACCCGCAAAACACTATGTGATGTTCGCCGATCCGCAGGGCAGGCAGGATTGCTACGGCAAGCTATACCTATGCCCGAAGCATTACGCGCAGTACCTGCATTTCATCCTCGATTCGATGCGTGTGAACAACGGGATGAAGGACTTGGACGACGATGGGACTCGATCTGCGATCCGTGCCTACGTCACCGGCTACGGACCAATCCGAAACAGATGATGTGGGAACGACAATTGCCCGGTAGGGGGGGCTAAGCGAATTACGGCGGAAAACATGCTGTACAGGCATGCGAAAACTGGGAAAGGCAATTAAGGGAAAGCTACTGCTTTCACAGCGGACACCAGAACGTTCCTCTGGATCTCGAAGGTTCCTTGCATACGGTGAGTCGCGACGATTTCGTGGACGAATTGTCCCCGACCGTGTTTCTTGTGACATGTTCGACGCATTCTCACCCATTTGCGACTGGATCAACGAGGAAATGTCCATCATTGAATCAAAATAGACAAGGGAAAACCAGCCTATGTCCACATTGGGAAGATACGCATTCTTCCTGAAGAAGGTTGGTTAAACGGACGGCAATAAACATGGCGACTTCACAATGAAGTCGCCATTGAAATCACTCATCCGTCTTCATATTCCGCTTGGGTCAGCCGAACAGTCCCTTGAAGATGCCGACGATCGTGCCTGCGAGACGACTGTTAACCAAAGGGCTTCCACAGCGGTCGCAGGATTTTCTTTTGTTTAAGGATTGTCTATCCGCACCTTCCGGAAGTTGTTCAGACGCCTTTCCTGCCCGGACATGACTTTTCCAAGCCTTCGTCTTCGTCCAATACTCCAATGAAAACGTCGAACAGTTTCATCACGCAGGAATCGGACAGCATCAACGCTTCTCTGCCGGCCTGCGTCAGGCCATAGGTGAAATCAGGATGGCCGTGCTTGGGCACGCCGATGATCAAACATTCGGAACCTGTATGCATCGTGAGCCGAAACCTCTTTTCCGTAATATCACTTCGCGTCAAATGAACCTCATCGTGCTCGCATCCTTCCGAACGATGACGCATATTCATATGTCACTGGATAAAACGCGGCTAAACCAGAGTCTGAATCTTCGCACTTGGTGGAACATGGATGGGCCAACGGCAGGCCCTGCGAGTCGTCGCTATCTCAAGGATTCCGATAGTGTCAAATCAGTGTTCGTCTTCTTCCGCATTCCAGTCACGGCAATGCGGAAGAAGACGAACACGTTTCTCACCCCAAGTTCTAGAGCTCACCCCGAGACGCCTTCTTGAGCTGGTTCTGTAGTATTGGGTCTACCGCGAACAGATAGAGGCCATGCACTCCACGAGTAAGAAGGACGTTGAGCTGGTTGCGCACGAAAACTTGAGCCAAGCCAGATTGAAGAAGAGCCTTCACGTTTACACCTTTATCTCGTGACTTATCCGGATTGAAACGAAGACAGTCGTGCTCTATGTCATATGAAACCGATGGCCCTATGATAACTCCCGCATAATTGAGATCGGAACCCTGGACAGTGTAATAAGAGCCTATTTCATCTTGCGTTTCCGAACGTGATACCCATGGCTCATTTGAAGGGCTCTTCTTGTACCTGTGAGATTTATTCAAATCATCTTCAACATCGGATGACTTGTCCCCGTTCCATTTCATAGAAAACTTGCAACCTTTAGTCTCATCCCAGTCGTCGGGAGGGATGGGATTGTTTTGCGAATCCCAACTCTTAGGCATTGCCCAAGTGCCACCAATCCTGTAAAGCGTAACATTTCCTTTCGAAGAAGAATACCTCCAGTCGTAGGTAGCGAGAACACGGCAAAGATCCCTCGGCATAGATGCACTAGGAGACAACTTCTTCTTCTTACGCTCGGCTTGTTGTTCTTTGTTGAGATCATTTCTCTTCTTGTCGATTGCCTCACGCAATTCTTGAGGCGAATCAAATACCTTAATCTCGTATGGCAAATTATTGTTTGAAGCGTAAATTCTATCTTCTTTTGGACGGGTTCCATCATCCTTGGGAATATTGGAGATATGAGGACCTTTCGAATTTGAGGTTGAATTCTCTTCACCGATGGGTTCTTCGTCGGAGGCATCTACCGTAATTTCTTGAATCCATTTAGTCACCTCTTCAGATGCGGAGATACGGAATTGCTCCTTCAAACTAATACTATACGTTTTGTATGTAGTTTTATTAATATGGATTTTATGAAAGCATCCGTCATCCTTTTTTTCCACAGCATCAGGGTTATAGCAAGCTACTTGGTATTTTTCGTCGTGGATAAGCAGTCCATCACCTTTCACACCTGACATATTTTCAAGAAACGGCTCCAGTTGAGTCGATGTCCATTTTTGATTGTTGTTCATAATCTGATTGGGATCGAAAACCGCAATAACGACCTTAGATCGTCGTAAAATATCATGCAGCTGGTTATGGCTCCCCATAGCCATGCACTTTTGAGTAAACAATAAATGAGCTTCATCCACTAATGCCACATCAACTGGATTATTTTGATTAGTTGGCATGAAATAGTTACGTACTTTCTTCCCTTTCTCACCAAAGACATTCTTTTCTTTTGAAGTAAATGAATGAATAAATTCAATTGGCGTAAGCACATCGTTGCTATTTGAGGAACTATTATCTGCAGCGCGCTTGGAATTATTTTCTATTAATCCTTGCAACCTTGCCATTGTTTGATACTGAGTAAGCAATTCATCATTATGAACCATTAATTTAACTGTTGGACTAGGTTCAATCGGCATACTGCAAAGCTTGTAGAAGAGGGTGCTGAGTAGAATTGACTTGCCGGTCCCAGCAGCACCTTGAATTAGTATTAGCTGTGCCTGATCGCCTGCGTGCCAATTCATTAATACTTTCTCGACATGTTGTTCAATACGATCAAGCGCTTTCTCTTGTTCTGCACCGAGCTTATGGAATGGGGAAATCTTGTAGAGCGCCGAATTCCAAATGTTTTTTTCAGTCGGAAAAAGACTTGGCACTTTTTCCGTATCTTTTTCCTCTGCAAGGATATTCTCATTATCCTTGACAAGACGCTTCCAGATGTCAGAAACGACATATTGAAGCGCATCATCAGTAAAGTATTTGCCTTGCGGATTGGTGCGCCCGTTGAGGCAATTCACGGATTCAATGGATTGCATGTAATCGATCAACTTGTTCTCGATATCCAACGTGAGGGATTTGTTGAAGAGCTTCTGCCAAATCACGTACTGGCGTACCTCGATGCCATCGGCCACCGCCTTACTGATTGCGATGTCCGCTGCAGTTTCCTTCTTTGACAGAGCTTCCTGATCGTTAACGTTTTCCGCCGTATCGTCCTGCACCTTCACCTTGATCACATGCTGAACGGTTCTTTTGACGATATGGTTGGTTTCGCCGACGTATACAGTCCAAGGCTTACCCTTCGGCGCTCTGGGATCATGGAAGTAGACAATGTAGACAGCGGGGACGTCAAGCAGGAAATTCGCATAATCCCTCGACTCACTGGCAGAATAAGGTTTCTCATGTAGATGAAGGAACCTGCCACTATAGGAAGCGTCTTCCGGATCCAGAGCCGCATGAAACACGCTTTCATAATTATCCCGAACTCTGTTGACCGCGTCCTCCTTCAGCCTGATTTCCTCTGGAGCGTCACCCTCCAGTGATGCGGATTCCTTCACAAGATTCCAACCTTGTTTCTCTCCAACTCCAAAATAGGGAACGTTCGCAATCACAGGTCGCATCCGCTCATCTTGTTTGAACGCGAGCTTGAGCTCCTCATCATATTTCGACACTGTAGACCTCCTTGTAATAACGGTTGCTGTTTTCTGATTCTACCCACTCGGGGGGGGTATCGGATGATATTCCTGAACCGATTTTGTAAATGCGACGCCCGTCCTCGGATTCATGGTTCCGATGATGGACGGGTGGTCTCACCGCTCCGTTTCACTTTAATGTCCCTTATGCGGTCTCCGAACCGTTTCACAGCTCAGGCTGCTCTTTTTCATTAGCATCGTTAAGTGACTCTAAAGTTAGGAACCGGCTTCGCAAGATTCCTGCGGCTTCTCGAAAGGCGTCCCTCCGTTCTCGTCCCTCGATTTCCGCTATGTGGCAATGATGCGTCACATTAGGCAACGGGGCCTCGTTCCGGAAGCCTGACTCACCGTCGGGAGTGACGCAGGACGCTGCGAACTGACGCCTTCCGAATGGCCATGCGCCCACTTTTAATGTCTCGGAGAGCAAATCCGCAACCATATCAAACAATGGCATTGGAGACGCACCATTTTCGAAATCATCGGATTGCGTTCCATAACACCACGGACGTATATCTGCAAGAGCCTCAGCCATGCCCGCATAATCCAGCCGCTGCAAAGCCTCGGTGAACCGATAACGCAACCGGAGAAAGCAGGAGGCCGACGCCATATCCTCACATCCTGGCTTGTACGCGTCGAGCATGCGTTGGAGCGAATCGTCATCCCCGCTTTCGGCGATAACCAGTTCGACACACCGCATACGTTCCACGTCCCGTAAACCATGCTCCCGCTGAGACTGTTCCTTCAATGCATCGATCAACCTTTTCCCTTCAGGGACTGCGTAGACCGTATCGGGCGTCAAATTCTTGTTGAGCATTTTCACGCCATTACCTTCGATGGTCTCGATGTCATAAGAAAGCTCGTTACCGAAGAAATCGTGATGGTTCACCGTGCAGATGAATCCGACATGCTCCGCATCATCCCATTTGAAGGCGACACGGCTCCATCTGCGGAATTCAACATATCCATAGCTGTATTGCATGATGTCATTCCTTTTTATGGATTTCGTAATGAAAAGGAATGACATCATGCAATACAGCTATGGATATGTTGAATTGCATGATGTCATTCCTTTTTATGGATTTCGTAATGAAAAAGAGCAGATCCTCATCCACCATCGGACTGGTCTCACCATTCTTGATAAAGCCAGCCCGAGGAGAATGGGATGGTTCCTACTGGCGGATCATCGTCCAGTATTCGGGCTTAATAGGTTCGAAGGATGACGAGTCAAGGGCGCAGTCGCCGAGGTTCCCGCCGTTGTACCACATATATCCCAAAGACCACGCGCAGTTGTTGTAGTACTTGCCTTTCGCCACCTTCTTCTGCTGCTTCTTGGAAAGAACGGGGCGTAGTGAGAACGAGCTGATGTAGCCATCGTCCGATCCTGTAGCGGGTTGGATTTCGAAGCGGGTGATGTCAAAGCTCTTGCCCTTGCACGCATCAAGGGTATCCGAGGTGTCGGAGGTGCATTCACCCATGTCGTCGAACCTGAGATCGAGGACGTAATAGCCGTTATCGTCAGGTTTATCCGAAATGGTGTAGGTGCCTTTCTTGGGCTCATCCTCGATTTCGGATGTCGTGATCACTCCATTGTTCAGCGTGAACGGACGGTCCAGTTCTCCTTGAGAGACCCAGGTTCCGTCGATGGACGGCGGGGCCTGTGTGGAAACGGCGCCTGCGACGCCGGAGACCTTTCCTGTCCCTGCGCTTCTGGTGGCTCCTAGTGTGACCAGTGATCCGGCCAATAACGAGAGGACAGCTGTGACCGCGATAATCGTAATCAGCCGCGCACGCGTGATCCGGACGATGAGCGTCGTTCCCTTCGTTCCCGCGTTCGCAGGTTTTTTCAGTCCGCAGCTCGGGCAGACACACTGTCCTTCGATCAGTCTTTTTCCGCAGTTGTCACAAAACATGTTTTCTTCGATCCTTCTTTCCTGAATGTGCGGATTGTCCGCATTTCGTTTTCGCCATCCAACCCACCGGACAATTGCGTGACGTGTATGGAGCGACTTGGAAAAACTATCCGGTGGGCTTGTTCTCCAGAACGTAAACGACAGAGGAAAGGGAGATGGCCATGTTCGTGGTCGGATTCATCATCGGGCTTCTCGCAGTGGCCATAGTGATTGGCGGATTGAGCCTGATTGGAGCAATCGCCGGCGTCATATACGGCTTTTTCAAGAGCCTGATTGGATAAACCGGACATTTCCGCCGAATAGAGAACTCATGCATAGGAAATCACAGATGCCCCAGCAACCGGGGAACTATCCGGTGGAGTGAATTTTGACGGGACCGCCGAAGGATGCGCGACGGTACCGTCGTAACAGGAAACGCATCGATGCATGGACCATCCATGCATAAAGATGTCGAAAACGACACAGGCATCGGGTCATGGGGACACGATGCGGAACGAAAGGAGCGCCAATCATGGCGAACAGCAATATTGAATACGCAATCCGTCGCATCTCAGACGGAGCATTCCTATGGGATGACGATTTCAACGGCGTCTACCAGTCGTGGGAGGACGACGATGAGAACGCGTCATGGGTCGATTCCAAGGACGAGGCTCTGCGTCTCGCCGAGCTCGCCGGACTGGTCAAGAACTGCCGCCTCGCCGAAGGCTATGAGATCACAGAACGTCCCTGGTACTACGAGGACGACATCGAAGAAGACGAGGAATAGATCTTCGTCCCCGCGGTGCCGCCGCCAACCCGATAATACGGAAATACGGGGCGGTGGCACCGCGGTTCCCCGTCGTCCGGCCATATGCGGGACGATAATCGAAAACAGAACGAACGACTTTTGAAAGAGAGGATACGATGACGACGATTCCCAAGGAATACGAGGACCAGCGGGTCGGCGTGAACGGATACCGCGTGCTCAACCTCGATCTCGACGGCGTGTGTGCTGACTATGCGGGGGCGATGCGCGACTGGCTCGTTGCCCACGGGCTCATGGATCCGGATGTCGTGCCGTCCTGCGACGAGTACAATCTGGTCGCCAACGACGGCTGGCCGTTCGCTGGCAGAGACGATTACCTCGCCGCGCATAAGGCCGCCGAGTCGGACCACCTGTACGCAACGATGAAACAGATCCCGGGGGTCTCACACGCGCTCAGACGTCTAGCGGACGAACACGTGTACATCCGCATCGTCACGCATCGTTTGTTCGTGTCCGGCCAGCATCGCATGGTCGTGTCCGACACAGCCCAGTGGCTTGACGAGCAACATATCCCCTACATGAGCCTGTGTTTCGCGGGATTGAAGGACAGCATCCAGGCGACCGTGCACATCGACGACTCCCCCGCCAACATCCGTGCGCTGCGCGGGGTCGGCCAGCATGTCGTCGTGTTCGATCAACCCTACAACCGCGGACTGGGCGGCCCTCGCATGACCGGCTGGGACGACACGAACGTGGACAGGCTCCTCAAATGGTTCGATCACTGGCCCGAAACCAAGAAGGAGTAGACATGGGCGTTCCCGTCGTGTACACGGATTTCGACGGCGTGCTGAACGCGTTCCCCGACCGCAAGGTCCTGCAACGCGGCGGCGTGAACCGCACGCAATGGCTGAAGGACGGCGATCCGCGCAAAGCCCTGTACAGTCCCGAACGTGCGTTCCACCTGGACGGCAACGCGCAGGCGCGTCTTTTCGTGGGCCGGTTCCGCATCCACTGGTCGCGCGAGCTGTCCGACGCCAT
The DNA here is from genome assembly GCF_001042595.1 of Bifidobacterium dentium JCM 1195 = DSM 20436. Lineage (NCBI taxonomy): Bacteria > Bacillati > Actinomycetota > Actinomycetes > Bifidobacteriales > Bifidobacteriaceae > Bifidobacterium > Bifidobacterium dentium. The sequence continues at coordinate 1,390,876 of NZ_AP012326.1, forward strand.
GTACGGGCTCGCCAGGAACGGCCGTATCGAACTGAACTGGCTGACCACCTGGCAGCCATACTGCACGAACACGTTGGATCCGATGCTCGGCTGGGATCCCGGAATCGTCCGTACCGTCCCCTGGTACGACCCGGTCACCATGGAACGCAGGCTGACGGGCAAACGGTCGACGATACTGTCGCGCATCCAAGCGGAACGGAAGTCGGCGGACCCGTCGCCGGCCATATGGATCGACGACGAGGAATGCGACCAGGCCGCCATGGCGGAAATCAGAGCGGCCGAGCCCGCCGCTCCGGTGCTGATGGTGCGGCCCGACTGGCGTATCGGCATCAGCCGCCGCCAATGGCGGCTCGTCAACGACTTCATCGACGGTTGGGACGGTTTTCCGTCCGTCACGTTGGATGCGGAGGACGGCAGGCACGGCCACGGCGGCCATATCGGACTGTAAGGAAAAGGCGAATGGAAGATATCGGGAACGGGGAACGGCACGGCGACGTTCCCGAATGGGGTTTGGAGGATCTGACCGACAGCGTCCTGTACGACGTGTTCTACGAGTCGACGACCATGCTTGCCGGCAGGATGCTCGCCCAGCAACGATTGGCGGCGGGCCAAGGCAACCGGTACAGGGAGCATTGGGCCAGGATGAACCGGTACGGGCTGCTGTCCGACCGGGACAGGGTCGACCCGACCGACCGCGAGGCGCTTGTCAGGACGAAACGGGTGAACGATTCGACTCGTATGGGCCGCGCGCTCATGGCCGAACCCTGGCATGAGATCGGCCGGCAGTCCGCGGTCGACGTGGACCGGATCTGGAACGAAGACATCCTGCCAACGATTGAGGGCGTGGCCGGATCGGATGATCCGTGCACGGTGTTCGTCGGCGGGCAGCCCGGCGCAGGCAAGACCCGCGCCGTGCATATGATCCTCGACATGGGATTGCACGAGGGGACGCTCCTGCCGGTGAACGGCGACGATCTGCGCCAATACCATCCCGACTACGACCGTCTGTGCGACGAAGACCCTTTGGGCATGCCGCTCCGGACCGCAGAGGCGTCGGCGGAATGGATCCGCAGGACCATGGCGTACGCCACCGCGAACCGGATCTCCACCATCGTGGAAGGCACGTGGAGGAACGCGTCGACCGTGCTCGACGAGGCCTCGAACGCGAAACGCAACGGACGGACGACGCATGCGATCGTACTGGCTGTGCCGCCGGTCCTGTCGCGCATCGCGATCCTGGAACGTTACTACCGGGACCGCTCCGTAGGGCTACCATCACGTTGGACACCCACGTCCGCACATGAGAACACCGTCAGGAACCTGGCATCCACAGTCCGATTGATTGCCGGATCTCCGCTAATTGACCAGTTCACCGTGATTGACCGTAACGGCGTCGTTCTGTTTGATGGCACCGGTGACGGGGGAAAAGACGGTTGGCATGAATGGATGCATAAGGTGTCGCGAGTCAGCGGAATCGATGGCGACGCGCAACTGGCACGTGTTGATTTCCTCGAACGGGCGTGGTCGGCGTTCACCCCCGATAACGGCGATGCACGCATGCTTCTGAACAAGATTCATTGCGGATTCCATCCACGGATTCCGCAATGACGTGGACGGATACGATAAACGGCATGACAGGCGATTCGGCAACCGATATCGCTCATCATGCCGTTTAATGGTCGTGGTCGGCGTCAATTCACGTCTTGCATAACTTGCTCGCCATGCTCGTAACGGGAATGCAGTGCGTTGAGCTGGTTGCGCATGGCACGCATCATGATGTGCGCGTCCTCGAGCCCAAGATGACGCTCCTTCTCGCCCTGATCGAGACGAATCGCGCCGCCGTCATGGGACGGAACCTCCATGTCGCGGTCGGCGTCCAACGCGTGGTTGCGACGCGCGTAATCGTCAAGCTTGAAACCCTGTACACGCGCATCCTCGCTGTGCTGGGCCACTTTCATGGAGTCGACGATGCGGATGCGTCCGTCGCGTAATGCCTCCGCGTAGCCCTCGCAGTTGCCGATGAGGAAGGAGCGTTCGAAATTCGCATTGTGTGCAACCATAATTCTTCCGTCAAGCGCGGTTATTATCGTTTTCTGCGCGTTCGCGTCCTCTTGGAAGGGGATGCGCCCGCTGACATCCGCCGTGGTGATGCCAGTCAGTTCGGTGATGTTCCTACTGATGCCCAGACGTTCACGTTGCTTCGAGATGCCATAGGTGCGGCGTTGGGCTTCGAAGGCGCGCCCCATGGCCATGTCGAATAGTTCCCATCCGGCGTCGATGATGTAGTCCTGGTTCACACTGGTGCCGGTGGTCTCCAGATCGATGCCAACGAGGACTCCCGCCACGGGCTGTGTCCCGTATTCGGTGACGATGGATTCGGTCTGGTTCATGCCGTTCTTGATCCTGCGTTCGACCTGTTCGCGGACATCGTCCGGATTCCTGCCCTGAAGCCAAGCAATCTCTCTGTACACGTTGATGGGATCCGCGATTTCCGTCTTCGTGAGACGCGGCTTCGGCTTGGGCGCGCCGACCGATTCCCTTGTGGAGGATGTCCGGGATGGTTTGACCTGCTGACGTATCGCCCTCGCGGCCTGTGGACCGATGAGACCGGCGAGATATTCGGACTCGTCGTAGGCGTCGCGGGACTGCCATGTCAGCAGACGGATAGCGGACGCGTTCTCGACAATTTCGGATTGTCCTTCCAACCAAGCCTTCTTCATTGCCGACAGATATTCGTTGTTCTCCACGAGACGGGTGTAAGTGGCGCGGTACAGCTCATCGACCGCAACGTTGCGACCGTCCAACGCGCGGCCGTTGATGGAAAGCCGTAGCGGATCTTGCAGGCGGGAAAGCAGATGGTCCGTGGCACCGGCAATCGGTCCGCCGACGGATCCTTCTAGTCCGCGCCATTGTTCGACAGTATCCGTGGCAGATTGCGCGAGCCTAAGATACTCGCTTCTGCCCTGCTCCGTCGTAGCGACCTGTCCGAGGTATTCGTTCATCATCCTGTCGGCGCCGTTCATGACCGTCCCTTTCCGCGATACAAAATATCCGCAATCGTCCTATTGGTCAAATTGTTCATCCGACAACCACCGGATAATCGAAACCCGCTAATGGACAGAACAGCTTTTGTCCGGTGGTCTCGCCACGTAAGCCATATTTCGGAGGAAAGGAGCGCTGGGACCATGGGAACATCCGTATGCCCGGCATTGGTTACGACACCGTCCATATATTTCCCCGTGTCCGAGGGTCCCGATGATTAGAATCGTTTGTTGTCGGACATTGCGGGAGGGATGGATGAACGTGGGACAATCAGGGAAACGAAAAGTGAATCCGTTTGAACAAGATGGATATATCTGTATCACGCTGGAAGACCTTGAAAGGAACAGGGATAGGCTGATTGATGGTGAGATGGTCGAGACCGACGCACGACCCTATCAATGCGTGGATGACCTTGAGAGAAGCATGCTCGCCAAGCCGAATCCCTGTGATTGGTTCCAAAACTCATGCGATTGGCGTCTTCGCTACTACATCGCGAAAACCCTGCGCGAGAAATATCCGGATCTGACACGCGACTGCGCCAATGAACGTTCCAGACTCAACACGAGCTCGCCAATCGTATGGAAACTGAGGGACGCGTTCCTCGGTGCATCGAACGAAAGGGAAATCCCCGTCATCGAGACGTGGGCCGAGCGGGATGCGAGGCAGTCCTCCGTGAGAGAATGGCTGCTGACGTTGGCAGGAAAGGGGCACACACTACGAGACGAGAATGAACTCAGGAGTCTGCCGCCGGACTTCCTGACGTCGCTGATCAAAGTCGTAGAAGAGGATCCTGATGCGCGGACGCATCTCTATCCCGGGGAGGAGATGGTCACCCCGCCCCCGTACATAGGCTATTTCCTCTACCGTTTTCTGGTTCCGAAAGAGGAACGCGAAGCATCCCGCGGGTCACATCCCATCGCCTACTGGTCCACGAGCGAGGCGTGGAACAGACCCATGATCGTACGATTGTGGAGCAGGGAAGACAGGCATCTCGACAACCGGCAGTTCAGCAAGTTCCTGATGACGTCGGTCGAGGATTTCCTATCCAAGGCGAACGCCATGGCTTCGGCGACATACGGACTCAACGAATCCCTCAGGAAACGGCTCGCCAAAGCGCGCAGAGAGCGCGGCGAGTTCATCCGCGTCCTATCGGGCGACTCGGGAGACCCGTACATCGAGCAGATACGGCAGATTATCGCCTCCGGCGGAGAATGGGACACTGCCAAGGAGAAAAAACGGAACTACAACAGGAGCACGACGCGTTGGGGAAACTACGGCAATCCCGCGGAGATGTCCGAACTCATCACACAGCGGAATAATCTGGTCATCAGAACGATTAAAGCCAATCCGAAACTCCGTCACAAGTTCGAAACCCTCCAAATCAGAGTCAATAAAATGAAGCCAGGCGGCAGGAGCCCGAACATCGGCAAGAAAGGCGAATTGGAACGCTATCTGGGATTCTGTTTCGATGTGGCGCAGGGCACCTTGCCCATGCGTTCGATCATCGAGCTCGTATTGGAGAAATGCGAGGTCTTGCGGCCCGTCAATCTGGGCGGAGCCGAGAACAGGCAATCGAAGATCGGCAATTATTCCTTGGCCGATGCTGCGGCTTTGGAAATGGAGCGTTCCTTCAGGGACCCACAGGAGGAAGAGTGGTGATGGACAGCAGAATCGAGAAGCATCTTATCGACATCATCGCGAAACAATACCAGCCCGGCAAATTCCGGCAGGCGACGGATGAGGATCTGATTGCCTCGCGTTTGGATGAGCCCGTCGCAGCCGATCAGCTGTGGGAGGTCGATGACCGCAAGACGTGTGCGATGGTATTCGTCTCCGAAGTACCGGATGACAGGCGGCTCGTCCGTGTCATTCCAGTCGGGAACTACGAAAACGGTTTCGATTCCCGCGACCATGTCGTGTTCCCAGACGGATCCCCGACTGGTTTCCCGCTGATCGTATACAAGGAATTCGAGACGACGATACCCATCAGACTGCTGTCGGTTCCATACGGTTCGTTCGATGGGCATGTCTCGGATAACATTCGATCGTTCGAAGGCGTGTACGATCCTTACGACGACAACAACATCCCCCTCGTGAACCGTATGAACATCCGGGACCAGTTCGAACGATGGCACGAGCTGTGCGACCGGCTTCCCGAGCCGCAAGGCATCTCGGAAGAGGAATTCGGGACCAGGGAGGACATCGGCGACTACATCGAGGCGTTGCATTCCGTGCTTGGTCTCGCGCCTGCGCAGTGCCTTGCCGTGCGACGCGGTACTCTGGCGCTTACCGAAGAGCAGGAGAAGCGCATGGCAAAGGCCGGTTTCGGAAACCATCCGCAAACGACGGACACGCTGCCGAAGGCTTTCGTGGAACTGTCCGAACAGCCACGCTGGCGTTTCGTCGTCGACGATTACATCGACAGCCACCAAGAGTCCGCATCTTCGTTCGACATCGAGAGCACCGCCCGCGAAGCTCTCGCACATCAGGCGTTCGCCCTCGCAGCCAGAACCAACGGCTCTGGTGACGAGGCGATCAACGAATTATTGCAGAAGGCGGCCGGAAGCATGACGAGAAGCCGGAAGGCCGAATGATGGTCTCCGACCCCGCATACCGTGCCGGTCTGGACATCCAGGTCAACGGGATGCTCAGACTCGCCCGAAGGAAAAGCAGGTCGTTCGGAAAGGACTGCCTGTCCAATCCAGGAATGCTGCGGCAGCATTGGACGAAGCAACTGGACATCATCTACTATTCGCCACGGGAACAGGACCAGATCAAGACCATCAGGGAAGACGGGCGAACCGTGGACGACAACGCATCGTTCGCTGACCTTTTGGGCTTCTTCTCCCCCGCCTCCCATCCGGAGGCGGAACTGGACAAGGCCTATGTGGCCTGGGATGAAGGATCGTTCACGACGAGACGGAATTTCACACTGCTGCACGAAATCGGTCATTACCTCCAAGAGACCGATTTCGAGCTGATGAAACGGATCTGCTCGTTCGAAAGCGATTACGCCGGCAAGAGGTTCGAGGAGGATGCGTGCAACCGGTTCGCGTCGCTGGCGCTCCTGCCGGACAAATTCATCTCGAAATGGCTTGTCCTCGACCGTTCCCCATGTGCCAGGGACATTCATGCTGTCTTCGAGCACGGAAGGGAGTGCTCGGCTGAGAGGAACGAAGTCCGGGTTTCGAGAATCGCAGTGGTTCGCCGTCTCGGCGCGCTGCTCCCATCGTTGGGATACGCGTCCCTGATCAAAAAACCATACGAGAGGGATGAGCCGCCGGAAGTGGTCTGCCGTGCATGGAACGACGGCGCTGTGGATTTCTCTCCGGAATTCACAGTGGCGGAGAACATGCTGTACGCGCTTGCACAGAGTGGGAAGAAAAGACCAAAGAATGGGGATGGTTTCGCTTCGGACACTAGGATGTTCCTCGGCATGCCGACCGACGAACGTCCACTACGCGGTGACGTGGTCTTTTCCCACGGCAGACAGGAATTCGCTTTCCTAGTCGTGGAATATCTGCCCGAAGCGAGGAAAGAGACCATATGCGCCAACCAAGAACCATTCCACGAACTGGCTTCCACGATGGAACCTGCACCCGTTCGCGAAGCGGATGTGCCCGCCTATGTGTTGGACATGGAACAGGACATAATGACGGCTTTCGCCGAATGGAACGCAGTCACTCCTCACTGGAGGACGAAAAAAGTCCTCTCGGAACGAACCGCCAAGGAGCAACTGCGATTCCTGACGGACCTCGGAGAATCCATACGTGCGGTTGGCTGCGACGAGCTCGCCAACGAACTGTCCGAGACCGTGTTCTCATATGACACATACGACGCATTCTCACCCATTTACAGCCGGATTCGAGAGGGAATGCCCGTCATCGATCCGAAACGAACGAGGAAGGACCATCTCCTGTCCGCGCTGGGAAGATACGCATCTTTCCTGAATGCCGATTAAAAGGCGAGAAGCCGCATGGCATCTTCGAACGGGGATGCCATGGAGAATCCAGCCTTTTGGAATGTAGAATGATGCCACGCCGAGAATGAGGAAATCGAATCCCTTTGCCGGATACACGGATGACCCGACACCGTAAAACATGCAGCAGACGCCTGCGATCCTCGAAATCCAGTACAGCGCATGCAATGGATGCAGAATCACAGACATGATGACGTAACCGATGATGACACCAATAAAAAGGCCCTGACGGACTCCTCATCTTCAAATGTGACTGTGCGTTCCATTAGCTCGTATCTCCTTGGGATAGTGGATAAACTTGGAGAGCTCGGTCCCCAACTCGTCGATGTACTGGGAATTAGCTTCTACCCTTCTTGATAAACTTGAACGGCAACGACTCATTATCCGGGTTGAACTGGGAATTAGCTTCTACCCTTCTTGATAAACTTGATCGGAAGACATTAACGGACGTACCATTACTGGGAATTAGCTTCTACCCTTCTTGATAAACTTGTGGTATACGAGCGAATACAGTTCCTGCGACTGGGAATTAGCTTCTACCCTTCTTGATAAACTTGGCGCGGATCAGGTTTTCAAGGAATTCGTACTGGGAATTAGCTTCTACCCTTCTTGATAAACTTGTGCCGCAAAGGCGTGATGTGGAAAAACAACTGGGAATTAGCTTCTACCCTTCTTGATAAACTTGCATGTGCGCCAAGGAAGTGTACGTCGCCACTGGGAATTAGCTTCTACCCTTCTTGATAAACTTGCAACCACGAGAGGAAAGATGCCGGGAAAACTGGGAATTAGCTTCTACCCTTCTTGATAAACTTGGAGACGACGTGCATTGCACTGCTCGCAAACTGGGAATTAGCTTCTACCCTTCTTGATAAACTTGTCGGAGCCGTGGCGAACACGCCGACAAGACTGGGAATTAGCTTCTACCCTTCTTGATAAACTTGGTAGAGCACGCCGTCCACGTCCGACACGACTGGGAATTAGCTTCTACCCTTCTTGATAAACTTGTCCGCAACCCGCTCCACAGTCGCGAAGCACTGGGAATTAGCTTCTACCCTTCTTGATAAACTTGGTGCCAGCCGACCATAATGGCAAGGACTACTGGGAATTAGCTTCTACCCTTCTTGATAAACTTGTCTCGCCGCGCAACAATCCGGCGATAAGACTGGGAATTAGCTTCTACCCTTCTTGATAAACTTGGGCTTTCGTGTCGGGATGGTCGGGGCGCACTGGGAATTAGCTTCTACCCTTCTTGATAAACTTGCGAATGTCTTCGCAGAGGCTTTCGATGCACTGGGAATTAGCTTCTACCCTTCTTGATAAACTTGGAAACGGAACCGCTCGTAGACGTATTTCACTGGGAATTAGCTTCTACCCTTCTTGATAAACTTGTATGTTTGTCAAGAAGGGCCATTCTCCGCCTTTCAATTAGGTTCTTCTGTTCAAAAAAGTGTGAAATAGTCCGGCGTTTCATTAGTCTCCACCTGTTTAGAACTGGAAAAACGCAATGCGGTCGACCATTGATGATCGCTGACATGGAGAATTCGAACAATACCATCAGGAGGAAGATTCTCTTTTATTGCGATCACCGTCGATCTATTGCCTGATTGGGTCGGCGTATATCTTGAGTATACGGAATACTGCACCATGCTGTAGCCCATGCCTAAAAGCATGTTTCTGAACTCTGTCGCCTCTCGTCGTTGCCGTCTCGTTTTCACCGGCAGATCGAACATCACCAGACACCACATGCCATCACTGTCCTCATCCTTTTTCATAAGGGCCTCGATATTCTGGCACTTCCAATGCATCGATCTTCTTCTCGCAATACAAGCCAAATTGTTGTGCGAAATCGCTTATTGAACTTGGTATCGTCAGGCCAGATGAGTCGAACTGCTGATTGACGGAATCAGCAAGATATCTTTTGACATTCTTGTCGGATGGACCGTCTTCCGGCTCAAGTTGGGCAACCCAATAGTCGATAGCAGGTCTATAGACCTCTAATAAATCGTCTGCGAGACAGAAGTAATTGCTCCGGCCATGATGATTCACACCCAGCGTGGGAATCAATCCGGCACTAAGAATGGCTTTAACCGCAAACCCTCTGAGAATTGTATACGCATAGTCAAGTTGGGCGTTTCTGCCGGTTCCATCCCCTGGAATCCTTTTGAACCGTTTGCCATCACCGATAAATATCCTCTTCCAATATTCTCTTGCCGCGTATCCTTCGTAATTCGAAGTGTCTCCGGATCTAACCGAGGATGCGATACCGCGTAAGGCCCCTCCTCCCTCTATTCCGAGTGAATCAAGGCAAGAGGCTTGTCCCCGTATCTTTGCCTTGACGATTTTCGCCCATGCGTTCTTCTTTCTGGGCAAAGTCATCTCGCTTTGCGCAATCTGACGGACCGCCACCTCCGAAGGAACGTTGGTCCACGAATGCAATGCGGCATCGGGAATTCCCCTCCAGTCACAAAGCATTACCGACACGCCAGCTTTTGCCATTTCATGGAGTACTGCCGAAGAACAACAGACACGAAGTCCAATCAGAACAACGGCGGCCTGAGCCAGCGGAACGCAGACCGATTCGCTTTCACCATGCTTTCTCACTTTCATACGGCCACGCTCATATGAAATCGTTCCATCAAGATTAGTGCAGTCAATCACACGCCATTGGCTCTGCATCGGAACCTACCTGTCCCAGCGCCACGAGACAGGCATCCCGGAATTGGTCCGGAACCTTGGCTCGCCCAACGCATTCCGTCTTATCACGACAGGATGGTATTTGGCCAGTATATTAACCGCGACGACCCATCCTTTGCCTTCGATCACCTTCCGTGTCTGCTTTGAAAGCCGTTCAGATTCCGATCCGCTGTTTTCTAGTCCTTCTTCGGAAAGATAAGAGGGACGTAAGGCCAACTTACTGACATCAGATCCGACAACCACCCAGTGTCGTCGCTGCGCGAGCTCGGATGCGGTACCACTGAAATCATTCGCGTATGCACCGATTTTCTCGCTGTCTTTCATCCGGACGCCTTCGTAGCTAATCAGGATCTCATCGTTAGGGACGATATGGCCGAGATACTCCGCACGCCCCTCTTGTATCGCTTGGACCACATTCTTGTCCCCGTATCTCACGGAAACCGACTGGGACGGAAGCTGGACCGCAAAAAGATTCTCCGACGACGCATGGAGAAGGTCAATCTGGAATACTCGGATCATCCCATACACGTATTCCTGCGATTTTGCCCCAGTCTTTCGATAACGGTATATCCTCATATGGTGAATCGAATCCCCGATTTCGGCGGATCCGTTACGTACCATTAGCTGGGCGGCACCACTCGCAAAGAAATCGACTGTCTCAGTTGATCGAATATGCCTGCCGTTGAGCACAATCTCACGACCACGATTCTCGGGCAGACCCTTCTCGGGAGAATACTCCGGCAATCTCGTCAAAGCACAGTATAATGCGGGCGTGGATGCTCTGCGTATCAAATCGGCATCCATAGGCGAGAAAAGTTCCACACGCTTCATTTTTCTGATGGTCGCAGCATGCGCCTGGGAATTGCCGAGAGACATCCTCTGGCAACGCGTGACGGGAACACGGTCCGAGTCGAGTGCGTCATTCAGAAGGTCCAGAAGCGCATTCATGCAGTCGAGCCATTCCTTGAAACGCGTTTTCTTTTGACCTTCTGAAAAAGGATAGTTCTTCCATGTTTCCGGCTTCCTGGTTATCCATTGCGAGAGGCGAAGCGAATCACGTTCAACCAGGGTTTGCGCGGCGGAATGGTTCATCATCGCGATGACAGCGGCATCGACAGCATGATGTCGCCTGTCGAGACGGGTCTTTTTCCACTCTCCTGCGAAATGGATGCGCCCTTCGATCCCGCTGGCTTTACGGGCCAGTGCAGTCACCCGGCCTTGGAACACCCACACTTGGGTGGCTGGAGTATTCCCCGACACATCGGCATCCTGATTGAAATACGCCTCAATGCGGCGATGCAGCTCATCGGCCATCCACGCCACTGATTCGATCGAGCGATTGTCTATTGCCGGATCCGACTCGGCCTGTCTCAGTCTTGAGATTACGGCCTGTTTGAACGCGCGTTGCTCTCTTGGTGGCACGGACTTGTTAAAGATGAAGGTCTTAACCCTTTCGATTGCGTCACGCTGGCTGACCTTACGGTTGGCCGCGCCCTCCGTTCTCGCCCACACGGAAAAGGCTGTATTGGATTTTAGCTTGTTGCATGCCGCGCATGCGGCCGCGAGATTGACCCGCGTATTGGTCGAGCCAACGCCTTTCCTGGGAACAATATGGTCCATCTCACAGGTCCTGAATGTTATCGGTGACCCGCAATACAGGCACGTTCCATTCTGCCTTTGGACCGATTCCCAACGTCTGATGTCAGATTCACGTATCTTATTAAGTCCTTCCTGCTCGCAAAGCTCTCGCCTCAGATCATTGCGGTATCGTGCTCTTTCACCCTGAACCCTTTCCGTCTCTTTCGCTTTGGCGACGGAAGAAAAGCTCTCCCTCACGTGTTCGATCTGAACGCTCTGGGGATTCCTCCACCGTTTCTGGCATGCCAACAGATATCTGTTCACGATTTTCAGGACACGGTCAACGGCGGGATTCCCCACCGACGTGCTGATTGCATCGACTGGCGGCTTCCAATTGTCGTCAACGCCAAAAACCGCCTTGCGGGCCTCATGCAGGTCGTCATCTGTATTCAGCATTCTTTCCGTCAGCTGCTTCAATGTCTGACGTGAATACGCAGCACGTCCCGACAGGAGATCCACCGAATCCAGCGCAGTCAGTTCCTCGTCACCCAAGGAATCGATGAACGCGACCGCCGACGAGTAGTCCATGTCTTCGCGGACGCGGTCAATATCGACCGTATTCGAAAGGAGCTCTACCATGGTTTCCCGCACCGTGGGAGACGCAGCCTTCCACCACGCAACGAGCTTTTCCCTTATTACCGGTTTCGCCGAATGGATGTGCAGCGCGGTGATGTTACGTGGCGGAGTCGAGGAGATTCTTTCTTCGCCATCGGCGGTCAGACAGCCGACGCCTTGAATCTGCCTTCTTTCCAATCCCAATTTTTCGGCCACATCAATCCACGTAATGTCATCGGTCTCATTGGAAGAAAGAAAACCAAAGACACGCTGTTTCTCCGCGATTGTCAGTTTTCTCTTCGTCCCATCTTCTGAAATGACGAGATTCGTGAGGACATTTGCAATCCGATACTCTTGGAACGCCAACGATGCCTTAAGAGCACGGGGAAGTCCGGGAGCCAAGGCGTCCCTACCCACCCTCCGTTCCACGGACCCTTTCGGGGAGCACGCCTTGAAGACCGCCCTGAGCAGTTTTCTCCCCGTCTCATCGTCTATCCTCTGGACCTTGAATATCCTGCGAATTTCCGCGGCGTTGTCACTCTGCATCAACTTCGTCGGCAATAGTCCTTCTTTTTCCACCGCATTGCCATTCACGCCCTTACGGCTTCTGGTGCGCAACTGGACTTCACCAACCTGTCTCTTCAAGATGCATTCGACGATCTCCGCGGAAGTCGGGTTGCCGGACAGACTCGTGCCGAGCTTTTCCTCGGCCTTTCTTCTAAGCTCTTCGTATTGTTCGGAAGGTGCGACGTCCACGAACAGCGACTCGACGTTCGAATATGGGTTCCTCCACCCTCTATGCCGTGCGATATGCCGTAACGCAATAGAGACATCCTCTTTCCGGGTCTCGTCATCCTGAATATAAGAACTCGCCAATTTCGCGCGGGTGAGCCAAATCTCCCAAGTGTCTAGGGAATCCGGTTCGACAATCGGGAAGCCTAAACTCTCAAGAGTCGCATCCAACTGACGAAGACGCACGACCTTTCTTCTGCGCATGCGCCGGGTCCTTCGAGCGACGCCGGAAATGGCCTTGCGGGATATCGACTTCTTCTTGCCTAGCTGCGGGTCGATCCCACCATCATGGATTACACTCTGAATGTTCAAGATTCTGATGGGAAAGCCTGTTTCGTCTACTTCAATTGCGGCCAATCCCACAGACATAAGACCCACGTCAATTCCGATTCTGTAACGCCTATGACATCTGCACAACACTCGATACCCCTTTGTTCAACAGCAACGCACTTAGGGGTCATTGTATTCCTATTGTCGAAAAGACGCCGCGACATTCACATGAAAAATAAAAACGGGGCGGAAACCGCCCCTGCAGAAAACTGCTTAGCATTCAAGACAGCTATCGAGTCTGTCCTTACTGAGAATTAGCGACTTTATTGTAACCCATTCCGTATGACGAATCAACCCAACCCAGATTCGCTTTATAGCGGAATGGGATGCCGACGCCCATAATGACGGCAAAGCGGATCTCAGCTCATCCATCTGAGTCTGCCGTCTGAAGGGCGTTTCTCGTAATATTCGCTGTAATCTCCCACGCCGCCAACAAGTATGTAGTCGCAATCCTTGTTCAACCCTGCCGGCCGTAGCCTGGCAAAAGCTTCATCCCATGGCTCATCGACTGTGACAAGATTCGAGATGACACGGGTCTGGTCCTTAGGTCCGGCATGCCCTTGTACTCGGGAACCGTGTATCCGGACGAGGATGACGACGATTCACCATCCTCTATGTCGGAACACGCGTTGGCAAATCCTTGCATGGTCTTTTTTCGGGCGGGAAGAAGACGTTGATGCCGTCGCCGGCAAGTTTGGTATTGACGGGTTTTGACTCGGTTATTCTGCCAGCCGCCTCGTTATCGGCCGGATAGCAGATCAGTGCGTTGGAGAGGACAATGGCATTCAGGCTCTGAGAATCGACGGCATACTGACCTCGCTTGTCCAATCACGAATGTTCTTGCTGATGCTCCTGTGTTTTCTGCATATCCAGGCACGGACCTGCAACACCAATGTCCACAGCGGGTCTTCCAACGATTCCGCAGGGGCCGTCTGGAAACGGCATTTGTAGAGCGGGTCCGCGCCCTTGTGCATGGCTACTCCTCCTCGAACTCGGATTCCTTCACGTTCCTGAGACTTCTTGCGTTCTCGCCGATGACGTTCATGATGTTGTCGTCGAAGCCATCGGCGTTCTCGGCTTGGATGTCCAAGTTGATGGAAATGTGCGCGCGACCCATGCGCAGCTGGTCGAGGATCGCCTCGTTCAATTGCGCGAGCTGCCGGTTGAGGCTTTCCGGATCGAGTTCTACCGACGCGTAGTACCGCTTCTTCCGGACCTTCAAGGACTCAGCCGCTGCCGGAGCGCTGACAGCCGAAGAATCCGGCGTGTGCTTCGTGTCGGCCGAATCCCCATGTCCACCAGGAGATACGAGATCCGCTGCGACATGGTCGACGACGGAAACGTACGCCGCGGCCTCCCGTTGGAGTTCCTGCTCGTGCGCGGCAACCGCCACATCCCATTCCACCAGAAGCGTGGAGTTCGTGGCTTGGATGGTCATGGATTGCGGGGTGACACCCGGGATGATGAGGTTGTGGAAGTCCCCCGTTTCAGGGTCGCGTCCGGAGGCCAGCGCGAACCTCATGGATGGTTCCATCGGGTGGTTCGGCACGTCCTCGATGGCATGGTCGAGCACCTCGCGGTCAGCGAAGCGTGGCATGTACGGGAAACGCGTGATGAAGTCCCACAGCTCCCCCGCGGCCAGCACGCCGTCATGGAACGCGGAACGGACGTTAGAGATGATCTCGTATCCGATGTTGTCGCCTGAATAGCCTTCGATGAGCATGTCGTTCCGTGCCAGGAGATTTCCTGTGCGTTCCGCCATGGAACCGGTGCCGCTGTCCGGTACGCGCGACGAGTCGAGCGTGTAGGCTCCGGCTGGATTGTCTTGCTGCGGATACACACACCATTGGTACGCGTTGCGGATCCTGTCATTCAGGGTCCTGTCGAGCTCCTCTTTCCTGTCGTTCGCCTGATCGAGCTGCTGATGCGTGAGGTTCAGCTGTTTCTCCCTGTCCACCACCTGCTTCCAGCCTAGATACAGGCGCGTGGAGTCCTCGGCGAGTTCGAGGGTGTCCTTGTCCGCCACGAGGAACACAACCATGTTGCGGTTTGCGCGCTGCGCCGATCCACGGCGTTCGATGACGTCGCGGATCCATCGCGCCGTTTCGGAGGTGCCTTGGTCCTTCATGCCGTTCTTGTTGAGGGACCAACGGGGATGCATGATGACCAGTGTGACCTCGTCCACGTCGGGGATGCCGTCGGAACCGCCCGGCGCGACGCACACGCGGCGGAACTTGCCGCGCCTGCCGCCGGCCCCCTCGGATCTGAGTCTACGTGTGATCTCGTTGTACACGGTTTCCGGATCCTCACGG
The DNA here is from genome assembly GCF_001042595.1 of Bifidobacterium dentium JCM 1195 = DSM 20436. NCBI lineage: Bacteria > Bacillati > Actinomycetota > Actinomycetes > Bifidobacteriales > Bifidobacteriaceae > Bifidobacterium > Bifidobacterium dentium. The sequence goes on from NZ_AP012326.1 coordinate 1,406,218, forward strand.
AGCCGTTCCGCGTAGTCGCGCGCGGTCTTCGTGATGGACGGTTGCAGGCTGTACCGGTAGCGCGCGCCCTCGTTGAAGAAGTAGGTGGAGTTCTGCTCCAGCAGACTCAGCGCGTTACCGAGATTGCCGTCCGCATCGCCTGGCATTTCCGTGCCGAGACGGATGTTCTGTTCGCCGACGTACGGGTTCTGTGCGTTGGCGCGGGGCGCGGATCCCATGAATATGGTGCGCGCGATGCGCTGCGTCAGATGACGTTGCCCCAATGCCGGTCGTTCTGCGTCGATGCTGGCCGGCGTGGAATTCGGGCCGGCGACGTCCGTGTCGATGATTGGCTTCCACGGGTCGTGCAGGTATTGGGTGAGGTTCGAGTTGACCGAATCGGCGTCCAACGGCACGTTGCCCGGCAGAATCAACGGACTGGTGTCGTCCGATGTCCACAGTTCGTGGATGATGTTCGACACGAGCGTCAGCACGCCACGCGTGCGTTGGAAGGTCTCCAGGCTCGACCAGTCCTCATACAGCAGATCCAATAGTTCCGGATGCAACGGGTAGGACGCACGTATGCGCTTCTCGTAATCCATACCGGACACGTCGGACGGATACGATTTCGGATTCGCCCGGTACATGTCCACGAAGCGACGTGCTGTCAGCGCGATCTGTTCCTGGGCCTCGGCGTCAGGCTCCTCGAACAGACGCTTGCGCACGATTTCAAACGATTCGTCCCTCGTGGATGGCCGCCACTGGTCCGCGGTCCTGCGCACGACGTTCTGCAACTCGCGCAGTGCCTGCTGTCCGTTCTCTCCGCCGACTTCGATGTCACTGCCCTGGCCGGTATCCGATGCGGGGATGGACATGACGAGCATGCAATGCCCTGATGTTCTGACTGCCTCAGTGAGGGACTGTGCGAACACGAATTGGTTGTCGAACGGTCCCGCGGGTAGGTCGTCGTGCCCGACGAGCTGTTTCGCGTAGGCGACCCATTCGTCGATCAGGATCAGGCATGGGCCATACTTGGCAAGGATGTCATCGAGCAGATGGCCGGGATTCGTGCCGTTCCTGTCATTCTCGGCGATCATGTCGTACGCTTCTCGGCCGCCGAGCTGCCAGGCGAGTTCGCCCCAGATGGTGCGCACCTCAGTACCGTCGTATTTCACGTCGGGCTTGCCGGCGTTCAGTTTGGTGCCTACGAGCGCGACCCTGCGGATGTTGCCTGGAGTCCATTCGACCCCCAGTCTGGACACGAGGTCCTGGACATCGGAGGACAATGCGCCTACCGGGGTGTCCCCGAACAGGTGGTACAGGGCGAGCAGGCTGTGGGTCTTACCTCCACCGAAATTGGTCTGCAGGTTCACCACGGGTGAGCCACTGCCGTCGCCTTCGAGTCTTTTGACCGCGCGGGACAACAGATCCTTCAATCCTTCGGTCAGATAGGTGCGGCTGAAGAACTCGACTGGATCGCCGTACGCGTTACCTGGCTCGCATATGCTTCTGTCGACCGCCACTTGGTACAGGTCGGCTGCGAACTCGGACGCGGTGAATCTTCCGGAAGCCACGTCATCATGAGGTCGGATGACCTCGCGCCACGGCTTCATGCCTTGGCCTGCCGCGACCATGAGGGTTTTGTTCTTGCTGATCTTACGAGTGTGGTCCTCGTATACGGTGCGCTGCAGGGTGTCGCGGATCCTGCGCACGTCAGAGGCCGAATCCGGTGCATCCATCGCGGCGAGCAGGAGTTCTATGGTGCTCAACGCGCGAATCGTCTCGTCCGATGTGAACGGTTCCATGTGCGCCCACTTCGCGCGCACTTCGCGCAGTTCAGAGGCGTACGCCTGCTGGGAGCGAGGCAGTATGCCGTTGAACTCACGTCCGAATTCGGTGATGGCGCGCAATTGGGTCTGCACGTCGCCCTTGGTCATATCCAATGGTTTGGACCCGTGCTTCTCCGCTTCCCTCTCTGACCAGGTCCTGTTCCAATCCTTGGTCTGGAACGTTTTCGTCATGATTTCGTCGACCGGGTCCATGAGTCCCTCGGCAAGCAGGTCGAGCGCCTTGCCGATACGGTCCCTGTTGTTCATCGCCATCGCTTTTCCTCCTTGTCAGACTTCCAACGTGCCTTGGACGTTCTCGCCCGCGTCGCGCATACGCCTCACGGCATCCGAGTACAGGTCGTCCCACATGGACGCCAGATTGTTGAATCGGATGGCTTCCTCGGTGTCCTTGCGTTTTTCCGCCTCGTGGTACATGCGGAAGACGAGGCTGCGGACTTGATCCAACGGCATGCGTTGTCCGACATGCGCCATCATCGGCGTCACCGCGTCCACGCCCTTCGCGTCCAGCACGCCGGCCATGCGCACTGCGGCCTCCCACAGGCCGGTGCGCACGTCGGTCAATGGGTTCCATTCGCCGGCCAGTTCCCCGGGCCTGAGCAGGCGCGCGTTGCCGCCGGCCGCCTCGAACACGCTGGAACGCACCAACGCGTCCGGAGACGTGCCGCAGGAACGCGACAGCTGGTCCGCGATGCCGCTGTCCTGCTGGCTCCACCCGTAGGACTGGTACCATTTCACCGCGAAACGGGTGTCGGGATCATAGTCGGAGTCTGCGTCGCCCATGACCTCGTCGATTACATGGTTGATGACCTCCAACGCACGCTGGATGGGCATGTCGGTGCCGTCGGCTTCGCGGATGCGCGAATAACGCGAGTAGACGCTGATGCCCGGCCCGATCGCGGCCTGACTCAAATCCACTGGGTCAATGCCGGATGCGATGAACGTGCGTAGTTCCATGGACAGTTCCGAACGCAGGACACTGTTGAACGCGCGCATCGTGGTCGCCGGGGCGTCCTCGGGGCGCGGACGACACGCCAGCACGATGGACGAAGCCAAGGCGTTCGTGCCGCTGGAAATCATGCGGTTGGACAGTTCACTGCGTACCGGCCAGGTGGCGGTGATTTCCCAACCACTGTGGATCAGTCCGTCCAACAATGCGTACCAGCCTGTCGAAGTGCCTGTTTTGTTGTCCTTCTGCTTGTATGCGTAATACACAGTCATAGGAACATCCGTGCGTGCGGTTTCGCGGATGTGTGCGAACACGTGGTTGAACCCGTCCACGAAGAACTGTGCGGCACCGTCTTTGCCGCCGTGACGGTATGGGTTGGCCACGAGCTCCTGCGTCTTCGGGGTGAGCATCGTGGCGGTCACGGACGGCAGGACCGGTTTGAGCATGCGGCGCAGCCACACGTAGAAATAATCCGACAGGTCCGAGTATCCGATGTTGTCGTAGTACGGCGGATCCGTGGATACCACCACGTTCGAATAGTCACGCGTGGCCGCGTCGGCCTGACGCGCCTCGCATTCCGGATATGCAGGCACGTTCTCCACAGCTTCGGCAACCCACTCTACCTGGCCGAGGAAGTTACCTGATTTGGATGAGAACGGGTTCGCCTCCGCGTAATCCCATGCCATAGGAATTGCCTGTCGTGCGAACACATTACGCATCTTTTCTCCGGTGTTATGCCACGTGCAGATGCTAGAGCTGTAGTCGGTTTGCCGACTGACGGCGAGACTCAGGTACACGGAGACTGCGTCCGCGTACGCCCGAGCGCCCTTTCCGCCATTGTCGAGTGGTTCGCCTTCCGGCATGCCTGCCGCCAATGCGTCCGCCAGTACTTGTTCGTGTACCTCGGCGACAGTGTCCGACAAAGTCGTCAGCACCGTCAACTGACGATTCGTAAACAAGTCGGACCAAAGCTTATATCCGTATGCCTGCACACGGAAGCCTAATGCTTTTTCGGGTAGAAGCTCCATAGGCTTATCCAGAGGCTCTGGAACGTTTGCTGCCTGTTCTTGCAAAGCTGACGCGCTGACATAAACGCGTCCGCTGGAGCTATCTCCGACGATGGCCATGAGCTGTGAGCCAATATGCCCAACTTGTCCTTCGGCACGAATGTATTCAAAATCGATAGGTGTTCCATCGACGATGGATACAGCTCCCTTGCGATTGACGGTTCCCTCGTCATCGCCTTTCGGTCCTTTATTGTCGTGTTGGATCTCGTAGGTGATGGTACCGTCATCCTGGACGGTGGGTTTGACCCACGCTTCGTGGCCTTTCTTCTTGGACAGCCACCAGGAACGTACCAACGGCACCTGCACCGGGTTCGCCGGGTTCGGATTCGTGACGGTACGCGCCCAGATCCATGCGATCACGGTGTGTTCCACGCCATCCTCGTCCTTAACCTTCGGGTACAGGTTTCCGACCTTTCCGAATGCCTTGTCGCACAGGATCCTGCCGTAGTAGCGGATGTCGTCGGCTAGGCCGCCGGTCTTGTCGCTTGTCTTGGCACCTTCGGTCGGATGGACGCTCGGCCGGTTGAAGAATATGGATGGGAATTCGATCAGTGCCTTGTTGATCGTTACAGCCAACGGATTCAGGTCGGACGCGTGCGATCTCAATCCGAGACGCTGCGCCTCCAAGGGGATGGCGCCGCCACCAGCGAACGGATCCAATATGTCCGGCATGACGCCGTCGTTCGAATCGAGAATCGCCTGTCTGGCCTCCTTGTACAGGTCCATGTCATGGATGTTCTCCCACTTCGCCAACCGTTCCATGATCAGATGGAGACGCTTGCGTTCGGTGTTCTGGGCCTTTTCGGTGGGGAACCTGTCCGGATGGGCGGATGGGTCGTCTACAAGCTGGGCGAACAGAATGGATCGGGTGGTAGCCAACGGGCGTCTCGCCCAATACAGGTGCAGGGTCGACGGCAACCCGTGACGCAACGACTTCTCACGCGCCGATTCCTCGTTGATCGTCTTCAACGGAATACCCGTCTCGATAAGTTTCTTCCTGCGCTCGCTTTCAGTCATGAAGTTGTCCTTTGGGGTATTTTCTCGTCATTCTGCCACCAGCCTACCTTTTCAAGTCGTTCACAATCGGATTTTTCACGAGGACACGCGGATTCTTCATCAAAACGGATTTCCGCCACGGTTCCAATAGTCGGCCAGCTGTTCGTTGAACGAGCGCGTGGAGCCTGCTGGCGTGATCGCATCGAACGCGTGTTCCACGTAACGGATGCGGTCATGCTCCTTGCCGAATGGACTCACACGCACGAGCGAGAGACGATGCCTGTTCCCTTGGGATTGGGCGAACGCGACCTCATTTGCGCTCACCGTGAACGTGTCCGCCTCAGGCAGGTCGATACGGCCTTTGACTTCGATGAAATACACCTTGCCCTGCGGGTCCGTGGAACGGATGTCGTATCCCTTGTTGTTGTGGGGCATCTCCACCGGCATGCGGCCGAGTCTGCGTTCCATCTCCATCGTCAGGTCGACGGCCCTGCGGTCCACCCCGGTCGTGTTCCTGGCGAACGGCCTGGATTCCGGCGGCGTGACAGGTTGCGGCAGCATACGTGACGGGATTATCAGCGCCATGCCGCGCACCATGGCCGGTTTTGCGTGCAGACGCACCGACGAGGACAGTTCATTCTCACGCAGTTCAAGCCTCTGCTCGTACTCGTGGGCGCGTTTGAACGCAATCGACGAGTTCATATTCCGGCCGCGTTTGCCATGGCGTTCGTCCTCCACGCACCGGTTGTACTGCTGGTACCAGTATTCGATTTCCGCGTTCAGCCTGTCATGCACTTGTTTGAGCACATGCCTCCTCTCCGCGTCCTTACTGGCCTGGAGCTCGGACAAGCGAGGTTTCGTGCCATGCGAATACACATAAGCTCGCATGCTGTCGTCATGGTCGGTACGGATCCATGGGAGACGGAGCAATCCGTCAATGGCTTCCTTTTCGTCTTGGCGGGGAGCGTCGTAGTCGAGGTACGGCGGAGCTGGCGAAAGCGCGAGTCCGTCATGTTCGTCGATCTGCAAATAGTCGAAATGCCGCGAAACAGGTCTTTCCATGGAATCCGTTATCGTTTGTTCGGCGGCCGCCATGAGCACCGGTTCCTCCGGCTGGCTGTCGGTGCGGTCCACGAACACAGCTCCATGGTCCAGACCATTGCCGTACCGTTCGATGATGATCTCGTCGACTGCGTCAAGCAGCGGGACTCCCGGCGCGACGAGCAGCGCGTCGGGCCTGCCGTCCACATGCTCCGCCGATGGGTCGAACGTGATGCGCTCGTAAGCGTCGGCTACGCCATGGCGGCGATCCAGCATGTCGGCCTTCGCGCGGATGGCGACCGGAACATGCATGATCTGCCAACGGTTCCTCTCACGTCTGCGCACGGTGCCGCCCAGTTTCCGGAACGCCTCAAGGAAGAAGGCTGAAATATACCCTGGCTGGAGCTTGCGTTCCCGGGTCTTCTCCATAAGCCTGCGTACCTCGTCCACGTCGAGTCTGGAGTAGCGTTCCGGATGCGCGGAACGGTCGTTGACCAGGTCCTGCAGTCCCTGGCTGACGCTTTGGTCGATGATCTGGTCGAGTCTGGCCTGTATATCCGGCCTGTCGCCGTACCGGATCGCTTCGATCATAAGGTCCTTGAGAGACTTGCCGTTAAACGCTCCGCCGTCGCCGAGCACGTTGAACAAACGGCCGCTGTACGCCTTGTCCATCGTCTCGATCTTCGTGAGCAATTTGCCGTACACCTCGCCCTCGCGAGTGTCCTTCGCGACCAAGTTCCACAGCCAGCACACGCGTTTCTGTCCGATGCGGTGAATGCGTCCGAAACGTTGCTCGATGCGGTTAGGGTTCCATGGCAGGTCGTAGTTGACCATCAGATCGGCGCGTTGCAGGTTCAGGCCCTCGCCGGCCGCATCGGTCGCGACCAGGATGCGCGTGGCCGGATTGTTCACGAACCGTTCCTGCACACGTTTGCGTTCCGCGCGGTCCATGCCGCCGTGAATCGTCTCCACGGCCTCAGGACGCCCCAGAAGCGTGTCGATCCTACCTTGGAGGTAGGTGAGCGTGTCCTTGTGCTCAGTGAACACGATCATCTTGTGGGGCAGTTCGGACGTGCCCGTGTTCAAGACCTTCTCGTGCAGGATGTCCGACAGCTGCGTCCATTTCGTGTCCCGTCCCGAGGCGCGCACTTCGGACGCCTGCGTGACGAGACGGTCGAGCCAAGCAATCTCGTTGGCCAGTTCCTCGCGGGTCCTTGCGCCGGTGACCGCATCCGTGATCTGGTTAATGTCGAACTCCAACTGGCCCTGCTGGTCTTCGTCGGTCTCATCCCACAGGTCGTCGAACGAGTCCATGTCCATGCCGACGTAGCGTTCCCTGTCGTCGTTGAGAATCTCAACGGCCTTGTCGGGATGAGCGTCAATCCTCTCCAGCAGGTCGGACAGCCTATCCCGTCTGCGTTCCAGCGAACGCAGAATCGCCTCCGGGCTCGACGCCAGACGCCGCTGTAGCACGGTCAGGGCGAAGCCGATGCTGTTGCCGCGTCTTTTATCCGACCGCATTATCTTCTTTGCCGCATTCATGCCGTCGCGCACGTATTCCGTAACCGCCCTGTACAGCGATTTCTCTCCGTCGGAAAGCTCGTACGCCACGGTTTCCGCATGACGTTCCGGGAACAATGGCTTGCCATCGAAAGTGAGCAGATCCTCCTTGACCATGCGGCGCATGAGGCCCGCCGTGTCGGTGTTGCGGTGCCGTTTCGGCTCGTAGCGTCCCGCGAACCGGTCCGGATCGAGCAGGGTCATGAATAGCTGGAAGTCGTCCTCCTTGCCCGAATGCGGGGTCGCTGTCATCAGCAGATAGTTCTCCGACGTCCTCGCGAGAATCTCCCCGAAATGAAAGCGTTTGGTGTAGTCTGTCTCGCCGAACACATTCTTGTAGTGGGCGCTCATACGGTGTGCCTCATCCACGACCGCGATGTCCCACGACACCTCGGACAGCATTTTCCGGTATTCATCGTTGCGTGCCACCTGGTCCATACGAACGATGAGTCTGGCGTGCTCGCGGAATGGATTGCCCGATTGGCTCAGCTCACGCATCGACGGCTGGAACACTTCGAAATCCAGATTGAACTTGTCGGCTAGCTCATCGCGCCATTGTTCGGCCAGTCCTCCGGGGCACACGATGAGCATGCGTTCCGCCGCCGAACGCAACAGCATCTCCTTGATGTACAGGCCTGCCATGATGGTCTTGCCAGCACCCGGATCATCGGCGAGAAGGAACCGCAGCGGCACTTTCGGCAGCATGTCCTCATACACCGCGCGGATCTGATGCGGTAGCGGGTCGATGTCGGACGAATAGACTGCCGACATGGGGTCATACAACGCGGCGTATTTGATGCGCAACGCCTCCGCGGCCAGCCGGAATTCGTCCGGATCCGCGTCGAATCTCGGTCCCGCGTTCTCCTGCGAGACGATCCGCAGACTTTTGACGGACTCTTCGTCAAGGACCTCACGTCCCGTGCTGCCGTCCGGATCGGTGTAGAACAAGTCGATGGAACCGCCCATCGGAGTGACTGCGATCACCTTGGCGGGACGATCCGAAATGATTCCGGAAATCAGCAATCCGGGTTCGATATCACCCAACGACAGTTCCATGTCATCCATGCCGCACCCCATGCATCATTCCGCCGGATAGTTAAACGCTACTCGAAGGTGGGAATGGTCTTCCGGCATGCGTGTCCTACGGGTGAAGGCCGTAGGTGATTAAGTCGGACAGCTTCAACGTCCTGAATCCGAATAGAGTCCGGGGCCATGGGTTCCCGCTTCCCCGCGAGAACCCACCTCGGTAGCTCCCCCACCTGGACTCGAACCAAGACAAAGGGTTCCAAAGACCCGTGTGCTGCCATTACACCATGGGGGAACGGCGGAATTTCACTGGGGAAATACCGCCAAGTGTTTATTATGCCATATCATGCCAACCCAGCGTGTCGCGAGGTGATGCCGCAGTTTCAGCAACGTCTCCCGCAAGCCACGGACCAACCGATATGGTCGCTGGTTCGACCGGCCTCAGGCGAACAGGAAACCCTGCCCGTGGTGTTCCGGATACGTGTCGAACAGCTCGGCGACCGAACCGTCCTCGAACACGGCGCGAATGGCGCTGGCCAGCAGCGGCGCGATGGACAGGACCGTCAGGCCATCCCAACGCTTCTCCTCCGGAATCGGCACGGTATCGGTGAGCACGACCTCGCGGGCGCCACTACCCTTCAGACGTTCGATGGCCGGACCGGACAGCACGCCATGCGTGGCGACGACGGTCACCGACTTGGCACCGGCGTCCTTGAGCACGCTGCATGCGCCGGCGATGGTGCCGGCGGTGTCGATCAGGTCGTCGACAAGCACGCAGTCCTTGCCTTCGACGTCACCGACTACACGGTTGGCGACGGCCTGGTTCGGACGGGTAATGTCACGGGTCTTGTGCACGAAAGCCAGAGGGCCGCCGCCAAGACGCTGAGCCCACTGTTCGGCCACACGGATGCGACCGGCATCCGGGGAGACCACGGCGACATTGTCGAGCTGGTTGGCGAAACGGTCGCGGATGTAATCGACCAGCACCGGCATGGCGATGAGATGATCCACCGGACCGTCGAAGAAACCCTGCGACTGGGCGGCATGCAGGTCGACGCTCATGATGCGGTCGGCACCAGCCGTCTTTAGCAGGTCGAACATCAGACGGCAGGAGATGGGTTCGCGACCACGATGCTTCTTATCCTGCCTGGAGTAGCCCAACAGCGGGCAGACCGCGGTGATGGAACGTGCGGAAGCGCGCTTGAGGGCATCGATCATGATGAGCTGTTCCATGATTGACTGATTGATCGGGTTGCAATGGCTTTGCAGTACGAACACATCCGCGCCACGCACGGATTCGGTGTAGCGTACGTACATCTCGCCATTGGCGAAATCATATGCCGTGGTTTCCAGAACATCGATGCCGAGCTGTTCCGCGACTTCCGCCGCCAGCTTCGGATGCGTCCTGCCTGTGACAAGGATAAGGTTTTTATCCGGCTTTCCTTCGAGGATTGCGCTCACCATGTCTCCAAACGTCTGTTTTCGCGTCAATTGGACGTGACCAATACTAACCGTTTACACAGACCATACGAGCCTCGCGTGTTCATGTGGAAAATCAACGGTACAGGCCGTGTTTGCCGATATATTGCACCACCCCGTCGGGCACCAGATACCAGACCGGTTCACCATGTTCGGCGCGTCGGCGCACGTCGGTGGACGAAATCGCCAATGCGGGAATCTCCAACGTGTCGACTTTGCCTTCCGGAAGTTTCACGCCTTCCGGAGACGAGTATCCGGGTCGTGTCACGGCCACGAAGTGGGCCAGCTCCCACATCTTGTCGGCATCCTTCCACTGCATGATCTCGGCGACCGCATCGGCACCGGTGATGAAGAACAGTTCCGCCTCCGGATGCTGCGCCCTGATGTCGCGTAACGTATCGATGGTATACGTGATGCCGGGACGGTCGATATCCACACGCGATACCGTGAATTTCGGGTTTGATGCGGTGGCGATCACCGTCATCAGATAACGGTCTTCGGCATTGGTGACCCTCTTGTCGAGTTTGAACACCGGTCGCCCTGTCGGTACGAAAATCACCTCGTCGAGATCGTAGACCCACGAGACTTCGGATGCCGCCACCAAGTGGCCATTGTGAATCGGATCGAAAGTGCCGCCCATGATGCCGATGCGAGGCCGACTGTGCCAGTTGCCGCGCGCCGACCTACGCCCGGAGGCCACTGCCGAACCGGAAACGTCGACGGACAGGTCCGCCATACGCCTTTCCGGTTCGATCACATAGCTGACGGCAAGCTCGGAATCGGCTTCGGCCGATTCCGGACGCATGCGTCGAGGCCCGGTCATGCGGTCTCCTCATCCTGTAGCTTGTCGGCGTCGGCGGTTTCACGTTCGATCTCATCCGCGGTGGGCGCGCCCTCCTGCGGGTCGATCTTGCCCATATCCTCATCCCATTCATCCTGCACGACGCGACGAATTTCGGCGAAGGTCGGCAAGGGAAAGTCAGGCTGGTACAAGCGCCGTACCTCGGCCACCCGTTCGGTGACGCGAATCAGGGTATCGGTCATGCCATCGATGTCACCCTCACGTTCCATTGCGCTGAATCTGGCAATGTACTGCTCCATCAGGTGCATCTGCTCGTCAATGCTCCTCAACTGGTCATCGTCAAGGTCGACTACATCTCCCGCATCGGTCTCCGGCCAGCCGATCAGCACCGCATCGGCGTATTCGAGTGAGGCGCGTTGGGCGGCGGAGGCTATGCCGTCCTCGATCTGCACGAGGAACACGTACCGTACGATGCTCAGACGTTCCGAGGCGAGGCGCAACCCGAGCCGAGGATCCTCACGATCGGCGTACCAAGGATTATCCATATCCTCCATGATCTGCTTGCTCATGCTCGCACCTGCCCCGTTCCATATCCGATCCACTTGGTCGTAGTCATTTCACGAAGTCCCATCGGACCTCGCGCATGCATCTTCTGCGTGGAGATGCCGAGTTCCGCTCCGAAACCGAACACTCCGCCATCGGTGAATCGCGTCGAGGCGTTCACCATTACCACCGCCGAATCTATCCGGGAAGTGAATTCCTCGATGGCCGAGTAATCCTCGGCGATGATGGATTCGGTGTGCCCCGTGGAATGCCGGTTGATGTGTTCGATGGCCTCGTCCAGCGAATCGACGATTCTGATGCCGATCTTCAATGCCAGGTATTCGGTATCCCAATCCTCATCGATGGCCTGCACGAAGTTCGCGCCATCGATGCCGGCCTTGTCGATCAGGCTGTAGGCCCGTTCGTCGGCATGCATCTCGACCTGCGCCTCGGCGAGCGCCCGCGCGGCCAGTGGAATGAACCGTTCGGCCACGTCGCGGTGTACGAGCAGCTTTTCGGTGGCGTTGCATACGCCGACGCGTTGCGTTTTGGCGTTGAGGAGGATCGGGATGGCCTTGTCGAGGTTTCCGGAACGGTCCACGTAGATGTGTACGTTGCCGGCGCCGGTTTCGATGACTGGCACTTTGGAATTGCGTACGACGGCTTGGATGAGTCCTGCTCCCCCTCGTGGGATGAGCACGTCGATGTGGCCGCGCGCCTCCATCATGGCTGTGGCGCCCGCGCGTCCGAATTCGTCGACGGAGGCGACCAGCGCCGGGGCGAACTCGTGTTCGGCGAGCACGTCGGAGATGATGTTCAGCGTTGCCGCATTCGTGCGTTCGGCGGCGTGTCCGCCACGCAGGAGTACTGCGTTGCCGGATTTGATGCATAGGGAGGCCACGTCGACGGTGACGTTGGGTCGGGCTTCGTAGATCATGCCGAGTACGCCGATCGGCACGCGTACCTGCTCGAGGCGCAGGCCGTTTTCCAGATGGTATCCGCGTACGATTTCGCCGACCGGGTCGGGTAGTGAGGCCACATGACGCACGCCTTGCGCGGCGGCGGTCACTCGCGGCACATCGAATTTGAGCCTGTCGAGTTTGCCTGCGCTCATGCCGGATTCGAAGGATTCCTGCATGTCGAGCGCGTTGGCCCCTGCGATTTCGTCGGCGCGTGCGTCGAGTGCGTCGGCGATGGCGAGCAGCAGTTCGTTCTTGGCTTCCGTGTTGGATTGCGCCAGCAGGCCCTGCGCGCGTCGTGCGGCGTCGCCCTTTGCGCAGACCGCCGCGAACGCGTCGGCACCGACTGCGCCTTGTTCCGTCTGTGGATTCGTCATAGTCTCCTACCATAGCGCGAAATCGCGCCATTCCCGGTTCATGGCCCATTTTCGCCGATGAACCGGGAAAGACGCGATTCGTGAATCATATTGGGTTGCGTCGCATGCCTGTCGATCAGTGGATCTGATCGAGGCCCGGGTACAGCGGGAAGTCTTCGGCAAGCTTGTCGACACGGGCCTTCAGTGCGTCTACGTTCGCATCCTTGCCGGCTGCGAGCGCGGTGCCGATGATGTCGGCGACCTCTTCGTATTCCTTGGATCCGAAGCCTCGGGTGGCGAGGGCGCTGGTGCCGATGCGCAGGCCGGATGCCACGGATGCCGGGCGTGGGTCGAACGGCACGGTGTTGCGGTTGATGGTGATGCCGCATTGTGCGAGCAGGTCTTCGCCTTGCTGTCCGTCCATTTCGCTGTTACGCAGGTCGACCATGACTAGGTGCACGTCGGTGCCGCCCGTCAGGACGCTGATGCCATTGTTTTTGACGTCGTCGGCAGTGAGGCGTTCTGCGAGGATCTTGGCGCCGTCGAGGGTACGCTGCATGCGGTCCTTGAATTCTTCGGAGGCCGCGACTTTGAAGGCGACGGCCTTGCCTGCGATCACATGCATGAGTGGGCCGCCCTGCTGTCCGGGGAATACGGCGGAGTTGAGCTTCTTGGCATAGTCCTGCTTGGCGAGGATGAAGCCGGAACGTGGTCCGCCGAGGGTTTTGTGCGCGGTGGAGGAAACGACGTCGGCGTATGGGACCGGGCTTGGGTGCAGCCCGGCGGCGACAAGGCCGGCGAAGTGGGCCATGTCAACCCAGAATTTGGCGCCGACTTCGTCGGCGATTTCCTTCATGGCTTTGAAGTCTTCGATGCGCGGGTAGGCGCTCCAGCCGCCGATGATCATGGCGGGGTGGGTTTCGAGTGCGCGCTGACGGATGATTTCCGGATCGATGCGGAAGGTTTCAGGGTTCACACCATAGGCTTCGGCATGGTAGAAACGGCCGGAGAAATTGATTTTCATGCCGTGGGTGAGATGTCCGCCGTGATCGAGGGCCAGACCGAGTACCGTGTCTCCGGGCTTGACGAGCGCCTGGTAGACGGCCGCATTGGCTTGGGCGCCGGAATGGGGCTGGACGTTGACGTATTCGGCGCCAAACAGGCTCTTGGCGCGTTCACGTGCGATGGTCTCGATCTTATCGACCTGTTCGCAGCCGCCATAGTAACGACGTCCTGGATAGCCTTCGGCATACTTGTTGGTAAGCACGGAGCCCTGAGCCTGCAGAACCGCACGTGGCACGAAGTTTTCGGAGGCGATCATCTCCAAGCCGTCTTGCTGACGGGACAGTTCGGCGTCGAGCACGGCGGCGATTTCGGGATCGGCCTGGGCGATGGGGGCATTGAACATGTCGTTCGGGGTCTGGGCGAGAGGTGATGCGGTCATGGGCTCTCCTTGGCTGGTACTGGTAGTCCGCGAGGAATGCGGCTTAAGGAAGCAGTCTACGACCCGCAATCGCTTTTGACGAGAGACGTTTCGAAACATGGAGGAAATCATCGTTCCATTTCACGGACTCAAGGCCCCTCGTTGCCCACCTTTACCACTACACTGGTGGTGTATTTACCTCTATCCGCCTTATTGCTAAGGATGTCCAGTGACCACGTTCCACAGCACACGCAGTACCACCGACTCGCTCACCTCCAAGCAGGCCATTCGCAAGGGCATAGCCGATGACGGCGGCCTGTTCGTCACCGACTCCCTGGGCGAAACCCATGTGGACATCGCGTCCCTGGCCGGCAAGTCCTACCAGCAGATCGCGTTTGACGTGTTGTCCGTACTGTTGCCGGATTTCACCGAGGACGAATTGAAGGAATGCATTACGGAGGCGTACGGGCCGCAGTGGTCCGATGGGAGAATCACTCCGGTCAAGCCGCTCGGCGACGATTTCGTGATGGAGCTGTTCAACGGACCGACCTCCGCGTTCAAGGATGTGGCCCTGCAGATCCTGCCGCGCTTCATGGCACGCACCACTCCGGCCGACGATGATAGCCACGAGAAGATCATGATCGTCACCGCCACCTCCGGAGACACCGGCAAGGCGGCCCTCGCCGGCTTCGCCGATGCGGCGGGCACTGGCATCACCGTGTTCTATCCGGAAGGCAAAGTCAGCCAGGTGCAGGAGCTGCAGATGACCACGCAGACCGGTTCCAACGTGAACGTGTGTGCGGTCAAGGGCAATTTCGATGATGCGCAGTCCGCAGTCAAACGCATCTTCGGAGACAAGGAGCTTGCGGAACGTCTGGCCGACGATTCCCATGTGGCACTCTCCTCCGCGAACTCCATCAACGTGGGTCGTCTGGTGCCGCAGGTCGTCTATTACTTCTCCGCTTATGCGCAGTTGCTGGAGCAGCAGGTGATCAATGTGGGCGACGAAGTCGAGTTCGTGGTACCGACCGGCAACTTCGGTGACATTCTCGCCGGCTACTACGCCAAACTGCTGGGCTTGCCGGTCAAGCATCTGGTAGTCGCCTCAGACAGGAACAACGTGTTGTTCGACTTCCTGACCTCCGGCACATACAATCGTCAGCGTCCGTTCTTCCAGACCATCTCCCCCTCGATGGACATCCTCATCTCCTCGAATCTGGAACGCATGCTGTACTACATGTCCGACAAGGACACCCGTCTGATCGCCATGCTGATGAACGATCTCAACCAGTGGGGAGCCTATGAGGTCCCCGAACCGATGCTCGCCAAGATTCGTTCGATTTTCGGCACCGGTTGGGCCGACGAAGACCAGGTGCGCGAGATGATCGCCGACTGCTGGAACAAGAACCACTACGTGATTGACCCGCACACCGCCTGCGGCTATTACGTGATGCAGCAGATGCCGCGCGATCCGCTCACCCCGCGTGTACTGCTTTCCACGGCCAGCCCGTATAAGTTCCCGCGCGTAGTCAACGAATCCCTCGGCTTGGATGCGTCCGGCACCGATTTCGAATGCATGGACGTGCTCGCCAAGGCCACCGGCACCACTGCTCCAGCCGCACTGCGCGGCCTTGAACACGCTGATGTACGTTTCGATGATGTCGTCGAGATTGACGGTATGGAGCATTTCGTCGAGCAGGCCGCCAAATCGTTGTAAGGTCGCCGTCAATCACGATATCCTATAATCGGCTGTCCGCTTAGGTGGGCAGCCGTTTTTCATATGTTTCGCTAAAGTATCAACACCGGAGGCGAAAATGACGCGATCTACTGCAAGCGATGCAAACGGATCGACCGGCTCCCCGGCCAATCCATCCGTAACATCCGGAAATTTCAACATTCCGGGCAAGCCGAAGAAGGACCGGCTGATCACCCGTGACGTGGCATTGGTCATGCTGGCGACGTTCTTCTTCATGACCAGCAACATGATCATCACGCCGATCATCGCCGGTTATGGCGAATCCATGGGTGCGGCCGGCACGATGATGGGCATCATCGCCGGCGTGATGAGTTTTGTCTCCCTGTTCTGCAGACCGATTGCGGGCAATCTGTCCGATCTGGTGAGCAAACGTCTGCTGGTGGCCGTCGGCACAAGCCTGTACATCATCGCCGGCATCATGTACTGCCTAGCGAATTCCACGGGGATGCTGATTGCGGCGCGCGTGGTCAACGGTCTGGGATTCGCCTGCGGTTCGGTGTGTCTGGCGACCTGGGTGTCGCTGCTGCTGCCGATCCGCCATATGGGCGCCGGCATGGGATTGTACGGCATCGTCAACGCGCTTGCGATCGCCGTCGGACCGGCACTTGGCATTCGCCTGCAGGCCGTGGTCGGCTACCATCTGACGTTCGTGTCGTCATTGGTGCTGAATGTGTTTACGCTGGTCGTCGTCATGTTGGTCAACAACGGCGGCCATCCGGCTCGAAAGACCGTGATGCCGTCACGGAACAACGCCGGATGGCGCAATATCGCACGTCATCTCCGTTTCAGCAATCTGGTGGAGCCGCGCGCGATTCCGTTGACGATGGTGTTCATGATGTTCGCCATCCCCTATTTCGCGAACCAATCGTTCATCGTGGACTATATTGCAGCACGTCATCTGGCGGTTTCTTCCGACCTGTTCTTCGTGTTCTATGCGGCCGCCCTACTGACTATGCGCATCACCATGAAGGATCTGTTCGATTCCAAAGGATTCAGGTTCTGGCTGACGATCTGCTCGATCGCAATGCTCGCCATGCTGACATTCCTGGCGTTCATGACGAACGACTGGTACCTGTTCGGCGCAGGAGTGGCGATGGCGGCCAGCTACGGTCTGATGAGTTCGGTCACTCAGGCGCAGGCTGTGGTGATTGCCGGCCGAGAGCGCAGCGGACTGGCCAACAGCACGTATTACATGGGTCTCGACCTAGGTATGGCATTGGGCCCGATTCTGGCGGGCATCTTCTATGGACACATGCCGATCAGCTGGTTCTATCCGGCGTTCATGTTGACGATGCCGCTCGCGTGGATCATCTATCTGGTGTTCGCACGCATCATCCATTCCACCGCTCGCACGGATGCTTGATGGCGAGCAAAGAACGGCCGGAACTGCCATTCTAGGTCCGTAGTCGATCGTCTTGGAGCTTCAGAGTGAGGCGCGTCCGCACTCACCTGCGCGGTGAAGCGTTCGATGAGCACAGTCTCGACACCTGCCTGTTCTCACTCATACGCCTCTTCATTGTCCCCATTACCCGTAACGCGTCTTCGGAGAGCGTTCCCATTGTCCGCTTCGACCGTGAAGGCTCGCGGTTGATGTAATTTCAAAACGGTCATCGTGGATTGCGCTCTGGATGCTGGAATGGTCAATATGGCTGCGGTACAGCAGCCGCCTTGCCAACCCTACCGAATGACGATGCTTGGGGCGAGCAGCATGTGCTTGCCATCATTGTCTCCCTCTTCGGCAACAATCGTTCCCAGTTCCTCTTGGATGATTCTGACAATTTCCTTTGCACAAGCTTGCAAAGGCTGATCAATCGTCGAAAAACCAAGGGATTGAGACGACATCGTATTATCGAAACCCGTCGCAACAACGTTGCTCCCTGACGGAAGCGCCATCACCGCTCCCGTGGCGATAGTGTCGCTGACACAGACGATGGCGTCGATATCCGGTCTGCGTGCTAATAGCGACACACACGCACGACGTCCGTCGTTTAAGGTGTCTTCCGTTGCTATGTGCAAGTCATTCAACTCCGATTCGGGGACCATCCTCGCCTCAAGCATGGTCTCTTTCCACCCCAGATAACGGTCCATACCCGTTCCTGAGAAATCCGGCCAGCCAATGAAGCCAATATTTTTACGACCGTGAAGAATCAGATACCTGACCATATTGGAGACGCCATTGCGACCATCCACGTCCACCCAAGGAATTCGCACGTCGTACATGTCCGGTACGCCCCAGGGTCGCCCGAACAACACAAATGTCTGCTGGTGTTCGTTGAGCCAGCCTATTCGCGGATCATCATGCGTGGTGTCGGTCAGAACGAAGGCATCCACATCGGATCCTGCCGTGAGGCTGGCAAACTGCCTGATTTCATCACGTTTGGAATCGATTTTATACAATATAACGCGTATGCCATGCGCGTCGGCCTCCGTCACCAAGGCATGCAGAAGACGGTCATACACTCGTGAATAGTTGACTGGGGCAATGCCAATGGCGATGGTATTGCTCCGTCGCATCCGCAAACGTCGAGCCGATGCATTCGGTATGTAGCCAAGTGATTCGATGGCACGCGCAACGATTTCCCTTGTGTTGGGTTTGACGATGCCAGGATTATTGATGTAATTCGACACAGTCTGTGGAGATACCCCTGCCGTTTTCGCAACATCCTTGATACTGACCATTCCAAACCTCCCATACAGGTCGTCCGTACAGACAGTCGAGTCTATTTGACAATCGATGACGACTACGGTTATTATAGAACCGTTTTTAGAACGTAACAATTCTAAGATAGGATTCAATGACGAGCTTCACCGTTGCAAAACAGTGGTTAATTATCCAATCGATGGCTCTCAACGGATTTTTTTTAGAAATAAATTAGAACGTTCTAATTATGACAAAGTGGTCGACAAAGGAAGTTGTAGATGAACAAGAAATTTAACCTGACGATCATCGCCGCTTTCACATCCGTCGCAATGTTGACAGGCTGCGGCGGCGGAAGCGGCTTCGACGGCGCAACCAATGATGGCAATGGCAACCTCACCTCAGACAAGTCCAAGGAGATCACGGTCCTGATCGGCTCATCAGGCGACGCCGAAACGTCTGCCGTAAAGAAGGCGGTCTCCGCATGGTCTACGAAGTCGGGACAGAAGGCCAAGGTCCAGGTCGCAAATGACCTGTCACAGCAGCTTTCTCAAGGCTTTGCCGGCGGTGACCCAGCCGATGTGTTCTACCTGGCCCCGGAGCAGCTGGCCGGCTACGCCGCCAACGGATCTCTGCTCGCGTACGGCGACCAGTTGGGGAACAAGGACGATTTCTACGATAATCTCCTGCAGACCTTCACGTACGACGGAAAACTCTACGCCGCACCAAAGGACGTCTCTACCCTCCAGCTGGTCATCAACACCGATATGTGGAAGGAGGCTGGTCTCACCGAAAACGATTATCCGAAGACTTGGTCCGAGCTGGCCACCATTGCGAAAAAACTGACCACCTCGGACCACAAAGGACTTGCGTTCAGCGGCGAATACGCCCGCATCGGCGTGTTCATGAAGCAAGCCGGCGGCGGACTGGTCAGCAATGATGGCAGCAAGGCCATCGCAAACACCGACCAGAGCGTCAAAGGATTGCAAGAAGTTCAGGATCTGCTTAAATCCGGCAACGTGGCATATGCGTCCGATCTCGGCACAGGCTGGGGCGGCGAAGCGTTCGGCACAGAAAAAGCCGCTATGACCATCGAGGGCAACTGGATCACCGGTAGCCTTTCCACCGATTATCCGAACGTCAACTACAAGGTCGTCGAACTGCCAGAAGGTCCTGATGGCCATGGCACCATGCACTTCACCAATGGCTGGGGCATCGCCGCGGACAGCAAGAACCAAAAAGGCGCCGTCGACCTTGTTGAATACCTCACCAGCGACGACGTCGTCATGGAATTCGCCAAAGCATTTGGCATCATGCCCGCAAGCAAGACCCTCTCCGACAAGTGGAAGGGTGAATTCCCGAATCTGAGTGCTTTTATGGACGGACTTGAATATTCCGTCACTGTACCGACCGCCAAAGGCGCCTCCGACGTCATCACCGACTTCAACGCGCAGCTCGAGGAGCTTAAGGATGGCGACGTCAAGAGCATCCTCGACAAGGTGCAGACGAATCTGGAAGCAATTCTCAAGTAATTGCAGCAATCGCGTCGTGCGGCATTCGCACCTTTAGAGGCGGATGCCGCACTCCCCCAATAAGTCATTCCCATGGAGGACGTGATGAGAGACCTGAAATCGAACGCAAAACAGGCATCGATGCCACGACATATCAAAAGAACTGGCCAAGAAATCTCGGGCTGGCTGTTCTGCCTCCCTATGATTGTGATTTTGGGACTATTCCTTTTCGTCCCCATCGTCATGGCACTGTGGGTCAGCTTCTCCGATTGGGCCGGCAGAGGGTCGCCGTTCGCCAACGGAGTGGACTTCATCGGCCTGAAAAACTACCAAGACATCCTTGTGACGGACGGTCTTGCCAAAAGTGATTTCGGTACGGCCATCAGGAACAACGCATGGTACACGCTGCTGGTAGTGCCGCTGCAAACCGTCATCAGCCTACTACTGGCCGTTTTGCTCAATCGTAAGATTCTCAAAGCACGCAGCTTCTTCCGCACCGCTTTCTACTTCCCATCAGTCACCAGTTCGGTGGCGATCACCGTACTGTGGCTATTCCTGTTCAACGCATCCGGTAGCATCAACGCGATGCTCAACTGGTTCGGAGTCAAAGGTCCGAATTGGTTCCATGACCCGCGCGGACTGGTACACATTCTGCTGTCTTGCTTCGGCATCGACAATGGACCGGCCGCACTTACGCAACACGGACTCCTCGGCATCAGTTGGTGGGATTGGCTTTCCGGACCGTCGGTTGCCATGTTCGCGATCATCCTCATGGTCATCTTCACAACGTCTGGAACGTTCATGCTGATGTTCATCGCCGCACTGCAGAACATCGGTGACGCAACCGAGGAAGCTGCAATCATGGACGGAGCGAATTCGTGGCAGAGACTATGGGAAGTGACCGTTCCACAGCTTAAGCCGACCATCTTCACCGTAATCACCTTGGGCATCATCGGCACCTGGCAGGTGTTCGACCAAATCTACACCGGCACGCAGGGAGGGCCAGCGAAGACCACTCTCACCCCTGCCTACCTCTCGTACAGCGCGGCGTTCAACAGCCAAGAGTGGGGACGAGGCGCAGCCATCAGCTTTGTGCTGTTCGCCATCATCGTCGTCATGACTTGGGCACAAAACCAAATCATGAAGGATCGGAAGCTTTCCCGCAAGCAGAAAGCCGACTACGAGGCAATGAAGCGTGAAGCCCGAAGCATGCCCCGGGACGAAGTCATGTCCCTGAGGATGACAAGAAAGGAGACCATGAAATGAAAATCAGGCAATCATGGTTCAAGCGCCTGTTCCACAGCGGCGTCCTGTTCTACATCCTTCTCGTCGCCTTGGCGCTGGTATATATTCTGCCGTTCATCATCCAGATTGCGACATCGTTCAAAACGGATGCGGAGGCCACTGCGAACCCGCTTTCTCTCATTCCT
Organism: Bifidobacterium dentium JCM 1195 = DSM 20436; assembly: GCF_001042595.1. Lineage (NCBI taxonomy): Bacteria > Bacillati > Actinomycetota > Actinomycetes > Bifidobacteriales > Bifidobacteriaceae > Bifidobacterium > Bifidobacterium dentium. Next base: position 1,427,580 of record NZ_AP012326.1, read on the forward strand.
GCGACGTTGACGAACGCGTCGTATCGGAAGCTTTTCCTTAATTCCGATTTCCCCGTCTGGTTCAAAAATTCGATTATTGTGACTATTGCCGTCACGGCCGGTAGGGTGTTCTTCGATTCGCTCGCCGGATACGCGCTTTCCCGAATCGAATTCCGCGGCAGGAACGTCATCTTCGCGTTGCTGATGGCCGTGATGAGCGTACCGGCGGTCGTTCTGCTCATCCCGAAGTTTCTCATCATCAAAACACTGGGAATCTACGATAGCTATGCGGGCATGATCTTTCCGCTGCTGGTTGACGCATCAGGCGTGTTCATCATGAGGAACTTCTTCGAATCGATTCCCCGGTCCGTCGAAGAGCAGGCGATGATCGATAGAGCCGGCATGTTCCGCATCTTCTGGTCTGTCGTACTGCCCATGGCCCGACCGGCGCTCGTAACCATATCCATCCTGTCCTTCCAAGGATCATGGAACGAACTGTCGCACTTCATCGTCTCCACCCAGTCCTCGGAGCTGACGACCTTAACGAAAGGTGTCGCCTCCTTGGCTAGCGGCCAACTTTCCGCAGGAAACCAATATCCCGTAAAACTCGCAGCGGCAGTCATCATGACGATTCCCGTGGCGATTCTCTTCTTCATCTTCCAGAAGAAAATCATGAACACGTCCGAGGGTTCAGTCAAGGAATAATTTCAATCGCAACAAAAACGGAGTTACCAATGGCAGCACTAAACGATGGATATCCTCGCCAACCGTGGATGCACGATATGAACGTTCTGGTGTACGCACCAGCGCAACTATGGGCCGACCGAGATGGAAAGATCAATGGATCATCCACGCATGCAGGATCACCCAGTATAGCGGGATTCTACGTGGGAGACACGCGTATCATCTCCGACATCAACCTCGACGTGAACGGAGAAGAACCCGTCCGGGTGGCTTGGAACCAGACCGAGAAGGGACGTGGCCTTTCCTCCTGCATCGTGCGCAATATTGCCGGCCCTACCGTGGACCCCTGCATCTGCTGCGAAGAGGAACGAGTCGTCTCTCCTGACGGGCTCGCCATCACGGTGACGTTCCTCAACTCCAATGCGGATGATATCCAGATCGACTGCTCAATGATGTTCCGTATCGATATGTCCAACATGCAGGAGATTAAGGGCGGAAGTCCGTCATCGTCTAAAGCGGAGGGGCGCGTGAGCGTTTCATCCGACGGCACGGATAGTTTCGAAGCTTCATGCAACCCCGTCGCGATTAAGGTCCACGCCCCACATGCGGCCATACAGATTACAGGAACCGATGCCACGGTCGCATGGAATCTCGTCGTTCCGGCACGAGGTGAGGCTCGAGTAAGCATTAAGGCGCATATTGAAACGTCCAATATGGTTGTCGCCTCAGCCGAAACGGAATGCCCGTGGAAGAACATCCATCTCACCGCTTCGGACACACGTGTGCAAAGGTGGGTGAAGCAGTCTCTCCTCGATCTCGACGCACTTCGCATGGGCATCCCCGGTCATCCAGATAATGAGTTTCTTGCAGCAGGAGCTCCGTGGTTCTTCACCCTATTCGGCAGAGATTCCCTCTGGGCCGCAAGATTTATGCTTCCATTGACCACCCGCACCGCCATGGGTACCCTTCGGACGCTCGCACGCTTCCAGGCGACCGAACGCGATGAGACCACCAACGCCGACCCAGGCAAAATCATGCACGAGTTGCGAGCCGAGCCTTTGGTCTCGACCGGCGCTTTCTCACCGGATGGCATGTCACTGCCTCCGCTGTACTACGGAACCATCGATGCGACGCCTCTATGGATAACGCTTCTTGCAAAGGCTCTCGAATGGGGAGCCCCGGACGATCAGGTCGAGAATCTCCTTCCCAATCTTCAGGCGGCGCTGGCATGGTTACGCGACTATGGCGATTGCGACGGTGACGGTTTTCTCGAATATCTTGACCGCAGCGGGCAGGGCTTGAGCAACCAAGGGTGGAAGGATTCCGGTGACTCCATACGTTGGCACGATGGACGCATCGCCCACGGGCCAATAGCATTGTGCGAAGTGCAAGGGTACGCGTACCAGGCCGCGATGCTTGGCGCGGACGTACTGGACCACTTCCACGCGGAAGGTTCCGACGAATGGCGTGATTGGGCGGCCAGACTGAAGACGAGGTTCAACGAAACTTTCTGGGTGCATGACGAGAACGGACGTTATCCTGCCGTCGCTCTTGATGCCGATAAGCTCCCGGTCGATTCACTCACCAGCAACATAGGTCACCTTCTGGGCACAGGTATCCTCGACAAGCAGGGTGTCTACGATGTCGTCACACGCCTCTCCGATGCAGAGATGCTCAGTAGATACGGTATCCGCACCATGAGCTCCAAGGACAATGGTTTCTGGCCGCAAAGCTACCATTGTGGTTCCATCTGGGCGCACGACAGCGCGATAGTGATGCTGGGCATGTATGAGGAAGGCTACGTAGACGAGGCACTGCGAATCGCGGAAGGCCTGGTCAATGCCGCCGAGTCGTTCGGATATCAGATTCCCGAATTGTACTCAGGAGAATCATTCGAAGGCGGATCCTCACCATATCCGGCGGCATGCCATCCGCAGGCATGGTCAGCGTCATCCTCAGTGGCAGTGGTTTCGGTCCTGCTCGGCATTAAGCCTGATGGAACGATCAACCCCGCGGATTCTCCTCTTGCCTTGGGATTGAGTCTGGAACGATAGTCGCGCATGTCACCTTCAGTCAGCTGTGCTTGGTTACCTTCTCACCAAGGCGGAGGTAACCAAGCACAACGAAGGTGGACCATACGCAAAGCCCACTACCCTCGCCAATCCCGGCTGACGATGGTTTTGTTCATCTGATGAGAAGCGCCGCGTTCACGTAGGCAATCCCACAGATACGAAAGAACTATTCGACTGTTCTGAACACGATCTTCTAGCGGGCGCTCCTTTCCCGGATAATGATTGAGAACGCCGCCGCTCGCCAGGGCCGGATATGCCAGCATGACGGGGAAGACTACCGACGCGGCTGCGGTCTTTCACGCACCTTTGCCGTGACATAATCCGACTCGACCTTCCAGACGGTGACACTGCGGACCTGCTGGTCGGTGAATTCGACATGCTCCATGCCCGCCTGCTGCCTCATCAGCATCTCAAGCGCGAGACGAGATTCGTCCAGATCGCTGACGATGGAGGCGACACCGGTACCGACCACCGATTTGAAGGCCTCACCCCAATTGCACGGCACACGTCCCGCCACCACTTCACAATCGGTTTCCATCTCGAAGGCGACGGACAGCTTGTTGCCGGCGGCCTTGATGGCATCGATCTTACGGCCGATCGGCGCACTGTGGAAATAGAATGTCGGTCTGGTCGCATTTCCGATGCCTTCGGAGACATAGCCGAAGTTCATCGGCACTATGGTCAGCCCTTCTGCGTCCATGTAGGCGATGCGAATGATTTTGCAGGACGCGACGATTGCCGCAACCTGTGCCGGATCGGATACTTCGCGATCGGCGCGGCGCATCATTCGGTGCGCTCCCGCGGTTGTCCGCTCATCGTTACGTCGCGCCGTCATGCCGCAATCCTTTCGACTTGATGTTTCATTCCGTCTTGTCCACGTGTTCTTGTTCGGAGCCTGTCGTCAATGTTATCCCAATCGTCATGAAGACCCATGAAGACCTCGGCAGGCTCGTGTGGCGCATGGGAAAGTTCCGGGAATTCACCACGTGCCATGCCGGTGATCAACGTGGAAATGTCGGAGACCGGCAGATTGTCCTGTGCGAAGCGGCGCAACACATCGCTGTCGGACACGAAACCAACCACGGCACCCGTTTCGTTGACGATCGGCACGACCATGAGGAACTTGACGGTGATGCCCTTCCACACGGCGCGGTCGGTCTGTGCACAGAAGCGATTCATGATGGCGCGTGAGCTTGGCGTGCAGATGCATAGGTCGCAGATCATACCGATCACGTAGGCCAGCGGCCAGTTGAAGAATGCATAGCTCCATGCGGCGGTTCCGACGTCGCCGGTGCGTACGCCGTAGTTGAGTGCCGCCATCACGTAGATCATGATGGCCGACATGATGAAGCTGAAGAGAATGCCTTCCTTGCCGTTGCGGGGCATGATGAGGTTCCTTTCGTTATGTTGTGCGGTTGCGATTGCATCCGGCCCCACTTGTCTGTCCGTTAACTCGGACGGCGAGGGGGCGCATAACGAATGGTTCGAGATGGCGACTTCCTGGCAGGCGGATCGGCGTTGTTCACGTTGCATCCGTACGTCGGGGGCCGCTTGCAGGTTCCGTATTGTTCGCTGGGAGTTGGACAAGATCGTCGTGTCAAAACCGCACGGAATGGAAGCATGAGCGTATCACACATGTCCGAACGAGACCATCCCGCCATACCGGCAACCGCTCATAATCGTTGCAAATATTACTATTAAGCGGTTAATCACCATGAATTACAACTGTTATACTACGCACTTCAACAGTTATCATGAGTTGTGATACTGTTATATATAACAGCAGAACGGCAATCCGGTCGTTTGACCCTGTCACCAACAAAAGAGGCGCAGATTGAAACCGATCATCTCATCCACGTCAGGGGAACCGATTTACGAACAAATCAAGAATCAGATCCGCTCGGCGATTCTGTCGGGCGAACTCACGGACGGAGAGACACTCCCCTCCCTGCGCACACTTGCTAGGGAACTGCATGTCAGTGTGCTCACTATCACCAGGTCGTATGGCGAATTGGCCGACGAGGGGCTTGTGGAGAACGTGCAGGGCAAAGGCACTTTTGTAAAGGCCCATGGCAACGAGTTGATCAAGGAACGCGCCCGGGAACGTATCATGCAAGTGCTCCGGCAGACCGTCACCGCCGCCAAAGCCGCGGATATCGAACTGATCGACCTTCTTGGCATGTTCGAGAAGGCTTACAGGGAACAGTCATGAATGACGCCTTGCCTCTAGTCTGGCGCGGACTTCGGATGTTCGGTCCGAGAGGAAGGAACCGCACCTTTTCCGTTCAAAGCCGCCGCGGGGCGTCATGAAAGTCGAACATGACGCCGTCCGCGAGCTCGCAGATCTCGGACCAGTCGAGGTCGGAGGAATCGTCATGCATGGCCCACACCTTCATACCGACCGATTTGGCGGATCGCATGCCGACGAGCAGGTCTTCGAACACCGTGCAGTCCTCCGGCATGATACCAAGACGCGAGGCAGCCAACAGGTAGACGTCCGGCCGATCTTTGCCGACGTCGCCGGCATCGTCCACGCTGACGATCTCATTGAAATAGTCGAAGATTCCAACGTGCCGCATGGCCGGTTCACGCAATGCTGGCGGAAGCGAAGTGGCAACGGCCAGTCGAGCACCGCTATCGCGCAAACGCCGTAGGTATTCGCAGGCGAACGGCTTGGCCTCGACCACGGTGGAGTACATGACACGTGCCATGTCATCCCATTCCTGCATCAACTCTTCGGGAGTATCCTGCAGGCCGAAGCGTGCAATGGTGTATTCGGCGATCTGACGAAACTGCATGGCGGCGACTTTGGTCATGTAGTCATCGGGGACTTCAATGCCACGGCGTGACAGGAAGTCGATATCGACCTGATCCCACACACCCATGGAGTCAAGCAACGTGCCGTCAAGATCGAAAATCGCCGCCTTGCCCCGATTGATGCCAGTTTCAGCGGTTGCCGCCATGTCCGTTCTCCCCTCGATTTCAGTTCCCTACGCGAATTACGATTGCCCGTCTTGCCGCGATGCCGCATGCCTTTTACAGCACCGATGCCCGCAACAGCTCCTCGGCATGGTCGAGCGACGCTTCACTTTCGCTGCCCGACAGCATGCGTGCGATTTCATGCACCCGCTCGTCTCCGCTGACCTGCTTGATGGTGGTGACGACACCGCTCTCCCCTGCCGGCATGCCTTTAGAAACGACGTATTGCTCATCAGCCCAAGATGCCACCTGCGGCAGATGCGTGACGACGATGACCTGCGCGGACTGTGCGAGCTTGGCGAGACGAGCGCCCAGCTCAACGGCCGCCTTGCCGCCGACACCCGCATCGACTTCGTCGAAGATGAAGGTCATGGGAGGTACTGTCCCGCCAGCCACCACATGTCGTTCGGCGGCAACCAGTTCAAGTGCGAGCATGAGACGGCTCAGCTCACCGCCGGATGCGCTCTTGCCCATCGGCAGCCGCGGGGAACCCGGGAACGGGGTGAACAGGAATTCGATGTCGTCGCAACCGTTGGCATCCAATACGTCCGTCGAATCGGACCCGCCGTCGACGCGGGAATGCACACAGATTTCCAGCTTCGCGCCTCCCATGGCCAACGACGACAGTTCCTTCGTGACCTTGCCGGCCAGGTTCTCGGCGGCCGCCGCACGCAGTTTCGACAATGTCCGCGCCGCCTTCAACGCCTTACGGAACAGTTGGACTCGTTCCGTCTGTAGCTGCTCGACTTTTTCAGGAGATGCGTCAAGATCCTCCAAGTCGAATACGGCCTTGTCACGCCATGCGATGACGTCGGCAAGCGTCGGGCCCCAACGGCGAGTCAACTCGTCAAGTTCGTGAATGCGACCGTTGATGGAGTCAAGATCATCCACACTGCTTTCGTTGTCCACCTCACCGGAGAGCGTGAACACCACATCAGACAGGTCGGCGCCGATCGAATCCAACCGGTCGGCCAGATCGGAGAACACACCCTCCACATGAATGGATCGCAATGCCTGCGCCGCACGATCGATCAGTTCGGCGGCACTTGCGGCGTCGACGTCGTCACCGACCTGAGATGCATCCAACGCAGCCAACGCCGTGGCGGCACCCTGTGCGATTTCGGCTGCGTTTTCGATGCGGTCGCGTCGAGCGTGCAGTTCCTCACTTTCCCCCGGTTGTGGGTCGATGCGATTGATGCGTTCGATGGACTCACGAAGATAATCGGCCTGCTGCCTCATTGATGATTCCTGACTGGACAGTCGTTCCAGTCGCTCATCCATGGCGCGCAAGGCCTCCCACGCCCTGCCATAGGCGGCCATCGCCTCGTCGTTACCGGCGTAACGATCCAAGAATTCACGCTGTCGGGCGGGAGAAGCGATACGCAACTGGTCCGCCTGCCCATGGATGGTCACCAATTCAGACGCGACCGAATCAAGCACGGACCGTGGTACGCTCCGGCCCGACAGCATGCTGCGGGAGCGTCCGGAAGCCGGCACCTTGCGTGACAGGAACAGTTCACCGTCTTCCGGTTCGAATCCGGCCTCGCGAGCGGCGGCCACGGCCGCAACCGACGCGCCGACCTCGAACACGCCCTGCGCCCACGCCTCCTCGGCACCCACCGACACACGGCCTCCATCGGAAGGGCCGCCGGAAATCAGGCGAATCGCACTGAGCAGCATGGATTTGCCGGCTCCCGTCTCGCCGGTGATGGCCGTCATGCCGCCGGCCGGGGCGATCAATGCGGAACGGATAGGGCCAAGGTCGCGAATCTCAAGTTCTTCAAGCATGATCCGGTCTCACTCGCCGCCCGTCATATCCGCCATACCGTCAGCATGCTCCGTGCAGGCCGAGCCTTTCGGGAATACATGTCCATGATGAACGTCGCCGGTCTTACGGGCCTGTTCACGCCAGCCGACCACCGGCAGATCGAATTTCGTGACCAGACGGTTGGTAAAAGGCACTCCGGAAAGCCGGGCCAGCCTTAGCGTGCCCTTCGATTCACGCACTTCGATTCGGGTGCCCTTCGGCAGGGCCCGCTGCCGACGGCCGTCACAGCAGATCCAACCGTCCGACATGGAGTCGTCGAGAATGTCAATGGCGAACGTGGAGCCCGAACCGATGATCAAGGGTCTGGCGAACAACGCGTGGGCAGCCAGCGGAATCAACTGCAGTGCCTTGACGTTCGGCCACATCACCGGCCCACCCGCCGAAAACGCGTAGGCGGTCGACCCCGTCGGTGTGGACACGATCACGCCATCACAGCCGAAAGAGCTCATCTCCACGCCATCCACCCGAATCGACAGCTCCACCATTTTGCCGCGATCGGCACGTTCCAGCGTAATGTCATTCAGCGCCCAGTCCTCGATGGGCGCATCCGACCCCGGCAGCCACACGTCGGCATGCGCGATCATGCGCTCGTCGATGGAATAATCATGATCGGCGATTCTGCGGATCGCCTCACTCATCTGGAAGCTCTCGAATTCCGCGAGAAAACCGACATGTCCCAGATTGACGCCGAGAATCGGCACATCGGTGCAGTGCACCAGTTCGGCCGCACGCAAAATCGTGCCATCGCCACCCAGCACCACCACGATCTCCGTATCATCGGGCACTGCGGGAGGTTGACTACCGAAATCAGGCGCTTCCACGTTGTCGATGATCGACACCCGAAAGCCGGCCCGTGCAAGCTGCTCCACCGCCTCCTGCACCACCGTGCCGCTTTCGCGCAGACGACTATGCGTCACCACCACCGCATGCCGGGCATCGACCATCACAGACCCTTTCGACCAGAAGACGTCACCGACTCCAATACTAATCGAACAAATGAACGAAAACGAACGATCCGTGCCTGAAATTCGTGCGAGACCGGTCAGCGGGTCGCCCATTCGTCGCACATATGCCTACAATAGCTGATGAAAAGACGATTCCATATACATGCCGAAGGAGAGAGGAATACATGTCGAACCTCGTCTTTGACGAGTCCTCCTCCAACCGTGAGGCCTCGCATGGCTACGCCTGGTGGTTCTCGGGAGACACCTTCGAGAAAGCCATGGCAGAAGACCGCAAGCCCCGCAAACGCAGTCTCATGCACCGGCTGACCGCGCTTCCGGGACGGTTGACCATCATCTACTTCCTGCTACTGGTGGCAATCTCCACCAGTCTGCTCCTGACTCCGATCTCCACGCCACGGGGCGATACCACCGACTTCACCACCGCATTTTTCACCGCCGTTTCCGCAATCTCCACCTGCGGCATCTCCATCGTCAACTCCACCACGCATTGGACCACCTTCGGCCAGGCGGTGCTGATCTTCTCGGTGCAGATGGGCGGCCTGGGCGTCATGACCTTCGCCTCGCTCATCGCACTGGCGGTGAACCATCATCTCAAGGCTACGCAGCGACTGCTCACCGCCAACGAACTCGGCACCACGAAACTCGGCGAAATCAAGGGCGTACTCACCGTGGTCATCACCACCGCATTCGTCATCGAAGGCATCACGTTCATCGCACTGTTCCCCGGCTTGTACAAAATCAACCATGGCAATGTCCGTCACACATTGTGGGAATCGCTGTTCTTCGCCGTCATGGCATATAACAACGCCGGTTTCACGCCGGACGGCGCCGGTCTGCATGTCAACAACTGGGCCGTGGGACTGCCGATTCTCGCCAGCGCATTCTGCGGTACGCTCGGCTTCCCCGTCTTGCTCAATCTCATGCGTTCCTGGCGCATGCACAGGCCACCCAAGCGCTGGAGCCTGCACACCAAGCTCACCCTGATCACCACCTTCTGCATCGTAACCGCCTCACTCACCTGGTTCCTCATCGTGGAATGGAACAACAAGTCGCTGTTCCCCGGCAACAGTGTGGAACCCCGCTTGTGGCATGCCATGGTGGCGGCCGTCATGCCGCGAAGCTCCGGCTTCGACCTGTCGTGGATGCCACAAGTGAGCGATGCCACGAAAGTGTTCCTGAGCATCGTCATGTTCATCGGAGGTGGCAGTACCTCCACCGCAGGCGGCATCCGCGTAACCACCCTTGCCGTGATTCTGCTGGTATGCCGTGCCGCATTCACCGGCCGGAGGGAAATCAACGCCTTCCACCGCCGTATCCATACCCAGGCCGTCATGACCGCGGTCAGCGTCAGCACCGCCTGCCTCACCTTGGTGACCGTGGTATCAATGACGCTGATGATCATTACCGACTGCTCGCTATGCGACGCGTTATTCGACACATGCTCCGCTTTCGGTCTCGGCGGGTATTCCGTAGGCGTGGCCGACGCCGGCAATCCGGCGGCACTCTATGTGCTCGCCGCCACCATGTTCATCGGCAGACTCGGTCCGATGACCATCGCCTATGCCGTGTCGCGTCCACGCAATTTGGAGGCGGTACGCTACCCCACCGAGCAGATAGTGGTCGGCTGACGCAGACCATCCATATACTTGGACTTTGCAGAACACACAGTGGAAAGGGACACACGAAGAATCATGGCGAACAGCACCAGAAGCGTACTCGTGGTCGGATTGGGCCGTTTCGGCAGCTCCGTGGCCACCACGCTGGACATGATGGGTCAGGATGTGCTTGCCGTCGACAAGGATGGCGAACTGGTGAACCGCTGGTCATCGCAGATTCCCACCGTGCAGGCCGATATGACCGATGTGATGGCGTTGGAACAGATCAACGCCTCAGATTTCGACACGGCAGTCGTGGCCATCGGCGATAGCGTTGAGGCTTCCGTCATCACCGCCGGAAACCTGCTGGATGCCGGCATCTCCGATATCTGGGCGAAGTCCGTGTCGAAGGAGCATGCGCGTATTCTGCAGCGCATCGGCGCACGGCATATCATCAATGCGGAAACCGATGCCGGCAAGCGTGTCGGACATCTGGTCTCCGGCAATTATCTGGATTACATCGAGTTGGAAGGCGCCTACAACGTCGTCAAGATCCATACTCCCCCGCACGTGGTCGGCTATACCATCGGGGACGCACGCGTGCATGAACGTTTCGGCATCACCGTGGTCGGCATCAAATCGCCAGGCAAGGAATTCGAATACGGCTCGAAGGAACTGATCATGCATCGTAACGACGAGCTCATCATCATGGGCAAGCAGGATCAGATCGACCGATTCGCTCGCGGATAGTCTATGCCCGACTTATTTCACGGCATATAGCAGGTATTCGACGTTGCCGTGCATACCTTCGATCGGCGAAGGTCCGGTCGCGCGCACGTCAAGTCCGTTGGATTTCGCACAGGCAATGACATTTCGCAACGCCTGTTCGCGTAGTTTTTCGCTTTCGACGATGCCGTTCTTGCCGAGATTGCCTTTGCCGACCTCGAATTGCGGTTTGACGAGCAGTACGATCTGCGCATCATCGGCCGCGATTCGTGCAATCACCGGAATGACATAGGTCAGTGAGATGAAGGATACGTCGGAAACGATCATTTCCGGACGAAACGGCAGATCACCGACTTCGACGTCCCGTATGTTGACGCCACTCATTTCGATGATTCGGCCGTCGTTCGCGATTTTCGGATCAAGTTGCCCATGCCCGACATCCAATGCGATGACCTGTGCCGCACCATGACGGAGCAGCACGTCGCAGAATCCTCCGGTGGAGGCGCCGATATCAAGGCAACGTAAGCCTTTGGGAGGACGCAGCCCATCCTTGAAAAACAGATCGAAAGCGCCTACCAGCTTGTAGGCGCCACGCGAAACGTAGTCATCTCCCCTATCGGCGGCAATCACATCGTCGTCCGAGACCTTTGCCGATGCCTTGGAAACGACAACGCCGTTCACACTGACCTTGCCCTGGACGATCAGACGCTGAGCTTTCGACCTGCTGTCGGAGAGCCCTCGGTCCAGCAGGGCAAGGTCAAGGCGGACGGCATGTTGCGAATCGTTATGCTGCACTTGCTGCCAATCGTCAGTCGATGTGGAATTCCGGTACGGTGACGGCATTCAAGTCACGGCCGTTGTCGGCAGCTTCCCACATGGCGTTGCAGGCTGCACGAAGGCCGTCCACACTGGTGGCATCGTCGACTTCGAGTGCATTGCCGGCACATCCGGCCCGTACGCCACCACAAACCCAGGTACCGTCGGCGTTACGTTCCACAGCGGGCGCCGGCTCATTCAGCCCACGCAGGTCCTTGGCGATGAACGTCGGGCGCAGCTGCGCCGGGGCGAACATAAGTTCATGCGGATTGGTGACGCCGGTAAGCACCGCCAATGAATCGTAACCACCCCGATTACCGGCTTCGATATCGGTGTCGAGACGGTCGCCGATGGCGAGGCATAGTTCCTTGGCCACCGGTTCGGCGTCGTCATGCGCGGCGAGCAATCGTGCCTCGTCGTACATGGCGGATTCCGGTTTGCCCGCCGATGACACCGGTTCGACGCCGGTGGCGTTGATCACGGCCCTGATCATGGATCCGCACCCCGGGGCGATGCCGAGTTCACGCGGAATGGTGAGATCACGGTTGGTCACGAAATAGGTGGCGCCGTGTTCGACCGCATATGCGATCTGGGCCATCTCGTTCCATGACATATCCGGATACCAGCCCTGAATGGCCGCGACCGGCTTGTCTTCGGCGGAATCGACCACGACAAGACCCTGTTTGGCCACCTCCTCACGCAAGTGCCGTGCGCCGAGCACGAACACTTTGGCACCTGCAGGCACCTCACGGGCCACCATGCGGGCAGCCACCACGGAAGAGGTGATGACCTGCCATGGTTCGACGTCCAAGTCGAATCCTTTGAGCTGGTCGGCTACGACGGACTGCAGCCTAGACGAGTTGTTGGTGGTGTACTCCACCGTCATGCCCAGACGTTCCGCTTTGCGAATGTTCGCCGCCGCGTGCTCCACCGGGTTCTTGCCCCGGTACACCACGCCATCAAGGTCAAGCAACGCCAGCTTGTACGCTTCGCTTAGAGGCCGATTCGTGGACTTCAGCATGTGATCAACGTCACCTCACTCGTTGTCGGAGGATTCGTCGGAATCCTCCACATCGGGTTCGTCCGATGCGTCGGAATCCTCATCGGCTTCCTGCTCACGGGCCGGTTCGATATCCGATTCGGCACCCTCTACGGCTTCCTGGGCCGGCAGCTCAGTCTCGTCATCGGTTTCACCGTTGGCGTCGATGGCATCATCGGATGCTTCGTCGGAATCCTCATCCTCCGGAGCGTACTGGGCGTCCTCTTCGGTGATGCCCAGTACATCCATAAGTTCGTCGTTCAACTCCTGCATGTCATATTCGATGACCAAGTCATCCGAGGTCTCATCCATATCGGATTCGGCATACTGCAGTTCAAGTTTGTCGAGTAGCTGATCCAGCGCGATGGCTTCGTCGGTGCGTCCGGACTCTTCGAGGAAATACTGTTCGGCCTGCACCGCACGCATACGGTACTCACCCGCCAGACCCTTGGAACGACCCAGCTTGTGAACGATCTCAATGGCCTTGTCCCACATCTTGAGATCACCCAAAGCTCCCGCATACACGAGGAACATCTCAGCCTTGGCTTCGCCGCGCAGATACCTGGCATCATCGCTCATGGCGATTTCGATGGCCTTCTTCGGGTTGCCGAGGCCGCGCTCACAATCGGCGATGAACGGCAGATAATCCAAGAATCCATTCATACGGTAGGCCGTGCGGAACTCTTTCAACGCCAGCTTGTAATTGCCTTGACGGTAGGAGATGAAGGCCAGCGTCTCACGTGCGAAGTCGATACGGGATGCCTGACGGGCCACCCACTTGGCGTGCTCAAGGGCACCTTCCGGATTGCTCTCCTCCAACGTGTAGGCGGCAAGGATGTGCAGACCGATATTCTCCGCGTGCTCCTTGGACAAACCGCGCAGACGTTCACGATCTTCGGCGCTCAGCATGCGCCATTCGATGCTCTTCGGCATCTTGGGCTCATTGGGGCGACGATGCGTGTACGGATTCTGCGAGGGGAAGCTCATCGTGCCGTCGGAGTTACGACGCGGCTTCGACAGGTATTCACCGCGCTTGGCCTCGCGGTATTCCATCTTTTCTTCGCGGGTGAACTGCTTGGGATCTTCACCTGCGTTCCGCTGATCACGGTCCTTGCGGAAGTCTCGATGCTGGTCGTTGCGACGGAAGTCACGACGGCCGCCATCACGACGGTCATCGCGGTGGAAATCACGACGGCCACCGTTGCCGCGACGATCATCACGACGGTCACCATCACGACGGAAGCCACGATCGTTGCGACGCTCACCATCGCCACGACGGAAATCACGACGGTCATCGCGGTGGAAATCACGACGCTCACCATCACGACGATCGTCACGACGGAAATCACGACGCTCACCATCACGCTTGCGGAAATCGTGACGCTCACCGTCGCGACGATCATCACGACGGAAGCCACGATGCTCGCCATCACGCTGATAGCGCGGGCCGTCGTTGCCGCGACCGCCGCGGTAACCGCCGGAACGTTCACCGCCATTGCCGAACTTGCGAGGACCGCCGCGGAAGGAGCGACGCTCCTGACCTTCGCCATCACCATCGCGATGGAAGTCACGGTCACGACGGAATCCGCCGCCATTGCCCTTGCGGTAACCACCCTTACGGTCATCGTTACGGAAGCCACCGGACCTATGCCCATAGGACTTGCCGCCATCGCCACGCGGCTTGAACCCCTTGCCGCTACGGTTACCGGGCCGGCCCGAGCCGTAGGATTTGTGGTTGCCGTAGGACTTGCCGCGATTTGCGCGCTGTTCTTCTGCCATTCTTAATCCTTAAATATTGATCTGTGTCGTTGGTTATGTACGTTTGTCTTGACGGATCAGGCGCTTTCGACGGCACCCAACGCCTTCTTGCCGCGGCGAATCAGCGCGAAACGGCCATGCAGGAAATCCTCTTCGCCAAGCGTTTGCTCCTGATCATCCACACGCACGTTATTGAGATATACGCCACCGGATTTGATGGTCTTGCGTGCCTCGGAAATCGACTTGAACAGACCTGCCTTCATACCGGCTTCCGCCACTCGATCGCCCACTGCCGCCGGTGCGAAAATTTTCTCGCCATGCCCGTCTTCGACCTTGAGCCCCTCGATTGCGGCTTCAAGCGTAGCCTCATCGATGCTCGACAAATCCCCGCCGCGCCCGAACAACGCGCCTGCTGCCTCGATGGCCTGATTGGTCGCTTCTTCGCCATGCACAAGGCTGGTGACTTCCCATGCCAAGGTACGCTGCGCCTCACGCGCGCCCGGATTGGTTTCGCTCTCCTTGACCAGTCGCTCGATTTCGGTCTTCGGCAGGAACGTGAACGCCTTAAGCAGGCTTTCCATCTCCACGTCGGGTCGATTGAACCAGAACTGGTAGAACTTGTATGGGCTGAGCATGGTCGCGTCAAGCCATACGGCGTTGCCTTCGGACTTGCCGAACTTCTTGCCTTGCGCATCGGTGATGATCGGGCTGGTGAACACGTTCACATCCACGCCACGCACCTTATGAATCAGGTCAAGGCCGGAAGTGAGGTTACCCCACTGGTCGGAACCACCGATCTCCAGTACGCAATGATATTCGTCGAACAGGTGCAGGAAGTCGTTGCCCTGCAGCACCTGATAGCTGAATTCGGTGAAGGAGATGCCTTCCTCGGAGTTCAGTCGACGGGCCACGGTGTCCTTGGCGAGCATCGTGCCGAGACGGAAATTCTTGCCGACGTCACGCAGGAAGTCGATGACGGTCATGGAAGCAGTCCAATCGTAATTGGACACGAACCGCACCGGATTGTCGCCATCGGTTTCCAGAATGCCGCCGATCTGCTTCTTGAGGCGTTCGGCCCAACCGGCCACGACATCCTTCGGATTAAGCGTACGCTCGCCGGATTGGCGCGGGTCGCCGATCAGACCGGTGGCGCCGCCGACCAACGCGATCGGATGATGACCCGCAGCCTGCAGATGACGCATGTTGATGAGCTGTACCAGATTGCCAATGTGCAGGGAGGCCGCGGTCGGATCGAAACCGCAATAATAGGAAACCGGCTCCCCGTTCAACGCTTCGGCGAGTCGATCCCGGTCGGTGGACTGGGAAATCAACCCGCGCCATTCCAGTTCATCGAGGACGGAATCGAAGCCGGCCTCCTTGAAATCGATGACGTGAGCCATGACTGTTTTTCTCCCTATCGAATTGTGGGTCATTACCGCGCGTTTTGCGCACCCTACAGTTTCGCAGAAGACGACGACAGCCGAATGTGCCGTTTCCACCGGTCATCCCGGCGATTCCCATCCGACCCGCTACAGTGGGTACCAGCCACTCATCGCCGAGAGAGGAGGCCAGTTCATGAACCGTAGGGAAATGAAGGCGCAGGCTAGGCATCAGCTGCGCAGGCAGTATTGGATGATCGTCGTAATCTGCCTGTTCGCCGCGTTTTTCGGAGTCGAATACTCTTCATCGATGTGGGGCATCAACTTCGATCTCTCGTCCTTCACCGTCACCCAGCCCGGTAAGGGCTGGACCGATTCGAATCTGTCCGATGTGTTTCGGGATTTCCTGCTCGGCAAGGAGGATGTCGCCCGCAAACGAGTCGAATTCAATCAGGAACAAATCGTCCGCACCGACACCAACGCCATGTTCGGCAGGTCCCGAGGGTTCTTCGCCTCCCTACTCAATTCGTTCTCATCGGGTGCGGTAATCGTATCCATCGCCGACGCGACGCGTTCCATCGTTCATGATGCCAGAATCGCAGTCATCGTACCGGTCATGGTTTCGATGGCCGTATTCTTATTCGTCTGGCTGTTCATCCAACAGACATACCGCATCGTGATGCGTCGCATGCTGCTTGAGGGACGCATCTATGGCAAAATTCCGGCGAGCCGGTTCCTTTACCCTCTGCATACACGACAATGGCCGCGCATGGCGTGGACCATGTTCGTGAAGAATACCGCTCTGCTGTTATGGTCGCTGACCATCATCGGCGGCATCGTCAAATACTATTCGTATTTTCTGGTGCCTTACATAGTCGCCGAAAACCCGACCATCGGCGCGCGCAAGGCCATCGACCTGTCCCGCCGCATGATGAGGGGACATAAGTGGGAATGCTTCGTGGCGCAGCTGACGTTCCTAGGCTGGTATCTGCTTGACATCGCGACCGTCGGTGTGAGCGGCATATTCTATTCCAACGGATATAGCGCGTCGTTCTTCACCGAATATTATGCATACCTGCGCGCACTCTCCAAGGAGCAAGGCATCGAGGGGACCGAACTGCTATGCGACATTCATCTGTTCGCCAAGGCCGATTCCGAGGAGATTCGGTCGTCTTATGCGGACGTGGCCGAAGCCGTCGACCAAGTACGTTCCACCATGGTCGCTGCCGATAAGCCGTGTGGCTTCACAGGCTTTCTTTCCCAGTGGTTGGGCATTCGCACCATGCATTCCGACCAGGTGGCGCGCTATGAGGAATATCGGGAAGATTCCCGCCAGGTCCGCATCGGTCAGGAAATCCTTGACGGCATAGTCTATCCTGGGCGGCTCGCGCCGGCACCGATGCCGTTTACCTTCCGCGAATCACGTACCATCAGCGCCGATCGCAGCTATTCGTTGGTGAATCTGGCCATGATGTTCTTCATCTTCTGTTTCGTTGGCTGGGTGTGGGAGGTAAGTCTCGCGTTCATTACCGAAGGTGCCTTCGTGAACCGAGGCACCCTGCATGGCCCTTGGCTGCCGATTTATGGCACCGGCGGCATCCTCATCCTGACACTGCTCAAGAGACTGCGTGACAGGCCCATGTTCGAATTCACCACCACCGTGGTGCTGTGCGGTGGTCTGGAGTATTTCTCGTCATGGTATCTGGAGATGATGCACGGCGGCCGGCGCTGGTGGGACTATACCGGCTACTTCCTTAATCTCAATGGCAGGATCTGCGCCGAAGGACTGCTCACATTCGGCCTCGGAGGCTTGGCCATCGTATATCTGCTGGCACCGATGCTTGATAATCTGCTCAACCGGGTTGATGCGAAACGACTTGGGGTCATCGCCGTGCTGCTGTTGATCATCTATTGCGCGGACCAGTTGTACTCCGTAGAACATCCGAACATCGGCGCAGGCATCACCGATTATAAGGATTCCTTGACGGCGCAGGTTTCATGACCGGACGCTACGGATGGGACGTTCATTGGCGTCGACGCAGCATCTCACGCACGGTTTCCATGATTTTGCTGTATTTCGTGGATTCCGTCGATTTCATATGGGGGAAGGCGCTGATCATGCGTCGTTGCTGTCTGTTGAGCATGGACATGGCGCTATTCTGCATCTTGGAGATGACCTCCTGCGATGATTCCGACCAGCCACGTACCTTATCGACGAAGGCGTCCCTACCCCACTGCCAGGAATCACCGGCTTTCTCCGCATAGCTTTGGATGGCATCGCCGAATGCGGACAGACTTTCGCCCAGATCAACGATGCCCATCACGGTGACGCTGGTGTCGATGATGATCAGGATGGTGAATATCGAGCATAGCCAATGTACGACGGGCAACGGAATCATCATCGTCCAAATGGCGACCTGAGGCTGGATGATGTCGATGATGGCCACGCCGGCAATGCCGAATACCAGCGCTCCCGGCAAACAGATACGTCCCTGCAGATTGAAACGGTAGTCACTGTAATCCCACCATCTCGCGTGGAACATCTTCTCCATGGCCCAGGAAGTGACGTATTCGAGTACGCTCGCTCCGATTGCGGAGATCAGGAAAATCATGATCGGATTATGCATATTGTGCAACAATGCGATCGCCAGTGCCGCGCCGGCTCCGTAAATCGGGCACAACGGGCCATTGAGGAAGCCGCGATTCACCAGCCGGCGTTCCATGACGGACACCAGAATCGATTCGTAGATCCAGCCGATGAAACTGTACAGTACGAACCAAAGGAAGAGATGCTCCAGCGCTAACATGCAAAGGTCATTCCCTGCAGTCCGGTTTCCCGGACTTCGGCTTGTTGAATCGTTCCATGGAGAAAGTCTCCCTAGTGGCACTGATCTTGTCGGCCATGGTGACCAGATATCCTTCGATGTATCGTGGCGGCCTCGGGGTCAGGGGGAACATGTGGTTCGCGATGCTGTCGCGTTCGACATGATTGAGACGGAAGTCACGAACGGCGTTGCGTACGGCGGTGTTGCCGTGGGTGAAGCCATGCAGACGATGCTCGCCATTGTCCCAATCATGCCAATCGTAAAGGAAGTAGTCGTGCAGCAGCGCGGCACGGATGAGCGAATGCAGATCGACCCTGTACCACAGGTGCAACCGGTCCGCCATCCACACGGCGAGGCAGGCTACGCGCACCGAATGCGCGAACGTGGTCACCACGCCGTGCTGATAGCAGCTCCTTTCGATCTGCATATGCTCATGTTCGAAAATCTCCCGGCCGTGTCTGTGGACCAGCCGTTGGATCTGTATGCGAGTCAGCATTATTTCAGCAAGGATTCCGGGGTCTTATAAGCCGGGCCATCGCTGACGGAGTTGGCGAAGGCGCGCAGGGATTCCACCGCGGTCTTGGCTGCGACGATCTGCTCGCGTACACGCAACGGAGATGTGCCTCCCTTGCCGTTGCGGGCGGATACGGAACCTTCCGTGGAGAGCACCTCGCGCACCTGCGGTGCCTTGTCTGCCGGCAGGAAATCCTTGAACACCTCAATGAAGTCCTCGTCCGTCAGATCCCATAGTTCCTGACCGCGGTCTTCGGCGATCTTCACACAGGCACCGGAAAGTTCATGCGCGTGGCGGAATGGCACACCGTTCTTGACCAGCCACTCGGCGATGTCGGTGGCAAGGGCGAAACCGGTAGGAGCCTCGGCCTCCAGGCGCTCTGTATTGAAGGTCATGGTACCGATCATGCCGGTGAAGGCAGGTAGCAACACCTCAAGTGTGTCAACCTGGTCGAACACGGCTTCCTTGTCTTCCTGCAGGTCACGGGCGTAGGCCGTCGGCAGACCTTTCAGGGTGGCAAGCAGACCGGTCAGGTCGCCGATAAGTCGTCCGGACTTGCCTCGTGCGAGTTCCGCGATATCAGGATTCTTCTTCTGGGGCATAATCGAGGAACCGGTGGAATAGGCGTCGTCAAGACGGACGAAGGCGAATTCCTGGGTATTCCAGATGATGATTTCTTCGGACAGTCGGCTGATATCGACGCCGGTCATGGCCGCGATGAAAGCGAACTCCGCGACGAGGTCACGACTGGCGGTGCCGTCGATGGAGTTGGCGGTCACCTTGGAGAAACCGAGCTCACGGGCCACCGCCACCGGTTCGAGACCAAGGGTGTTGCCGGCAAGGGCACCGGAACCGTACGGACTGGCATCGATGCGCCCATCCCAATCGGCAAGACGCTCGACATCACGCAGCAACGGCCATACATGCGCCATGAGCTGATGGGCCAGTAGCACCGGCTGGGCATGCTGCATGTGGGTGCGTCCCGGCATGACGGTGCGACCTGCTTTTTCGGACTGCTCGATCAGCGTCGCGGCAAGCCCGAGCAACATCTTGGCGATGACGCGGCTCTGTCGGCGCAGCCACATGCGAATCAGGGCGGCGATTTGGTCGTTCCGCGAACGGCCGGCGCGCAGTTTGCCGCCAAGTTCGTCGCCTGCGATTTCCAGCAGACCGCGCTCCAGTGCGGTAGCCTCGTCCTCGTCATCCTCGATCGGGGCAAAGGCACCGGAGTCAACACGACGCTGCAGCTCATCAAGGGAATCCTCCATGCGCTGCAATTCGTCGGCCGTCAGCAAACCGGCACGGCCGAGGGCACGGGCATGGGCACGCGATCCCGCAATGTCGTCATCGGCCAGACGCCAATCGAACTGCGTGGACTTGCTCAGTCGAGCCAATTCCGGAGATGGGCC
Source organism: Bifidobacterium dentium JCM 1195 = DSM 20436 (assembly GCF_001042595.1). NCBI lineage: Bacteria > Bacillati > Actinomycetota > Actinomycetes > Bifidobacteriales > Bifidobacteriaceae > Bifidobacterium > Bifidobacterium dentium. The sequence goes on from NZ_AP012326.1 coordinate 1,448,148, forward strand.
GGATGTGAAACGGCCTCCCCACAATGCAAGATGCTCAGTATTGTTTTCAGTCATAGCTACATACCTTACACATAAGGCTCCCACCGATGGAGCTGTCGGCCACAACCGACCGGAGATGACCGCCTTTCGAGGCATTCAGCCATCCTCAGCCACATTGTGCATGACAGCTCCATCGGTGGGAGCCTGAAACCCGATTACTCGACGGTGTTGTCCGGAACTTCGATGCCGTTGCCGAACTTGACATCACGGGTCGCGGCCACACGGCTCGGCAGTCCGTAGATATCGATGAAGCCGTTGGAGGACTTCTGGTCGAAGCTATCGCCGGAATCATAGGTGGCCAGATTGTAGTCATACAGCGAGGTGTCGGAGCGACGACCGGTCACCACTGCACGACCACCATGCAGAATCATGCGAATCTCACCGGAAACGTACTTCTGGGTGTCTTCGATGAAGGCGTTCAGGGACTGCGTCGCCGGGGAGAACCACTGTGCGTCATAGACCAGTTCGGCCCAGCGCTTGTCGATATCGCGCTTGATGCGGTGCTGTTCGCGCTCGAGGCAGCAGTTCTCCAGCTCCTGATGGGCGGTGATCAAGGCCACGGCACCCGGAGCCTCGTATAGCTCGCGGGACTTGATGCCAACCAGACGATCCTCAATCAGGTCGATTCGTCCGATGCCCTGGGCGCCTGCGCGGCGGTTCATCTCTTCGATGGCCTGCAACGGGGTCACATCGTGGCCGTCGATCTTGACCGGCACGCCCTGCTTGAATTCGATGACGACCTCATCCTCGACCGGCGGGAATGCCGGATCGTCGGTGTAGGAGTAGCAATCCTTGGTCGGACCGTTCCACGGATCCTCGAGGAAGCCGGTCTCGATGGCGCGGCCCCATACGTTCTGATCGATGGAGAACGGGCTCTTCTCGGTCTGCACGATAGGCAGCTGGTGCTCCTTGGCGAATGCGATCTCGACATCACGGGTCAGGGACAGATCACGAATCGGGCTGATGGCCTTCAGGGTCGGGTCGATGGAAGCGATGGACACCTCAAAACGCACCTGATCGTTGCCCTTGCCGGTGCAACCATGGGAGATCGTATCGGCTCCGAACTGGTGGGCGGCACGCACAAGATGCTTGGAGATGAGCGGACGGGAGATGGCGGAGACCAGCGGGTACACGCCTTCGTACATGGCGTTGGCCTTCAGGGCCTTCATGCAGTATTCGTCGGCAAACTCGTCACGGGCATCAACCACATAGGCTTCGACGGCGCCACAGGCCAGAGCACGTTGCTTGATGGTTTCAAGGCTTTCGCCGCCCTGACCGACGTCAAGGGACACGGCCACGACATCCTTGCCGGTACGTTCCTTCAGGTATGAAATGGCGACGGAGGTATCCAGACCACCGGAGTACGCCAGTACAAGACGATTCTGATCGCTCATGGTTTCCCTTTCTTGCATCAAATGTTATTCAGCAGTATATGCATTGCTCTGTATATTTATGCATATATGGTGAGTCGTGTCCACTATATGGTTATTCACCCCTTCGACACGACGTCAAGCAGCCATTGCGCACGTTGCTTCGCACCGTGATCATCGGCGCAGATCACCATAACGGTGTCATCTCCGGCGATGGTGCCAAGCACCCCTTCTATCGGTTGCCTGTCGATGACGCTGGCCACATATTGCGCCGCTCCAGAAGGTGTGTGCACTACGACAAGGTTACGTGCGGCCGCCACCGAAGTGACCAGGCCGGATAGCACCCGGCTGATCTGCTGTTCGGCCTTGGCATCCGGATTGGCCGCGGATCCCTCATCGGGCTGCTTCACACCGATGGCATAGGCTACGGTCCCATCGGACAGCCTGGTTTTCGTCGCATGGATCTCGTCCAGATCTCGGCTCAAGGTCGCTTGCGTCACCGCAATCCCCTGATTCGCGAGAATGTCGGACAGTTGGGATTGCGAAGTGACGATACGCGTGAGTAGCGCCTGCTCGATGGCACTCAGTCGAGCGGCACGAGTGGCAGGACGCTGCAACGCGGGGGTGTGATCAGTCATCAGACCAGCAGGCTTTCATCGCCACGGGCCTTGCCAGCCAGCCAAGTCAGCAGCGCCTTCTGCGCGTGCAAACGGTTTCCGGCCTCATCCCAAACCACGGACTGAGCGCCGTCGATGACCTCAGCGGTGACTTCCTTGCCTCGGTAAGCCGGCAGGCAGTGCTGGAAGATCGCATCCGGCTTGGCGAAGGCCATGAGCTCAGCGTTCACCTGATAATCCCAGAAGGGCTTGGAACGAATGGCATACTCGGCTTCCTCACCCATGGAAACCCAGGTATCGGTGAACACGCAGTCGGCATCGGCCACGGCTTCCTTCGGATCGGTGGTCACGAGGATGGATCCGCCGGTTTCGGAGGCAATGGCCTGCGCGTCGGCCACGATTCGCGAATCGGGCAGGTACCCATTCGGACCGGCCACGCGCACGTTCATACCCGCCACGGCACCGCCAAGCAGGTAGGAGTTCGCCATGTTGTTGGCGGCATCTCCCAAGTAGGCAATGGTCTGGTTCTTCAGATTGTCAACGCCGCCACGATGTTCGGCGATGGTTTGGAAATCCGCGAGAATCTGGCATGGGTGGAACTCGTCAGTCAGAGCGTTGACCACCGGATGGGTGGAGTATTCGGCCATCTCCTCGACCCTATCCTGCCCAAACGTGCGCCAGACCACGCCATAGGCCATGCGGTCGAGCACGCGTGCGGTATCGGCGACGGGCTCACCTCGGCCCAGCTGGGAACCGGACTTATCGATGACCAGCGGATAACCACCAAGCTCGGCGACGCCGATGGAGAAGCTGGAACGGGTACGCGTGCTGGGTTTATCGAACAGTACGGCGATGCCCTGCGGACCGGCGAACGGCTGGTGGTAGAAACGATTCTTGTGGAACTTGATGGCCAGTTCCAGCACCTGCTTCTGTTCTCCGTGGTTCAAGTCGTCGTCACGTAGCATGTGGCGCAGTTCCGGGGTTGCCATATGGCCTCCTTTCAAATATTAATCGTTGGGTAGATCGGCGGGAATCCGGGCGAGGATGGATATGGCCCGGTCGACGTCCCGTTCGGTGACGACCAGCGGCGGAGCGAAGCGCAGTGCATTCGGAGCCACGGCATTCACGATGAGACCGTGCTCAAGCGCCCAGTTCATGGCGGCATGGGAACATGGGTGAGACAGTTCCGCCGCATCCAGCAGGCCACGGCCACGCACCGATACGAACAGCGGATTACCGCAGGACATGATGCCGTTGCGCAACTGCTCACCTCGCGCTTCGGCATTCGCCACCAAATGTTCTTGTTCAATGACGTCCAATGTGGCTAAGGCCGCGGAGGCGCCCAAGGGATTGCCCGCAAATGTGGAGCCATGCGAACCGGGGGTGAACAATGCCGAAAGCTTGGCGCCGAAGGCGATCATGCCACCCATCGGGAAGCCGCCGCCCACGCCCTTGGCGAAGGTGACGATATCAGGAATAACTCCGCCGGAAAGATCCTCACGTTGGAAGGCGAACCAGGAGCCGGTACGGCCGATGCCGGTCTGCACCTCATCGATGATGAGCAGGGCACCGTGGTCATCGCACAGTTGGCGTGCCCTCTTCACATAATCGGATCCGACCGGACGCACGCCGGCCTCACCTTGGATTAGTTCCATGATGACCGCCGCGACCGGGCCCTTGCCATGGTGTCCCTGTCCCGTTTCGGCGAAGGCATCCTGCAATGCGCAGGGATCGCCGGCCTCAACGAATTCGATATTCGGGATAAGCGGCTCAAAAGGGGTACGAATGGCCGGTTTCCAGGTTGCGGAAAGCGCGCCCAAAGTACGGCCGTGGAAACCATGGGTCAGGGCGATGATACGTGCCGGCTTTCCTCCGATCGACGGCGATGCGCCCGGCAGGGTGCGACCATACAGTTTGGCAAGCTTCAAAGCCGCCTCATTGCCTTCGGCTCCGGAATTTCCGAAGTACACGTGGGAGCCATCCGGGGCTCCGGCCAGCTCAACGAGCTTGGCCGCAAGCCTGATCTGCGGTTCGGTGGCGAAGTAGTTGCTCACATGCGCGGCCTTGGCCGCCTGTTCGCTGACTGCCTTGACCCACTTCGGGTGGGCGTAGCCGAGCGCATTCACGGCGATGCCCGCCAGAAAATCGAGATACTCATTGCCGTCGACGTCCCAGATGCGGGCGCCTTCGCCATGATCCATCACGCGTAACGGAGTACCGAACACGTTCATATGCACCTGGGAGTATTCCCCCAGCCATTTCGCGTCTTCACTTCCCAACGCTTCCAGTTGTTCAGTTGCCATAAGAGCTCCTCATTTCGACGCCGTCCTCGGGGACGACCATGGTTCCGATGCCGGCGGAGGTAAAAATCTCATTCAGTATAGAATGCGGCTTACGACCATCGATGATGTGGGCACGTGGGACGCCACCATCGAGGGCGCGCACGCAGGCCTCCATCTTCGGACGCATACCGCTTTCCAAATCGGGCAGCATATCGCGCAGGTTCTCCACACCGATGCGCCCGATCAGGGAATCACGATCGGGCCAGTCGGCATACAGTCCATCGACATCGGTGAGAATCACCAGCTTGCTGGCACCCAATGCCGCGGCCAACGCGGCTGCTGCGGAATCGGCATTCACATTCAGCACTTCAGTGGCATCATCCTCATTCGGGGCCACCGAGGAAACCACCGGAATGCGTCCGGCGTTGATCAGATCCTCCACGGCGGAGGCATCGACGCTCACCACATCGCCGACCAGCCCGATATCGGTAGGTTCACCGTCGATCATGGGCTTACGTTGCATGGCGGAGAACAAGGCACCATCCTCACCGGACAGGCCAACCGCGAACGGACCGTGCGAGTTGATCAGTCCGACGAGATCGCGGGAAACCTTGCCCGTCAACACCATGCGTACCACATCCATGGCTTCCGGAGTGGTGACGCGCAGACCACCCTTGAATTCCGATTTGATGCCCAACGCCTTGAGCATCTGGGAAATCTGCGGACCGCCTCCATGCACCACGATCGGATGCAATCCCACCTGACGCAGGAATACCATGTCCTCTGCGAAACACTGTTTGAGGTGGTCATCGATCATTGCGTTGCCGCCATACTTGACGACGATGCGCTGTCCGGCGAATTCCTCGAGCCACGGCAACGCTTCGATCAGCACTTCGGCCTTCTGGTCGGCGCGCAAATCGGTATGCACATCGAAATGGAAACCGGGTCCCTTGAGTTCTGTTGTCATTGCCTGTGTTCAGCTTTCATAGTCAGCATTGATATGCACGTATTCGTGGGTCAGATCGTCGGTCCAGACGCTCGCTTCGGCATCGCCCTCGTTGAGGTCAATGTCAATATGCACCTCACGCGGCGTCATATCGACCTCGGAACGATCACGTCCGGCCCCACCGTTTTCGCAAATACGTACGCCATTGACGTCCACCGTGACCTTTTCGGCATCAAATGGCGCATCCTCCGGGGAAACCGTGCCCAGAGAACTCAGGATTCGTCCCCAGTTCGGATCGTTGCCCGCGATGGCGCACTTCAGCAGATTGGAGGCCGCTACGGCACGGCCGCATGCCAATGCCGCGTCCTCGGTGGTGGCTCCGGTGACCTTGACGCGAATGTCATGGCTCGCACCTTCACCGTCGCCGACGATCTGGCGCGCCAACGATGCGGTGGCCTTGGCCACGAGATCGTTGAACTCGTCCGGATCCGGCTCCACGCCGGAAGCACCAGAGGCCAGCAGCAGCACGGTGTCGTTGGTGGACATGCAGCCATCCACGTCAATACGGTTGAACGACATCTCCACGCCTGCGTTCAGTGCAGCCTGAAGCTGACCTGCATTCACCACGGCATCGGTGGTGATGACGCACAGCATCGTGGCCAGCTGCGGAGCGATCATGCCCGATCCTTTGACCATGCCTCCGACGCGAAAACCGGTGGAGCCTTCCAGCTCGACGGTCTTCGGCTTGGTGTCGGTGGTCATGATCGCATAAGAGGCGTTCTCTCCGGCCTCGACGCTATCGGACAGTGCGGCGAATGCGGCCTCCGTACCGGAAAGTACGTGGTCGAGAGGCAACAGTTCGCCGATAAGGCCGGTGGAGCATACCGCGACATCGTTTGCGGATGCGCCCAGCAGCTCGGCGACCTTTTCAGCAGTGGCTTGGGACTGCTCATAGCCCGGCTTGCCGGTGCAGGCATTGGCTCCGCCCGAATTGAGAATCACCGCTTTGACATGGCCATCGGCAACGACCTTGCGGGACCACTGCACCGGAGCCGCACAGAAACGGTTCGTCGTGAATACGGCAGCCGCCGCATCCAACGGACCGTTGTTGACCACCAAGGCCATATCCTTCTTACCCTCGACGGCGGAAATGCCAGCAGCCACACCGGCCGCGGAGAATCCTTGTGCAAACGTTACACTCATGGTGCCACTCCAATCTTCGTAAGTCCTGCGTCTTCAGGAAGTCCCAATGCCACATTCAACGACTGCACGGCCTGTCCGGCAGTGCCTCGGTTGAGGTTGTCAATGGCCGCAAACGCCAGCAGACGACCGGCATTATGATCGACGGCCACTTGGATGTGGGCCGCATTCGAGCCAATGATGTTGGCAGTGGCCGGCATCACGCCTTCCGGCAACACCACCATGAAATCCTGCCCTGCATAGGCGTCGAGCCATACCTGTCGGATTTCGGCATCGCTCATGCCCAACGCCTTGTCGGTGAGTCTGGCGGAAACGGATGCGAGGATGCCTCGTGCCATCGGCACCAGAATCGGCGTGAATCCAAGCGTGAACCCTTCAGCCGCGGAAGCTTGCTTACCGGCAGCATGAGCAAAGTTCTGCAGAATCTCGGGAATGTGACGATGCGTGCCGCCCACGGAATACGGCAGAGCCGATCCGAACGCCTCGGCGGCCAGCAGATTGGTGCGCTTGAGATTCTTGCCGGCACCGGAGTAGCCGACCACCAGATCGGCCACGATGTCTTTCGGCTCGATCAGGCCCTGGGCCACGCCCGGCTGCAGAGCCAATGTGGTGGCGGTCACGTTACAACCCGGCCCCGCGATGCGTTTGGATCCCGGGAGGGCCTCGCGCTGACGAACGTACGAGCCATCGGCCGAAGTACCGGTGATGAGTTCCGGCATGCCATAGGTCCAATGCTCGTAGAAATCACCGCCATAGAACTCGTCCCACGCCGAGCGCTCCTCGAGTCGGTGATCGGCGCCCAGATCCACCACCACGGCATTCGCGTCAAGCTTGGAGGCCAATGCCCCGGAAGCGCCATGCGGCAATGCGAGAATGATTACATCATGCCCATTAAGCACTTCGGGGGTGGTGTCCTCCACCACCAGATCGGCCAATTGCGGAATATGGGGCATGTGCTTGCCGAGCTTGTCCCCCACCGAGGAATGTCCGGCGACGCATGTCACCTCGAAATTCGGATGGGCGGCGAGTATACGGAGCGCCTCACCCCCCGCATACCCGGTCGCACCGGCCACGGCTACCGTATATTTGGCCATGTCACGTCTCTTTTCCTTGACTCACTGAAACACCCCCAGCATACACTTTATGCAGTACATTGCATAATTATGCATCCGAAATGTGTCGGATAGTGGTCATCGTGATGTGCCAGCATGGACGGCACGGCAACGGTCAGGCAGACAGCGAACCGGATTCCGACGAGCCTGAACCGCCGCCAAGCATATGCTGCAGCAGCTGATCATAAAGCTCGGTGGAAGAGATGCCGTGCACAGCCATCCAGATCACGCCGATGGTGTAGAGCACGTTGATTACCAATGCGGCTACGCCCAGCCAGAATCCTTTCATATGGAAGGTCTTGGTACGCCACATGGCCACGCCGCCCATCAGTGCGGGCACCACCGGTACCGGCAGAAGGATGGTGAACACCAGCGAAAGAATCGCATAGGAATCCCAATGCCCATACAGCGGGTTCTGATTGGGATCGTTCAGATCGATGTTGCCCCGCATTCGCGGCTGCCGTCCGCTCGGCGCCTGTTGATCGTACTGCTGCTGCGGGTTACCGTTCCAGCCATAGGGATTGTTCTGATACGGATTCTGGTTCTGGTACGGATTGCCCGGCTGGCCGCCATACTGCTGCGAATACGGATAGCCTGCGGGAGTAGGTTGTTGAGGCTGCCGAACCTCGGCGCCCTGCTGGTTGGAGGAATTCGTCTCGATTTCCGGCGCACCATAGACGTAGGGATTGTATCCGGAAGGGTATTGGTTGGCCATTGCACCATATTCCGGCTGGGCATACTGTCCGTATTGAGGCGTGTTCGAACCTTCGGAAGACGACGAAACCGGAGCGGCACCGGCCGTCCCCTGACGTTCATCGGGATTGTTCGGCTGATATTGCTCCGGTTCGTTCATCGTTATCCTCTTATCTATCGTTGCTCGAAACGTCAGGCGCGCAACTGTGCGCCCAATTTGCTTGCCTCGTCAACAATACGCTTGCGAATCGCCTCACTGTCTTCGGAAGTCAGCGTCTTATCCGGAGCGCGGAATGTGACTGCATAGGCCAGGGACTTCACGCCTTCGCCCAGTTGGTCGCCGGTAAACACGTCGAACAGCTTGATGTCTTCAAGACTATCGCCTGCGGCCTCGGCGATGACCTGCTGCAACGCGGCGGCGGTGACATCGTTCGGCACGGTGAAGGCCAGATCCTGCTTGACCGGAGGGAAGGTGGAAATCGGCTTGGCCTGCACCGGCTTGCCACTTAGGGTGGCGAACAACGCAGTCAGGTCAAGTTCGAAAGCCGCGGAATGCGCAGGCAAGCCCAGCGCTTCGTTCACATGCGGATGCAGTTCGCCGACCATACCGACAAAAGCATCGCCGGCCATCACGCGAGCGGCACGGCCCGGATGCCATTGCGCCGGAACATCCTCGGCCTTCGGCTGATCCAACGTAAGGCCAGCGCCAATACGATCGGAAATACGGTGCACGGCTTCAACGGCATCGCTCCAATCCACCGCACGACGTTCACCCAACCAACCGGTGTCGACGGCATTGCCGGTCAGGATGCCCGCGACATGCATCGGCTGATCCGGTAGGCCTGCGTCGAGCGCCGCCAACTGTTCGTCGGTCGGACGCACCGCGCCGGGCAACGCCGGGATGGCCGGCGCGTTCGGATCCCACAGATACACATGGCCGATTTCATACAGCGACACGTTCTCCACACCACGACGCAGATTGCGCTGTACGGTCTGGGCCAAAGTCGGCATGATGGCGCGGCGCAGGAACGGGCGGTCGCCGGCAAGCGGATTGGCGATCTCGACGCTGACCTTCTTGATCTCATCCTTGTCGTAGGCGAAGTACTTGTAGTCCTCGTCACCCACGAACGGGTAGCTCAACGTCTCGACCATGCCGTATTCCGCAAGCTCGTCGGCAATCTGGCGCTTACGCAGCTGTTCGGCAGTCAGTCCGACCTTACCTTCGACGGGAGCCGGCGGCACGGTGACAGGAATTTCATCGTAGCCAACCAGACGCGCCACTTCCTCCACCAGGTCGCACGGCTCATTGAGATCCGGACGCCAACTCGGCGCAGTTACGGAAAATTCGCCATTGCCGCCACCTGCGACGGAGCAGCCAATGTCGGTCAGGATGCCGCTGATGGTGTTCACGTCAGTGTCGAGACCCGCCACGCGAGCCACCTCGGTGGCTTTGAAATGGATGGTGCGCGCAGGGGTGACGGTGTTGACATCGGTGGGATGTTCGCTCGGCTCGCCATTGCCGTACTTGACCATGAGCTCGGCGGCCATCTGTGCGGCGGCCGGCTGCAGCTGATCGTCCACGCCACGTTCAAAACGGCGGGATGCCTCGGATGGAATCTTGTGGCGACGTGCGGAACGTGCAATCGACACCTGATCGAAATGCGCGGATTCAAGCAGGATGTTCTTGGTCTCGGCGGTCACCTCACCGTATAGGCCACCCATCACGCCGGCGATGCCGAGGATGCGTGAGCCATGCTCGCCATTGGGCGAATCGGTGATAAGCAGATCTTCCACGCTCAGGTCATGCTTCTTGCCGTCCAGCGTGGTCAGGGTCTCGCCCTCGACAGCACGCCGAACCACGATCGGGCCTTCGATTTTGTCGAGATCATAGGCGTGCATCGGCTGACCGAGGTCGAGCATCACGTAGTTGGTGACGTCCACAGCCAAGGAAATGGAGCGCATGCCCGCACGGGTCAGGCGACGGCGCATCCAATTCGGAGTGTGGCTTGCAGGGTCGAAGCCATGCACCGCACGGGCGTAGTATCGGTCGCAACCAATTACGCCGTGAATCGGGTTGTTGTCTTCGACGATCACCTCGATGTCGGTCTTCGTACCCTCCGGCAGGCCTTGGGTGACCGGCGCCTTTCCGTTCAATGCCACTGCCGGATCGACATAGGCCGCTCCGGTGGAGTGGTGATATTCACGGGCCACGCCGCGGTAGGAGAACGCATAGCCGCGATCCGGGGTGATGTTGATCTCCAGCAACGGCTCGTCCAAGTGCAGCAGGTGCATGGCGTCGTCGCCCGGCTTGAGCGCCTCGTACTCCTCCGGAGTGAAGCCGTACTTGCGAAGCAGGATGATACCGTCATGATTGTCGCCGAGGCCCAGTTCTCGCTCGGAAGCGCACATGCCGTTGGAGATGTGGCCGTAAGTCTTGCGCGGTTCGATCTTGAAATCGCCCGGCAGCACTGCGCCCGGCAGGGTCACGACGACCTTCTCGCCCGCGGCCATGTTCGGCGCACCGCAGATGATGCCACGCGGTACTTTGTTGCCGTTCTCGTCGGTCTCGTTATATTCGTCGCCGACGTCGACGTGGCACCAGTTGATGATCTTGCCGTTCTTCTGTGGTTCCGGGGTGGCGTCAACCACGTAGCCGACCACGATAGGTCCGACGAGCTGGGATGTGTGAATCTCCTCCTCTTCGAGACCGACCTTCACCAGATCCTTGGCAAGCTGTTCATAGGTAAGGCCTTCCGGAACCTCGACGTGGTCCTTGAGCCAATCAATATCTACCATTGGCATGGGTCAATCACTCCCCCATCACAAACTGTTCGCTGAATCGCACGTCACCTTCGACCAGGTCGTGCATGTCATTGATGTCATGGCGCAGCAGCAACGTACGCTCCACGCCGACGCCGAAGGCAAAGCCCGTATAGACTTCCGGGTCGAGGCCGGCGGACTTGAGCACGTTCGGGTTGACCATACCGCAGCCACCCCATTCGAGCCAGCCCGCACCACCCTTCTTGTCAGGGAACCACAGGTCGAGTTCGGCGCTCGGCTCGGTGAATGGGAAGTAGCTCGGACGCAGGCGGGTCTTGGCTTCGGGACCGAACATGGCCACGGCAAGCTTGTCAAGCACGCCCTTCAAATCAGCCATCGTCAGATGCTTGTCAACGGCGAGGGCCTCGACCTGATGGAACACAGGGGTGTGGGTGGCGTCAAGCTCATCGGTGCGGAACACACGGCCCGGGCAAGCGATGTACAGCGGCACGCCGCGGGTGAGAAGACCTCGTACCTGGTCGGAGGAGGTCTGAGTGCGCAGCACCATGTTGGAACCGACGAATCCAGCGGCATCCTTGGCCTGGTTGCCCTTGACATAGAAGGTATCCTGCATCTGGCGCGCCGGATGGTCCGGACCAAAATTCAGGGCGTCGAAGTCATACCACTCGGTCTCAACCTCCGGACCGTCGGAAATCTGCCAGCCCATGGAGATGAAGAAGTCCTCGACGTCTTCCATCAGCTTCGGCAACGGATGACGCGCGCCAAGCGGCTTGCGGTTGACGGGCAGGGTCATATCCACGGTTTCGGAAGCCAGCGCACGGGCCTCCTCCTCGGCCTTGACCTGCTGCTCCTTGGTGCCGTACGCACGACCGAAGTCAGCGCGCAGTTTACCCATGACCTTGCCGGCTTCCTTCTTCTGATCCTTCGGTAGCGCACCGATGGCCTTGCTGGCCTGCGTCATCGCGGAATCCGCGCCGGCGTATTGCGTCTTGATGGCTTTCAATTCCTCCATACTGGAGGCGTTTTCGATTTTCGCGATGCCCTCGGAAACCGCATCGGTCACCGCTTGGGCGTCGAACACCGCACCTTCTGCCACGAGATACCTTTCTAATTTCCCGTTTGTTTTACGCGAAAAACGCGCAATTTCAACGTTTTCCGACTTCACATTCTTTCAACATGACTCGACATAGCCAAGCTCAGCAGCATCACCGCCGCGCTGGTGCCGAGGTTCAGGGACTCCGCCTTGCCGTAAATCGGAATCGACACGATTCGGTCGGTCCGATCCAGCACTTCGCGAGTAAGTCCTCGCGCCTCATTGCCGAAGATCATCGTCTTGGCACCGGCCAGCGTGGATGGCTCGGCAAGCACATCGGTCAGCGGTTCCGGGGGCCTGGAGTCCGTGCCGTACACATCCGCCGCGTATATGGCGAGATTCCGCTCGTCGCACCAAGCGAAAAACGCCTCCGTACCCATGGTGAGTACCGGCAGATGGAACAATGAGCCCGCAGTGGAGCGAATCACCTTCGGGTTGAAGATGTCCACGCATTCGTCGACGAACACCACGGCCGCACAGCCGGCGGCATCCGCGGAACGGATCACGGTTCCGGCGTTGCCCGGATCGCGAACCTGCCAGAACGCAGCGACCATGGCATTGTCGCCAAAGGATTCCACGTTTCCGGCGGCGTCCAGAAATCCTTGCATGTCGGCCACGGCGAGCACGCCTTGCGCATCGGAGCTCATATGCCGCATCACCGCATGCGTCACCTTGTGGACATAGGCACCGGCCTGCATGGCCTTGCCTGCCATCTGCGCCACCGTATCGGTCAGGAACGGAGCGTCGGGTTCGGTGCCGATCGCCTCCACATACAGATCCCGCACGATGTCGGGATGCCAGGTCAGCAGCTCGCGTACCGATTGAGGCCCCTCCACCAGGAAGCGGCCGGCACGTTTTCGCCCCTTGCGCTCCGCAAGTTCGGCGACGCGTCGGATGCGTTCCGCCTTGGGATTCGCGATGACTTCGGTTTTAATAGGCATACGCGTTAGCCTAACACCATTGTTCCGCCGTACACCCCGTCATGTCGTATTGAGATTCAGTAAACATTCAGATTCGTTTCAGATTGCACCAAGTGTTCTTTACGCCATACGCCAAGATACGGTTTTTATCATCGGTTCATCGCCGATCGCGACGGCGTATCGTACAGCATCTTCGGCATCAAGGGATCATCATGTTCGTCGTAAAGAACGCATGGCAAAGCGTGACCAGAAACAAAGGCCGCAACATACTGATCATTGTGATCGTAACCATCATCGCCGCCGCAGCGACCATCGGCCTGTCCATTCGGCAGGCGGCGACGACCGCCCGCAACAGCGGGTTGGAGAACACGACCATCACCGCACAGATCAGTCTTGACCGCAATAAGCTCATCAGTGAATCGAAGTCCGACTCCAGCAGTTCCGACGGCAAGCCGGACTTTGACGCGATGCGTAGCGCATTGGCCGACAAGCAACTCTCGCTCAGCGACTATCAGAAATACGCCAAGGCCTCATCTTCCGTGAAATCCACGTACTATACCGAAACCGTGGGGCTTGCCGCAACCGATGATTTCCAGCCCGTCACCGATTCGACCAGTTCATCGAATTCCTCCGATTCGAGCGATTCCAGCTCATCTTCCAGCGATAGCAGCCAACCCCAAGGCAACGGCGGCCCCGGTGGAGGTGACCAGCCGGGTGGCGGAGACAGCAACGGCACCACTGCCGTCAGCGGCGATTTCTCGCTGGTCGGCTTCTCCTCCGACGAAGCGGTCTCCAATGCGTCGAACGGTAGTTTCACCATGGTTGACGGTAAGGTCTTCGGTTACGACGAAAGCAGCGACGGGAACGTGATCATCTCCAAGTCGCTCGCGGATTTCAACAATCTTTCCGTGGGCGATACCATCAGCGTGACCAACCCCAACGATTCGAGCACCACCTACAAGCTGACCATCGTCGGCATCTACAAGAACTCCACCGATTCCAATCAGGCCATGGGCGGTCCGATGGCCTCCACCGCCTCCGATCCGGCGAACGCCATCTACACTTCGGTCTCCACGCTCAAGTCGCTCGGCCTCGATGCGGATTCCAACGCGTCGAGTGATTCCGATACGTCCACGTCCACGACCCAGCTGAACTATACCTACGTCTTCGCCAGCAAATCCGATTACGAGACCTTTGCCAAGGATGCGAAGAAGGCCGGGCTGAGCAGCGACTACACCGTATCGTCCGCCGACGTGGAGAACTATGAATCCAGCTTGGTACCTCTCGACAACCTATCGAAGTTCGCACTGACGTTGCTCATCGTGGTGCTTGCCGTCGGTGGTGTGGTACTGGTGGTCATCACCTTGCTGAACGTCCGTGAACGCAAATATGAGATCGGCGTGCTGACGGCCATCGGCGTGAACAAGGTCAAAGTGGCCGCACAGTTCACCTTGGAGCTGCTGATCGTCACGATGATCGGTCTTGCCTTGGGCGCGGGCATCGGCGCGGCAGCCTCCGTACCGGTCTCCAACCAGCTGCTGTCGAGTCAGATCGCGCAACAGCAGTCGCAGCAGGCCAGCCAACGTGAGCAGTTCGGACGCGACATGCAGGGTACGGACTCCAACGGCGCCGGATCCTCCTCGGATTCCACGGACGGGAATTCCTCCGCCTCGACCGATTCCTCCAGCAAGTCGGGCTCTGGCGACACCAGTTCCTCCGATGCCACCAATGACGCCAAACAACCGCAGGGCGGTCCGGGCGGCATGATGAACCAGGCCGCGAACTACGTCTCCTCCATCAACGCCACCGTCAATCTGGCCGTGGTCGGGCAATTGCTGTTGGTCGGCATCGGCCTGACATTGGTCGCCGCGCTCGTGGCAGTCATCTTCGTCCTGCGCTACGAACCGCTGCAGATCCTCGCCGACCGTTCCTGAAAGGACCCATCATGACTGACAATACGACGACCACGGCAATCCTCAAGCTCGATGACGTCAGCTACGCATATACCAAAGGCGGCAAAAAGGTGCTGAAGAACATCAGCCACGAGTTTCGTGCAGGTACGGTGCACGCCATCACCGGGCCATCCGGCGCCGGCAAGACCACGATGCTGTCGTTGATCTCGGGACTGACCAATCCCACGGAGGGCCAGGTCCTCTACAACGGTAACGACCTGGCGAAACAGGACCGTTACCGCTACCGCAGCCACGACATCGGCGTGATTTTCCAAAGCTTCAATCTGCTGCCGAATCTCACCGTCGCCGAGAACATCATCCTGTCATTGGACGCTTCCGGCAAAACCTTCGACAAATCAAAGAAGGAGATGGTGCTTGATTTGCTTAAGCAGGTGCATCTGCCTAAGGAGTACGCGAACGAACGGATTCTGCACCTGTCGGGTGGCGAACAACAGCGCGTCGCCATCGCTAGGGCGCTAAGCTACAATCCCTCCATCATCGTGGCGGATGAGCCGACCGGTAATCTCGACCTCGCCACGCAGGATGACATCATGGGCATCTTCCGCGCACTGGCCCATGACGATGGCCGTTGCGTGATCATCGTGACACACAGCCCTGAAGTGTCCACGGCCTCCGACGAGGTTTTCGAACTCGCCCCGATTCGTCGGAGGCCATGACCGTCGCTATCTGGAGAGTTTGTCGAGCAGCAGGGCCTCGGTGATCACGTTGTTCTTCAGACCCGGCAGGCTGATGGACTCGTTCGGGCTGTGCGCATTGGCCTTCGGATCCTCCGGTCCGGTGACGAGCACCTGGGCGTTCGGGAAGATGCGCTGCAATTCCGGAATGAACGGGATGGAACCGCCCTCGCCCTTGTTGACCGGCGCCACACCGAAGGCCTGTTCCATGGCTTCCATGGCATCCTTGGTGGCTTCGGCATCGGGGTCCATGGCCCATCCCATGCCGTTGTCAAGTCTGTCGACCCACACTTCGGCACCGAACGGGGCATGTTCGACCATGAATTCGGCAAGTGCCTCCTGGGCCTCCTGAGGACGCTGGTTCGGTGCGGTGCGCAGACTCAGACGGAACGTGGTCTCCGGGGAAATCACATTGAAGGACCCTTCGACCGGGTGAGCGTCGAAGCCAATCACGGTGACGCTCGGCTTGGTCCACAGACGTGCCGCAAGCGAACCGGTTCCGGCCAGACGGTAGGAATCGACGATACCGGCATCCGCGCGTACGGTGGTCTCGTCAAGGTCGCGCTGCAAGCCTCCGATCGGCTCTTCCGCGGCGACGCCCGGCACCGCGAGATCGCCATGTTCGTCATACATGGAGGCGATCAGCATGGCCGCAAGCGTATTCGCATCCAGAATCGGTCCACCATACTGGCCGGAGTGCACCGGATGCTCAAGGGCCTTGACGTGCACGTCGATATCGGTGTTGCCACGCAACGAGGTGGTCAGCGACGGGATTTCGGCGGACCAGTTGCCTGAATCGGCCACGATGATCACATCGGACCTGAATTCGTCACGATGCTCTTCGATGAATGGGATGAAACTCGGCGAGCCCATCTCCTCCTCGCCTTCGATGAACACCTTGACATTGACCTTCAGATCGTCGCCGAGCGCCTTGAGCGCACCGGAATGAATAGCTATGCCACCGCCATCATCGGCGGCTCCACGGCCATACAGTCGCGTACCAATCTGCGTGCCGACGAATGGATCGGTATCCCAAGCACCTTCGTCGGGCACCGGTTGTACGTCATGATGTGCATACAGCAACACGGTCGGAGCATGCTCGTCAACGATCTTCGAGCCGATGACCTCCCACGCACCTGGTGTGCCATCGGGATTATGGGACTGCACCACCTTTGCGTCAACGCCGACCTTTCTCAGCTCCTCGGCCACGAATTCGGCGGAACGCCTCATATGTTCGGCGGTGATGCCTTTCGCGGAGATCGACTGCAATGCGATCTTCCGATTGAGCACGTCGACGATGCGATCCCAATCACCCTCCACACGTGCACGGATGTCATCGGCAAGTAATGCTGCCATGATTCTCCTTAATATTGATCGAGTACGGCCAATGCAAGCCATTGTATCCACAATCCCATTCGGCGTTCCGCGGCTTCGAGGCATACCGCCGAGGCGTCGATACGTCACCCTACCCTCATAGACATGAGTTTGTTTAAGAAGGAAGACAAGGCCCAAGAGCCTGTCGAACAGAAGGCGCAGGAGCCTACCGCCGGCAAAGGCCGCCCGACTCCGAAACGCAAGGATGCCCAGGCGCAGAATCTCCGCCCGCTGGTTCCCAAGGATCGCGATGCCAGCCGCAAGGCCGCAAAGGCACGTATGCGCGAACGTGAGAACGCCGAATACGAGGCCATGCAGACCGGTGACGTGAATCACATGCCGAAGGCCGAGCGTCTGCCATGGCGTATCTACATTCGCGATTATGTCGACGCCCGATTCAACCTCGGCGAGTTCTTCATCCCGGTCGCCTTCGTTATTCTGGTCGTCTCCATCTTCGTGACCTACAAGTGGCCTACCCTAGCTTTGCCGCTGATGGTGCTGATGTACGTGTATCTGTTCGCCGTAATCATCGACATTGCGATCATGTGGCGCAAGCTCAAGAAGAAACTCATCGAAAAGTACGGTGAGAAATCCGTGGCCAGGGGCATGCGTTCCGCCTCCTATGCGTGGAGCCGTGCCATTCAGATACGTCGTTGGCGTCTGCCGAAGCCGCGTTATGCCAAGCGTGGCCATTGGCCGGAATGATGCCTCACATGCATATGTATTGCCGTCAGCTAAGCTGACGGCTTTTTATTAGCATAGGATCAGTTGTTTTTCCACGGCTTTCGAGCCATGACATCAAGGATTGATATGGCACAGGAACATTTCGATATCGCGATTATCGGCGGCGGTCCGGGCGGCTATTCCACGGCGTTACGTGCCGCGGAGCTCGGCAAATCGGTGGTGCTGATCGAACGCGACGCCACACTGGGCGGCACCTGCCTGAATCGAGGTTGCATTCCTTCGAAGACGCTACTCACCGCCACGCATGCCGTGGAGAATATGCGTCACGCCAAGGCGATGGGTATCAACGTGTCAGTGGAGAGCATTGATTTCGGCAAACTGCGCACGTTCCGCACGCAGACCGTGGACACCATGACCAAGGGATTGGCGGGATTGCTGGCGCATCGCGGCGTCACCATCGTACGCGGAGAGGCCGTAATGCAGCCTTGCGGAAGCGTACATGTCACGCCGGTCGAAGGTCTTGGCCACATATTGCGATTCGTGAAGGCAGGCGTCGGCGAACCTATCGATGGCGAACTGGAGATCGTTGCCGAAGACATCGTGATCGCCACCGGTTCACGGCCGTCGCCGCTGCCGGACAATCCATTCGCCGGCGCATTGATAGATTCCACACAGGCATTGGAACTGGATACCTTCCCTTCAAGCGCTGTGATCATCGGTGCCGGAGCCGTGGCGCTGGAATTCGCCTCCATGTGGCGTACGGCCGGCTGCGACGTGACGTTGCTGATTCGCAAAGACCGGGTGCTCTCCGCATGGGAGCGCCGCACGTCGGCGACGTTGACTCGCGAGCTGAAGCGGCGTGGCGTGAACATCATCACGCACAGCCATGTGACCCATGTGGAAACCGGTGCCAATCTGGGCGCGACCGTGCACTATACGAGGGAAGGATCCGAAGCGGACATGAGCGCCTACGGCGAGGTCGTACTCGCCGCCATTGGACGCATACCGAATACCGACGCAGACTGGTTCGAGGCCTGCAAGCTGGAACGTGACGCCCGGGGATTTATCGGCATCGATGCATTTGGCCGCACCAATCTCGACCATGTGTGGGCTTTGGGTGACATCACCTCCGGCCATTCCTTGGCGCACCGTGCCTTTGAGCAGGGCATCGTCATCGCGGAGAAGATCGCCGGGCTCGATCCGAAACCGGTTGACGACGACACGATTCCGCAAGTCGTATTCTCCTTCCCCGAAGCGGCATGCGTGGGCTTGAGCCTTGATGAGGCACGGGCACGGAAGGACGTGGTCAATGCCCAGGAAACCGTGTATCCGATGCTGTCGAATTCACGTATGCTGATGAGCGGCTCGGGCGGGTCGCTATCCATTGTCAGCGGTGCCTATGCGGACAATCCCGAGGTGCCGCTGGTGCTGGGCGCACATATCGTAAGTCCCATCGCCAGCGATCTGATCGCGGAGGCCGAGCAGTTGGTGGGCAATCATGTGCCATTGCATGATGCGGCCCGCCTGATTCACCCTCATCCGACATTCAGCGAAACGTTCGGCGAAGCGTTGCTCAAGGCGGATGGCAGGCCTCTTCATACCCGCTGACCGGCGTGGGAGGGCCGGCGGCCCCGCAACCGGTGCTTACACTACGGCATAGCACCTGATAGACTACTGTTCCAGTGTGTTCAACCACGTAACCAAGTGAGGAAATTGATGGCAGACAAAGAAGAGCCAAAGAAGAAGCAGAACACAATCAAACAGATCATTCAGATCTTCAAATACACCTACTCGGAAGACAAGACACTCCCCTGGCTGTGCGGAAGCGTGTTCGTGGCACCGGTCATCGTGTTCATCGTGCTTGGCATCGTGTTCAAATGGTCGGTTATCGGCTGGATCACCTCAATGATCCTTGCCATCATGATCGGCCTGCTGTTCGCCACCATGATGCTCACCAATCGTGCCGACAAGGTCGGCTATGCCAAGCTCGAAGGGCGTCCCGGCGCCGCCATCAGCGTTCTCGGCAACGTCAGCAAGGCGGGTTTCAACTTCCCGCAGGAGCCGGTGTGGGTCGATCCGAAGACCAAGGATGCCATTTGGCGTGGCACCGGCTATAACGGCATCTACCTGCTTGGCGAAGGCGATTACGGCCGTGTGACGCGCGCCATGGATCGCCAGGAGCACAACATCAAGGGCGTGACCGCCGGTTCCGAAATCCCGGTCTATCGAATCTGCGTAGGCAAGGGGCCGAAGCAGGTCAGCCTGAAGAATCTGCGCAAGACCGTGCTCAAGTGCAAGTCCTATGAGCCGACGCATCACAAGAACAAGCTGATTGCGGCCATCCATCCGAAGCGTCGCTTCATGCTCACCAGGACCGAATTGAATGTTCTGAACGAACGTCTGCGTACTTTGCAGATGAAGAACGGCATGAACATCCCGAAGGGCATCGATCCGACGCGCCCACAGAGGATCAGCCGTCGCGCCATGCGTGGCCGCTGACGGTACATGCATGCGAACGCACTAGGAATCCCCGATCTGATTCGTCAGATCGGGGATTTTCAATTGTTGCGTCGCTTCATCGTCCCAGCCGTTCGATCCGTCCATAACATGAACGGATCCCCACCGTTGCATTTCGTCCCGCGAAACGTCGCAACCCCTATTTTTCGCGCAATCATGGAGGGAATACGTCATCTCGAAACATTCTCGTAACCCAAGTGGCGAGTGTGTGAAACGCGTTTTTCTAGACTAATAGCCTGTAAGTTACTTATTCGAAAGGAGCGGTCCCGTGACTGCACTCGAAACCAAGGCTGATGCTGAGGCCCTTATCAATAAGGAAGGCGTTGAATACGTCTCCGTTCGCTTCACCGATCTGATCGGCGTTCAGCAGCACTTCACTGTGCCGGCAAGCGAGTTCCTGAAGGATGCCTTCACCGACGGCATGCCGTTCGATGGTTCCTCCGTGGAAGGCTTCCAGGCCATCAACGAGTCCGACATGAAGCTGGTGCCGGATGTTTCCACCGCATTCATCGACCCGTTCCGCAAGCACAAGACCCTCGACGTGGCCTTCTCCATCGTCGACCCGCTGACCGATGAGCCGTACTCCCGCGACCCGCGTCAGGTCGCCGGCAAGGCCGAGGCTTACCTGAAGTCCACCGGCATCGCCGATACCGCCTCCTTCGCTCCGGAAGCCGAGTTCTTCATCTTCGACAAGGTGCGCTTCGAGAACAGCATGCAGCGCTCCTTCTACGAGGTGGACTCCGTTGAGGCTCCGTGGAACACCGGTGTTGACACCGAAGACGACGGCACCCCGAACATTGCGTTCAAGAACCGCGTCAAGCGCGGCTACTTCCCGGTTCCGCCGATTGACCACACCCAGGATCTGCGCGACGACATGGTCGCCAACCTGCAGAAGGTCGGTCTGATCCTCGAGCGTTCCCATCACGAGGTCGCCGGCGCAGGCCAGCAGGAGATCAACTACCGCTTCAACTCCCTGCAGCACGCAGGCGATGACCTGATGAAGTACAAGTACGTCGTTCACGAGACCGCCGCTCTGGCAGGCAAGGCCGCAACCTTCATGCCGAAGCCGATCGCAGGCGACAACGGTACCGGCATGCACTGCCACCAGTCCCTGTGGAAGGACGGCAAGCCGCTGTTCTACGATGAGAAGAACTATGGTGGCCTGTCTGACATCGCCCGCTGGTACATCGGCGGCCTGATCAAGCACTCCTCCTCCGTGCTGGCCTTCACCAACCCGTCCCTGAACTCCTACCACCGTCTGGTGCCGGGCTTCGAGGCGCCGGTCAACCTGGTGTACTCCGCTCGTAACCGTTCCGCCGCCATCCGTATCCCGCTGGCCGGCACCTCCCCGGCTGCGAAGCGTATCGAGTTCCGCGCTCCGGATCCGTCCTGCAACCCGTTCCTCGCCTTCTCCGCCCAGCTGATGGCAGGCCTGGACGGCATCCTGAACCACATCGAGCCGCCGGAGCCGGTCGACAAGGATCTGTACGAGCTGCCGCCGGAAGAGCACGCTGGCATCAAGCAGGTGCCGAGCTCCTTGGCCGAGGCCATGGACGCTCTGGAAGAGGATCACGACTTCCTCACCGCCGGCGACGTCTTCACCGATGATCTGATCGAGACCTGGCTGGGCATCAAGCGTGGCGAGATCGATCAGGCTCGTCTGGCCCCGACTCCGCTGGAGTACGAGCTGTATTTCCACATCTGATAGTCATTAGGGCAAAACGTAGTCGTCAGTAGGCTTTTCGCACTGTTCAGAGTGACCTACTGCACCTATACTGCACCTATCGGAACACGAGAAACCCCACTTCGTTCACAATCGGACGCGAGTGGGGTTTTCTCATGCCCGCCATGCAGGCAGCGAGATGAGCCATTCATCCAAATCCGCGCCGTCGGATGCGCACGGTCGGCGTGTAGGCGTAGCAGGCGATGAGGTCGCCGCGGCGCACGGCCTGACGGATGGTCTCTCCGTCAAACCGCACAAGGCGGCCGCCTCCGGCATCCCCAACGATACCAGTGTCACTATTGTATGGAAGAATTTAGATTCAACAGAATCATCAATTCTGAATAACAGTTCATCACCTCGAGAAGCTGTCACAAAATTAGTCACAATCGTTCCCTCGCAAAAAGCAAATTCTCAA
This sequence comes from Bifidobacterium dentium JCM 1195 = DSM 20436, assembly GCF_001042595.1. Taxonomy (NCBI): domain Bacteria; kingdom Bacillati; phylum Actinomycetota; class Actinomycetes; order Bifidobacteriales; family Bifidobacteriaceae; genus Bifidobacterium; species Bifidobacterium dentium. The sequence goes on from NZ_AP012326.1 coordinate 1,470,561, forward strand.
TCGTCGTATCAGCCGTTTATAAGATGATTGGAACGTTGAATGATTTCGGCTTCATTATTACCAGAAATGAGGAATTTTCTGTCAGAATCAACAGAATTATGGGCGATACCTTTTTTCCTCCCCACAGATTCTAAAACTGCCCAATCCGGAATTTCTTTTTCCTTTGGCCAGTTCAATCCAGCAGTTTCTAGTAGCATGCCATATTGGGATGATCGTGTGATATTTGTATTCGCATCGACAAGGCCAAGTTCCAATAAAAAGTTAGCTTTACTCTGATCTATGCCATAGGCGGCTATCAGCTCTTGCTTAATTAGCCCTCCTCCCCTACGTGCCGCCATTTCCCCAAATATGAAATCACCAGTTTCATTCTTATAGAATTCAATATGCATCACATTTGGGACCGTCTGATCTTTGAAAGATTTAATTAATTGCTTTGTCAGTCGGAGCAGTTCAGAGTAGTCGGCGCTGTTCTCGTCTAACATTACGGAACCAGTATTTTGTTTCTCGAAATCTAGCGGTGGGACAAAATATCGTGATGGCGAAATCAGGATCAAACCAGAATTGATATAGACCACATCCACATGGTAGACAGAACCAGAGCAGTATTCTTCTAGATAATACTGGTTTGAATGTACGCTTCTGACAATTTCCGGCTTAGCGGCTAACGCAGATAAGTCGTCTTTCGAATGCAGTATCGTAATGCCTGCAGACCCTGCACCCCATCGAGGCTTGAGAACAACCGTCTCCCAACGATCGAACGCCGCAATAATATCTCCAAAGCATTTGCAAGAGGTATAGGGAATAATCTTTAACCCAGCATTAAGGGCTGACTGCTTCATCGTAACTTTATCTCGACAGCTCAACGCTAATTCATACTTTAAACCGGGAATTTCAAATAAACTTCTCGCCTCCGCAACCCTCAGCACATCTTCTTCCGAGCCAGAAATTATCCTATCTGGTCTAAATTTCTTAACAACATCAAAGAATTCTGCAGTAGCGCTATCAGAGGAATAATTAGAAACTTCAATTTCTTTGATGACGGAATTCGGCCAACTATGGCGTATGGCTCGATCGTTCGATGTTAAGACTATAACTTCTAAACAATCAAAGCATTCTTGGACTTCTTCAATCCATTTTGGATAATTCGAGAAAGATTTGGGTTGTTGTAACAATAGTACTTTCATATCATTTCCCCCTGTTGTATTCGCCAAAGCATGAGACATTAACTTTGACCTCATCATTAAAATATTGCGTCTTCACTTCAATTGGACAACCATATGAATACGGATACGTGCTTCCCTCGGGTTAAATCCGCTAAAAGTGAAGACACTTCGTTCCTATGGGAAGAACGAGTTGCATTCAGAAAGTATGTGGGACAAGCTTCTGGACATGCATGCGGAGAGTTTGCTCGAAATGAGTTCCAAACGGTCTCTTGCCGTAACATTTTTTCATATTCCGCACTAATAGCAAGTAATTCTTCATCAACTGCATTAAATCTGCCGTGATAGTGGAAAACAGAATCGAACTGCTAATCCAACCCGTCATTAAAGAGAAGAACAGGGCAGCCAACTTGTTCGCGTCCATTTCGAGTTACATCGATAACAATGTTGTCAAGGTTGAGGCATTTCGAAGCTGCTTTAGTCAACGCTGCTAAGGAAAGTTTATCCAATAGGCCATATTGTCCTCCATCCCTTTCTTGCAGCGAACAGATGGAGTTATCGCTGATACCACATAGCGGTGATGAAACTGCGGAGTTACTTCCACCGCTTTCAGAACACCAGGAAGCAGAGAGACTGTCATTTCTCTTGATATCGGGAAGCCGCTCTACCGCTTTTCTTCCTTTTTTATCCTTAGCAGCCTCGCTATTGGGATGTTCGAGGGCATTTGTCAATATCTTCTCAAGTATGAATATTTTTTGTGGGTGCATGTGACTCCTCTTTTAGTGGCAGATAGCCTTTTTTCCATGTTTGTCAATTTGGTTAGCAGCGATTGCCGGCATTATTCCTACCAACGCTAATGTGCACCAGTACCAAGGTGTCATTCCTGCAGGGCGTAGTGCCGGAACAATCCAACCGCCAAGGAATGAACCTACTGATTCACCAATAGCTGCAATTATCAGCCGATAATTCAGAATGTCCACCAAAGGTTTATCTGGCTGTACTTCTACTAGAGCAATATTGATTAATGGTGCGTAGATACATTCTGCAATGGAAATAACAATCAATGATACAATGCATATCCACCAGTAGGACGAAACTCCACAGGCAAATATTGCAAAGGAAATGCCATAGACTCCCAAGCTTTTGATTATGAATGAGGTAGCATTATGCCCATTAGTCATACCTCGTGAAATAAATTTACTCACTGGCATTTGCAGTGCTATGACTGACAAGGCATCAATAGAATAGAACAATCCTCTTATGACTGGGCTATCGGATAACGAATAGAATTCCAATGCCATTCCTGCAAAAAGCTGACCGTTCATTATACTGCCCACAAACACCGCCAGGATAGCAAGAATAGTGCCAGAACTTTTCACTGAGTCTTTAATGGTCTTCACGATAGAAGAGGTATTTTGCTTACTACTTTCTTCACTGCGTATAAAGACATGATGAGCTAGCACAATCGGAGCTAGTAAAGCAGAAAAAACATAGAGTCCAATAATGACTATAAAAAAGAGTGTCTGCCCGAAAGATTTATATATATAATTCGAGGCCAGAGGACCAATTGCGGATCCAAGATTGGCAGTCATTGTCACTAAAGAAAATAAAGTAGCCTGAGATTTTTTATCCTTTACCATAGCAAGTATATGCCATCTTAGGGCAAAATTAACCAGTGAGAGTCCAAGTCCCAGCAAAGCTAAATCCAGAAAAAGGAAGCCGACAAAACTCTTCATTGCCGACTGTAGTAGCAAAAGCGAAAAAACTATGAATCCGAAACCAGTCTCAGTGAGAGATAAGGTTGATGAGCGTTCAATCAAATTGCCTATAAAAATAGTACTACCCCTAGAAAAAAGAGATAAAATTCCAAGTGCTAATCCAACATATAGTGATGACGTTGCAGAAACCTGACCAGTAAGGATAACCGAAAAAAGGGAAAAAAGCCCGCTATATGCAGCACTATTTAAAAAATAATTAACTGATATGGAGTCATTCTTGATATTGCTCAGCTTTTCCACATGAACAGACTTTCTTTTATGCTTTACAAATAATGTTCTTTCATGCTAGTCGTTATATGGAAATCGTTCGTTATTGCGTCCAGATATGGTAGTGAGTGCCCGGTTTCTTGCACACTTGGGGTTTTGCCTGTTTGCGACACGGTTGTCAGTTCACTGTGTCCCATGATGGCTGTGCTGGTCACGTCGTCCAGTCGGCCACAGTCCATGCGTAGTTCGTCCCAGATGCGGGACTTGAGCCTCGACTTGCAGATGTCATCCAGCCAATGATCGAGCCATTCGGCCACGGTGGGCGGCTTCACGTAGCCGACGCGGTGGGTGCAGTCGAACTCGGCGAGCTTGTCCTTCAACCGGTTTTCGGCCAATGTGCATGTGCGTCCGAAACCGGATACGCGGTGGTCCCCGCCGGTCAGCGGGTCGGTTACCGTCGCATATGCCCGGAATCCCTTTGGCGTGGCCGATATGCTATCCGTGCCGCGCGGTCGGCGTCCATGAGTATCGATAGTTTCATGTCGCCGGCCGAGTCGACCAGTGTGAGTGTGCATCTGGGCATGCGTTCCGTTTCGTTCATGCCCATGGGACTATGCCAGCCGAACGTAGGTGTACTTATCTCTGCCTTTCATAGCCGAAAATAGTCAAAAATGGCAATCTATCCAACAACATGAAACGGAATCTAAAACGTTGAAATGCAGCCATCTTCGGCATTTCCCCAACGTTTTTCTGCGGTACCTAGGAGGTATTTCGACTTCGTTTCTGGATTATGGCAGATCCATCCGTTCCGCGAGGGGAACACCAGAACGACCGCGGTGTTCACAATCATATATCTCAGACGTCTCGGATTCACGGTCGTCAACAAGCCGTTCGCCTCGAACGCCCGGCTTTTCCGCGACGCCCTCGCGTTGGACAACACCTCCGACCCCGATTTCAAGGATCCGGCACCTTTGAACCGGTTCATAGAGAAGACGCTTTTCGACTCGTCCATTACGTTGGAAAGACTGAGGGACTCCGCCCCACCCAATCAGACACGGACGGCTCTCCCCTGTTTTGATCCGAACCAGTCGGAGGACAACGGCCGGTGTCAGATATGAACAGGTAGTCGATAACGCCCTGAACCTCTCATTCAGTCCGTCGATGATTTCGTCTACCCAAAGCAGCCGCCAATCGTTGTTGTGCGTGTTGATGCCCTGCTCGATTTCAGCCAGATCGGACACGAAATAGATACCCTGCCGACGTTCGGCCATGGAAAAGCCGACTCGACCATGCGTTGCAGGAACATTTTCATATCGTCGTAGAAACCGTTGAGACTATAGAAAACGCATGGCCCTTTCAACTGATTAAGACAGATTTTCGACACCACCTCGCTGATTTCCTACAGCGTGCCTGTGCCACCTGTTGGCATGAAATAAATGCGCTAAAGTCTTATATTCCATACCTATGAGGACTTTAAACTATCTGTTGACTGCATCTGTGTTAGAGATAGTATCAAAATATGAAAGCAATCAAAGACTAACTCTAAGTACCATTGAAGATGCACTTACCTTCTGCGGAGACGGGCTCAGCCCCAGAATAGCGAAACCCATATAAAGTCAAGACGACCTCATCAAAAGGAACACCAAATGAAGCTTACGTATCCGATAGTTCTCATCCCATTCAGAGACGGCAGTGGCGGCTATACTGTCGAGATTCCGGATCTTCCCGGGTGCGTCACCGAAGGACGCGACCTGGCCGAAGCGTTGTTCATGGCCCAGGACGCAGCCAGCGGATGGGTACTCACGGAACTCAAAGACGGCAAACCAATCCCGACAACCAGCAACCTGACCGAGATCAAACCCGATAATCCGGACGCGATGGTGCGCATCGTCACGCTCGACATGGACGCATACGCAACCAAATACGGCAGGGAATAATCCACTTGATAGTGGATCCACAAAGACATCGCCGAAACTCGCCATCATAGTGTTTCCTCAAGTTTCCTTACATGCGAAAGGCCTATACTGTCCGTCAAGCGCAACGCGATGAACGATTCGGTAACTACGGAACAGCGATTCCCGTAGCGCGAGTAATCAAGCCGACCACATGCGGCATAAGTCCACGAAAGCAGACAGTCGCTCCCGTCCAGCCATGGAAGTAATCGAACTGGGAGCACTGCGAGACGACCGAGACTCAGCCCCGGCACACTCGCATGCAAGTCCCACCGGCAAGGATGGGAGCGTGATTTCATCTCCAACCGCAACAGATGACGCCACGGACGAAGCCCAGTCGAATAACGCGCATGATGGCGAGACACACGCTGCATAAAGAAGCGTTCCGATAATGCGTGCCATAGCGATGAAGTCGAGTCGCTCCGCAGCATATGCGTATTCATAACTAGCATAGAGATATGTGACGCATTCCGAGGAATCCCAGTCGGGCTCGTAGGCATCGAACAGCCTTTGCATGGAATCATCGTCAGCCGACTGCGCGATGAACAGACGTGGACACGAGGAATCTGGGTCAGAGGTGATGAGTCAAGAAGAAACTCACCGGTACACGGTGTGCACTTTGTCCGATGGAAGGTTCTTGTGCAACATGGTTTTGCTACCGGCCATGGTTTCAACGTCATGCGAAACCGCATTGCCATGAAAGTCGCTGTGATTCACCCTTGTGATGAAACCCGCACCATCGCATTCGACTACCACACGCGCAAACCTGCGAAATTCCGGATTGTCAACATCTTCAATATCGATCTCGCTCACACCACCATGATTGCATCCCCATCACAAATCTTCCCAATAAACAGCTCAATGAGTAGAAACTCTTGCGATACGAAAAGTGGCGTGGGATTCCATTCGTCAGAATCTCACGCCACATTATTCGAGCCGTCAATCCAGCCGTTGCAAAGCGGTCATGAATCAACGGATCACAGGAAGCCATTGCTCTCCGTCCGCTTGATTCAGATCCGCGCGTATGCGAAGTCGTGGATCATGCGGAGCGTTTCGCGGCTTTCGTCGAGCCAGGACATGCACACCGGGAATACGTGTCCGAGTGATTGGCCTTTGTGGGTATACCAGTCATGCAGTTCCACATCGTGCCCTGCGGCAACGAGCGCGGTAGCCAGTTTCAATGATTCGACGTGGATGAAGTCGTCACTGCTGGTGTTGATGAGGATCGGCGGGAATTCCACTTCCTCAGCCATGGTCGCAAGATTCGTCAGCTCTGTTTTTTTGGCGTGTAACTTCGCGAAGAACGTTGGCGCGATATGTTCGACGATTGAAGTTTCCTTGGATTCTTCAATAGTCTTTCGCGTCCCCGGCTCGCACAGCGCCAGATAGGGCGTCAGATCAGCCAATGGCGAAACGAACGCGCTACCAGCAACGGTAAGCCCCGACTGGCCGACACCCATTGCTTTGGCAAATTTGCCGGATCGTTCGATTGCCGTCATATAGAGCGCGAGCGTGCCGCCCGCCGAATCTCCCGTCAGGAACACGTTGTTCTGGTCGATGGGATATTCGTGTCGATGTATCCGGATCCAACGAAATGCCGCCGCGACGTCCTCCAATTGTCCGAGAAAATCGGTTTCCGGTGCGGGCCGGTAGTTCACGGAGAACACTGCGAATCCCAGTTTGGCGAGGTTTGTGCAGAAATTGCGGTTGAGCTCCTTGTATGCGTAGACGAATCCGCCTCCGTGGATGTCGATGTACACAGGAGTGGTCTTGCCTCCCCTGACTACACTGTCGTGGGGCAGGTACAGGTCAAGTCTGTGTGCACGGGTTCCGTCATCAACGTATGGCACGTCTTCGAAGACGTCGATTCCTTCGGGATCATGCCAGTAGTCGGTTCGCGATAGGTCCCCCCTGGCAAAGTCGAGACGTGAACGCAATACCGCTTCGGCAAGGTCGGGCTCGACTTCGGCAAGGTCCTCGTCGAGCGCGGTCCAGCTGAGGAACAGCTTACGCTCCTCGTCGGTGATCACAATGTTGTTGAGCACGTCATTCCGCCTTCATGTCTTCGAGCGCTACGCCAGCGGTCTCCGGCAGACCTTTGGTGACGAACAGGAAACTGATGGCCGCGAACACGCCGTACATCAAATACGCGCCGCTGAGTCCGACGCCGTGCTGCAGGGATGGGAACGAAGTGGATACGATGAAGTTGCCGATCCAGTTGAATGCGGTAGCCACCGCCATACCCATGGCACGGATGCTGTTCGGGAAGATCTCTCCAAGCACGACCCACATGGCGGGCCCCCATGTACCGCAGAACGTCAGGTAGAACAGGTAGACGGCAATGAGCGTGATCGGAGCCCACGCATCGTTGAGATGCAGGCCGGAGGCATCCATCGTGGCGTGGGCGAAGCCGAATGCTGCGACGAACAGGAATATTGCCATTCCTGCAGAACCGAAGGCGAGAAGCTTACGGCGTCCGATACGGTCGATGAGAACCATGGAGATGACCATCGGAATGAACGCTGCGAACGTGCGGATCATGGCGATGTCAAGCGCCTGCTGTTCCGAGAATCCCATGGAACGCCACAGGCTGGAATCGTAGTAGAGAATCACGTTGACGCCGCAGAATTGCTGGAAGAGAGCCACGAGGACGCCAATCCAGACAACCTTCTTCAAACCGAAAGTGCGTCCGAGCAGATCGGAAAGCTTCGGAGAGGTCTCGTTGCCGATGGATTCGCGGATCTGACGTACCTTATCTTGCGGATTCTGCGTGCCATTGATGCGCTTGAGTAGTTCGGCGGCCTCGTCGTAATGGCCTTTCATGACCATGTAGCGCGGGGTTTCCGGCAGTCGGAGTGCAGCCACCAGCATGATGATGGCGGGAACGAACATGACCATCAGCATCCAACGCCATGTGGAGAGGCCGAACCAGAGCGTATTGTCGGCGCCGCCTGAGCTTTTGGCGAGCAGGTTGTTGGCGATGGTGGATCCCAACATGCCGATACCGACCGCGAACTGCTGGAAGCTGGCAAGGAAACCGCGCATCTTGGTTGGCGATACTTCCGCGATGTAGGTAGGGCCGACGACCGATGCGAGGCCCACACCGAGACCGCCAATGAGTCGGAAGGCTATGAAGGGCCAGACGGCAGGGGCCAGAGCGGAACCGAGGGAGCTGATAATGAACAGGATAGCCGCTGTGAGCAGCGCTTTGACACGACCGTAGCGGTCAGCGAATTTTCCGGCGAACCATGCACCCAATACGCATCCGGCCAATGCACCGGAAACGGATAGGCCGCTCATGAAATCGTTGAGGCCGAATCCGGACTTGCTGCCTGCGATGGAATCGACCGCGCCGTTGATTACGGACGTGTCGTAGCCGAACAGCAGTCCGCCCGTAGCTCCTGCGAGGCATACGAGGATGATACGGCGTTTAATGGTCGGGGCGATGACCTCAACTGCTCCGCCTGCCTGCTCTGGCAGATTCGAAGATGACATGTTGACTCCTTCGTCTTATCTTGTAAGCGATGACAACATCAACGATATGGCCACACGAATCTAATGATCACACAATATGTGATATTTAGTCATATAATTGTGACCTACTGTCAATCCCTGTATAATTAAACATCACATTTTGCCATACTGAAGTCACAGGCCGCCGGCAAATATCCGTTGACGATGAAGTGGAGGGACTCATGGCCGTCGCATCTATGCCAATGACGTACAACACCCTGATAGGCCCTGATTACCGTGAGGAGAATGTCTATCCGGAAGGATTTCCCGGATTGGTGATCGTCCATGATTCGTTGGACGAAAGAGCGAAGCCTCACTGGCATCCGGGAATGGAATTCGTCTACTCGGCCCATGGCAGTTGCCCATTCATCGTGGACGGGCGGGAAATGGCACTCAACACCGGAGATCTTCTGCTCATCAACCCGTATTCGATTCACTATGGCATACCGGAGAGTACGGATGGAACATCTCCAGTGATACTGTCCGTAACGTTCAACGACGAGGTTCTAGAGCGTCTCTATCCCTTCGCCGACAGATACGAATTCTCCCTGCACTCCCCTCGCGTCACCAGGGACGACCAGGCCCGACTCATGCAACTAGCGGAAAACATCATCCGCTGGCAACGATCCGACGAAAGCATCCGAGGATTCAAACTCAACATGCTGCTGTATGAGCTGTTGTCCCTGCTGTATTCGAAATTCGTTTCCGGAACACGCAGTCCGGAACTGACACGCTCTGGACGCAATATCACCATGCAGATCATCGGATATGTAACCTCGCATCACAGGCAAAGAATTGACGCGGCCGACGTAGCCCGGGAATTCGGCTACAGCAGGGAGCATTTCTGCCGCATGTTCCGTAAGGCGACCGGAACGACATTCAAGGAGTTCCTGACCGAATTGAGGCTGGACGACGCCTGCAGAAAACTGTTGAATTCATCATCTTCCGTGGCCGCCATCGCAAAGGAATGTGGATTTCCCGACACCAGAGCCTTGCAGAACACCATGCAACGCAAGCGCGCGATGAGCGCGCAGGAATACCGTAACCGGAACAATGAACGGGACTGACGTGCGACGGACAGAATAACCCAATTTCGCCGCCGCGTTGAAAACTCAGCTTCCCGAACGCATTCCCTTCGAGACATTACGCGGTAGGAACCAATGCATTATGGTTCAATCGATCGATACCTACCTTCAGGTCCTTCAATCCCTTGCCAAACACCAAAATCAAGGATTTCAGCCCATCAAATGGCGGCTGAGTCAGCTGCTCGAACTGGATATATCCGTTCTGTTCAACATAACTAATGATCCTGTTCAGCGTGGCATTCTGCGACGGACTGAGCGAATGGTTGTTGATGAACTCGCCAAACGCATCCATGGTATCTTGATGGTCAAGCTTAACGATGCGTCGCACCAACAATCCGAGCGGAACGTCGTCAAACGCGTTCTGATATTCCTCCTCGGAACCGAGTTCATAAATCAGAGTGTTCTCCAGATTCGAGAAGTCCTCGCCGAATAGAGGCTCGTTGTAGGGAAGCTTTCGGATATCATCATCGTCGCTATGCTCATTGATGTACCGATTGACTTTCTGTTTGCAATCCTCGTAATGTTCGGTGATGTCGAAATCCTGCCCCTCCACTCGAGCAATGATTGGATCCTTCAAATCCGTGATAATCGTCCTTCTAGCGTTGGAATCCGCGATGAAACGAATCAGCCCACGCAACGTAACTCGAATCCGTTCCAACTCTTCAAGTGAAGCACCATCGAGGTATTCCGAATCATCGGCAATCCGTTTAACCATCCTCTCCTGTGCCTTGACCTGAAGAATGGTCTTGCCGATTTGTTCGCCGCCCTTGGTCTTGATGCCGCGCTCCATGAGTTCTTGCAACACTATGTCCACTGTGTCGGAGTTCATGATAAATCCGTTCAACAATTCAGCATTGATATGGTCAGGTACCTCGATGCTTCCTCTCCATCATCCTTACCGAAATCGTTCTCATAGCGTTCCTTGTCGGCTTCAGACAGATCATCGTATGTGATTGCCTTCGTTTGCGAACTTGGTCTTGGTCTCGATATTGTAGAACGGTACGAGGTAGCGGTCCGGCTCCACAACCGTCTTGTACTCGTAAAGGTGCGTCTGCCCGTTTTATGTGGTGGCGAATCTCATCATCGATGGATTCATAAACAATCATGCGGCATCATTCGGATTGGAATCTGTCTGAACCTTTATGGATTTTCTGTTCGTCAGTTTCCTTGCGGATACTCCTTGCTTTTCGCGAAGGTTCTTGACAGCTGGCTCCCGCGAGCGGTCCCGTTTCGCCGTGGACCTTCGGATTGCCGCGACGACGCCCGGGACCACTAGAAACGCCGCCCGGATGCCGATGGACTTCGCGTAATCGGATATCCAGGTTCCCGCGACCACGGTCTTCTTGGCTGTGCTCTTCTCTCGTTCGGCAACGTATTTCGTTCGAGTTTCCCTTACCAGCAGTCTGTAGTCGTTGATTCCGTAGGGCGTGTAGGTAGCCAAGGTCACGTAGTCCTTGTCACGTTCGATGGACAGCGATGAAACGTCTTCGGGAAGCACGGTGCGAACGTCGTCCACCTTGTAGGCGAGCGTCTTGTTCGACACGCGAATATAGAACTCGTCGGACGTCAATTCGACGGTCTTCACCACAGCACCGGTCTGCTTGTTCTTGATACCGACAGTGAGCCTGGGGGCGCTTGCCCTCGCACCCCGCGTCTCCCTGCCATTTCTTGTTGATCGTTATGGAAACGGTCTGGCCAGTATCGGAAGATGAGTTCCATCCACGGCTTGAGCGACCGAAGACGCCAGTAGTATGGATGCGCACAAGGCAATCACCGGCACGATCCCCAGCAGATGCCGCATGCGCCCTCCGAATTTTGCTTTCATTTCTCTCCTCGCCACGGTATGCGTGTCTAGGCTTCTTTCATAATCCAGAACCTCCACAAGATCGCGCAAATCCTTTTCGAGAACTCGGACTAACATGATGAAACCGTTGAAGTTTCAACGATCTTTGACTTATCCCCTTTGTTACCGGAGGTAAAAGTGAGATTTGTTGGAAACCTACCCCACCTTCACCTCCACCCTTGCAACCGTCTTCCGACACGCCGATATGATGTGGACTGCAGCACAGCGGAGGAAGAACAAAGCGTTTGGAGACACTTCGGACGCTCCGCCATAGCAGTCATTCGAAACATGATGTCAACCGGAGCCAACGGCAACCCGGGCGCACAAAAAGCCGGTCCTTCCCTGCTGATTTGCGATTGCCTCGAATCAGTCGGAAAGGACCGGCTTGATGACGGATCGCCCGCGCCGGCTACTGACCCACGTTAGAGAAGGCCCAATGCCGGTAGCCGGTGAAGTACGCCGTGGAAAGCGCTACCCCAGCATGAGCACGCAACTCGTGGCGATCCATACTGGCCATGTTTTGCGCGATACGATCCACCGTGATGGTTTCCAACCGTTTCTCCATCGTCATTCTCCCCCTCTTACGTTGATGCTTCGTGCGTCGAGCGCCTTCACCAACGCCTCGTCGTGAGTGACCATGATCACCGCGGAACCCTCGTCGCGCGCCATGACGATCAGTTTCACCATCTGGATTCGTACCGATCAGTTCCGGATTCGGGAGGCACCGACACACGCCAAGCATAACGAGCAGTGCGCCGTCACAAATCCTCAAGGTCGTCCGGAATCGGACTGTCGTCAAGATTGATGGTGAAGAGACGGTATTTGCCGGCATACAGACCGGCCTCGTACTCGGTGGTGAAGCCCATTTTGCGGAACAATTCGACTGTTCGTTCGTCGCGATAGTCGGAATACGCCGTCACCAACGGACTACGCTTGTTCCGCAAGGCGTTACTCTTGATACATATCAGCGCATCACGCAATGCGAAAAACCCCATTCGGATTCCCCTGCAGTCCACCGAGCGGGCGAGTGCCGAGATATGGTAGTGTCCCCTGTCATTGAACCACGTACCGCCATCCACGAGACGAATCCAACAAACGGACGTCACCTCATCCGTTTTCCAATCCACCATGCGCATGGAAAGCCGCACTCGGTCCTTCTCGCCGCTCACCGTATAAGGAAGCGCCGAGATCATGCATTCGACCTCGTACTCCCATGGTTGAAGGAACCGATCGCCGACCTTGATGGCCGTCGCCATTGCCCCTGACCCTCTTTCCACCGGAATGGCGCATCGCATGGGGGCGATGTCATCCCAATGATCTAGGCTCAGGTCAACCCATCGTAATTCGCGTGCGACGTTCAGCATCAAGACGTTCCATATAGCAGCGGAGAGCCATGCATGACATACGCTCGTCTCGTTCCACCCAGCGACGGTACTCCTTCCGTATTATTCTCAGCTCCTCCTCAGTGGGTCTTCCCCGCATGTCGGATTATCCTTTCTTACGGTTTCGTATACCTACAGCCTAGGCCATTCGTCATACAAAACAGGATTCTGCGCAAAACATTTTACAGCCATATCCCAATATTAGAAGTAATTCTTCCCGTAAGAATCGGTTTAAATCGTGCTTTCTGCATTTCTCCGTGATTAGCAAAACAGCCGCCCCACCTAATGGCGGGACGGCTGCATGTCATGCGCCGCGGCATTCCTCATGCCATCGGCATCGACTTATGGACGCTCCTCGATGATGCGCCGGATTTCCTTGAGATCATCGGCGAAATAGATGCCGCGCTGACGTTCGGGAGTGGAGAATCCTGCAGTGATCATGCGATCGAGCAACGACCTCATATCGTCATAGAAACCATTGAGATTGTAGAAGATGCAAGGTTGGGTCAGTTGGTTGAGGCAGATCTTCGAAACGACCTCGCTAACCTCCTCAAGCGTACCGGTGCCGCCGGGAAAGGCGATGAACACGTCGCCAAGTTCGATCATCTTGGTGCGACGTTCCGTGATATTCGATACGACATGCAATTCGGTGAGACCGTTATGTTCAACGCCTCGGTCCACGAACATCTGCGCCTCGATGCCGGTCACTTCGCCACCGGTCGCCATGACCGTATCGGCGAGCACACCCATCAGCCCCTCATCGGAACCGCCGTAAACCAGCCTGTTGCCGCTTTCGGATATCCACGTCGCCAGTTCCACGACGGCTTCCTTGAACGCAGGGTCATTGCCTTCGTGTGCCCCCAGGTACACCGTAATGTTCATGCATGTCTCGCTTTCCGTCCGCCGACCAGTCTACAAGAAGGGGTGTCTTCCATGCGGGCCGACCAAACCGTTTCGGCATCAATTACGGAAGGACCAATGCCAGTATCCGGTACGGTATGCGAGCAGCAACGCCGCGGCCGGTATTGCCATGCAGATCAGATAGAACAGCCAGTCGACCCCATGCAAGCGCGACGTACGCGCCTGACTGCGCGGAACGTCGCCGCCGAATCCACGTGCCTCCATGGCGGTGGCAAGCTTGGTTCCGCGACGAATCGACACGACCAGCAGGCTAAAGGCCTGCAGGAACACGCGTCTGATGGCGCTTCCGTCGCCCAGACCTCGCGAACGGCGGGACAGGCCCAACGCACGCCAGTCATCCTGCAACAATGTAACCATGCGCATGCCGGCCAGACCGCCGTACACGAATCTCGACGGCAAATGCAGAATCTGCACCAGACCATCCGCCAGATCGGTCGGATCGAGCCCAAGCGCGAAAATCACGCCGGGCACCGCGATGGCGGCGACACGCAGGAACGTCGCAGCACCCGCATACAACGAGCCTTCCGACACCGCCATAAGACCGAATGTGAACAGCGTCGCCCCGGAAGCGGTGCCATACAAGGTCACGGAAACGAAACTTCCTACCGCGGCAATCCATACCATCCAGGTTTTCCGCAGTACCGTCAATGGATTCACGCCACCGATCCACAGCAGCATGAGGTCGATCAGCAGTGCCGCAGAGGCGGAGACGACGTCCAATGATAGGAACATCGGCACGCATAGCAGAATAGCTCCGATGAAACGACTGACCGGATTCAGTTTCGCAATGAACCATGACGGCGACGTCGCCCGCGGCTCATCATGACGTTCCTCATGGGCCACAACGCCAATGGTTTCCATCATCGTCCCTCCTCACTTACCACGATGCGGCGCGCATCCAACGCTTTGACCAAGGGCTCGTCATGCGTGACCATGATGACCGCGGAACCCGCGTCACGCGCACCGGCGATAAGACGTACCATTTCCATCCATGTGGTGAAATCCTGTCCGAACGTCGGTTCGTCCATGATGATCACCTTCGGCGCCGCCGCCAGCATGGACGCCACCGAAAGCCGCCTCTTCTCACCCCCCGACAACGTGAACGGATTGGCCGGTGCGAACCGTTTGAGATTCATGCGTTCCAGCATCTCGTCGGCGATGGCATAGGCCTCCTCATCAGATTTGCCCATGGATTTCGGCCCGATCGCCACTTCATCCCGTACGCTGGATGCCACGAACTGATGCTCCGGCTCCTGGAACACCATGCCAATACGCCCAAGCAGATCGCGGCTTTTCCATGTGAACGGATCATTCTCACGATGCGCGGGCATCATGGAATCAGCCACGCGCACATGGCCGGCAATCGGCTTGAGCAGACCGGCCAAGGTCAGGGCCAAGGTGGACTTGCCCACGCCGTTCCTGCCGGTAAGCGCGGTGACCTCCCCCGCATGGAAACGCACATCGATGTGCTTTCCCAAAGGAAAGCTGCGACCGAAACTCAAATCATCGGTATACAGCACCACATCGCGATCATGTCCGGTTTGAGTCGGGGCATAGCTTGCGATGTCACGTCCCGGCACCCACGCCCCGCCTTCGGCGAGGACATCGCCCATGGCGTTGAACACCTCTTCAGGCGAGCCATCCGCAATGACGCCGCCTTCATACGAATCATCGTTCGGTCTGCCCAGTACGATCACACGGTCCACAAGGTCAAGCCACACATCGATATGGTGCTCCACCACCACCATCGTCTCATGGCCGCGCTCAAGCACTTGCCTGACCGCGTCATGCACCTCCTGCACGCCTTCCGGATCCAGGTTCGCAGTTGGTTCGTCGAGCAACAGCAGTCCGGGATGCATGGCAAGCACGCCCGCCAATGCCAACCGCTGACGCTGGCCGCCGGACAGCCGACGTGTGGAATGATCCGTACGCATGTAGTCTAGGCCCACGATATCAAGGGCCGCACGCACCCGCTTCCAGATGGCGTCTCGTCCGAGGCCGAGATTCTCGCAGCCGAAAGCGGTATTGTCACCTGCACGTTCAAGAATCGTCTGGGCGTCCGGATCCTGCATCACCAGGCCGCTCCTGCCGCGTGCCGTACGTGAATCGATGCCGTCGATCAGCAGGCTGCCTTCCTGTTCGCCCTCATCATCGCCGCCGAGCACGCCGGCCAATCCAGCCATCAACGTACTTTTGCCAGCACCGGATGCGCCAAGCAGCAGTACGCGCTCCCCCGGCTTGATTTCAAAATCGACATGTCGCAACGCGAAATCCTTACGCGAAGCATGTCTCCATCCCCAGTCAACCGCCTTCACACCGGCTGCGACCACGGTTCCGACTTCATCCGTCGTCATCTATAGGTTCTCCAATCCGCGGTATCCCCGACCATATGAAGAGGGTTTGCGGCGTACGCGGCATGTACGTCGCAAACCCTCGCCCGCCTTGAGCGCGACGGCGCTCAGACCAGTTCCTGCATACGTCCGGATTCGAAGCGGTCAAGCACGCCGGTCTTCGCCAAAGCGAACTGCACCACCCACATGAAGGCACCTCCCATCACCGCGCCGGAAATCACGCAGCAGATGGTGAACGTGCTACCCTGCAACACGGTCCAGCCGGAATGGGTGAGCCAATCATAGCCGCCGTTGAACAGGCCTGTCAGCGCGCCGGCCAGGGTGACGGAGGCAATGTTCCACTTCTTGTAGGCGAACACGGCGAAGCCGATTTCCGCACCGAGACCTTGGAACATGCCTATGATCAGGGAGCCTCCGATGCCGAACGGATTACCCATGAGCGCCTCGATGAGCGCTGCCACGGTCTCCGCGAAGAACGCGGCGCCAGGCTTGCGCACGATGATGGCCGCCAGAGGACCTGCGAACAGCCACATGAAGTTGAACAGACCGCCCAAGCCAGGTGTCAGACTGTCGAAAGCGCCGATCGGAACAGCGTAGATGATATCCCAAGCCCAGAAGATCACGCCGGACGCGACGGCGATGATGGCCGCCACGACGATATCGACCACGCGCCACTTGTTGGAGTGCTTCTTTACTGCGGAAGACTGAATGCCAGTCATGAATTGTGCCTTTCTATTCCATCAAGGCACGGGAAAAGAGAGACGTCCGTGCGCCGGCATTACCCGGTATACGTTCATACGGTCGAAGCGCGTTCGCTTCCTCTCAGCCTTAACGGCCCCCGTGTCTGTGACAGATACTACACAAGGCACACGATTTTCGCCACCGCCTTACCGTAGCGGGACACGCATCAGCGATTCCGCGAGTTGCCTGAAGGTCGCGCCGAGACCGTCGGTACGCAATGCGCCTTCTTCGGTCAGCACCGCAGGACGTCCCGCCTCGCCGGTCTCGCGCAGTTCAGGTTCCAGCGGCAACTGTGCGAGCAATGGCACCTCGTATCCCAGATTCTGGGATAGCTGGAGGGAGACACGTTCGCCTCCACCTTCTCCGAAGATCTTCAGCCGTTCGCCCTTATGCTCGAAATAGCTCATGTTTTCGACCACGCCCCGCACCTTCATCGGCACCTGCAGCGCCACCAGACCGGAGCGAACCGCAATGTCGGAGGCGGATGGCTGCGGAGTGGTGACTACCACGAGTTCGGCGTTCGGCAGGGCTTGCGCCACGGAAATCGCCATGTCTCCGGTGCCTGGCGCCAAGTCGAGCAGCAGCACGTCGGGCTCCCCCCACCACACGTCCGACAGGAATTGTTCCAGTGAACGCTGCAAGCGTGGGCCACGCCAGAGAATCGCACGGTCGGCTCCGGCGAACATGCCGATGGAGATCATCTTCACGCCCCAGGCGGTCACCGGCATAAGCATGCCGTTGAGGTTGGTGGGTTGCGTGTGCACGCCGAACAATCGCGGCAGCGAGAAGCCGTAGATGTCGGCGTCGATGGCCGCGGTGTCGTAGCCCAATGCGGCAAAGGTCGCGGCAAGGTTGGCGGTGACCGACGATTTGCCGACGCCTCCTTTGCCCGATGCGATAGCGAAGATACGGGTCTTGATGCCTGGCTTGTTGAACGGGTTCTGTTTGCGTTCCGCCTTGAGACCAGCCACCAGTTGGGTGAGCTTGTCATGGCTCATGGAACCGACCTCGATATGAGGCTGCAACGTGGCATCCGGATATGAGGCCACTGCACCATTGATCTGATTCGTGATGGTCTGCGAAAGCGGACAACCTTCCACGGTGAGTTCGACGGCGACGGTCACGTCGTATGTGTTGTCCTCCCCTGTGACCGGCGTCGCGTCGATGGAAGCGATCATGCCCAAGTCGGTTACGGAACGACCCAATTCCGGGTCGATCACCTTGCTGAGACGTTCGTAGATTTGCGCTTCGATCATGCGCTCGTCTGTCATGGTTCCTCCTTGTTGCCGCGTACCAGCCTAGCGGTCATGCATGCGGCATGCCAGAGCCTCGTAGGTTTTGCTCACGAGAACTGCATCACACCGTACCGCTGCTCAGCAGTTGTTTGAACTGGTCCTCATTGAGCATGGGAATGCCCAATTCCTCGGCTTTTGCGGCTTTGGATCCGGCGTTCTCTCCGACCACCACCCAGTCGGTTTTCCTGCTGACCGAGCCGGCCGCCTTTCCGCCATGGGAGATAATGGCTTCTTTGGCGGAGTCGCGGGAGAAATCGACCAATGACCCGGTGACCACCACCGTTTTGCCTGCCAAGGTCTGCGGCAGATCGTTGGTTTCGGCCACCACACCCACGCCGGCGGTCTTCCATGCATCCAACACCGTGCCACGCCAGTTGCCCGGTTCGTGTGCGGCAGTGAACCATGTGACCACGGATTCGGCGATTTCCGGTCCGATACCGTCGATTGCCGAAAGTTCCTCGACGCTCGCATGTTCGATTGCGTCGAGCGAGCCAAAGGCCGTGGCGATGGTGCGCGCGGTCGGCGGACCGAGGCGGCGGATCGACAGCGCCACGAGCACACGCCATAAATCCACGTGCCTCGCCTTTTCCATTTCGTCGAGCATCTTGCGCGTATTCTCAGCAGGGCGAACGTACACCGGCTGCACGCTGGTCACGCCGGTGCGCGACACCTTGGTATCCTCACGGATCACTACGGCGTCGGCCGGCACATTGTACTCTGGGTATTCCGAAACGGCGGCGCCGTTCACCTCCAGTTCGGCAAGTTTCTTGGCGGAGAGTTTCCTGGCCGAGGTCGGAGCGGTCCAGAATGCAGGCACCTGATGCCACAGTCCGGATCCTCCCACACGCTTGCGCGTCTTCTTGGTCTTGCCTGTATTGACGTCGACGGTTTCATGGATTTCGATGATCGGTGCCTCGCGCCATACGCGCACATCCTTCAGATCGGCGGCGGTCAGTGAGAACAGGCCCGCCTCGCTGGAGAGCACCGGCGTCTGCGCATCCGGCAACCGCAGTCCGGCAACCGGCTCGTAGGGTTCGGGCTCTTCGCCGGGTTGGACGAGTATTTCAGTGATCTCCGGCGCATACGTGTCAACGGAATCGGGGCGGTCCTCCTCCGGATTGGTCAGCGCGATCGCCGATTGATCGCCCAAATGTTCGATATCGAACGCCTTGCGGGAAGCCAAGTTGATGATGCGCTCGGTCAACTGCGCAGGGCATGATTCCACATTCGGGCAGCGAATGTCCTTGTCGCCCTTTTTGGCCGGAGCCAGTTCGGCACCGCAGCTCGGGCAGTGCGTTGGCATGACGAACGCGTGCAGACTCTCCTCCCGCCCCTTGCGGCGCTCGAGCACCGGGCCCACGAGCTCGGGAATCACGTCACCGGCCTTGCGTACCACCACGGTGTCGCCAATGAGCACGCCCTTGCGCTCCACTTCGAAAGGATTATGCAACGTGGTACGTGACACGGTGGAACCGGCCACATATACGGGCTTCAGGATGGCGACCGGGGTTACGCGGCCGGTTCGGCCGACCTGCACGGTGATGTCGAGCAGATCGGTGTTGACCTCTTCCGGCGGGTATTTGTAGGCGATGGCCCAGCGCGGCGCACGTGAGGTGGCACCGAGCGCGCGCTGCAATCCAAGATCGTCGACCTTCACGACGATGCCGTCGAGCGCGTGTTCGATATCGCCGCGATGTTCGCCGTAGTAGTCGATCATGTCAAGAATGTCGGTGAACGACGTGATTTCGCGATTATGCGGCGAAACCGGCACGCCCCACTTTTCATACAGCGCATATGCCTCGGATTGATGGTTGATCACGTCATGTCTGTCGGCACGTCCCGCGCCCCAGCGTAGTGAGCCGATGCCGTGCGCGTAGAAGCTCAGACGGCGCGTGGCGGTGATGCGCGGGTCTTTCTGTCTGAGGCTTCCGGCGGCGGCATTGCGTGGATTGGCGAATGGGGCTCGGCCGGCGTCCTCATTCTCGCCGTTCAATGCGGCGAAGTCGTCCCAGCGCATGAACACCTCGCCGCGGATTTCCACGAATTCGGGAATATCGCCTTCCGGGCCGGCCAGATTCTGCGGAATGGTCGAAATCGTCCGCACGTTGAGCGTGATATCCTCGCCGGTCACGCCATCGCCTCGCGTCAGTCCCTGTTCGAGCACGCCGTTACGGTACACGAGATTCAATGCCAGACCGTCGATCTTGACTTCACAGGTCATCGGCAGCGGTTTGGATTCCGGCCAGTCGAGATCGCGGATCACACTGTCGTACCAGTCACGCAGCTCTTCGATGGAAAACACGTCATCGAGGCTCATCATGCGCGAAGGGTGACGTACGGAGGCAAAATCGTTGGAAAAGGTACCGCCTACGCGATGGGTCGGCGATTGCGGGGTGTCCAAGGACGGGAATTGCGATTCCAATGCCTGTAGGCAGCGAAGCCGCGCATCATAGGCCGCATCGGACGATATGGGGGCATCGTCGATATAGTAGGCGATCTGATCGGATTCCACCCAGGCCGCGACCTTCGCCCACAGCCGGGCCGCCGCTTCGGCACTCAGCGAAGAGACGTCAAGCCGGTCGAGTCGCATGGCATCGGCGTCAGTGGACTGCAATGCCGCAATCCACCGTTCGGAACCGGGGACCAGTCGGGAGGCGTCGCCGTCGGCATCCACCGTAATCTCGGGTTCGGCGGTGCCATCGACCGAAACGTCGAAATCCCAAGCAAGCTGTTCGGAATCGTCATGCTGTGTCATGAATGTTATTCTCCGCTAATTGTTGAGCGAACGCAGGAACTGCATCTGTACCACGTCGGCACCGTCGCGCTCGGCGTCATCCATGCGCGAGGCAGCCACGGACAGCGTGCGCGCAGGTACGAACATACCCTCATCCACGCATACGCGCGCCGCCCTGCGTACCAGCGAGGCGACCTCGGTTTTCGGCCATACCGGCAGACCGGCCTGTTCCAACACCTGCATGGCTTCCGGCACGGTGGTCGGCACGGGAATGCATTGCGATTGCGCTCGTGCGATCAGTTCCCGCAGTTCGCCTTCCAACGAGCCGATGCGGCCCGAGGCGATGTCATCGCTCACAATATAGGCTGCCGCCGCGATGTCGAAACGATCGCACATCCATTCGGCATAGGCCAGCCGATAGTAGGCGAATGAGGCGTCGTCACGGTCCAAGGCCACATGCAAGGCGTTGAGGCAAGCCGCACGGGCCGGATCCCAATCCTCTTCGCGAGCCAGCTGGACGGCGAGTTTCAGATGCGACAACGGATAGGCGGGTGCGTACCGCACCATGGCGTTCAGATGAGGCAGTGCGGCCTTCGCGCCCTTGATCTGGGCAAGTATGTCGGCCAGTTCCATGTGGGCGTAGAACAGATTGTCGGGAATCAGCACGGTGCGCTCACCCTCGGTGGCGAACATGCGGTTGTAGATCACCCGTTCCGCATAGGAGTTGAAGTAGCGAGGCACGCCCGGATTGGACTCGAACAGCTGGTCCATGCGACGCAATGCCGCTTCGATCATCTCTACGGCCTGATCGATCTGGCCGCTGAACAGCAGATCACGGGCCTTCATGCGTTCGGCGTCAAGATCGTCGGCCAAAGTGAACGAGAAGTCCGGCGTATCATTGCCGTCGATCAGCGCACTGGTCACCTGTGTGGCGAGTCCCGTCAGTTCCGGGTCGCCTATGGCGTTGATGATGTCCATCGCACGCTGTGCCTTGGCCACGGAGGGCATGCCATCGTCGGCGGCCAACTGGTGGAACTCCCCCACGGCGCGCTGCAGCAGATCGACGCGTTGGATCGACAGTCCGGATACGTCCCCGCAACCAAACAGTTCGGCGCTTTCCCTGCCGAATCTTTTGTCGGAAAGCTCCGGCTCTTCCTGCGATCCGGTCGGGGAGAATCGACTGTCGCGCAGGTCGAACGTGGCATCGACCGGTTTCAGCGCGCCCATGCCGTCCACATCCATTTCCGCATCGAACATGCGATACGTGGGCACGGGGTTGGCCAATCCGTCCGTATGCAGACGTTTCAGGAATTCTTCACGTGTGAAGGTGACCGTCACCAGATTGCGCACGGTCGGGTTCTTACGCAGCTGGCTCATCGGATCGTCATCATCGCCGTTGCCGTCGATATCCGCATCCGTGAAGGCGATCATGCCTGCGTCGCCGATGTCGCCCGTACCTTGCACATCATCCTCGCTGTCGGATTGCGGCATGCTGAAGGTCATGTCATCGAAGTCGATGTCCTTCATCAGGTCTTCGAACTGGTCATCGAGCGCCGCATCATGGTCATCGGAGGAAGAAGTCGAATCCGCGGAGGTTTCGGAAGGGCGTGTGGGAGCCGTCATGGCCGGATCCCCGTGGAAGTCGCCGTCCTTCGGAGCCGCCTTGGAACGCGATGGGCCCATTTCACCGGTACGGATGCGTTCGAAGGCGCTCAATGCTTCGCTCATCAGCTCGCTGATGGCGGAGTCCTGCTCGGCGACGGCTTCTTCCAGACCGATGGAGTCGATGTGCATCGATACACGTCGCACATGCGGATCGGCACCGAAGCTCAATGCCGCCATGAGCAGACCGATGCGCAGATTGTAGTCGGCGCTCATGCGGGCGCGCTCCGCATCCCCCAGTTTCACCCATGCATGATGTTCCGGGTCGTATCGGGTGGAAGGCATCATGGACACTCCGGCCGAAGTGAAGCCGATTGCCACGTTGCCGTCTTCGAGGCTGCAACGGAATTCCACGTCGAAACGGTATGGCAGGCGCAGGCTTCGCAGCAGACGCGCCATGGCTTGGCGATACACCCATTCCGAGCCGCCTTCGGTGAGACATGCTTCGCTCGGCGATTCATCCTTGGTGTCTTCGGCAATGTGTCGTCGGGTCTCGTCGGCGATGTCGACGAGTCTGGCGACGGCCTGGATGCCGCTATCCTGATGTGAATCGAGGATGGCCCCGAATTCATCGTCGGGTTTCAAAGCGATCAATGCTGGATTCTCCAGCAATGCCAGATCGATCTGCGCGGCTTCGGCACGAGTGACCGTGTCTTCCGTGGGCAGGCATCCGATGCGCGCATTGCGTTCCAGCCAGGAGCTTACGGCGGCAAAACGGTTGAGATTGCCTTCGATGTTGAGCGCACGCAGGGCGGCACCGAACGGCAGGGTGGAATCCCATGCGAAGAAATAGCAGTTCGAATAGCTGGACGTATACAGGTGCAACGGTTCGGCACCATGTACCGCCTCCAGCATCTGGTTCTGCTCAAGCGCACCGGCCTCACGCATCAGATCGGCGAAATAGTCCTCCAGGCCGGAAGCGCGCATGCCATGTGAACGGGCGCTCATCGTATCGCGTATGGAACGTCGAATGGCCCCCATCGGGGCTTCGCGGTTGAGGCGGCGGAAGATGTTGCCCGAGCCGAAACCGATCAGCAGGCCATTCATCTGCGGCAGCATGTATGCGGCGAAGAATGCGATGGTCAGCGCATCGCGGAACTCCAGATCGTAACGCATCGCCTCCGGCAGTTTGGCACGTAGTTGTTCCAACGTGTACCGATTGCCGACCTTCAGCCATGAGGCGAGCCACATCATGCGCCCTCCTTCGGCTCGACCGACCACACCGCCCTGCGAGGCCTTCACCATTTTCGGCGGATTGGACGGCGCATGGCCGAAACGCATGCCGTCGGGCAGGGTCAGCTCCTCCTCTTTGACGAAGACGAACCGGGGCTCCATGCCCTGAACGTCCATGGACGGATCGGTTCCTGCGAATACACGCGCCTTGCTGTCGGCCAGAGCGATCTGCGCGAAATGGTCCTTATCGGTGAACAGGCCGATGGAGAACGCCTGTCCCTTGGTCTGAGGCAGCTGAGCCCAGCCCAGCCTCAATCGTCCGGGAACGCCTTCAAAACCGTCGAACACGCGCCTTTTGGTCAGAGGCCCCAATCGAACGGCATTGCGGGTCAGCTCGCCGACCACATCCTGCGGGGCGTTCAGGGCCGCGCCGAACGGATTGCCGAAGGTGGTATCGGACGCGCCGGCGTCAACGTGATCGCCCCGCAAACGTCCCAAGGTTTTGTGCACCCCGCGCATAAGGCGATCCAGCATATCCCGGTTCGCGCCCGGCTCATCCGCTGAAGGCGATGATGATGTGAGGTGAGACATGGTAGCCATTCTTTCAATCCAACCCGACATGCAGCCATTAGAATAATGACGTGATCTCTTCGAAGCAGCGTATTCAGACACGTCACCGCATGTGCGCAGCCATTCTATCCGCTCTTGCCATCATGGTGCTGATTGAGTGCGTGTTGTGCAACCTGCCGTTCTGGAGAACGCTTGCCGCCAGCGGTGATTCCGCCGCCGCAAGCAACACGTTGGGGCCGGGTCTGGAACGCACCGCCGACGGCATGCTCACCGTCACCGACCCCACGCAGGCCTATCTGCAAGTGGTCGCCGACGGTACGTCAGCCTACATACGCATCGATCCCGTATCGGGACGGACGATCGACAAAGCGCGCCAGGATGCCGAAAACAAGGGCACCGAACCACCGCTCACCACCATTCGGGTACGGCCGGACGCCGATCGGGTCGCCTGCACGATTCGCTCCGTGTCACTGTCCCTGCCCCGCTCGCTGTATGTGAAGGCGGAGGCCGGCAGAACGGTGCGCGTGCAGATTCTGGAACCGAAGGGTTCACGGATTCCGATTCAAGCCGTACGCGCCAATGTGCGCGTGCCTTTCGAAATCAGTCCGCTTCGTATCGGCCTTATGGTCATCGTGTTCGCCTTGCTGCTGCTATGGAGACCGAATTCGCGTCTGTGGAAGGTGCCGCTTGATACGTCCGCCGTTCGCCAGCGCACGGCCTTCGCCCTGCTCATGGCCATTCCCGCCATCATCACCATCTGGAACGTCGTATGGCAGATTCGTTCCGCCGTCCCCCTGCAGTTCCATGCCGACGGCATGTACACCTACGATTTCGACCAGTACGACCATATGGCGCAGGCGCTGCGCAACGGCCACACCTGGCTTGACCTGGAAGTGCCGGACGAGCTCCGCGACGCTGACAATCCGTACAGCGCCGAAACCCGGCAGCGTCTTCTTGACGACGGTGTCAGTCCGATCTATTGGGATTACGCCTACTATCAGGGTCATTGGTACTCCTATTTCGGCGTGCTTCCGGCAATCATGCTGTTCCTGCCGTTTCGTGCGATCACATCGCTATGGGTCGAGGGCGGGCTCATGTTGCCTTCCAGCGCGGCGGTGCTTCTGCTCATGTTCGGTTTTCTGGTGTTTGCCTGCCTGCTTACGGTGCGGCTGATCGAACGCATCCGCCCCGGTTCCTCCCTCGCGGCGGCCAGTCTGCTGTGCGTGTTCATGTTGTTGGCATCCAACAGCGTCTATCTGTGGTATCGCACGAATTTCTATTCGGTGCCGATCGCCGCCTCCCTGTTCCTGAGCACACTGGGGTTGTGGCTATGGTTGGGAGCCGCGAAGCCATTGCCTTCCGCATCCCATGACGACATGCCTGCGGTGGAGGATCCGCCGGCGTTGTCACTGCCGCACTTGGCGGCCGGCTCGGTATGCATCGCCGCGAACCTCGGCTGTCGGCCCACGTTCACGGTGGTGGCACTGCTGGCGTTCGCGATTTTCCGGCCGCAGATTCATGCCATCATCCGTCAATGCAAAGTGCGGCGTGACGGTGGATCCGTCAGCCACGGTACGGGCGTATTGCGGCTGCTACGCGCACCATTCGCCGTGCTGGTTCCCGCACTGGTCGTGGTCGTTCCACTGCTTGCCTACAATGTGGCACGATTCGGATCCGTCCTTGATTTCGGCAGCAGCTATCAGATGACCGTCACCGATATGACGAATTACCATCAGCCATTTGCCAACTTTCTGCTTACCTGCGGATATT
Organism: Bifidobacterium dentium JCM 1195 = DSM 20436; assembly: GCF_001042595.1. Lineage (NCBI taxonomy): Bacteria > Bacillati > Actinomycetota > Actinomycetes > Bifidobacteriales > Bifidobacteriaceae > Bifidobacterium > Bifidobacterium dentium. The sequence goes on from NZ_AP012326.1 coordinate 1,496,698, forward strand.
ATCTGTTTCTGCCGTTACGATTCACCGATCAGTTCCCGTTCCTAGCGGTCTCTCCGACGCCTTTGCCGTCGTGGGGCTTCACCGAGGCGATGCCCGGTGGCTTGTTCACAACGGTGCCGCTTGCCATCACCGCACTCGCGCAGCCATTCCTGCGGCGTCGCATGCACCGATCTGGCCGAGCGAATATGTGGGGTATGCTGACGGCATGTTTGATTCTGGGACTGCTGACCATAGCGCTTGACTCGCGCCTCGGAGGTCTCGGATGGCGATACATCGCCGATTTCGGCTGGTTGTTCGCGTTGGCCGCCCTGCCGGCATGGCTGTTCGCGCTCGATTGTTCCCGTCCACGACTGAGATGGCTGATGCGCGCGGGTGTTCTCGCGCTGCTGATGTTCTCGATTACGATCACCGTGCTGTCGCTGTTCATGCCAGGGCGCGAGGATGAGTTGATTCGCGCCAATTCGGTATTGTTCCTTGAAGTACAGTCATGGTTCGCACTGCCCTGATTCGTTGCGCATATGCCATTTACAGCGAATATTCAGCCTATTCTCATGATTCAACGAGCGAATTTACCTGTTGTCTTTGAGGTACGGCGATAATAGTGGCGGATATCCCCCTTTCGCCTTGAGATGAATATCGTCGGAGTCATATGTTTATGAAAAAGCTCGCCATATTGCCGAACCACCCTCGGGCCAGACGCTGGTCCGCCGCACTCATCGCCTCCGCCATCGCGCTGGGCGCATGCCTGTTGAGCTACGACAATGTAGAGGCGCAGATACGTCAAAACCGTATCGAACGGCTCAACGCCCGAATAGAAAACGTATACACCGCCGACTATCAGGACATGGCCGACGACAATCTCAAGGCCGAGAAAAGCCAGGCCGCGGCCACGGAAGACGACATCTTCGTCAAAGAGAACCCTTACGGCACCAACACCACGTCGCTGTACGTGTATTTCACCACCGATGACGCCGTCTCCGTCAGCTATACCGTGCACGCGGACGGATATGCCGACTTCACACGCACCGCATATCAGGAATCGCAATACCAGCGCACGCACGAATTCCAACTGCTGGGACTCATACCCGGCAAGACCAACACCATCACCCTCACACTGACCAACGCAGACGGCGACGCACGCACGCATACGATCACCCATAGGGGCGCCTCACTGCTCGGCAACGAGGAAGTGCAGCTCGAATCGACCAAGACCGCGGAAACCGGGGAGAATCTCGGTGATGGCCTGTATGCGATTCTCGGCAACGACAGCGACGAGCAGGACTTCATGTTCTACTACGACACGAACGGCGTGCTGCGCGGCGAGATCCCCGTGCTCTACTACCGTTCGCACCGTCTGCTGTTCGATGACGACGGACTCATGTGGTTCTCCGCCTCCACCAAGCACATGGTCGGCATGAACCGGCTCGGCAAGCTGGAGAAAATCTACAATCTGGGATCCGACTACATCCTGCACCACGACTACGCCCTGGACGATGATGGCAACATCGTGATGCTCGCCACCGAGCTGAACCGCAGCGACAACGCCGTACAGGATCAGGTCATCAAACTCGACACCACCACCGGCGAAGTGACCGGCCTGCTCGATTTCGGCGAGATGTTCGCCGACTACAAGGCCTCCTCCACGCATGCGGGCACCGACGAATCGGATTCCAACGCGAAGAACCGCTGGGACTGGCTGCACTGCAATACCATCCAACTGCTGGAAGACGGCTCCGCCCTGTTCTCCGCACGAGAGACGTCGACCATCATCAAAGTGAACGACTTGGAATCGAAACCGACGCTCGCCTACATGATCGGCGAAGCATCCGTGTGGGCCGGTACCGACGAAGCCGACTCGTTCCTCACCAAATCCGGCTCGTTCCCCGACACCGGCGGACAGCATTCGATCACCTACGTAACCGATGATTCACTGTCGGACGGCCAGTACTATCTGTACATGTTCAACAACAACTTCGGCACCGCCCTGACCCGACCCGAGTTCGACTGGTCCGTGATCGACGGCATTTCGACGGAGTTCTCCTCCGACACGGCGCGCTCGCAGTACCGCAAGTATCTGGTCGATGAGAACGCCGGCACGTACAGTGAAGTGTCGTCGTTTGACGTGCCCTATTCGCCGTACGTCTCCTCCGCGCAGGAGCTCGACAACGGCAACATCCTCATCGATTCGGGCATGAAGGGCCTGTTCGGGCAATACTCGTCCGATGGTACGCTGCTGTCCGAGTTCAGGATGACGCTCAACACCAGCTATATCTACCGCGTCTACTCCTACGATTTCCAAGGTTTCTATTTCGCCTGACCACACCCACCGACGACTCACGCCGATTGAGGATGGTCACTATACAATGATTCCCATGGGATTCTTCGATACGCTCTTCACCGCCAAACACGACACCCCCATCTCGACCGTGACCTTCACGCTCGACAACGCCGCACATACCTATGAGGACGGCAATATCGGCCTGGATGCCACAACGCTGACCATCACGCCCTCCGATAGGCGGGTGGCGGTGATCGGCCTGAATGGTTCCGGCAAGACCACGTTGCTGAAACTGCTTGACGGGGCATTGCCAGCCACCGCAGGCTCGGTCCGGATCACGGCCGACGGCACGGATTACGATCCATCCGTAAAGCGTGACCTGAAGCGTGTCGAGGATTGTATCGGACGCGTACGCCGCGAGGAGATTCCGAACGGCTATTACCAGGCCTCCTCGATACGCGAGGCGATCGACCAGCCGTTGAAAAAACATAAGGTTCCGGAAAGCGAACGTCAGGCGATCATCGGCAATCTGTTCGCTCATTTCGACCTGGCATCGGTCGCGAAGGAACCCGCTTCCGCCTTGGATGGCGAGAAACGGCATCTGCTGGCGATCGCTTCCGCGCTGAGCTTCTCCCCTGCCGCAATCGTAGCCGATGAACCGACCAAGGGATTGGATGAGGTCGCTTCGGCCAACGTGGCCAAGGCGCTGTTCAGCTATGACAGGCAGGTGATCTTCGCCACGCACGACACGGCACTCATCACCCGCCCCGAATATGCCATCGACCGTACGCTCGTGGTCGACGAGCACAACGTGGTCTTCGATGGCACGCCCCATGACGCCGTCGCCTTCTACACCGACCTCATCCGAGCCAAGTATGAGGCATCCAGATTCCCTCAATCTGCCGACGCTGACGGCCGCTCAGCGTCGGCAGATTGAGAAGGACTAGCCGATCAGTTCGTTGACGGTGTCAAGCACGATTTGAACGTTACGCCGAAAATCCTCCGGCTCCGGCAGCAGGGAAATCGCCAGATAGCCGTTTGACGTCATGTCGAAGAAGTAACCGGGCTGTCCGGAAACGCCATGCCGCTCGATCATGGCAAGCACCAGCTCGTTTTCGTCAAGCACGCTTGGCACGCGCAGAAGCACATTCCAGCCGCCTTCCGCCCGCAGCACGCTGACCAGACCATTCGGGTCCGTCTTCAGCATGGCGTGCAATGTCTGGAGATTGCTGCGCACACGCGCCCGTACACGTGTGGTTTGCTCCGGTGCGGCCTGAAGCATCGACGGAATCCGTTGGGCGATGATCTCACTCATCGGCAGATAGTCGTCGGCGATCACGTCCAGCCTGCGTTTGGCCTCGGCCACGTCCTCGACGGGTCCGGAGACCTGGATCCAACCGACTTTGGCGTGCGGTGCGGCGAGCATCTTCGAAAACCCGTCCAGCGCGAACGTAAGCACGCCATGCTCACCCGCCAATCGTGCGTTGCCTTCGAACGGTTCGAGATCGTAATCATAGAACACTTCGTCGGCGATGATGGCCACCCCATGCTCACGGCACAGTTGCACTATCGCCTCGCGTTCCGGCGTCTTGACATACGAGCCGGTGGGATTGTTGGGGTTGATGAGTATCAGCGCACGGATACGTCCACCATGTTCACCTTCCAATGCCTCGCGGAGCTCGGCGACATCAATGTACCAGGAGCCGTCGAATCGTTGCTGGTATTCAATCGTATCGACGCATTCGAGACGTGCGATGGATTCGATGAGCGGATAGCCCGGCTTCGGCGCGAGCACGGCATCGCCGGCATCGCATAGCAGCTTGATCAGCCAGGAATACGCTTCCGACGTAGAGCTCAGGATATAGAGGTCATCCGCTTCGCAGCGTCCGTTCCCCCGCCCGTTAAGGAACGTCGCCAATGCCTCGCGCGCATACCGTTGTCCTTTCGGTTCGGCGGAATAGACCTCCGGCACCGATGCCGGGGCAAGACCATGTCGGGTCGGATTGGAATCGTTCAGTTTGCCGAGGGTCACGCCTTGGCGTTTGGCCGCGGCCTCCTCCACCGCGATCGGATTGGGCTCACTGATATCGACTCGAGAAGAAAAACGCATGACTCCACCCTACTCCCCGGACGTACGGAAAAGGCCGCCTGACGAATCAGACGGCCTTGAACGATCGATGCTACGGAATCACTTCATCTTGGTGCTTGCATAGTACGCAGCGCCGATGATGCCGGCCTCGTTGTGCAGCTTGGCCGCGACGATCGGGGTCTTGATGTCGATGTACGGCAGGAACTTCTCGGACACGCGGGACACACCGCCGCCGACGACGAACAGCTGCGGATCCAGATAGAACTCCATGAGGGAGTAGTACTTGGTCAGACGCTTGGCCCACTTCTTGTAGCCCATGTCGAGCTTCTCACGGACGGATGAGGCGGCGTACTTCTCGGCATCGCCCTTGCCCTTGAGCAGTTCCAGATGGCCGAGCTCCGTGTTCGGGATGAGTTCACCGTTGAAAATCAGGGCGGTGCCGATGCCGGTACCCAAAGTGGTGGCCACGACCAGGCCGTTCTGCCCCTTGGCGGCGCCGAACTGCTGTTCGGCAAGGCCCGCGGCGTCGGCGTCGTTCACCACGGTGACCGGACGACCGCATGCCTCGGAGAATACCTCGGTGACGTCCACGCCAACCCAAGACTGATCCAGATTGGCCATGTAGCCGAGCTTCTCTCCCACATGAATCGGAGCCGGGAAAGCGATGCCGACCGGAGCGGTCTCCGGAACCTCAAAATGCTCGAGCTGCTGGCGAACGATTTCACCGACGGCCTTCGGAGTGGACACCTCCGGAGTAAGAATCTTCAGACGAGGCTCAGCAAATTCGCCCTTCTCCAGGTTAACCGGGGCGGCCTTAATGCCGGAGCCGCCGATGTCAACGCCGAAGGCTTGTGCAGTCTCAATCATCTCTGACCTCTCTATGCAGGTAATGGTGGGTGTAATCGAACCGGTATCCGCCATAGTAACTCGTGCCATACCCACTACACGCGCGGAACGCACAAATAGTGAATACGATTGCATGATTTGCCATACTTAACCGACTCAACATTCCGCTCCCCCGAGATGGATAACGATTGCGCCCCCGACCGGCCGCCTGAAACCGTAACCGGACCTCACCTATATCCATACCGGCGCGTATATATGGTTCCACAAGTTTCAGGGAAGGTGAAAACCCTTACTGGCGGTAACGGTGAAACCGATGACCATAACGGCCCACCACCGAAGCCCGCGACCCGCGAATGCGGCTGATCCGGTGAGAATCCGGGGCCAACGGTCAAAGTCCGGATGGAAGAAACGGAGCTCACCATGAGTGTATCTTCGCATAGCGCGCAGCAGTCCAACAACCAGTCCCGACCGGACAACGAGCATTCCACGGGAGTGGCCGATTCCGGTCGCTGGTCCACCAAACGCATCGCCATGTACGCGTTGTTCGTGGCATTGGCCATGGCCGTCAGTCTCATAGAATTCCCGATCATCCCGGGCGTGCAGTGGCTCAAGTACGATCCGTCGGGCATCGTCTGCCTCGTGGCGGGCTTCGCATTCGGCCCTTCGGCGGCCGTGATCGTGAGCGTACTCGGCTTCGTCCCTCATCTGTTTACCAATCCGTGGGGTACGCTGATGGCGGTGCTCGTGGCGTTGGCGCTATCGGTGCCGGCCTCGCTCATCTACCGCAGGAACAAGACCCGCAAAGGCGCGTTGCTCGGCATCGTCGTCGGCGCGATCATCGCGCTCGCGGCGGCGATCGTAGGTAACATCATCGTCACGCCGTTCTATGCGCACATGACCACCGCGCAGGTCGTGGCACTGATCATTCCGGCACTCCTGCCGTTCAACGCATTGAAGTTCACGATCCACGGCGTAGTCACTTTCCTGGTCTACAAGCCGATCTCCAACCTGCTGAACCATTGATGTCGAACACTCCCGTCATCGAGCTGCATGACGTTCGCTTCAGCTATGACCACGGCGCCACCTGGGCGTTGGATGGCATCGACCTGACCATCCTGCAAGGCGAACGCATCTGTCTGACCGGCGCGAACGGTTCCGGCAAATCCACGTTGTCCCGTGTGATCGCCGGGCTGGTCGCGCCCGATTCGGGAACCGTCACGCTGCTCGGCAATGTCGCCTTCGATGATTCCGGCACCCATGCCGACGCATACCGCACGGCCCGTCATGGCATCGGCGCCGTCTTCCAGCATCCGGAAGATCAGATCGTCACCACGATCACCGAGGATGATGTCGCCTTCGGTCCGGAGAATCTTGCAATCGCACATGATGATATCGGGACCAGGATCACCGCTTCTCTGAAAGCCGTCGGCATGCAGAACTACCGCAAGGCCGATCCGACCAGGCTGAGTGGCGGCCAACAACAACGCGTCGCGATTGCAGGCATGCTCGCCATGGATTCGCAAGTGCTGGTATTGGACGAGCCGACCGCCATGCTCGACCCGCAGGCACGCGCCGACATCATGCGGGTGCTCGACGATCTGCAGGAACGCGGCACCACCATCATCCTGGTCACGCATCACATGGACGAGCTCGTGCACGCCGATCGTGTGGTCCGGCTGGAGCGGGGACGCGTGACGGACACCGGTTCCAAGGGAAACCGTCCTACACCCCCGTCGCATTCGACCGACACTCGCCGACGGATTGGGAATCCGGCCGAAAGCGCTTCGTCGCAATCCGCTCCCATCATCAAGGTACGTGATCTCGCCTATCGTTATCCGAACGCCGACTCATCCGTCTTCGAGCATCTTTCGCTGACCATCAACCGGGGCGAGACGATAGCGCTTATGGGGCGCAACGGTGCAGGCAAAACCACCTTGGCCCGCATGCTTTGCGCATTGGAGACCCCACAATCTGGCTCCATCATCATCGACGGCATCACCGTTGCGCAAGCCGTCGGCTCCGGCGCATCGAAGCCGCTCAACCGCAAAGCCCGCGAAAAGCTCCGTGCCACCGTTGGCTTCGTCATGCAGCATCCGGAACGGCAGCTATTCGCCGAAACCGTCGCCGATGACATCGCCTACGGCCCACGCAATCAGCACCTGACCGAGGCACAGGTTCAGGAGCGGGTCGAGCAGTCCCTGCGGCTCTTGCATATCGAACATCTGAAGGATCGCTCCCCGTTCGATCTGTCCGGAGGCCAGCAGCGTCTCGTGGCCATCGCCGGTGTGATCGCCCGCAATCCACGCATACTCATCATGGACGAGCCAACCGCCGGACTCGACGAACAGGCGACCGTACGCGTGCACGAACTCATCCGCACGTTGCACGACGATGGCGTGACCACGCTCATCATCTCGCATTCGCAAGCGGAGGTCGACGCCATCGCCGATCGCACCATCACGCTTGAACCACAAGCGTCATCGACGACGCGGTCTGATGACGGCGAGCAGGATCCGTCCGCGGCCGCACCCATGAAATCGGGGCGGAGCGACGGCCGCAAGCCGTCCTTCATCGACGGTCTCGACCCACGTGTGAAGATGATATCCGCACTCGCACTGATGTTCTCCGCCTTCGCCATCAACTCCGGCCGGCAGTTGCTACTGTCCGCAATCTTCACCGGCATGATTATCGGCGCCGCCCGACTCAATCCATGGCGATTGCTCAGATCCGTGCACATGTTCCTGATGTTGTTTGCATGCTGTGGCCTGCTCAATGTCTTCTTCGTACGTTCCGGTACGACTGTGGCTCAGCTGGGACCGATCCCGATCACCGACGACGGCATCACCATCGCGCTGTTGTACGCCTGCCGGTTCGCCGTAGTCATCGTGCTGGGAGCGACATTCCTGAACACGACCACACCGACGGCAATGACCGACGCCTTCGAATCGTTACTGTCGCCTTGGAAGCGTTTCGGTATGCATACGCAGGAGACTGCGCTCGTCATGAGCCTGGCTCTACGCTTCCTGCCGACGCTCGGCACCGAGGCGAAATCCATTGTCGACGCTCAGGCGGCGCGTGGCGGCGTCATAGAGACCGGTTCGCCCGCACAACGCATCAAGGCGATGACGGCCATCATCATACCGGTGTTCGCGGGCACGATCCGGCACGCCGACAATCTGAGTCTCGCTCTTGATGCACGCTGCTATGAGGAAGGCGTGGAACGCACTCACTGGCGCGTCATGCGCGTCACCGCACGTGACATCGCTGCGGCCGCCGCAGTCATCGCCTATCTTGCGGCGTTGATCGCCTTGCCGGCGTTATGCTAGTGATTGTTCCGTCTGCGGTATCGCGACGATTAAGGAGCAGCGATGACGATGAAGTCAGGAATATCGAAGATTATCGAGCCGTTCGCCCTGGCTCACGTACGTCTGATTGTTGGAGATGCCAAGGGAACCGTATTGCCCGATATGACGGTTCTGGTCGGTGCGCATGGCCGGATCGAACGGGTCTCGCCAAGCTTCGACACCCCCGTTCCGGACGAATACCATTATCTTGACGGTACCGGAAAATATGCGATGCCAGGCCTGATTAACGCGCATACGCACCTGTTCTCGCAAGGACGCCCGTTGAATCCGAAGATGGCCACGCCGAAAGGCCAGCGCATCATCGCGGCCATGGTGCATTCGCCGTTCGGCAGACCATATGTCAACGCCATGGCGAAGGCGAGCATACGTACGCTGCTGGAGTCGGGCGTCACTACGATCCGTACGCTGGGCGATATCGGTTATGAGTCCGTGACGTTGCGCGATGAGATCGCCGCAAACGAAATGGTAGGCCCTCGTGTTCTGGCATCGGGACCGTTGCTGGCGATTCCCGACGGCCATGGCGCTCCCCTGATCGCGTTGGAAAGCGAAACCCCGCAAGAGGCACGTCTGCATACGCGCATGAACATCGAACATGGCGTCAATGCCATCAAGATCGCCGCAACCGGTGGCGTCACCGACTCCCAGGTGCTCGGAGAGGCCGGTTCCCCTCAGATGACCATCGAACAGATGCGCGCCATCTGCGACGAGGCCCACAACGCAGGCATCATCGTCGCCGCGCATGCGCAAGGCGCGGAGGGGGTTCGCAGAGCGTTGCAGGCTGGCGTGGATACCATCGAACATGGCAGCCGCCTTGATGATGAGCTGATCGAACTGTTCACGCACAATCCGAATGCGTTGCGCGGCCATTCCGCACTGGTGCCGACGATTTCCGCAGGATTCCCGCTGTGCGCATTCGGCCGCGACGTAACCGGCATCACCGAGATTCAGGCCGAGAATTCGAAACTCGTGGTCGACGGCATGATCGCCGGCGCCCGGGCCGCACATGACGCGGGCATTCCGGTCGGCGTCGGCACCGACACCGCCATGACTTTCGTAACGCAATACAATACGTGGCGCGAACTGGCGCTACTGGTGAAATTCGCCGGATTCACACCGGCCGAGGCCATCCATGCGGCCACCGCCGTGAATGCACGGATTCTCAACGTGTGCGCATCAACCGGTTCATTGGAGGATGGCAAGGTCGCCGACATGGTGGTGCTGGATGCCAATCCGCTGGAGTCTCTCGCCGCACTTGCCCGTCCGGCGCTGGTGATCGCCGCCGGTCATCCCGTATGGCATCCGCATGCCAAGCGGTTCGATGACATCGACCGCCTGCTTGATGAGGCGATGGAACGTACATGATATGCAGGGTTTTACCGACCTCACGCTATGGTAGAGCGAGCGTTATCGAAAGACTTTGATGCCGCGGACAGCACGCGGAAAGTTACCCAGAGAAAGCGAAACATATATGGCACTTACCAAAAAGCAGATCAAGCAGTTGCGAGGCATGGCCAACAAGCTCAACCCGATCGTTCAGGTCGGCAAGAATGATTTGAGCGAGAACGCCATCAAGCAGGCGGATGACATCATCGAACGACGCGAGCTCATCAAGGGCTCCGTGCTCGACGGTTCCGGTCTGACCGCAAAGGAGGCCGGCGAAGGCTTGGCCGAGCAGCTCGATGCGGAGCTTGTGCAGGTGATCGGCAACCGGTTCGTGATCTACCGCCGTTCCCAACGCGATGACGTGGAGCATATCCGGCTCGTTCGCGAGTAAGCGACTTCCCCTGATGGAGATCCGCGGGAAGGAAACTCCTGAGAAGACAAAGGTGGGTTGGCATCCGGGAATGGATGCCAACCCACCTTTGCAATGAAAACAAACAATCGAAAGTCAGCGGGCTCTGCACCGCAGCGGCGTCAGCGCCCCCGATCCCATTCGGGCTTCCACGTGTACTGCATGTCGTAGGCGCTGGACCAGAACATGTACTCGTTTTCGACACCGGTTACGAAAATGTCGATTAGTTCCCGTTTGCGTTTTTCGGACAGTCCTTCGGCCAACCGTTCGATATGTTCGATCAACCATGCGGAGCCTTCCCAGAACTCCTCGGTCTTATACATGTCGACCCAGCTCTTGTAAGGGTTGGCGTCTAGCGTGTCCGCGAATTCACGGGCGAGACGCTGGCCATAGTCGGCATATACCCACGCACACGGCAGCACGGCCACAAGAATGTCGACCAATTCCTTGCCATAGGCGATGGAAAGAATGTTCGACGTGTATGCGCGTGCGAATGCGGATTGCCGCACGCCGGCCATCTCCTCCTCACTCACGCCGTAGCCGGCCATATACTTGCGATGCACGTTGGTCTCCACGTTGAAGATCGCGCTTTGCACGCCGACCATGAACTGCATGACCTCGGTATCGTCGGTCTTGGTCAGGGCCAACGCGTGCACCTTGGCGTAATCGGAGAGATAGCGGTAATCCTGCAGCAAATAGAAGGCGAACTTCTCACGTTGCAGCGTACCCTCGCCAAGCTCACGCAGGAATGGCTGACGGTAGCCTTGCTCCCATACCAGATCGGCCGCCTCGCGCATGCGCTGCGCGAATGGGGGAAGATTGTCGAGCCGAACACCGCGTGCCGGATCATATGGTTTGTTGATTGCAGACATCATATCGCTCAAAGATATGCCTCCCTACGCTGGTATTAACCATCAGGTTCAAAGGGTCAGGCCTTACGCCTATCTCAACCCGGTTGTACGGGTTCCCCTGCATTACGCCGTTCATTATGGCAATACCGGCAGACACCCCATCTCGCTCCCGTGACGTGCCGCCGAACGCGGAACGTCGCCTCCTATGTCAGCTCAGCAGATCAAGCAGATCGTCCTTGGTGAGCGAGCCGACGCCGCCCGAAGCGCCACCGTCGGTGAATTGCCGTGCCAGCCGGCTCTTGTCCCGCTGTAACTTCAGCATGCGCTCCTCAATGGTGTCTTTCGCCACAATCCGGTACACGTTCACGTCCTGTGTCTGCCCGATGCGGTGTGCGCGGTCAGTGGCTTGGTTCTGTGCAGCCTCATTCCACCAAGGATCGGCATGAATCACCACGGATGCACCGACCAAGTTCAGGCCGGTATTGCCGGCTTTGAGCGAGATCAGGAACACGGGCGCATCATCGCCATTGAACTCATCCACCAGCTCCACGCGCTTCCTCTTCGGCGTCTCACCGGTAATCGCATGGAACGCAACGCCGTGTTCGGCGAGTCGCACGCCAATCAGGTCAAGGAACGACGTGAACTGCGAGAAGATGAGCACCTTCTTGCCCTCATCCATGCAGTTGGCCACCAAATCGTCGATGGCTTCAAGCTTGGCCGAGCCGTTTTTCGCGTCCGCATACACCAGCCGAGGATCGCAGCAAAGCTCGCGCAGCAACGTGAATTCCGCAAGAATGCGAATCCTGCTCGTGTTGAAATCGGCATCCCGTGTTTTGGTGAGTGCGGCGCGTAGCCGCTGTTCGTGCGCCGCATACAGTTTGCGTTGCTCCCCCGCCAGCTTCACGGTCACGACGTTCTCGAACTTGTCGGGCAGATCGGTAAGCACGTCCTTTTTCAACCGTCGTTTGATGAACAGGCCGACCAACGCCCGCAACTTGTCAGCCATGACGGACTGTTCCGGACCGGGCGCCAGAATCGGCTGCTCGTACCGTTCGCGGAATCGCGTATAAGTGCCCAGCAGCCCCGGCATAAGAAAATCGAAGATGCTCCACAGTTCGCTCAGACGGTTCTCGATTGGCGTGCCGGTCAATGCGAAGCGATGCGCGGCGTTCACCTGCTTGACCACTTTCGCCACCTTGGTGGCGTGGTTCTTGATGTATTGCGCCTCGTCGAGCACCATGCATGCGAACCTGCAGCCGGCGTATTCGTCGATATCGCGACGCAACAGATCGTAGGATGTGATGAGTATGTCCGGACCGTCCTCGCTTTCGGAGGATGCCTCGGAAACGGAGGATGACGAGGACTCCGATTTCGCCATTGCCCGTAGCCGCCGCAGCACGTTGCGGCGTTCCGTCTTGGTGCCGGCCACGACCTCCACGGTAAGATCGGCAGTGAATTTCTCGCATTCCGCGGCCCAGTTGTAGACGAGCGATGCCGGGCAGACGATGAGCGTCGGGCCATTCCCCTTACGTGCCTCGACAAGGGCAAGCAGTTGCACGGATTTGCCCAGGCCCATCTCATCGGCGAGAATGCCACCGAATCCCTTGTCCCATAATGTGGAAAGCCAGCGGAATCCCTCCGCCTGATATGGCCGCAGCACGTTGCGCAACGCTTGCGGTACCTCATAGCGACTCGGATCGATGATCTTCACATCGTTGACATACGAGGTGAAGGATGCGTTTTTGCGTTCATCCGGCACCTGTGCGTCCAGTAGAAACGCCTGATAGCCCGGAATGGCGATGGTTCCGCCGTCAAGTTGCGTTCCGGTCAGGTCAAGATCCGAGGCAATACGATCGAGTTCACCCAAATCGGCATCCCGCAGATCCACGAAGGTGCCGTCGTGCAGCCGATGGTAGCGACGTCTGCGCCGATAACTGTCAAGCAGTGCACCGACCTCGTTCATCGGTACTTCGTCGGCGATCGGCGAAATCTCGACAAGGTTCGATTCGACCGACAACCCGACCTTGACGCTCGGCTTCGACGGAGACATCAAGCCGTCGAAGGCGGCAGTGGAGAACACCTGACCCATCGATTTGAGAATCTCCACACCTTCGGTGATCAGCAGCAGAATGGCGTCTTCATCCTCTTCCCTGACACGCGCCGGATCGGTGGCGCTCCATGTCGGAAACAGCTGACGCGCCACTTGCACAGCGAGCGTCTCACATTCCTGATCGCGCTTGACCAGCGAAGCCTTGGATGTGGAGTCGGGGTTGACGACGCCACGCAACTCCTTGGCTGCGGGGACCAGCTGAAATACGAAGTCCCCATATCGTGCCACGACTTCACAGGTCATTCCGTACAGGTCACGGTCCAGATAATATTCAATCCGGCATTCCGCACCGATCGCATAGGCGACTTCCTGCGGCACATGCAAGCCGATGCCGGCGTCGGCGAGCGCGGGAAGTATGGTGCGTGCGAACATGGGCCAGTCCTCTTCGGCGATGAATACGCCGTCCGGATCGCCTACGCATAGTGAGGAGAGCTGGCCGAATGCCGGTTCCATTGCGGCGGAGCAACGGTAGAGTGCGGTATCTGCGTAGCCATTGGTCTGGGCGCAGATCATATAACGGCTGTGTTGGCCCGTTACCGTGCCCATGATCACCTTGTCGGCGATGATGCGTATGCCGCGATCTTCACCGTGACGTTCGTACGATACGTTGAAGCCGAACGCCGGATTTCCTTCGATGATGTTGAGTTCGCCGGCATGGCTCAGTCCGGAGGCGACCATGATGGACGTGGGCTTGTGTTGCGCCGGCCCTGCGATGTCGTCAGTCTCCATGGCATGCGTGTTCTCCGATGCCTCTCCGTTTGGGAGGGGTAATGGCAATGCGTCGTGCAGGTCGAGCAGGTCACAGACCTCCCAATCGGTGAGGAGCAGGTCTCTTTGCACGGTTACGGCATCACCGTAGGAGTATCGGTTTTGCATCTGTGAGATGGCACGTGTAGCGAGTACTCGGTTGAGCAATGTCAGGACGCTTTGCGAGAACCGGTCGAGCATATCCGGCGTATGGGTGAAGGCCAGCTTACGCCCATATGATTCATAGGCTCCCGTTCGCATGTTGGATACGAATCTCGAGATGTTTCTCAGAACGTACGAGGTGTTGTCGTGGCCGATGCGCAGGCTCAGCGACCAGGTCGTTCCTTCGGTGAGCGTGATCGTCGGTTCAAGATGCACGCTGCCCGGCAGCACGATGGCCGGGCCGTCGTTGTGGGAACCGCCCGCTTTGCCATGGTGGTCGGGCGCCAGCCATCCTTGTTCTTCGCCCAATCGCTGTTTCGCATTGGCGATGCGTTTAAGCAGGTCGAGCTGGGAGTCCTTGTTCGACGTATGTCGTTCGGCATCGATTCGCCTCATGTAGTCGGCGATGTATCGTGGGGTGGCATTGCCCGGCTGGTAGCCGTGGAAACGTTCCGGGGTTTGCACGAACAGCATGATCATTGCGGCGAGGTGCTTGCACATGCCGGTATAGCGGGATCCGGTTCCAGCGGAACGTCCGTCGGCGCTTCGACGGGATCTCCGGCCGAAGCCGTGTGGGCTTTGGTAGGCGTCGGCATCATCGTTGCCGTCGTCCACGTGACCGAATGCGGGTTCCCTGCCGAAATCGTCGTAATCGGCATCCTCGTAATCGTAGATTTCGTCGTCATCGGAGAAACTACGATAGCCGAAGCTGTCGCGGTATCCTCTGTCGTGAGCGGAATCGGCGCCTGCGAAGGCAGGGCAGCTGCAGTAGCGTGCGAGCAGCAGCTGGTCGCCCATATCGACGGTGGCTTGCACCGTGTAGTTGCTGGAAGGCGAAGTGGTGCCGCGTACGGAGGCGCTCAGTGTGATACGGTCCGCTTCAGGATCGTTCAGACAGTACAGATCCCGCATCTTGGCGCGCCATTGGTTGGTGATGCCGCGGGCACGCTGAAGCACCGCCGTGTTGCATTCGCTATGCAGTTCGTCGGAAAGCCACGTGAGTTCGCCTGGCACTTTTCGCCTTTCGCCTCGCTCTGCCATTATGTTGTCGACGGTGCCGCCGTTATCTGGAGCGCTTGGTCAGCGGCTCCCATGGGTCAAGTTCCACCGGCTCCGCGGTAAGCAGCGAACGGGTGGCTTCATCGAGGTATTCCTTGCGGATGATGATCTCAGTCACATAGCGGTCGAACCATGCGTCGGACGCCACGTAGTATCCGTCGTCGCCGTTGTCTTTGCCCCAGCTGTTTTCGACCTTCCAACGGTTCGGTCTGCCGTCGCCGTCAAGGTTCACGCCGGTGAAGGTCATGGCGTGGTTGCTCGGAGAATCGCCGTATTCAAGGCCTTGCGCCTTATCGAAGGTGAATTCGGTGCCGAACAGTTGGTCCACGCGCACACTGTCGCGGTCGAAGTATCCCGCGGAACGCAGGGAGAACTGCGTGCAGTCGCAGGCGAACCAGATCGGATGCCCGGCGCTGATCTGATCGATGGCCGCCTTCTTGAACGCGTCGAGCGGCACGTTGATGAATTCCATGTCACCCGCCTCAGCGACGTTCGCGGTGAAACGGATGCGGTAGCGCGTATTGAATGAGCGGGATTCCATCGGAACGTTGCATAGGGTGACCAGGTCGTTCACGTCGAGCGGCACGTACTTCCTATAGAATTCGATCGGAGTGATGCCGAATTCGCGAATCTGCCTGCGCTCGTCCTTGCCGGATTTCGGTTTGTCAGCCTTCTTGTCGGAACCTATCCCGTCGGAACCGGCGTCCTTCTTATCGTCGTCACTGGTGCGCACCAGAAAATCGAATGTCTCCGGCGGCTCGCCCAACGCAATCGCGCACATGCGGTATACGGTCGACATGTCCTCGTTTTTCAGCGTACGAAGCTCGTCGATCGGCGTACCGGCCGCATGCCTATCACGCAGATCGGCCGCGAACTCACGTAGTTTGGAGTTGAGATACTGTTTGAAGGCGTCGGAATCCTTGGAATTCGCGGACTCCGGGTATGCGTTCTTCGGAACGAGCCCGTACTTGTTCACCAAGGCGGCGAACATTTGCCACCAGCCGCCATCATCGGCCGGACCATCGTTGATCTCCTGAAAGATACGGCTATCGGTCGGCTCATCGAGTGTGGCGAGCACGTTTTCCAGATACGTGTTGGATTTCTCCATCGCATCCCAGAAGAACAGGTATGTTTCCGAGAATTCGAAGTCGTCGAGGTTCCACGTATGCATGAGCTCGTAGCGCAGCGTGTTGAGCGAGGCGAACATCCAGCAACGGCCGGAACGACGCTGGTTGGTGATTGACCCCTGTTTCAGCTCGATGGAAAAGTCACGCGGCAGCGAGCGCTGTCCCTTGTAGTCGGTGGCCGCTTCGAGTACGCCGGCGGAGACGGCCGCATTGGCGGCCACGAGGTTGGCCCGATCGGAGTTGAAGTCTTTGGCGTACCGTTTGAGCAGTTGTCTGTCGATTGCCTTTTCGTTGGTGTCATTGGATTCGATCATGCCGTTGATTGTCGTCGTATGCCCCGACTTGCGGCGGGCGGCGGCCACATGAATGTGACCTTCGCACCTGTAGTCGTCGGAGGAGCTCAGGATTCTCCGCTGGTAGGCAGTCGCGGAACGTGCCACGGAATTTCAGGTCATGCCAGACTGCGGGGTCTGCGGTCATCGATTTTCGCTTTCGATTCGTTCGATGGCGCATTCCAGATCGCGCAATCTGCAGCGTAGCTCTGATTCCACGTCGACGCCATTGCGCTGGGCGTCACGCAGTATCGCGATGATCCGGTCGGCGTACTGGTGGTCGTGGCCGGTATCGGACGGCTGCGACTCGACGGTGTATGCCTGTTCGAGTTGGGTCCGGTTCGCTGATTTGGCGACGCGTGAAACGACTTTGGCGGCTCTTGGCAGTGCGCCTTGGGCGTGTGAGATACCTTCGAGCACCGACTTGCGTTGCTTCTCCTTCTGTTTCATCCTCTCCCATAATTGCAGCGTCTCTTCAGCGGACTTCGGAGCATCCGATTCCGTTGCAACCGCATCATCGGGCATGAATACGTGCGGATGGCGGGTGATGAGCTTGTCGACCAAGCGGTCGCATACCTCATCGATGCCGAATGGATCGGTCTCGTCATGCGCGCACACCTGTGCCTGGAACACGGATTGCAGGAGCATATCGCCCAGTTCCTCGCGCATGTTCTCGCGGTCGTCGGTTTCGACCGCGTCGATGTACTCATAGGTTTCCTCGAGCAGAGGTTTGAGCAGGGATCGGTTCGTCTGCGAACCGTCCCACGGGCAGCCGCCCGGCTCGTGCAGTATTCGCACCACGGCCTTGACACGATCCAAGGCGGAGACCGCTTCGATTACCGGATTCAGCTTTGAGCAATACTCGAATCCTTCGGGAAGTTCGTACGCGTCACATGCAGCTTGAGTCATAACGCCGATTCTTGCCGCACGTCCCGACCGAATCATCACTGCCGCCGCTTTCATGCCGATGCGTGCCTTCATGCGGAATCAGTCTACGATGACTTCAGGGAACATGAGATGAGAAAGAGGAACCCGTGCGTTACCACAATGCAGTAATACGTCGTCTGATTGCCGTGAGCATGGCTTGTCTGCTGTCGATCGGCTTCGCCGCAGGCTATCATGCCGACTACTCCATGGCCGCAGAGGCTACCGATGATACCGGCGCCGGCGAGCTCGCCACCGATGTACTTGACACACTTACCGTCAAGGGTCGTGCGCCGAAGACCGGGTACAAGCGGGCACAGTTCGGTGAAGCCTGGAAGGATGTCGACCATAACGGATGCGATACACGCAATGACATTCTTAACCGTGATTTGACGAAAGTAAAGCATAAATCGCATACGCAGGATTGCGTGGTCAAATCCGGCAAGCTGCAGGACCCGTATACCGGTAAGGAAATCAAGTTTAAGAAAGGCGCGAAAACCTCTACCGCCGTGCAAATCGACCATGTGGTTTCCTTAAGCAACGCCTGGCAGAAGGGCGCACAGAAGCTTAGTAAGAGCAAGCGAACCGAACTCGCCAACGACCCGTATAATCTGCTAGCTGTAGACGGATCCGCCAATCAGAAAAAATCCGATGGTGATGCGGCTACGTGGCTGCCCTCCAACACAAGCTTCCGCTGCGAGTACGTGGCACGCCAGATCGGCGTGAAGCATAAGTATTCATTGTGGGTCACTCAGGCGGAGAAGGAAGCGATGAATAAGGTGCTGGGCTCCTGTCCGACGCAGGCCGTTCCCGACTATACCGGCACGAACACCGGCGAACAGCCTCAGACCGCAACCGCCGAACCGACTCAGGAACCTTCCTCCGAGCCTACTCAAACCGAGCAGCCCTCCACCGAGCAGACGGAGCAGTCTCAGACGCAAACCGAACAACCCGCTCCGGCTCCTCAAGTACAGCAAAACGACAGTTCCGATGTCTACTACCAGAATTGCTCCGCCGCGCGTGCCGCCGGGGCGGCACCGATCTATCAAGGTCAGCCGGGCTATCGTTCCGCATTGGACCGTGACCATGATGGGGTTGCCTGCGAATAGCGAACAACCGATTCACTCGTAAGTGATGCCGGACGGAAGTTGGACTCCGTCCGGCATCACTTGTTATCGCCTGTCATCTGCTGTTGGGGATTCGCGCAGTTTCGCGATATCGTCACGCAGTCGGTTGACGGCGTCGGTCAGTTCGGCGACGTTGCTGCTCAGCCGCGTGGTTTCCGATTCCGTCTCATTGGCACGCTTATCGGCTTCATCGCTCACCCGGTCGACGATCCATGACGCGAGCGTTGCGGTGATGACGCTGATCAGGGCGATGCCGGCGATCATAAGACCCACGGCGATGCACTTGCCTTGCCATGT
This sequence comes from Bifidobacterium dentium JCM 1195 = DSM 20436, assembly GCF_001042595.1. Lineage (NCBI taxonomy): Bacteria > Bacillati > Actinomycetota > Actinomycetes > Bifidobacteriales > Bifidobacteriaceae > Bifidobacterium > Bifidobacterium dentium. The sequence continues at coordinate 1,515,804 of NZ_AP012326.1, forward strand.
CACCGGAGACATGTCGCCATAGCCGACCGTCGTGGTGGTGACGAACGCCCACCATATGGCCTTGCCGAAATCGGTGATGGTAGTGCCCGGAGCATTACGTTCCACATCCAATTCCGCAAGCGAACCGACGTAGATCAGCAATACCACGCTGGAACATACGTAGAGTGTGATGCGACCACGTACCGCCATGCCGCTGGTGCGATTGAGCACATTCAACACAGCCACCAGTCGCAGCAGTCTCAGCGGTCTGAAAATCGGCAGCATGATCGAGACGAGCAACAGCAGGTTGTTCTTGAACCAGGTCTTCCTATCGTGCGCCAGCGAAATCGAAACGACGTAGTCGACGATGAACACGATCCAGATGACGTTGATCGTGGTTTCGCACAGGGAGACATGCGTCCGTGCCAGCACCTCCCATGAATACGCGAGCAGGAACACCAATGCCAGTACGGTCAGCGGCCATTCGGTCATTCGTTGCCATTTGTTCAACGTCACAGCTCCCGCCTTTCCTCCCTAATGCCATCATACGGGCATTCTTTCGGCGTCGAGCCCGGCCTGAGCCTTACGCATGGCTGGCATCATTCATCGACGAGGGCGATCTTCCGGCTTTCGGCCTTTCGGCCACGCAACTCAGGCAGAAGAATCACAGCCAATACGACGGCAAGGACCGCAGTGAGCAGGTCGGCGAAGGCCTGCGCGGCAATGACCCCATGATATCCGGCGAGTCCGCTGCCTGCGAACAAGGTGATGGCGAGCATCACGCCCTGACGGCTGACGGACAGTAGCAGTGCGCCCAGAGCCTTGCCCGCGGATTGGAACGTACAGGTGGTCACGAGCACCACCGACACGCATACGGTGCTCAGCAGCTGCACACGTAGCATGCCGGTGCCGAGATCGACGATGCCGGTGTCGGTGCTGAAGAATCCCATCAACGGGCGAGCGCAGGCGATCAGCACCGCGGTCATGACCAATGCGAGCATGCCGAGGAACGAGTATGCGAATTTCAGCAATGCCTTCAACCGACTCATGTTTCCGGCACCATAGTTATAGCCGATGAGCGGCTGGCCGCCGAAGGCGAACGCCACGAGAATCATCACGGCGATCATCACGATCTTCAATGCGATGCCCATGGCCGCCACCGCATCGTTGCCGTATGGCAGCAGGAAGAGGTTGACCATGACAATGCCAAGGCTTTGCATGAGATTGGTAACGGATGCCGGAATGCCGATGGCGAAGATGCCGCTTGCCTCCTGCCTGCTGATATCGAGATGTCCGCTTCGGAACATGAGCCGTGGATCGATGGATAGGTTGCGGCTGCGTTTGAGCAGGAACCACACGAAGTAGAGGTCGGTGCAGATGTTGGCGATGACGGTCGCGCCTGCGGAACCGGCCGCGCCCCAGCCGAACACGTGGATGAACAGCGGGTTCAGGCAGATGTTGATGGCGGTTCCGGCGATCGAACCGACCGCGGAGGGGCCTGCGAAGCCTTCGGTGCGCAGTAGATTGCTTGGCGTCATCGACACGATGATGAACGGCGATCCGAGAATGATCAGCGAATAGAACTGCGAGGCATACCGCCATGTGGAATCGTCGGCCCCAAGCATCGTGAGGATCGGATCGTGGAACGTCAGGCCCAATATGATGACGATGATGCCGGTGAGCACGGCTCCCCAAAAGCAGAACACGCTCAGTCGCCGGCCGTCATCGAAACGACCTTTGCCGTAGAGGCGCGAGATTACGGAGCTTCCGCCGAGTCCGAAGATGTCGCCAAGCGCAATCATCACGGTGAATACCGGTGTCGCGATGGACACGCCGGCCACCATGTCGGTGTTGCCGGTGTGCGCGATGAAGTAGGTGTCCACGGTGTTGTAGACGAGGGTGACCATCATGCTCAGCACGACGGGTATGGCCAAGGTCATGTATGCGCGCGGAATCGGCGCCTTCTCAAACAGTTCGTTATCCATATCAGGTGTAGAGGGTACAACCCTAAGCGGGACATTCGTCAATCGACGAGACGAAATCGTCCACGGAGCGAGTCAGGGATACATCAGGGAATTCCTCAATCCGCGGCGACATGGGTTATCAGGATTGTCCGTATGGATCTTTTGGGTAATATTCTATGGCTGATTTCCAGCGGCGAATCCTCAGCCTTTCAAAGGCATGCGATTGTCGAGCGACTGACCGTTGGCGTAGCAGCGCACGTTGCCCAATGCGATGGCGATGATGCGCCGTTCCGTCACTTCCAGATGGTTGCCGCCCGCCACATGCGGGGTGATGAGACAGCGCGGTTCATGCCACAATGGCGAGTCGGCCGGCAACGGTTCAGGTTCGGTCACGTCGAGGCCGGCACCCCGTAGCTCGTTGCCCGTGAGCGCCGCTGCAAGGGCTTCGGAATCGATGGCATCGCCTCGGCCCGCGTTCAGTACCAGCGCTTCGGGTTTGAGCAGTGCCAGTCGATCGGCATTCAGCAGATGGTGCGTGGCCGGTGTGGACGGCACGCTCATGGCGACGACGTCGGCGTATGGCAATGCCTGTTCGAGTGATTCGAAGCCTATCGTGTGGTCGATGCCTTCCGCTTCGACGGATGGGTTACGTCGTACGCCGATGGTTTCCATGCCGACGCTCTTGCACAGTCTGGCGAAGTGCGAGCCGATGTCGCCGGTGCCGATCACCAATGCGGTCATGCCCGATGGGCTTAATGCACGGCCCGCGTCAGTCCAGTCTGCGTTGGCTTGATTGCCGGCATAGACGTGTAGGTTCTTCATGAGCGCCCACATCATGGCGAACATGTGCTCGGATACGCTCTGCCCGTATGCGCCGGAAGCGTTGGTGAGCATGGATCCGGGTTGCAGTACGTCGGGCCGCTGGTATTTGTCGACGCCGGCGCTCCAGGTTTGCAGCCATTCGAGTCTGGGGCATTGCGAGCATTCCTCCGGCGGTACGTTTCCGATGATCGCAGTCACCGATGCACGGAATTCCTTCGGGATGCGGGCGCTCCAGTTCATACTCCCCCGCTGCGTCGAGTCGCCTACGAATTCCTGCGGCACTCCCCTGGCCGCACGCGTGAATTGCGCCTTCTCCGACTCCGTCAACGGCAGACAGTTGACGATGAGCTTGTGATTGTTCTCAATTCCCATGGTCCTAACCCTAGAGTGAGCACCAGATAACTGTCTCAAATGCAGTCTCATTTTTCGGTCTTGTGCAGCTCTCTGACGACTGTGGTTCGCAGCCAGAGAAATTGTCTCGATCCCATCATTCGGGACATCTAGCATGGGTTGCATGGCGCAGTCGCATGTTCTTCAGATCAAACGCATATATGATTCCGCGCAGCCGACCGACGGTTACCGTGTTCTGGTGGATCGGGTGTGGCCGCGCGGCGTTTCCAAGGAGCGTGCGGATCTTGACCGTTGGGCTAAAACGGAGGTGACGCCCACCACGGACCTGCGCAAGTGGTTCGCTCATGACCCCGCTAAATTCGACGAGTTCAAGGCACGGTACATCGAGCAGCTTGACGGGCGCGATGAGGCCGCCGAATTCGTGTCGGACGTGCGCGACCATCTGCGAACAGGAAACGTCACCCTGCTCTATGCCGCCAAGGATCCCGCTTGCAACCACGCCGTCATCCTACGTGACTGGATCGCCGAGCATCTGTGACCCACCGTTGCCGGTGAACGGTGTCAGACTCCCAGTTCGTCCGTATCGAAGATGATGGTCACGGGACCGTCGTTAGTCAAGTTCACGCGCATGTGGGCTCCGAAACGGCCTTCTTTCACCGCAAGGCCTTCGGCCCGCAGTGTTTCGTTGAACTGCCGCCACACCTTGTCGGCATGGTCCGGCGACCCTGCCTTCACGAAGCTTGGGCGATTGCCTTTGCGCACGTCCGCATACAACGTGAATTGCGAGATGGAAAGGATCGAGCCGTTCACATCGTGAATGGAACGGTTCATTTTGCCGTTGTCGTCTTCGAACACACGCAGATTCGAGATCTTGTGCGCCAGCCACGCGATCTGCTTGGCGCCGTCCGAATCCTCTGCGCCGACAAGCAGCACATATCCGACGCCGATCCGCTGTGGTTCGAAGGTGGGATCCCGTTCGCCGGTGAGTTCATCAATCACATCCACGGACCCGTCGCTGACTTTCTGAAGCACAATACGCATGCCTCTTTCACACCTCATTCCTCGTCGTGGTAACGGATGCACCGCTCATTGTTCGGTTTTGCCCAGTGGCATCGTATTATTCCATCCTGTCACCCCATCCGTACAGCACATACCGGAATGGAGGTTTTGAACCGGAACGTCGTTATCCCCGGCCTCCGGCATTGGCGGTTATTGAATTTCAACCCGTTCTTTTCTTCGATGGATACCGGCTTTCATAGTCCCTCCTCACCATGCTGCATGCATCGCTGAATCACCCCTATGACGTATTCAATAGAATCGGCGCAATCATGCCTGAGCCACTCCGAGACGATCGCCATCAACCCTTGAATATAAAACGCCATGATGTAGCGTCTGTCCTGGTTCGGCACATGGTAACGGTCAAGGATCGGCGTGAACACATGGAAGAACATCCGATCGTAGTTTTTATCCAACCCCAGCGCCGCCGCGTTGTTCATGGCCGCGCGGAACAGTCTCTTGTTTTTCTTGATATAGCTCAGGTACGGCGTCAGATATTCCGGCGTGACGAGATACAGCTCGTCCACCGGACAGGTGCGCAGTTTCGTGGCAAAGGCTTCCACATCCCTGTTCATATGAATGAGGAAATGGTCGTTCATATATCCGACGCTCTCCGACAGCAGATCCGTCATCGACTCATAATGCAGATAGAATGTGGAACGGTTGACGCCAGCCACCTCACAGACCTCCTTGACCGTGATATAGGCGAGGTCCTTCCGTTCGAGAAGCTTCAGAAGCGCCTCGTCCATCCTGTCGGCCGTTGCGAAATACTTGCTTTCCGATTTGTTCAAATGCGTTCCGTCTTCTTTCTTGGGATCCTGCCATGCAGCAGCCTTCGAAAAATCGCCCTTGCCCGTTTCATGTATTACTTCTCGCTTATTTCTTTCGCCAGTTCCATGATTTCAAAGGCATATTTCTGCTTACCTTGTGCCAGCAGCTTCTTGTAGATGGGATAATTGACGCCCATCCCCAACAGTCCGATGATGCCGACGATTACGCCGAGGACGAAGGCAACGGTTGTGCCGCCGCCGATGACATTCATGGAAAGGCACATTCCCACACCGGCCACCAATGCGGATATTATGCCAAATGTGTAGGTGAAAACCGTGGCTGGGAGCTTCGCCCTGTTGTCCAGCTTGCGGAGTGCGACCACCTTGGACGTGTCCTTCGGCGCGTATTCGTTGGCGAGTTGTTCCGCGTAAATCTTATCGGTGTCCATGGCTTTCCGTCTCTTTCGTTTGATGGTCTTAATGTGACGGTTTCATGATATCCGTGAAGATCAGCGAGCCGAACGACACCGACAGTGCTTTGTGTTGATTTCAGAAATGTAGCCGGCACAGGCCACGGCCGGATGACGGTGCGGGCATGGGGATCCGCCCCTTGAAGATTCGGGAACGTTCCGTATGCTCCGCACCGTCATTATGCGGCGATTCAGTTGGTGCCGATGCTCATGGTCTCCGGCAGTGTGCTACCGCCGTCGATGACCACTTGTGCGCCGGTGATGTAGCTGGCCTCGTCGGAGCCTAGGAAGGCGAACAGTTCGCCCACTTCGGTCGGCTTGGCCAGTCGTTTCATCGGCACGCCGACCGCAATGTCGTTGATGGCGGATTCCGGATTGTCCGGATTGGATTCGACCGCCATCTTCTCCACCATCGGGGTGCGCGCATAGCCCAACTGCGAGCAGTTGACGCGGATGTTGCGGTCGGCGTATTCCACTGCCAGGCATTTGGTCAGCCCCACGAGTGCGGCCTTGGTCATGGCGTAGGCCGCTTCACCGGCATCGGCCACGATGTCGCCCGTCACGGAAGAGGCGATCACGATCGCGCCGCCACCGTTCTCCAACATGTACGGCACTACCGCCTGGCAGGTGTTCCATACGCCTTTGATGTTCACGTCGATGTGGAAATCACGCATCTCGTCAGGCATCTGCTCGAATGGCGCAAGCCGACATACGCCGGCATTGCAGCAGGCGATGTCGATCGGACCGAAAGCGTCCACCGTTGTTCTGGCGGCCGCGATCATCTGATCCTTATCGGCCACATTGGCCATGACGGTCACGATGTCGGCATCCGGATACATCTCACGGATCTTGTCCGCAGTCCTGTCGACATCGGCCGACAGGTCGACCATGCAGATCTTCGCACCGTACTTGGCGTACACTTGCGCGATTCCCTCGCCCAAGCCTGCCGCGGCTCCGGTGATGATGGCGACTTTGCCTTCGAGTTTCGGTTGAACCATGATTACTCCTTTGTTTGCTTGGTTCGGTTTCACGACGGATTGTTCTTCAGTTGCCTTTTGGCCGTTACGGCCGTGATGCGCAGAGCCGGTTCAGAACTCGACCTCGCCGTCCAACGTTTCGATGACGACCTTGGAATTCCTCCACCGGACCAGCACCATCCACAGCCAGATGGCCACGCCGATGCCAAGATATACGGCGAAGGAAATCCACGATCCTACGCCCTGTCCGAGTGTGCAGAAGAACGCGATGCACACCATGATCACCATGGCGAGCACACGGAACAGGTCACCGCCTGGCACCACGTTCCTGTTGTTCGCATACCATTCGGGATGCCTATGGTGAATACGCACGGCCGAGATCATCGTCAGCGCATAGGCGCAGGCGCAGCCGAACGACATGAGGTTAAAGAAGTCGTTCATGAAGCTGCCCGCATTCTGCAGGAGAATGAAGGTCAGGCTGATGGCTAGCAGGAAGATGTTTGGCAGAATCGGCTGCTGATGCTTGTTGACCTTGGTGAACACTTCCGGCAGAAAGTTTTTCTTGCCCATCGAATAGAGCATGCGTACGGTGGACATCCAGAATCCCAGAATCGAAGCGGTCATCCCCAGCAGGATGGAAATACAGCCGTACACGATCGGCCAGAATTTCCATCCCAGCAGATTCTGCATGGCGGTGATGGTCATGAAACCGTTCGCGTCATCGCCGGCAAGCAGATCCTTGACCGGTGCGAGACCGGCCACGCAGAAGAAAAAGATCGTGTAGATCGCACCGCAGGTGAGCACGGATCCGCAGATGGCCTTCTTCGTGTTATTGATGGGGAAGTCACCCTCTTCCACCATCTGAGGCACGGTTTCGAAACCGAAATAGGGCGTGATGAGCAATGCCATGCCGATGATCCACGCCGGAATGCCAAGCGTCGAAGCCTTCGAACTGAACGAGAACATGTCCGCCAGATTGGCGATGCTCCAATGACCGGAAGTCAGGATCAGCGCTGCGGTGATAAGCGTGGTGGCAATATTGGCGAACAGGCAGAACGCCTGTGCTTTGACCAGGAACTGCACGTCCTGCAGACTCATGATGAAGATGAGCAACAGGAACACGACGCCGATGATCACGGTGGTCTGGAAATTCAGATTCAGGTTGAAGAGTTTGCTGATGAACGTCGCCACGGCCATGACCACGGCCGGCGGCACGGAAATCCAAGCCGCCATGATAAGCCAGGATGCCAGAAAGCCGACATGCTTGTTAAAGCCGACCGTATTGTAGATGAGCTCGCCGCCCGCCGTTTTGAACAACGGTGAGATTTCACTGTAGACGAGTGCCGTCGGAAGAATCGCAACCGTCATCAGCGCGAAGGCGAGGAACGTTCCCGCCCCGCAATAGCTGAAAAATACGGAATCCCAATAGCTTACGTAGGTGAAAATCGAGCCGGTCGCCACCGTGTAGACGAAGATGAGTTTCAGACTTTTCTGCAGGCCGTTGCCTTCTGCGGATGGAGGTCTCTCCTTTTGTTTCATGCGATTGTCCGCCATACTTTCTCCTTTGAAAATATCAGCCGAAAAATATCCGGTGAAGACGGAACCATGCGGCATCATTGCCGGTTATCGTCCATCATCACTTAAGTAATGTTAGGGCTCTTTATGCATCGGGTCCAGTCGCCGACGGGCCGGCCAGCCCGTCTGCCCGGCTAGCCCGTCGAAGCAAGGAACCGACGAGCCGAAGCGTCAACCGGTTCCATCGGCGGGCAGACGGTGCTCTTACTCGTATCTGATGACGAGCCGGCCCTTCACATCGCCCGCTTCGAGCCGTTCGATAGCCTGCGGAACCTCGTCGAAGCTGATGCAGGTGGTGACGGGCGACAGTTTTCCGGTACGCATCAGCTCGTAAACGCCGCGAATATCGTCGGGAGTGCCTCCGTTTGAGCCACGCAGATCACACTGATTGACGATAAGCGACTTTGAATCGATGGTGGTCTCCAGCTTGCCCATGCCGACGAGCACGACCACACCACCCAGTCCGATGACGTCCACCGCGTCCGCCGTAGTGGTGCCAAAGCCCGCGAAATCGATGATGACATCGAACTTTACGTCGTTGAAGTCCTTGATGGATCTACGTACGTCCACCGCGCCGAGTTCCTTGGCAAGCGGCCAGATGTCCTCCTTGATTTCAGCCACATACACTTCCGCACCAAGCAGATACGCCACTCTCGCGCCAATTTGGCCAAGCCCGCCAAGTCCGATGATGCCGACCTTGTCTCCCGCCTTGACGCCACCTCGGCGGACCACCGCCGCATAGGATGTCATGCCCGCATCGGTTGCGGCGGCGCCGTTCACAAAATCGACTTCATCCGGGATGCGCACCAATGCTTCGGTCCCTATGACGATTTTCGGCCCGAAACCGCCATCAAACGATGAGCCGGGGCATCCTGCCGACGTGGTCGGGCAGATTGCTACACGGTCACCGACCTTGAAGTCGGTGACACCGTCGCCGACCGCGCTGATGACACCGGCATCCTCATGGCCAAGCGTCACCGGCACCTGGCCGAGCATGGTCATCCAACCGGGATCAGTCAGAATGCCGACATCGGTATGGCAAATGCCAGCCGCCTTCACATCGATGACGACCTTGCCCGGCCCGGCACTCGGTTCCGGCAGTTCTTCCAATCTCAATGGTTCGTTCGTTCCAGTGAATCTCCAAGACTTCATATTCGCTCCTTTGCATTGCCGACGCTATCGTGCGTCCGTGCATTCACGAACCGCCCCATTGCGATTCAGGTTCTACGCTACTCGCCAACCCTCGGAAAACCAAAGAGAACACAGTCATGTCACTCCCCTGGCTCATGTCAGCGGCTCAGCCATCCCGCTACAGAATGCGCGTAAGCGCCTCGCGCCTGAAAATCCGTTGATGCGTAGGACCACGTGGCGCTGCGGCTCGGGAGCGCCCTGCTGCTTTCCCACTGCCACTTGAATCATGGGGAACAGATCCGGCACGTATTGCGCCTCGTCGACAATGAGACGTTCCGAACGATTCCGGATGAATCCTATTCCGTGCCGAAACACGGCCTTGCGTGCGTCTTCTTGTAGCGGCCTCTAATAGCCATGCGCGTGCAGGTAGGCGTCGTCGAAGCCGAAGTAGTGGCCGATCTCGTGCAGCACGGTCTTGCGGATCTGCTCGACCATTTGCGCACGGGTGGCGCATACCCGCTCGTGCGGGCCCTTGAAAATAGTGATCACGTCCGGCATCACACCGCTGTAGGCCGCGGTTCGCCGCGTGATGGCGATTCCTTCGTACAGTCCCAGCAGTTCGCCGCCCGCGTCGCACATCGTGCCCAACTCCCGCTCGTTCGGCTCCTGCGCCATGGCGATCCCCACATTCTCCAGCACCTGCTTGAACCTGTCGGGAATACCCGCGAGCGCGTCTTCGATGGCCCGCTCGAACTCGTCGTCGCTCATCTTCATGTCGCCGACTTTAGCAGCTGTCTTACAGGCTTGCACCTCTCTTTGCGTCCGATTTTCTCCAGTCACTGGAGGAATCCCCTCCCCGACGAGAGCGCGGCAGCAAGGCAGCACCATGAATCCCCATCGTCCGGCCCGCCCCGCAACCCGCAATCCCGCGACCACAATTCGCTGATCACAGTCCGTGTAAAGCACTGCCGACAACCTATACTGGAACAATGAGAATTTCCGTGCAACGCGTGAATGAAGCGAGCATCGCCGTTTTGAACGACCTCGGTACGCTCGATCCGACGTTCGACGTGCAGCAAATCGGTCTTGGCCTACTGTTGACCGTCGAAATCGAACCCGACGATGACGAACCCACGATTGACATGATGGCGAACCGCGTCCTCACACTGCGTTGCTTCGACGGACCGCAAGGTTCGCTTCCTCAATCCGTGCAGGAAATCCGAGGAGAAATCCTATCCATTCCACAACCGCTCACCTCTTTGCACAGCCCCGCCACGGGACGTCCCCAACTCGTTGCCGAAGATACCGACAACGAGCATGCCAATCTCACATGGATCCGCTTCAACGAAGCTCTCCGCTCGGGCAACGTTCCCGTATATGAAGGCCGATATGGCGCTCGCATGCGCATTGGCTCCATCGTCGACGGTCCATTTCAGTTCACGCTCATTTCCGATTAGCCGACGGACCTCCATCGCAACACACGAAAGGATTCGCATGACTCACATCAGCCCGGCCACCGAACAGGCACTGCGTAAGCTGCCGAAAGCGGAGCTTCATCTGCATATCGAAGGCACCCTCGAGCCGGAACTGGCCCTGAAACTGGCCGAACGTAACAACATCAACCTGCCGTTCGCTGATCTTGACGATCTCAAGACACACTATGAGTTCGAGAATCTTCAGTCGTTCCTAGACCTGTACTACCAACTCATGTCCGTGCTGCGCACCAGGCAGGATTTCACCGACCTCATGCTCGCCTATCTGGCACGGGCGAATGCCGATGGCGTTCGGCGGGCGGAGATTTTCTTCGATCCTCAGGTACACATGAATAATGGTCTCGATTTTGATGTGGTGCTCGATGGCCTGCTTGAGGGTCTTCGCATCGGTCATGAACGTTTCGGCATCGATGGCGGGCTCATCATGTGCATCATCCGGGATATGCCCGTCGATTCAGCCGAGGCGTTGCTTGATACCGCGGCTTCACGGGCCGGGGACCTGCTCGGTATCGGTTTGGATTCCGCCGAAGTCGGATATCCGCCGGAACTGTTCAGTCATGTATATGAGCGTGCGGCGCGACTTGGCCTGCATCTCGTCGCGCACGCCGGCGAGGAGGGCCCGGCCGATTATGTCCGTCAGGCGTTGGACTCCCTGCATGTCGAACGCATCGATCATGGCGTTCGCACCGCCACCGATGGCGATTTGGTGGCACGAATTGCCCGTGATGGAATCGCGTTGACGGTGTGCCCGTTGTCAAACCATCGTCTGCAGGTGGTGCGGGACGTGGCCGATCTTCCGGTACGCCAACTGTTCGACGCTGGTGTGAAGGTGACGCTCAATTCCGATGATCCCGCCTACTTCGGCGGATATATCGGCGACAATTACATCGCCATGGCACGGACCGGCATGAGCTTGGATGAGTTGGCCACCATCGCGGAATACTCTCTGAAGTCCTCATTCGCAACCCCTGAGCAGAAAACCACTTACGCCAACGCTCTGGCCGACTGGAAGCGCATCCATCTTTAGCTCTTGAGCCGAAGTCCAGAAGACCATCATCTGGCTTCGCACGCACAAAGGCCGGATTCGCGCACATGTCGGCCGGCGGTTTCGATGATCATGAAAAGGCAAGTCAGCAACGTACAGTTGCACGTATCCAAGTAAGAGAGGAGTGATTATGCCATTTTCCGTGACGCATCAGGACATCACCGGCATGCATGTGGATGCCATTGTCAACGCGGCGAATACGGACCTCATGATGGGTGGAGGGGTATGCGGCGCGATTTTCCGCGCGGCGGGAGCGAACCGCATGCAGACCGCATGCAATCGCCTCTCCCCCATCCGTACCGGTGAGGCGGTGATCACGCCGGGATTCGATCTGCCGGCCAAGTACGTCATCCACACAGCCGGACCGGTTTGGCATGGCGGTGACCATGATGAGGAGCAGCTGTTGCGCGCCTGCTACCGCAATTGCCTAGCGATCGCCTCCGTGCACGGCTGCAAAAGCATCGCGTTCCCGCTGATTTCCGCCGGCATCTATGGCTATCCGAAAACCGAGGCCCAGGATGTGGCCGAAGATGAGATTCAGATTTGGCTGGCCGACACCGGCATGGACCTGGACGTTTGGCTCGTTCTGTGGCCATAGTCTTACAACGACCGTAACCCACCAGGCTGAACGTATGTGCGTCACATTTGACCAATACTCCAGTCGGATTCGCCTCACTTAACAGAAGCCACGAGTCACGACGGAAAGATTCAGGCCGAAACCCCCAGCAGAAAATCCAGGCACCGCCGCCTATAATCGGCGGCCTCATCGTATACGCCGTGACCATGGCTGCCATCGTAAATGTAGCTTTCGCAGCCAAGCGCCTCGGCGATCTGCTTCGACCCTTCCGCGGTCACGACACGGTCGCCCTCCGCACCGATCACCAAGACCGGGCACTGGATGGAGGAAAGCTCTCCGTAGCAGTCGAAGGTTTTGCAGGCTTCGGCCAGAATAATGAAGCGCCGATATTCCTCATCGCTGATACCCAGATTGGAGGAGATCAACGTTTCCCGATAGGCCTTCAGGGTGGACTCGGAATACACGTTGTCCGCGAAACTCTCGAGAAGCCCCAGCTCATCCTTCGCCCTGGCCAGCCGTATCCATTCGTCTATGACATGATTGAACGTGCCGTTGGGTTTTGCCAGCGTCGAGCCGAGAATCAGCCTGTTCACCATTTGCGGGTGATCGATGGCGAGATACATGGCGATCATGCCGCCTTGGGATGCGCCGAACACGTCGGCGTTCTTAATATTCAGCTCCCGCATCGCCGCCGCGGTGTCTTCCGCCATGTTTCTGACCGTGTAACCCTCGTGTATGTTCTCGGCCCTGTCGAAAACATACACGGTGTATTCCTCGCAGAAATCCTTGTACGCCTCCGCAATCGCGTCGGCCAAGCCCATCACGCTGTGCACCGACAGTCCTGGCAGTATCACGAAGTTCTTGGTTCCGCTGCCGAATACGATGTGCTTCATCTTCCGCACCTCCCGATGGAACTGTTCCATATTAGCCACACGGCCATACGCGTTATTGAAAGAAGCCGACCAAATGACACGGTGAGACAAGATGAACAGTGTCAGAAACTTGACAATGGAAATCGCGACACAGATACTATTTACAAGTAAAACACCAGCAAGCAAAGGATGAAGCAGTGTGCTTCATCCTTTGCTATTTACAAGCATAATCACATGATTATGAACTATTTACCTTTTCTATAGATCCTGCGGTATCTTTTTATTCTTGAAATAATACTCTTTATCACGCTCATCTACTTCCCGTAATATCTTGCACGGATTACCAACCGCCACAACGCAAGACGGCAAATCCTTTGTCACTATGCTTCCGGCACCGATCACAACGTTATCACCAATCGTAATACCAGGGAGTATAATCACCCCTGCACCAATCCAGCAGTTTTTTCCGATGCGAACAGGCGCATTATACTGATACCCTTTCTTCCGCAACTCCGGAAGAATCGGATGTCCTGCGGTAGCAACGGTGACATTCGGGCCGAACATTGTGTAATCCCCCACATAAATGTGCGTATCATCTACACAAGTCAAGTTAAAGTTCGCATAAATGTTTTTCCCGAAATGCACATGGCCTCCGCCAAAATTAGAATGAAAAGGCGGTTCAACGTAACAGCCTTCACCGATTTCCGCAAACATCTCTTTCATTAGAGTCTGCCTCTTTTTGAATTCGGTTGGCCGGGTCTGATTGAACTCATAAAGACGGTCAAGGCATTTTGTCTGCCATTCCATAATCTCGTGATCACCGGGAAGATACAATTCTCCCGTGTGCATTCTTTCTTTCATCGCACTCATTTGCATCCTCCTTTATAAACCCATCAATATCTTTCGCAACCTTTCACTACCTCCATAGGGAAAGCAATAGGACCCGAATAAAACCACTATCTTCGAACTCCCTATATTTTCGGAAAGGATCACAGTGCGCTTTTCCGTTTCACCTTCATATCTGAACTTCTGCTATTCCGTAATTTCTATAGCATTGCCGTTAGCATCGTATATGCTGCTTTCGTAACATCCGTCTCCGGTGGTCCTCGGATAACTTTTGACTACGTAGCCGTCTTTTTCGAGCCTGGCGGTCAATCTATCGACCTCATCTTTTGAACCAACCTGAAAAGCAATATGCGCATATCCGAGTTGCGGGTCACCATTCGGCTCCGAAATAACCGGTATATTCATGAGCTCCAGTCTTGTCGAGTCATCAAAAGACAGGAAGTAAGATGAAAAACCAGTATTCGGATTTACATAAAGCTCGTTTCGCCTTCCTTGAAAATAGGTCTCAAAGAAGCGAGCGCTTTCTTCCAAGTCTTTTACATAGATCGCTACATGTCCTATATTCATTTCGTCATACCTTCCTAGACAGAAACAATTTCATTCTATACAATTAGATTGTTAAATCCGTTTAATAGCTATCATTATTATGTTTGATTCAATAACAATCCTGCGAGGTTGCCAATTATGTTGTCTTTAGAGATGAGAGACGATCGCTCCGAAAAGGTGCGTTATGACTATACGGACTATCCCATTTACATTCGGAGAGCTTTGCTTTCCTCTTATCCCGGCTATGCCGCACCCACCCATTGGCATGATGATATTGAATTTATTGCCGTCTTATCTGGAGAAATGCAATACAATGTCAACGGTGAAATCGTTACTCTGGCTGAGAACGAAGGAATATTCGTAAATGCAAGACAAATGCATTTCGGCTTCTCACCAGGGAAAAAAGAGTGCGATTTTATTTGCATTCTTATTCATCCACTTATATTATGTGCAACTTATGCCTATGAACGCGATTTTGTACTACCAGTCATAAATAACAAGAATGCCTCTTATATTAAATTAAACTCTGACACTCCGTGGCATAGAACAATATTTAAAAACATTAGAATGATGTATTCTACAAGGAATGAAAAATCTGCTGTATTAAAAATACAGAATCTATTTTTAAATACATGGATACAACTTTACGAAAATATCCCCTCTGAAAGTCAACACAAAAATCAAAATGCCGATCTCTCCATTCTAAGAAATATGATAGGCTTTATACAACAAAATTACACAAACAAAATTACCCTTGCCGATATAGCCGCTTCAGGAGCAGTAGGACAGAGTAAATGTTGTAAACTGTTCGCAAAATACATCAAGCAAACACCCAATATATATTTAACACGATATCGACTCGATAAAAGTACAGTTCTTCTTAGCAATACAGATAGAACTGTAACGGAGATCGCTACAGCCGTCGGGTTTAACGGGAGCAGCTATTATGCAGAGGCATTTCGCAAATGGTACGGGAAAAGTCCCACCGAGTACAGAGCCACCTCAAACATACAACGACCGCGTTCGAGGTAGTTCAGGGCTATCGCCTTACCTATACGGGACTAACCCAACAGAAAGTCCATGCGCCGCTACCCGCATCGAATGAAAGAAACAATAAACCTCGTGAATCGTAACCCTAGTAAATGAAGCAACCCTCAACGCAACTTTCGGCGGGCACACATCATCATTCCCATCGGCAGCGATCGCGTGGCCGAATCCCGAACCCTTGATTCAATGCATGGTTACGATTCTGATGCCTTCCCTTTGGCGGTTCCCTGTATCTCCATTCGGCTGATATACGCCGTACGATAGGCTTCATTGCACGCTATCCGTAAGCCCTGTGCATAAACACAAATTATTCCCCAATGGCTTTCTTGAGCACAGCCTGTAGTTCGGGATCGACCGCGAACAAATACAGTCCGTGCACGCCACGCTTAAGCAACACATTAAGCTCATTGCGCAGATTCTTTTGAGAATAATCCTCTTTCTCACGCAGGTTGGTTGCGTTGGCGTTGCAACTCTTGGACTTGTCGAAGACGATCTGACCGTCCCGGTATGCGACAGACGGACCGATAATCACGCCAACATAGTTCAAATCAAAACCCTGTATGGAAAATGTGGAGCCGACTTCATTAATAGTATGCGAAGCTTCAGCCCATACTTGATCGGATGAAAGGCTCTTTTCCTTTCCTTGCGGCTTGATTTGATAGTTCCATGGATGGCAGAAGTAATTAGGGTCATCATCCGAGGTCTTTTCATTGTATCCGCGATTGGCCTTTAACCCAGGACCCATGTGCCATTGCCCTTCGGCATCGCAAAACATCTCGACATTCCACAGACCATCCGGACTGTCCGGATTCTCACGAACGCCGGTGTAAGACCAATCATACGTAGCGACCACCCTAGATAGACCATGCCCATCAACTCCACCCGCCTTAAGCTTGGCTTTCTCCTTGATTGCCTTGAATAACTCAACCGGGGAATCGAATACCTTGACTATATAGGGCTCGCGAATGTACTTGCCGGTTTTCGGATCCTTCTCACCGAGGTCTTTCTTCCACTTACCTATACGAACCCCGCCTGCGAAATCGTCTACCCATTGGATGGTCGATTCATCCGCCGCAATCCGAAACTGTTGACTTAGCCGAATATGGCTAAGCAAATACTCCCCTCCCCACCTATCAAGTCGTTCGAAAGGCTCCATCTCAGCATCACGTGACGACCAGGTCTTATCCAACTCGTGATGGGGGAACAAGGCCTGTAGATCTTCATCCTTCCACTGCTGCGCATTCTGCAGAATCTGATTGGGATCAAATACCGCAACTACGACCCTTGACCTGCGCAGCAAATCATGGAGCATGTTCCTTCCGGAATAACCCTGATTTCCTTGAGTCAGCAGAAGATGGGCCTCGTCAACAAGAACAATGTCCGCCTTGCCCTGCGGTCTGTCCGGAATGCCACGACCGTTCGGCTTCTTTACACTGAATTTGTTGATGAACTGGCTTGGCTTGAGCACCACTTCATCCGACTTCTTTTGCAATCCAAGTTTGGTTGCGATTTGGTTATAGACATGCACCTGCTGCTCATGGTTGACGAGAATATACGCCTTTCTTCGATCGACTACATTGAACGAAGAACCACGGTTCTCCATGAGCAGATCTTCATCGTCCTCATCATCAAGATGCCCATTGACGCCGAGCTCCGTCGATATGCGGTAGAACAGGTGGCTCAGTAACACTGTCTTGCCGGTACCTGCCGCACCCTGCACAAAAATCAAACGAGATGGAGAGGAGTCGGGGAAATCTGAAAGCACATCGGCAATCGCATTCATGATCGCAGTTTCCGCATTCATCTGGTCATCACTGAGCTGATGGAATGGCGAAGCTTTGAATAATGCGGAATCACGAATAATCTGTTCCGACGGGAATAACGTGGAATCCTGTTGATGCAGACCCAACCAGATATCGGAGAAAATCCGATCAAACTCATCTTGCGTATAGTAGTCGCCTTGGGCATTCGTTCTGCGATTGTTGAGATTTTTCACCGCGTCCGAGCCAAGCAGATAATGCATCAGCTTATTCTCTATATCCAATGTCAGAGACTTGTTGAAATGCTCATTCCCAATAACATATTGCCACACGGATCTTGGATCCTGTTCCAGTTTCTTCTGGAATTCCTTCCAATCATCGCGCGAATTTGGATCTGAACGCAGGTGTTGAAAAGTACGGTTTTTTATATTATTCGTTTCTCCAACGTAGACCGTGTACTCGGGAACATTCCTATACTGGCTCTGCTTCTCCGAATGGACGACGTATACCGTAGGATAGTTGAAAATGTAGCGCAAAGCACTTTTCTCCACAACTGACGCATATGCCCCATCAGTGGGATTGACCACGCTTTCCCACGCCGTCTCCTCATTACCGA
Organism: Bifidobacterium dentium JCM 1195 = DSM 20436; assembly: GCF_001042595.1. Taxonomy (NCBI): domain Bacteria; kingdom Bacillati; phylum Actinomycetota; class Actinomycetes; order Bifidobacteriales; family Bifidobacteriaceae; genus Bifidobacterium; species Bifidobacterium dentium. The sequence continues at coordinate 1,533,701 of NZ_AP012326.1, forward strand.
TATCGGCATATGGCAAATGAACGATAATCGGTTCCGGAAGTCTATCTGCTGTCATACAGCCATTATCGCCCTCTTTCTTGTCTTCCACGGTATTGCACCCATTAAACTCGAAATCATGATTTCCAATTCAACCATCAATCTAATCCGTGATTTCGTCTCCGCCCGTGACTGGGATCAGTTCCATACGCCGGGCAATCTCGCCAAATCAGTCAGCATTGAAGCGGCCGAGCTTCTGGAGTGCTTTCAGTGGAGCGATGAGCCACGCAATGACGATTTGGAACATGTTCATGAGGAGATCGCTGATGTGCTCATCTACAGCATCATGTTGTCCAACAAACTTGGGTTCGACCTTGATGAAATCATACTTGACAAACTCAGCAAAAACGCTCGGAAATACCCAGTCGAAATCTCACGAGGCAACAGCAAAAAAGCCAGTTGACGACTGTAATACTCCATACAGCATGCGTATGTTTGGCACTATCTTTTTCCCTTCTAGGAGGGGGCAGGCGAATGGCTACTCTCCCGTCTGGAAATTCCCATTGCCATGAAGGACCAGTTTGGTCTTGCTCGTCACGTTTCCATCAGCCGTTTCCCGTCCGCCTGAAGCGACCGTCATAAAGCTGCCGAATGAAAATATCAAAACGAACACGTTCCGGGATTTTATGCGCATCAACCGCAATATATGGTTGCCCATCAAACACGAAGCTGAACGCGTCGACTTCCTTGCCTACGGAAGGCAGGCAAAAAACACGAATACCGTGCGACTCAGCCAAGCTAACCATGTTGGGAAGAGGGTTCTCCCCATAACTCCAATCGCCGCGCAACGCCAAAGCCGAAGCTTCAGGAGGCATCTGCGCCATTTGCTCCATTGGGAGATCGCTGTTCGGAAGACGGAAATGGCTTTCAATCCAATGAAATAGCAGTGAGGCGCTCCTCCCATGCCCTATGGCGGATTTGCGTTGCCGTGCGGTTGATTTACGCAACGAGCGGAACCAAACCTGCTGTTTCGCGTATGCAACGAATACGAGTGGAATCAAGTAGAAAACAAGACCCATCATCTTGCGGAAATGGCGACAGCCACATCTCCGCTCTCGTTACGCTCATCATTATTTTCAGCCTCCGCGGAAAGCTGATTGAAATCAAGCGTCATCTGATCGGTCTGAGCATTGTGTCTTTGCTATTCAAGAGCAGTCACTGGTCCAAGGCGTCTAAGTCCAACCTCCTTTGACGAGAACCCCGTTGCGCTGTTGCCCGAGGTAAACGCCAAGATGAGACCATCATTACGGTACGCTCACGGAGACATACGATTATCAACATCCCTGTTGGCCTTCCGCTGTTTGGTATGGGTGAGACCTAGATAACTTTCTCTTTAGCTCTCCGTCTTCACTTTCCATATTCTCGACCATGTATCTGAAATCTCTATTCTTCTACTCTTTCTGAATACATAGAAGGCATTGGCGAAATACAAAACCGCGTATGCCAGCAAAATAACAGCGTCAGAAAAACTGGTGCTTTGCGACAGAATGGCGTCTCCACTCTGCGCTTCCGCACCAAGGAAATAGATGGTGTCTGTGATTGCATGCAGGAACATGGTGATCCAGATATCGCCTGTTCTCAGGTAGATAGCGGCGAACAAGAAGCCTACACCCGTCGCATAAATGACTTGGAACAATGTGGCGACGGGATTCGCTCCGGATAAAATATTAAAACCATGCCACAGTCCAAAAAGAAGACTGGTAAATACAACAACCGGTATAACCAGTCGTTCGCGTTCCTTGCTTCTCATGACAAGGGAAATCGGAATGACTCGGAGCATGATCTCTTCGCAGATTCCGGGCTGCATTCCCATCAGTAGTGCCACGCCGGGATTTCCATAGCTTTCATGTTCCAGTATCTCTGAAATCAAATTGAATGCACCTATTGCCAGCACACTCCACCCGAGAAGAACAAACTCGCCAAATCTTCTTGCATTGAAGAAACCCCGCAAATCTTTTCTGAATATGAGCCAATACAACAACAGAATGACTATGTGGGACACCATCGTAATCACTGTGGAAATTAGTCCCATATTTCCCATATATGCGCGATCCACTGAGCCATAAACAACCATGGCTGCGACTCCACCAGCGATAGCTTCAATGAACGTTTCGACTATTCCCGCCAATGCCATGGCAGCAGCCGCTACAACCAACGCATGCGCAACAGGATGCGTTTCAGACCAATTGCATTGCATTTCTCTTCTCACAGGTCACATCTCGCCTAAATTATTCTTCTGACCGCACTCATTTCGGCATTATTTTTGCCTAAAGTCATGTTGGCAATTCCATTTTCTTCTGCCACATCACTTAACTCCCGAAGTACTTTTTTGCATTTACACTGCTTCTATTCGATATCACATGAAATGTATGAACTGCACGCGTGCGAATATCTTATACCCCCTAATATTATCTTTGAAGCTGATCTTTGCACCGTTCAACACGCAAGGAAGTCTTGAAATCCTGATATGTTCCAAGACCTCCCTGATTCAGATTCGTGTATGAACGACAGTCGATCGGTCAACGGCCGCCCTCACCTGTAGCATGACTTCAGATGGCCGGCTACGCTGGATGCTGTAGGATAAATAAGGGGTTCCTGGGGGAATTTTGCCGGAAGCAACGTACGAGGAGCTTCCTGCCACGAAAAGAAGAAATGAGAGCGAAGCATGACACTTGAAACTGACAGACTCATTCTACGCCGATGGGAAGAAAGCGATGCGGAGGACCTATATACATACGCCAGCGATCCCGATGTGGGACCGATCGCCGGATGGCCCGCACATCAGTGTCTAGACGAGAGCCGGGACGTGATCAGGAATGTTCTTAACGGCAAAGAGGCTTATGCCGTCTGTCTGAAAGAAGACGGCAAAGCCATCGGCGCAATCGAGCTGAAGCTGAATGGCCATACCGATATGACCGACCAGGATGATGAATGCGAGATGGGCTACTGGCTTGGGAAACCCTTCTGGGGACGGGGCATCATGCCGGAAGCCGTGAAGGAAATGCTCCGCCATGCCTTCGAGGACTGCGGCATGCGCAAAGTGTGGATCAGCTACTACGAAGGCAACATCAAATCCAAGCGCGTCCAGGAAAAATGCGGATTCAAGTACCAGTGGAAAACGCAGGATGTGGATGTTCCGCTGATGCACGAAAAAAGGACAGGCAATGTGAGCCTGATGACGAGGGAAGATTGGCTTTCAGGAAAGTAAATCGGTATGGTGCCCTCGAACGCATCCGAGGGCACCATACGTTTCTGATTACCGGACTCCTATGCCTCTTCGCGGGCGTCTTCGACAAGCTGGCGAATCAGGTTCTCGTCACGTTGGCGAATGACCGCCTGCCCGGTCTCGCCGGTCCACTCGTAGAAGCCCCGACCGGTTTTGGCCCCCAGATCGCCAGCCTGCACCTTGGCTTCCAGCAACGGGCTCGGCTCGGTGCCGTTGTCCATGTCTTTGAGCAGATAGGTGCTGACGTTGTAGAACGTATCCAATCCGCCCAGGTCGGCGCTGGCGACCGGTCCGACCAGATTCCAGCGGCGGCCGAGACTGTATTTCACCACGGTATCGATGGTTTCCGCGTCGGCGATGCCTTCGTTCATATACGGACATCATCGTCCGCCAACGTCTTGTAGCCTAAGCCGCGAATCTGAACGTTTCATAAGAGCCCGCCTTCGTAAAGGAAGAACGTCTTCGGCATCCCATCCGCATCCACGTGGCGTTCAGCCCGTCTGAGAGCGATCTGCAGGCACGAAATCACGTATCGATTCGTTCCATTCGCGTCAAGGCCTTGTTCCGGTACACTAAATCCTCGCGAACCGTGAAGCCAAGCCTCTCCCGGAAGGCATTTGCGAATGGTTCGTATGGCCCGCGAATCATCAGGTCTTCGTACGGGTCCGGATGAGTATGCTGAAGTCAAGTCCGCCAGAGATACCGCGAGAGAGGCATTATGGGAACGGTTGCAAGACAAGTGGTGTTTGGTGTGTGCATGGTGTTGGCTTTCGCATGCGTCTGCTATGCATGGGCTGTATTCAAAACGCATTCCGGCACCAACTTCTGGATGGTCTGGGTCGTGTTCGCGGTGTTGTTCGAAGCGCTCGGGGGCGGTTTCCTGTTCCACTGGTGGGACGCGATGCCCCGTCTGATCCGTGACATTCTCGTGGCACTCATCTGCATCGCGGTGGTGGCGTTCGGAACGGTCGAAGGCTGCATAGTCAGCAAAATGGGTGCGCAGGGCAAACCCGGTCTGGATTATGTGATCGTACTCGGTGCGCAAGTGCATAGAGCCAGGCCGAGCCGCGTACTGAAATTCCGACTTGACAAGGCAATCGAATATCTGAACGACAATCCGAAGACCATCTGCATTGTTTCCGGCGGGCAGGGATCGAACGAGCCGTTCCCGGAAGCCCAGGGCATGGCCGACTATCTCAAGACGAACGGCATTGCCGAATCCCGTATCGTGGAGGAATCCAAGTCGAAGACCACCGAAGAGAACATCATCAACAGCAAAAAGCTGATTGCCGACGAAAACGCTTCAGTGGGCATCATCACCAACGACTTCCACGTATTCCGGGCACTGCAGATTGCACGGAAGAACGGTCTTGACGATGCGCAAGGCATTGCCGCCGGTTCTCCGCCGGACATGCTCGTCAACAACATGGTCCGCGAGTTCTTCGCTGAAATCAAATTCCTGCTGTAGCACGCTGAATTAAGGCCTTGCTCAGAGGCGGGTCAGCCGGATGCCGGAAAAAGCGTGACGGCGCGTCATCAGTAGTCGATGCCGTTCACCATGGCCTGTTCCAGCCAATGTTCCGCCACGATCGGAATGCCGTAATCGCGGGCCTTGCGCGCTTTGGTCGATTCGGAATAGGGGTCGGCGGCGACCACGAGCCTCACCTGTTTGGTGACGGATGGCCTGACTTCAAGCCCCATGCTCTCCAGCTCGGTCTCCCAGTCGGATCGCCGCTGACGCATCGATCCGGTGAGCACGATTTTGTCGCCTACGTGCAGACGAAAATCCTTCGGCAACGGTGGATTGAAACCGGTCGCATCGTCGGCACCGATTGCCGATGCGCCGCCGATCATGCATTGCAGATTGTTTTCGACGTGACTGCGGCGGGGCAGCCATTCCCGTCGTTCGAAGGACGTGAGTTCCGGCCAGTGCTCCCCTGCCTCTTCGGCGGCATCCAGTCGGCGTCGCCAGCCACTCCATTCCGGATCGGCGTCCATAAGTCTGCCAAGCAACAACGCCGTGGCGTGCGCGTCACTCAAGGCACTGTGCGCGTCCTCGTTGTCGATGCCGAATTCACGGCAACAATCGGCAAGACTGCCGACACCGATCAAGGATCGCGACAGTTTCATGGTGCACAGCATGGTATGCGAGTTCACAGGAATATCGGTACCCAACCGCCGATATTCCGACAATAGGAATTTCGAGTCGAACGCCACATTATGTGCCACGAATACACGCCCCGCAAGCAGGTCACGTAGTTCGCGCGCGATGCCTTCGAATTCCGGCGCATGAATGAGTTCGACGGCGCTGATGTGGTGAATCCACTGCGCGCCAATGTCACGGTGCACGCGAATCAGCGTCTCATGCTCGTCTTCAAGCATGCCGTCCGGTGCCACGTGCACCAGGCCTATTTCTATGGCTCTATCGCCGCGTGCCGGATTCAGTCCGGTGGTTTCGAAGTCAACGACCGCATATCCTTTGGAATTCACGTACGTAAGTATAGGAAAAAGGCTGGAACCCATTCGGATTCCAGCCTTTCATAATGCTTGATTCAGTGAGTCAGACTCACTCGGCATCCTTGTCGGCGGCGAGTTCGTCGGCCACGGCGGCGGCAGCGGAAGCGGCCTCGACGCTTTCGGCCTCTTCGTCCTCAGCTGCTTCGCCGAGGAAGGCGCTCAGGTCGAGGGTTTCACCGTCGGACTTGAAGGTCACGGCGCGCATGCCGGCAAGCAGGCCCTTGGAACGGCCGACTTCCTGCACGGCGGAGCCGAGCTGGCCATTACGCATGATGGCCTGGATGAAAGCGTTCGGATCCATACCGTACTGCTGGGCGATGGAGGCGAGGAAGTTGAACACGTCGGCCTGGGAGACCTTGACGTCCATCTTCTCAGCGAGCACGTCGAGCACCATCTGGTCGCGCAGTTCCTTCTCGACGGTCTCTTCGGCTTCGGCCTTCTGCTCCTTGGTGGCCTTGTCCGGGTCGGCGGTCACGTTCTTGAGCTGCTGCTCGACCATTTCGGCCTTGACGCCCTTCGGCACCGGAATCTCCAGGCCCTCTTCGAGCTTGGCGATGAAGGCATCGCGGGCGGCGGTGGCCTGACGGCCTTCGGCATCCTGGGAGGCGGCCTTCTTGAGGTCTTCCTTCAGCTCGTCAAGGGTGTCGAACTCGGAGGCTTCGGATGCGAAGTCGTCGTCGAGTTCCGGGAGCTCCTCGGTCTTGACGGAGTTGACCTTGACCTTGATCTGAGCCTTTTCGCCTTCGTGCTCGCCTGCTTCGAGGGTGCCTTCGAAGGTGGTCTCCTCGCCGGCGGACAGGCCTTCGAGAGCCTCGTCCAGACCGTCGAGCATGGTGCCGGAGCCGAGCTCGTAGCTCACGCCCTCCTGGGAATCGACGGATTCGCCGTCGATTTCGGCGTTCAGGTCGATGTTGGCATAGTCACCCTTGGCGGCCGGGCGGTCCACACCCACGAGGGTGCCGAAGCGCTGACGCAGGGCTTCCAGACGGTTGTTGATGTCTTCATCGGTGATTTCGGCCTTCTCGACCTCGATCTCCATGCCGTCCACTTCCGGCAGCTCGATGTCCGGGCGACGCTCGACGGTGGCCACGAACTTCAGCTTGGTCTCATCCTTGGCGGATTCCGGAACTTCCTGAACGTCGATCTCCGGCTGGGCCATCGGGTGGATCTTCTTGGTTTCGAGAGCCTTGGAATACAGCTCCGGCACGCCATTGTTCACGGCTTCGCCAGCGACGGCACCAAAGCCGATGCGCTGATCGATGATCTTGCCGGGCACGTGACCCTTACGGAAGCCAGGCACGTTGACCTGCTTGGCGATTTCCTTGCGAGCCTCGTCGAGATACGGGTTGAACTCCTCCGGATCGACGGTGACGGTGAGCTTCACCTTGGTCGGCTCAAGATTCCTGACGCTGATTTTCACGCTTGCGCTCCTGAAAAATACGGTTCTTCAACAGTTCTGCCGTTAGGCAACCTCTACATGATAGCGCGACTTACGGACTCTGCGATAAGCGACACCTGCCAATCGCGCGCGCCCTGCTCCTTAAGGAATCCGGCAACGTCGCGCTTTTGTGGTTCGTCCGTCCAGCATAGATTGCGCAAGTACTGCGGTTTGATGATAATCTCCGCAGGCGTACGCGTATCGACCGCGATCTGCTGCACCACTTTGCGTGCCTTCTCCAGCGTGCGCAATCGCTCCGGATAACGATCTTTCCAATACCGTATCGATCGCGGTGCGTGCGTCTGCGATTCGTCGTTGTTCGGTTGCGAGCTCGGCATGGTCGGCCATTCGCTTCTCGGCATGTCGAGCGCCTGCTGGATGACCGACTTCCAAAGACTCGGCTTCACCTTACGCTGGATGGGGGCATACCGTTCGAACATCTTCTCCTGCGCGGCGTCGGACTGAATGCGCACACGTTCGTTGATGGAACGGATGGCACGGAACTGCGCCGCATTATGAGGCTTACGTTTCGCCGCCTCAATGATTGAGAAATCGGACAGCAACAGAGCCGGAGCGATATCGAAACGCCGGGCCAATTCGTCGCGTTTCTCCCATAGGGCCTTCGCCACGGCAAGCGCCTGCCGGTCCTTGGCGATTTCCGTGATGCGGGAGATGCGCAGCCACGGTACCGGATGTTCCTTGCGCGGCCCCATCCCCTCGTGCAGCGCGTATGCGAACTCCTCTTCGGCCCAATCCCTTTTGCCCTGCCTCTTCAATTCTGTTCGCATGCGCTGTTCGAGCTCGATCAGCAATTCCACATCCAAGGCGGCGTAATTGCGCCAGTCGCGTGGCAACGGCCGGTACGACCAGTCGGCTGCGGAATGTTCCTTCGCCAATGTCAATCCCAGAAAATGTTCGGTAACTGCCGCCAAGCCAAAACGGTGCATGCCAAGCAGACGCGCCGCGATCTCCGTGTCGAACAGATGATGCGGCTCCATGCCGAGGTCCGCGAATCCTGGAAGGTCCTGCAGGGAATCATGCAGAATCCACGTGGCGTCGCCTACGGCGCGATTGAAATCGTTCCAGTCGGCCCCCGCTTGCGCCAATGCCTGCGGATCGAGCAGGCCGATGCCTGCACCGGTACGCTTGAACTGCACCAACCAATCCTCATGCCCGTAACGGTATCCGGAGGCACGTTCCGCGTCGGCGGCCAAAGAGCCTGTTCCGGCCGCCAGAAGATCGCAGTAATCGCGGAAGGCCGGCAACGTATCAATCACATCGGGTACGCCCTCACGCGGCTCGGACTGCAGCCTCGGCTCGTCAATCAACGGGAACACCTTCCTCGGATTACGTCATGGTTCGGAGGAACCAGGCCCACGATTCAACCTGAGCGCCGGCATCAAGACCCCCATCGGCATAGTCTAATGGAGTCCAAGACACACGAAGTTCGCAGCCCATGGACGGCACACCGCTCATCGATCCGAAGGTGGTGTTCCTGGTAACCGTGACGGTACCGGAAACATTCTCCGCACTGGCTTCGTCCAGATGTTCGAGCATGGAATCCCAATACATCGACGGCGTGAGGCAATCCTCCTGCTCATTAGGCAATGGCAAAGACGCAAACGCGACGCAACGCCAATGGGAATGCCAATCGTCAAGGCAATCGTGCGAATACAGCACCATGATCCAGCCGTCCGCTGTCGCGCAACGGTTCCCGGTCATGGCGCAATCATTGCGGAAATAGGATTTTTCGTCGCGATACGAGCTGCTCTCCAATGCCACGCCGACGCCAAAATCGGCCATGGCGCAAGGTATCGGAATCTCACGATAGGCCACGCCGTTCACTCGCCGCATATTGCGCACGGAAAGAACGGCATTCCACACGACATCGGGCACGCCGAGAGGTCTGTTCATCGGCATGTCGGCGGCATGGTTTTCCCTGTTGTCGGCACGCGCTGCAGTGGGCGTGCCCAAAGGGAAAGCATAAATGTCCGCCATGATTCAAGGCTAAGGCAGACATCATGCGATTCATGGTATTTCGGGGTATTTCACTTCGCGTCGAATGTGAAGATTTGCAATCCCCACCGTTCCGAGTCGGTTTCGCCGACGACTTCCGCCGGCGAAACCCCGGGCAAGACCTTAATATACGACGAATCCATGGGAGCGGAACTGGTCCATGACACGCTGCTTCATGGCCGCCGACGGACCCTTCTGATCTTCCAACGGGTACGGGATGCGCAGCTCATGCCACTTCGGGCGGCCGAGCTGGTGGAATGGAAGCACATCGATATGCTCCACCGCATCGCCGAACGTTTCGCAGATCTTCGCCACGTTCTCGACGTTCTCCTCCGCGGAGGTGAGATCCGGCACAAGCACGAACCGTATCCAGATCTTCTTGCCCGCCTTGGCGAGGCGCTGTCCGAAATCGATGGTGGGCTGCAGCACTCCCCCGGTCACGATACGGTAGGTTTCCTCATCACCGGACTTCACGTCAAGCAGACACAGGTCGATATCATCGATCATTTCGTCCGTATAGTTTCTGTTGAGGAAGCCGGAAGTGTCGAGGCAGGTGTGCACGCCCATCTCCTTGGACGCTCGGAACACGCGGGACACGAATGCCGGTTGCATCATCGACTCGCCTCCCGAGAAGGTGATGCCGCCACCGGTGGCCTTGAACAGGTCGGCATAGCGGTCGATCTTTTTGATCATCGCTTCCAGGTAGACGGGCTTGCCGTCGCGCATCTTCCAGGTGTCGGGATTCTGGCAGTACTGGCAACGTAGCGGACAGCCACTCATGAACACCGTCATGCGTGTACCTGGCCCGTCGACGGACGTGTTGATATCCCAGGAATGCACGAAACCGATGTCACCGCTTTTCAGCGCATTGATGCGGTCCCGTCGATCCATGCCGATCGGCGATTCGAAGCCGGACAGGCCTCCCATCAGCGTCTGGCTGGCGTAGGCTTTCGAGCCTTTGAGCATGTGCCTGGTGGTGGTGCGGAACTGTGCGATCTCAGACATCGATGTCCCTTTCATTTATTCCGAAGTCCCCCTATCCGGGAAACAAAATGCAAGGGGCGAAGCCTTTCAAGCACCGCCCCTTGCCGTATTACCGCTTCACGCGGCGCTCATCCGTCCTAGTCGACGACGGCGCCCTGGTGGAACGTACGGGAGATCACGTCGAGCTGCTGCTCCTTGGTGAGCTTGACGAAGTTCACCGCGTAGCCGGAGACACGCACGGTCAGGTGCGGGTACTTCTCCGGGTGCTCGACGGCATCCTCGAGCTGCTCCTTGCGCAGCACGTTGATGTTGGCGTGGTACAGGCCGTGGCCGTTGCCGGCGTCAAGGATGCCTACGAGGTTGCCGATACGTTCGTCCTCGTCGCGGCCCAGACCATCAGGGGTGATGGTGTTGGTCAGCGAGATGCCGTCAAGAGCGTCGTTGTAGTCGATCTTGCCGACGGAGAACATGGACGGCAGCATGCCGTGGGAATCCATGCCGTTCTCCGGGTTGGCGCCCGGAGCGTACGGGGTGCCCTTCTTGTGACCGGACGGGAAGGCGCCGGTGGCCTTGCCGTACTCCACGTTGGAGGTGATGGTCAGGATGGACTGGGTCGGGACGGCACCACGGTACACCGGCAGGCGCTTGACCTGGCCCATGACGGTGGAGACGACCCACTTGGCGATGTCGTCGGCGCGGTCATCGTCGTTGCCGTACAGCGGGAACTCGCCTTCGGTACGGTACCCGACGATCAGATCGTCATCGGCGCCTTCGACGTATTCGTCCTCGTGACCCGGGGTGGTCTTGGCATCCTTGTTGTAGATCGGGTAGACCTTGGCATACTTGCAGGCGGACAGGGAGTCGGCTGCAATCGACAGGCCGGACATGCCGCAACCCAGGGTGCGGTACACCTCCTTGTCGTGCAGAGCCATCTCGATGGACTCGTATGCATACTTATCGTGCATGTAATGGATGATGTTCAGAGCCATCACATAGGTCTCGGACAGCCATTCCAGAGCCTTCTCGTAGTTGGCCTTGACCTTCTCGTAGTCCAGGGTGCCATCGGCTTCCGGAGCGATCGGTTCGATCACGCCCTTGTCGATGACCTGCATGCCGGTCATCTCGTCGCGGCCGCCGTTGATGGCGTACAGCAGTGCCTTGGCGGAGTTCACGCGAGCCGCGAAGAACTGCATCTGCTTGCCTACGCGCATCGGGGAGACGCAGCATGCGATTGCGGCGTCATCGCCCCAGTGGCCGCGGATTTCCTTATCGGACTCGTACTGGATTGCCGAGGTGTCGATGGAGATCTTGGCACAGAAGCGCTTGTAGGCTTCCGGCAGCTTCGGATCCCAGAAGATGGTGATGTTCGGCTCCGGGCCAGGTCCAAGGTGCTCAAGGGTCAGGGTGTTGAGCAGACGGAACGAGGTCTTGGTGACCAGGGTGCGGCCGTCGTCGCCGAAGCCCGCATCGGACCAGGTCGCCCAGTACGGATCGCCGGAGAAGATCGCATCATAGTCCTGGGTACGCAGGAAGCGCACGATACGCAGCTTCATGACCAGGTTGTCGATGATCTCCTGAGCGTCGACCTCGGTAATCTTGCCGGCCTTCAGATCGCGCTCGAAGTATACATCGAAGAAGGTGGATACGCGGCCGAACGACATTGCGGCGCCGTCCTGGCTCTTGACGGAGGCGAGGTAACCCATGTAGGTCCACTGCACGGCCTCCTGGGCGGTCTGTGCCGGGCGGCTCAGGTCGAGGCCATACTCCTTGCCGAGGTTGATCAGCTGCTTCAGGGCCTTGATCTGTTCGTCGTGCTCTTCACGGAAGCGAATCCAGTGCTCGATCTCCGGCTCGGTGAAGTCGTTGCGATACGGCACGGAATCCTTGTCGCGCTGCTTGAACTTGATCAGGGTGTTCACGCCATACAGGGCCACGCGGCGGTAATCGCCGATGATACGGCCACGGCCGTAGGCATCCGGTAGACCGGTGAGGATCTTGTTGTGACGAGCGACCTTGATCTGCTTGGTGTACACGCCGAAGACACCGTCATTATGAGTCTTGCGGTACTTGGTGAAGATCTTCTTGATCTCCGGATCCGGCTCCTTGCCGGCCTCACGAATGGCCTGCTCGACCATGCGCCAGCCGCCGTTCGGCATCATGGCGCGCTTGCACGGCACATCGGTCTGCACGCCGACAACCACATTGTCGACCTCCGGGGAGTCGATGTATCCGGCCGGGAAAGAATCAATGCCTGCCGGGGTATGGGTATCCACGTCATAGACACGCTGCTTGCGCTCTACGGCCAGATAGTTATCGTCAAGATACTTCCACAGATGCTTGGTCTTGTCGGTGGCGTCGGCCAGGAAGGACTCGTCACCCTCATACGGCGTGTAGTTCTTCTGGATGAAGTCACGAACATCGATGTCCTTCTGCCAGTTGCCCTCGGTGAAGCCGTCCCAGGCCTTGGCCTCAAGCTCCTCCTGGGAGACCGCCGTTGCATCAACTGCTGCCATTTCCACTCCTTCTGGGTGTAGGGTTGGCGACGCATCGTTACGTCGTCGCTAATTCAAAATTCTATCGGTCCTCACCTGAGAACTGGCTGATATTCAAGCCGAATAAAAGTGATTTATTTCACATATCCAAGGTGTTGCTCAATGCCAAGTGTTTCCAATGCCTCCCGCAAGTCGGACGGATGAAATCCACTCCATCCGCGCTCCAGAGGACCCGTTGCATGTTCCATGAACATCGCTTACTTGGAAAATCACAGATTGCGGGCCAGCAGACGGGCCACGTTTTCGGCGGTACGGGCCAGGTTGTCCGCCGCATGGTCGACGGCGTCGCGCATGGTGGAGACGCCTGGCATGATGCCGAAAATCGCGTCGATGCCCAGGTCATACAACTGATCGATACCCTCCCCGATGCTGCCGGCCAGCGCCACCACCGTGCAATCCGGCGACGCCTGCTTGACCGCGCGGGCCACACCCATCGGCGTTTTGCCGTATTGCGTCTGAAAGTCGATGCCTCCTTCGCCGGTGAAGCAATAGTCCGCCCCTGCGGCCAGCCCCGCCAATCCGGTCGCCTCGATCACCAGGTCAACGCCAGATCTCATGCTTGCTTCGGTGAAGGCCAGGAATCCCGCGCCAAGGCCACCGGCCGCACCCGCACCCGGCACGGTCTCCACCTCGCGACCCAGCTGCTTGCGGATCACCGCAGCATAATGGGCCAGCGCGTCGTCCAACCGCTCGACCATGTCGGGAGTCGCACCTTTCTGAGGGCCGAACACGGCCGATGCACCGCGCACGCCGGTCAACGGATTGGTCACGTCCGAAGCCAGACGGATGCGCACGTCGGCAAGCCTTGGATCAAGACCGGAGACATCCACTTCAGAGAGTTCGGCCAGCGCCGCACCGCCAAACGGCAATGGCGCGCCGTTGTCGTCCAGCAGCCGTACGCCCAGTGCCTGTGCCATGCCCGCCCCACCATCGTTCGTAGCCGAACCTCCCAGTCCCACGATGATGTCGCTTACGCCCTGCTCCAGCGCATCCTTGATCAGTTCACCAGTGCCGTAGGTGGTGGCGATCAACGGATTGCGCGTGGTCTCGTCGATGTATTGGATGCCGCTTGCCGCGGCCATTTCGATGACCGCAGTGCGGCCGTCACCGAGAATGCCGTATTCCGCATTCGTCGGATGACCGAGAGGATCGGTGACCAATACGCGCATGATGCGCCCGCCGGTGGCATCCACCAGCGATTGAACGGTGCCTTCGCCGCCATCCGCCATGGGGATGCTGACGCATTCGGCTTCGGGCAGCACCCTGAGAATGCCGGATTCGATGGATTGCGCCGCTTCTCGCGCGGTAAGGGAGCCCTTGAATGAGTCCGGGGCGATGACGATTTTCATGGGAATCCTTTCGGGGAGGAATATGAATGATTAGGTTATCGGACAAGCGTTAGAACACGATGTTCAGTACCACGGCCACAACCGTCATGGTCAGGCCGACCAAGGCTTCGAAGGGCAGCACGCCCAGTCTTTCGCCGATGGACATGTTCATTGATTTGGCGGAGACGTGGAAGTAGTTGCCGTGCGGCAACGCGTCAATCACCGTGGCACCGGCCTGCATGGTGACCGCGGCGGCCACCGGCGTAGTGCCGAAGGCGAGAATCGTCTCGCCGAAGGAGCTCGCGCCGAGAATCACACCGGTAGAGGTGGATGCGGTGGCGGCGGCCATCAGGATGCCGGCGATCGGTGCGAGCAGCGCGCCGGGCACACCGGCGGCGGTAATCAGGCGCACGATCTGGTCGGGAAGGTCGGAGCTGGTGATAAGACCACCGAGAGCGCCAGCGCCGATCAGAATCATGACCACATCGATCATGCGTGCAATGCCGGCTTTGGTGTAATCGAGGATGCGCCGCCCCTGCCCCATGGCCAGCAGCCCCACGATGGCCGCAAACGGGAGAATGTACATCGCGTCGACCTGGAACATGGTGAGCGCCTTGATGCCCAGCACCGAACCCAGCGGATTGATGAGCAGTAGCACGACGGCGATTGCGGGCGCGACCATGGCCCTGCCGATGGAGGGCAATTCGCGAGAGGCCTTGCCACCGCTCTTCGCGCTTGCGTTCTCACCGCCGTTCAGATCGTCCATGGTAACGACCTGGCCACGATGCTGTACCAGCGTGGCCAGCAACACCGCCATGCCCAAGCCGAACAACGCCGGAATGAAGCTGGAGACCATCACTGCGGAAGGCTGGATGTCGAAGCCGGAAGCCGCAGCGATGGTGTTAGGATTCGGGGAGATGATGTTGCCGGCCTTGCCGCCACCGGAGAGCGCCACAAGCAGCGCCAATTTGGACACGTGCATCTTCGAGCCGACTTCAATGGCGATGGGCGCGACGATCAGCACCGCCACGGGAATGAACACACCCACGGCACAGATGACCATCGTGGCGAGCGCCAACGCGAAAATCGCAAGTTTCTCACCGAAGGTGACCACGATGGTTTGGGCGATGCGATTGGCCGCACCGGATTCCATCATCACCCCGGCCAACACGCCCGCGGCAAGTACACGCACCACCGTGCCCATCACGCTTTGTGTTCCAGAGACTACGATGTCAACGGTCTGCGACAGTGTGGCACCGCCGATGACACATCCGACCACGGCACCGAGCATCAGCGCGTAGGTGGTGTTGAGCTTACGCAGAATCAGACCGATGGCGAGCGCCAAACCAAGCAGCGCCGCCCACCAATGCAATGAAATGTCCACTTTGACACCTTTCGTAACGATGGATACGAAATCTTTTCGCTGCATTCATTATCCGTCGGGCACCCATGCAAAACCATGTGCCTTGCCCCAGGAACATTCCCCCTGTTCTACCGAAAGAAATGGTACGTGTACTATTTTTGTATGGAAATCGATCCGAATATCGCCACCGACATCGTGACGCATCTCAAGGATGCGCTGCGCCACGAAATCAACTTCTTCAATACCAGCGGCATCATCATCGCCAGCACCGACCCCACACGCATCGGTTCCGGGCATGACGGTGCGCGACTGGCCATCGCCAGCAAGCAAACCGTGTGCGTGGATGACGAGCATCGATTCGCCGGCGCCCGGAACGGCATCAACGTGCCGGTGCAGTTCGACGGCGAGCCGGTAGCGGTGATCGGCATTACCGGCGAGCGCGATGAGGTTGAACCTTTCGGCACCGTATTGCAGAAAATGACCGAGATACTGATCCGCGAGCATCTCGACCAGCTGGCCCGATTCAATCGACGGACCATGCGTGATTCGCTGATCACGGCATTGGCCTACGGCAGCGGGAATGTTGCGGACAACGAACGTCTCGCGGCCATGTTGGGCATCGATCTTGATCTGCCGTGCATGATCGCATCGATACGCGGCGTTGACCCTCACGACCTGCTGACGTATCAGGAACGAATCGTCTCCGCATTGGATCGGCAGGTCGAGGGCCGTCCTGACGTATTGGCCACGCTGACCCCACAGGAATGTCTGCTAGTTATCGTCGGTTCCGATGACGAGACCGCCGAATCCACCATCCGAGCCGCGGAATCGCTGATTTCGTCGTTCACCGGGCATGCCACGCATTGTGGTGTCGGCGGCAGGGCATCCACCATGCATGATTGTCGGCGTAGCTACGATCAGGCCGTGGCCGCGCTGCGCTGGGGCATCACGGCCCATGCTTCGCCACGGCCGGCATCCGATGAACGTGATAATGCCTCGCCCCGTACACGGATCGCATCAACGGAGCTTCAACATTGCGATGACGAAAACACGAGTCTCTCGACTTTCACCCGATACGAGGACCTCGACTTGGGGCTCATAGTTCCCGTAATTCCTCCGGAACAGGCGCAGGCGCTAACGCGATTGGTGTTCGGTGGGCTGGACGATGGCGTGATCGACGCATACGAGATTACGTTCGATGCCTACACACGGCATAACGGCAGCATTAGCGCCGCCGCCAAGGAGCTGTTCCTCCACAAAAACACGATGCAGAACCATCTGAACCGCATCGCCGCCATCACCGGTTACAATCCGCGCAATCTCAACGATCACACCATTCTGGCGCTGGCATTTCTTCTGCGTAGGCACAACAGCCGTTGTCTACGCTGAACGGGGCAGGACTGGACGAATCGGATCAGACCGAATCGGGCCGGTCGTCAGTGGAATCCTTCGAATCCTCCGACCAGCGCTTCCATTCGCGGTCCTGTTCTTCCCATTTGAGATTGCGCTCCTGCACGATCTTCCATGCGTCAAGCGCGTCCTCACGGGTTTTGTACGGGCCCATGCGATGGCTGGCCGGAGAGACCATGCCCAGCTCAGGCTGCTCGGTCACCGTGTTAAAGTACCACTGCTTTTCCATATCCATACTCCTTGACTCGCTTTGCCGTCTACTCACGGAAGGCGTTGGTGATTGGCAACCGGCGATCGCGTCCGAATGCGAGTGCGGTGACCTTCGGCCCCAACGGATACTGGCGGCGCTTCCATTCGGCACGGTCCACCAAGCGCATCACCGTGTCGATGGTGGCTTCGTCGAAGCCATCGGCCAGCAGGTCGGCGCGACCGTGCGCATGCTCGATGTACATGGCGAGCACCTGATCGAGCAACGCATATTCAGGAAGCGAATCGGAATCCTTCTGACCTGGGCGCAGTTCGGCGCTCGGCGCCTTCTCGATCGAATTGACGGGAATCATCACGCCGTCGGGCAACGGAACGCCAGCCGAACCGGATTCATTACCGACGACATGCAGCCCGCCGATACCCATGCCTGCGGCGGCCGCCTTGTTACGCCAACGGGAAATCTCCCAGACGCGCGTCTTGAGCAGATCCTTGATCGGAGCATAGCCGCCGACCGCATCACCGTAGATCGTGGAATAGCCGCAGGCGAGTTCAGATTTGTTCCCGGTGGCCACCGCAAGCAGACCCTTGGAATTCGAATAGGCCATCACGATCACGCCACGGATGCGGGCCTGCAGGTTTTCAGCCGCCACGCCTTCCAGATCAAGCTGCTTCTGATAGGCCACGAACAGCGGTTCGATGGGCTGGATGTCGTAATGCGCGCCGATGTTGTTCGCCAGATCGGCCGCATCGTCCTTGGAACCATCGGATGAGTACATGCTCGGCATGGAAATGCCGTACACGTTGTTGCCACCGACCGCGTCGGCCGCCATGGCCGCCACCAGCGCGGAGTCGATGCCGCCGGACAGACCGAGGCACACACCCTTGAAATGGTTCTTGGCCATGTAGTCCTTCAATCCCAATACGCACGCAGTGTACACCTCTTCGTCGGGATCGGGTTTGTCCGCGATGACGCCAACGCTCTGGCGTTCGGCGGTGGTATCGAGGTCGAAGAGCGCCAGGTCCTCCATGAACATAGGCGAGCGCTGTAGCAACGTGCCGTCGGCATCGACGGTGAAGCTGCCGCCATCGAACACGAGATCGTCCTGTCCTCCGACCTGGTTGAGGTAGATCATCGGCGCGTTTACCTCGGCCGCACGCCGCACCGCCAAGTCGAAGCGAGTGTCGGTTTTGCCCTCCTCATACGGCGAACCGTTCATGGTCAGCAACAGGTCGATGTCCTGTTTGGCGAGTTCTGCGACCGGGCCGCCGTCCTGCCAGATATCCTCGCAGATGGCCACGCCGATACGCGCACCGTCCACGTCGAGCACCATGGACTTGTTGCCCGGGCTGAAGATGCGGAATTCGTCGAATACACCGTAGTTGGGCAGGAAGTGTTTGTCATAGCCGGCCCAGACCACGCCATCGTGCAGCACGACGAGTCGGTTGCGTGGTTTGGAGTTCTCACGGTCGGTGCCCACGGTGCCGACCACCACGAACAGGTCATCGAGCCCATCTGCGGCGAGTTCGGTGGCAAGCCAGTTGGCTTTGTCCCATGCGGCCTTGCGGAAGGTGCCGCGGAGGGCCAGATCCTCGATCGGATAGCCGGTCAGGGTCATTTCCGGGAACACGACCACCTTGGCGTGCTGTGCTGCGGCCAGATGCGCGTAGTGCATGACCTTGTCGGCGTTGGCGTCAAGGTCTCCTACGCAGGTGTCGATTTGAGCGAGGGCGAAACGAATGTCAGTCATACTTGCCTAGTCTATTGCGCTGTGCGTATCGTCCACGCGAACGGCGCGCATATGGCATGAAAAACCACACGCGCGCCGTTCGTCCGCACCATTTCGCCCAGCTCGTCATCATGCGAGCTCGTTCAACACGGTAAGCGCCGCGTTGGCATAGAATTCCACACCGGCCTGCAACGACTCGTCGAGACCCACGAAGTTCGGACTGTGCCAATCCGGGCATCCCGCTTCGCCGTTGGATCCGATGAAGGCGAATACCGGCAGCGTGACCTTGCCGTATTCGCAGAAATCCTCCCCCGCCATCGAAGGACGGATCGGCTCGAGTTGAGCGTATTCGCGCACATCGTCCGCAACGGCCTTGGACAGTCCTTCGTCGGAAACAAGAGGATCCTGGAAATCATCCCAATCGATGTCGGCGGTGATACCGTACCCTGCCGCGATGGCGTTGACCTGTTCCGCGAAACGACGGCCGACCATCTCGCCATCGGACTTGTGGAAGTATCGTACGGTACCTTGGAAGCTGGCCTTATCGGGCACCACGTTCCACACATGGCCGCCGTGCAGTTCGGTGATCGACAGTACGAGCGGGTGGAATGGCGAGACGTTGCGGCTCACGATGGTCTGCAATGCCAGAATCATCGTGGCGAGCGCCTCGATCGGGCCGGTGCCCTTGTGCGGGTAGCCGGCGTGTGTTCCGGTGGCGTGCAGGGTCACGTGGAATTTCACGCAGCCCGCCATCATCGGTTCGGGGCCGATGGCCACCTGTCCCGGCGCATAGTTCGGATTGTTATGCGCGCCGATGGCCGCCGAGACATCGCTCAGCAGTCCGGCGTCAATCATGGCACGGGCACCGGTTCCCGTCTCTTCGGAAGGCTGGAACAGCAGTTTGACGGAACCCTTGATCTGCTTGCGATGCTTGGCGAGCCAGAATGCGGCGCCAAGAAGATACGACATATGCAGGTCGTGCCCGCATCCATGCATCACGCCGTCGTTCACGGATGCGAACGGTAGGCCGGTATCCTCCTGAATCGGCAGACCGTCGATATCGGCGCGCAGGGCGATGCGCGGACCGGGTTCGACGCCGCGTATCAGGGCGACGACGCCTGATTCCAGAGGATTGTTCAGGATTTCGATGTCATGTGCCCGGAGCAGCTTCTCAATGTAGGCACTGGTCTCATACTCCTTGAAACTGCGCTCGGGGTGGGCGTGCAGATGGTGTCGGATTGCTATCAGTTCCGGCGTGATTTCGATGTGTTCGGTCATTTTCCCGCGAACTCCTTGTCTTCTTCCGCGCGACAGACGGCGTCAACGCTTCAGCAGGTGCCTGGCGATGGAATTGGCGATGCCCTGCACAACCTGCACAAGCACAATCATAATGATGACCGCGGTCCATGTGACGGTTTGGTCGAATTTCTGGTAGCCATAGGCGATGGCGAAATTGCCCAAGCCGCCACCGCCGATGTAGCCCGCCATCGCAGACATGTCAAGAACGCCGATGAACAGGAATGCGTAGGCGAGAATCAGCGGCGCCAACGCTTCCGGAATCAGCACGGTACGTACGATGGTCGGTTTCGAGGCACCCATGGAACGGGCCGCCTCGATGACGCCTGGATCAACTGGGACGAGATTCTGTTCGACCAAACGCGACGTAGCGACCGTGCACATGATGATCATCGGGAAAATCGCCGCGACTGTGCCGATGGACGTGCCCACCACCTTGATGGTCAGCGGCTGCATGGCCGCAAGGAAGATGATGAATGGAATCGGGCGAATGATATTCACGATCACATCCAGGATGCGGTAGAGTACCGCGTTTTCGAATAGATTGCCCGGCCTGGTGCCATACAACACCACACCGAGAATCAGCCCGAGGAATCCGCCGACCACCAGTGTGATCAGCACCATCTCAAGGGTCTGCCCGATCGACTCGAACAGCAGCGGCCTCAGCACGCTCCAATCGCTGCGACTTGCCAGAACGATACCTTCTTGCGTCATATCCGTCACTCCTGTCCCGCTGTGGCCAAAGCCTGCTCATACGGCACTTGGTCATCCGCCGTGCCGAAATCGATGATGTCGCTGTTCCGTGCAAGTTCGGCAAGGAACGCGTCAACGCCGTCACCCGAAAATTCGTATGTGATGGCGCCGATGGCGACGCCGCGCACCGTGTCGATGCCGCCGTACTGCAGACTGCTGTGTATGCCGTGTTCGGCAATCAGCTGGGAGATGTTCTGCCCGGAAGCGCCGATGACCGAGCCGTCCACGGCGTCGGTCACATCATGCTGACGGATCAGCACGGTGACGATGTGCCCCGGACATTGCGCATGCAGACGTTCCACCCGGGATTTCTCGGGAATGCCACTGACCGCAGTGGAGATGAACCTTTTGGTGACTTTCTGGCGCGGCGCCGCGAACACGTCATACACGTCGCCTCGCTCCACCACTTTGCCGGAGCTCATGACCGCCACACGATTGGCGATCTGCTGCACGACATTCATCTGGTGAGTGATCAGCACGATGGTTACGCCCAATTCTTCGTTGACACGCCTGAGCAGGGACAGCACCTCCATGGTGGTTTCGGGATCCAACGCACTTGTCGCCTCATCCGCAAGCAGAATCTTCGGATTGGTGGCCAGGGCCCTGGCGATGCCGACACGCTGTTTCTGGCCTCCGGACAGTTGCGACGGATACTTGTTCGCATGCTCGCTGAGGCCGACGAATTCAAGCAGTTGCGAGACTCGTCTGTCCTGATAATCCTTACGCCAATGATCAAGCTGCAACGGGTAGGCGATGTTCTGTGCCACCGTCTTGGTGGAAAACAGGTTGAACTGTTGGAAGATCATGCCGATCTTCTGACGAATCGGCCGCAACTTGGCCTCGCTGAGTGCGGATACCTCGGTGTCAAGCACGGTGACGGTTCCCGACGTAGGCTTCTCCAAGGCATTGATCAATCGCACCAGCGTCGACTTGCCGGCACCGGAATAGCCGATGATGCCGAAGATGTCGCCTTCGTTGATGGTCAGGCTTACATCGTCCACCGCGCGTGCGACCGTAGCGCCTCTGCCTGATGCGGCATTGCCGCCGCGCTGTTTGAATTCCTTGACCACGTGGTCAAAGACGATAATCGGGGTAGGTTCTGTCATACTGTCACTTTCGTTGGGAACGACTCGGCGTATGCACCGGTTTCAGATGCCACCGGCATCTCATCATAACGAGAGGAAGCCCCCTCGAGACACGAGGGAGCTTCCCCATACGAAATCACTTGACTTCCTTGGCTTCCTTTTCGATCTTCTGCAGGTAGCTCTGCAGGTCAGAGGCGCTGAACTTGTCGGCGAACACCGCGGTACCGCCGGAATTCTCCTGTAGCTTGTCAAGCACGTCTTGGGTCTGGAAGATCTCGACGACCTTCTTGTAGACCTCATTGTTCACATCGGCCTTGCGGGTGGCGAAGATGTTGATGTACGGACGTGCCTCCTCGGATTCGGCATCATCCTGATAGATGGCATCGGAGGCTTTCAGACCGGCATCGGAAACGTAATCGTTGTTGATCACACCGGCGGCGACCTGCGGGTCCTTCAGGGAATTGGCGACCTGCTCGGCCTTCAGCGGAGTGACTTTCACCTTCGACTTCGCCTCATCGATGTCCTGCGGAGTGGAGAACGGCGTCCAATCACCCTTCAACGTGACCAGACCTGCGGCCTTCAGCACGCCGATGGCACGTGCCTGATTGGTTTCATCGTTGGGAATCGGCACGGTGGAGCCATCGGGAATGTCCTTGACATCCTTGTATTTGGTGGAGTAGATGCCCAGCGGGTAGATGGCCACACCGCCGATCGGCTGCAGATCCTTGTTGTTCTGCACGTTGTAGTTCGCCAGATACAGAAGGTGCTGGAATTCGTTGAGGTCAAGCTCACCGGAATCCACCGCAGGATTTTCGGACGTATAGTCCTGGAAATCAACGATCTTGACATACAGTCCGGCTTCTTTGGCCTTTTTCTGGAATTCCACCCACTGCGGGTCGGTGGCCCCCACCACGCCGATCTTCACCGGATTGGATTCGGTGCCCTTGGCATCGGCCGTCTTGGAGCCGTTCACCACACGCAGGCCGAAGAATCCACCCACCGCCACCAGAACGACCACGATTGCGGCGATGATGATGTTGCGAACGGTGTGATTGACACGCACCGGTTCTTCCGGAGCCCCGTTCGGTTGTTGAATCGAAGATGTCATGTCTGTCCCTCTCTCTTATGGAATCCTGCTCGTGATGTGGCTTCCACATCACGTGACGTCCTCTACCATACGGGATGAATTCAGCGGAAAAGGCGGAAATGCAAGGATTTCCTATCGGCGTTCGTTATAGCCTGTATTCAAGGCCAACATTGGCGCTGTTGGGTGGAAGATTATTTTCGACGCATATGCGTGCACGATTATGCTATCGCGTAGCGTGTTACCCGACCTATGCTTTTCTAGACTGGGCCAGACGGAATGTTTACGAAAGGTTGTTTCCATGCATGACACCTACGACATCAAGGCGGCGTTTTTCGACATCGACGGCACGTTGACCAGTTTTGTGACGCATGTGGTACCGCAATCCACCGTTGACGCGTTGCGAGCGCTGCAGGCCAAAGGCGTGAAGATCTTCATCTGTTCGGGTCGGGCGCCGTCCTACATGGGCGTGGTACTCAACACGATTCCCGTTACCTTCGACGGCATCGTAGGACTGAATGGCCAATATTGCATGGACAACACCGGACTCTCCTATCGTCACCCGCTCGATCAGGTCGACGTGGAAAGAATCACCGCATGGCTGGACGAGCATACGAACGTCATCGCCAACTATGCGGAAAGCGATCACGGGTATTTCAACCGCGTCGACGAGGCGATGCGGCAGACATGGAAGAGTCTGGGCAAAACCGCGCCGAAGGTCGATATCTGTGATCCGCATACCCGAATAACGGATCATCCCACTTTCCAGATCAGTCCTTACGTCGATAGAGCCGTCGAGGCTGAAATCACCGGAATCTGCGACAACGTGCGGGGAGTGCGCTGGCATCCGGATTTCACCGACCTGATTCCCGCCGATGGCGGCAAGGCGAAGGGCATGCAGGTCATGCTCGAACACTACGGATGGCACCGCGGCAATGCGATTGCCTTCGGTGACGGCGGCAACGATGTAGACATGCTGGAGTACGCGGGAATCGGCGTGGCCATGGGCAATGCCACCGAAGAGCCGAAACGAGCGGCCGACTACATCACCGACAGTGTGGATGATGCGGGAATAGCCAACGCCTTGCATCACTTCGCGATTTTGTAACGGCATCACGTTCGTCACGACTACCGTCACTATCGCATTGTCAATATGAACGGATCGTGCGCCTTGCCCGTATACGATTACAATCATGCGCACGATTCGAAAGCACCCCTCGCAAATCGAAATCGTGCACGCACAGCATGAGGAAGCCAGCCCTCTTTTCACGCACAGCCGGCCATTCCGATGCCCATAAACGACAGCGCTCAGCCCATATGCCCCAGATAGCTTACGATTCCGGCGAGCCGCAAGACATCCGTCATCCTTCGTGCCGGTCGGGAATCCACAATGAATGAAACCTGATGGTCCCGAACCTATGGGAGAATCGGGAACCATGACTACTATCATCATGCGCACGACGCATGATAATCGTGGCCAACTGTTTTTGGCTTTATTCTAGGGTTTCTGCCCTTGGGAAGTCTGCCGGTTACGCTCGTTTTCCATGAGGCACCTACAGGCACCCGAGAATAATCCAGGAACACCGCCAACTGCGACTCCAAACGTTTGTCGTTCCCCGGAGCAGTGGCGGACATGGCACACGCCAGGCATTTTCACCGCTGGCTGCAGGCCTTGATCCTTCGGTTCTTCCGGCACGTCATGTCTTTGCAGCTCTGTCATTGGTCTGTGAATTTTGAGTATTCTGGCTTGAGTCTGAGATTGAATGTGCACGGCGAGAGCCATGGGTGTTTGGCGAGGATGAGTTCGGTTTCGTTCGGGTCTGTCTTTTCGTCATATAATCCCGGGCGGTGCGCTATGAGCACGGTGTCCGCGTACTGGCATACAGTCTCCGAATTCTTGAGGTGGAGGAACAGATGTCTTCTGCCGTCTATGCGTGCCCGCCCCTGTTCCATTGCCGATGTCACAATGATGGCGGTGTCGATCTCGTTGGCGAATGATGCGAGTCTGTCCAGCGCCTTGCCTAATTCGCATCCTGAATTGTTGGCAATGGCGTCGATGCGATGCAGAGCTATGAGTTTCAGGTCTACGGTTCTTTTCAGTCTGCGGCAGGCATCCATGATGGAATCCAGAGTAATGGATCGTTCTGAATTGACATACAGCGGCATATGCTCGCAAAGCGAGCAGAATGCGTCGCATAATCCCCTTTCGTCCTCGTCGAGACTGTCGTCCGAGAGGAGGGCTTTCATCGGCATGTCAGTTTCCGCCGACATGATGCGCACTGCGATTTCGTAGCCGGACAATCGAGGACAGAAGATGGCGGACGGCAGTCCACTCACGGCTGCGTGGCGCACGATGTCCAGCTGCAGGTTCCTCGAATCGGCCAATGTCCATCCAGAGATGACCGTGAGCGTACCTCGGGCGAACCCGTTGGTGCGCTTGTCGTATCCCTCGAATCCGCTGGGCACGTAGTTTCCGTCCGCCGGATTGATGCGCGGCCTGCCCACCAGCTCCATGACCCGCAGCATCGCCGGATATATCGGCTTCAGGTCGTATGATCCTTCCCCGCTATGTGCGTCGGCTGGCGCATTGCCGCCCCTGTGTTGCGTAACGGTGTGGTTCATTTCGGTTCCTTTCTATAAAACGATGTTACAAGCATACCTGCTTATGTGGTATCTTATATACAAGATAACTTTGATACAAAAAAGGAGATACTAGCGATGGCGACATTGTTGCTCTGTTGCAGGCATCTGGTCATTGACCCGTGCAATCGCATGCCCGGTCATCTTCCTCGGTCCGACAGGTGGCTGGATGACCAGAACGATAAGTTGACGCAAATTGTATGTGATTGGCTGTCTGATCTGTCTTGGGACGGGTGGCGCGTGGAGGCCGGTGTCAGCTCGTTCGACTCCACCGCGGTCGACGTGCGGGACCTGCTGGAACTGCGTCCGGAGCGCGGGGAACGTGACGGTCGGGAGTTTCGGGTCACATGGTTTTCCGTTGAGCGTACCGATTCCGGAAAAACGCGAGTGTTTGACGAGGGCGGCGACGAGGTCGATGCCGAGTTCTTCGAGTGCGAGGCGTATCAGCGGCTCTGGAAGTCCATCGATCTGCTATGGCTGATTTTCGAGACCGGAAAGGAAGATGACGATTCCGACCCCGACAATCGCTGCCGCTCTCTCTGCCACCGGTCGGAATCTTCCTATGAAGATTCATTGCCTCCCGATTTGGCGATCCGTCTCCTGACCGCCAAGCGATCCTTGCGGCGGTTGCGGGAATCATTGGGATCTTTCCCCGGATACCGGCTGACGCTGTTCGGAGAGGAGGGCTTCATCGTGGACGACGCGTGGTTCGAAGCCATGGGGCAGGGCTGCGACCGGCTCAATGAACGCGTGCACGCCTATGCGACGCGGCCGTCATGCGCGAATCCCCCGAACGACGACTTCGATCGAGAATCGATTCCACCGTCTGCATACACACTGTAAAATAGACAAAAATCGAAAGGATCCGCAATGCTTACCGCCGACATCGATGTCGACCGCTCAATCGTCACGTTTCGCAGTGAGGATGACAAGACGGAGCTGACTGTTTCCACAGCTCCCCTTTCCACCGTCGAGGCGACTCCGGCCGCCCATCTTATCCCGTCTCCCGGTGTCAGTGCCGAGACCGCACTGAAACAGACCGCGGAGATCATCACATCGCTTACCGACTCGAACGGTTACATTCACATTGATTTTTCGGATGTCATTTCCATCTGTGCATCCGCGGCCATACGCATCATACGGTTCAATGCCGGTGATGATCCGAGCAAGGCGTTCTCGGACGTGCTCGCCGCACAAGGCATCGACCCGTCATGCTGCGACGGGGCGCTGATCAACATTGGGGCTCCCACCAATATTGGCCTGGCCGAAGCCACCTCATTGGTCACAATCGTGCAGGAAGCGATCCAAGACGATGCCTTGATCATCTGGGGTCTGTCACTGGACTCGCAACAAAAAGACACGGAAATCACCGTCATCCTCGCAGAACCCGAGAAAGAACTGCCGGTGCACGATGCTTTCATTACGCAACAACATTATGATAGAAAGGATGCTCAGATGATGCAGGGAGAAACGATGGATATACCAAACACACCGATTCGGTTCCTTGATTTGATTGGATTGGACAACGAGCAACTGAAGGATTTCACTATCAGGTTGAATGGCAACAAGCCTGCTTGGTTTGACGTACTTGATGCTTACTACTCATCGCATGATGCGCTGATGGAGTGGATGTTTATCAAACAATGGCCCGGGGAGAAAGTGAAGGGATCTTTCAAGCAGAAGAAGGTTCTGCAGTTCATTCAACTTCATCAGGAAGATCCGACGAAATGGCTGTTCATTGGTGCTTTTGAGGTTCTCGGCGAATATCAGAAGGAAGATGGCACTGTCGCGTACGACTATCGCGAAATACCGCAGTATGCTCCGTTGGATGCTCGTGCTGTGGTGTATTACAAGAAACGTCAAGGGCCCACTCAACTCATGAACGATATGGGCAACGATGAGTTACGAAATCGCTTCTCGGAAACCATGACCTTAGACCATTTATCGCAGTCCCCAATTTCCTCGCTTCCTTTCCCTGGTTTTGAAAACGTGCGCCTCACTCATCGGCAGCTAGTTGCCGCAGTGGGAAACGATACATGGAAAACTTCTCTGGGCAGCGTCCAAGCTATTTACCTGCAAACCGACCGGCGTACCGGATGGCATTATGTCGGTTCTGCCTACTCACACAAGGGTGCAGAGCAAGGATTATTGTCCCGCTGGTCGGAGTATGCCTATGGTGATCATTCTGGTGGCAACAAGCGTCTCAAGGAGCTGGGTGTCAAATATATCGAAGACAACTTCCAGTACTCGATTCTAGAGATTTTTGATATGCGCGCTTTGCCGAAAGACATCATTAATCGGGAGCATTGGTGGATGGACACTCTCGGTTCTGTGTACCATAGCGAAGATGAGCATCCGCATGGATACAATTCTGTTACAGAGCGTAATAGCGACAATCCTGTTGAGTGAGGCAGAAATCTTTATTCTGCCAATTAGCAGAATATGCCATAGAGGGGGCGTTTGTTTTCTAGGAAAGTGAACAAACGCCCCTCCTGCGTCGCTAAAGACACTCCTCCACTGAATAAGGAGGTAATTGCATGGGATGGTCTTTACATATCTTTCATTCAAGATGGCAGGTACGCAAGGCTGTAAGATATAGGGTATGACTGAAATTGTGACGATGAAACTTGGTCCCCGCAGGGAACTTGGCTGGGTCGAGGACCTGCCAGAGGGCGGCACTCGGCATCTGGTGGGATGGGATCCCAAGATGGAAGGCGACTTCGAGGAAATCTGGCGCTCCGGCAACAGCTGGTGGCGGCTCGAACCCGGCCGGGCGGTCCGCTGCGATCTCGGCATCATCCTGACCCCCGACAACGTGGTGGCATGCGTCGCCAAGATCAACGGCATCATCAAGCGCGACGATATGCGCATGGGCTTTATCGGCAAGCCGATCCACGGCGACTACGACAACTGGATCGGCAAAATCCTCGAACGCAACGACTCCAAGAACCCCATCGCCTACTTCGACGAGCGAGCCATCCTCCCTCCCAGCAAAGTCACCAAAGACACTGAAAAGCTTAATCGCTAATTTGATGGCTTGCACCGCCAGACAAGCTCGGTCTTGTACATGCCGTTGACGGATTCAGACATGGCATTGGCGTAGAAGTCGCCGACCATGCCGGTCGACGGCAATCCCATATTCCATCACCTTGGCGATGTACACGAGGCTGATGTACTGCGTCCCGTGATCACCGTGGTGCACGAGACCATCCGTGCCACCATGCACATAGGTGATGTTGACGGCATACAATCGGTTCGACGACTCGGCCTCGAACTTCCTGTTCACAAGGTCGGGACTGCCGCCTAGACGCGAAATGTTTTTCTTCTGGATAGATAAATGGCCGTCTCTCTACCGTAGAGACGGCCAGAATACTGAATCTTAAAGACTTAGTTGTTGTTATATCCATGCTTGCGACTGTCCAACGCTTCCTTCCACCATGATTCGCGTTTGAGGATACGCTTGTCGTCAGTACGTTCATTCCAATTTTCGAGAAGCGTGTAGGTGAAATTGTCCTTCACGTAGTCGAAGCCCTTTTCTTCTACTATTTTCCTGAGCTCAACATCGCCGCCATGACCGTTTTGCACGTAATCCGACCAACGCTTCAACAACATGCCCTTATCGCTTGTAGCCGACCCGACATACAGTTTTCCAGTCGCACGATCGGTAATCACATACACGCCTTTTTGGTGTTCCAAAGCATTACGCCAGTCCATAAGATTCCTAACAATGATGCGCTCAACTTCACGCCATGGAAGGCTGATCTGGTCATAACCGGGGAACGGATTATCATCAAACACGTCAGGCAAGACCTGAACCACTTCAAACTCATCCACGACTGTATCAGCATTCCGGAACTGGTACTGCCCCTTGTGGAATCTGATGATGACGCGACCGTACAGCGGCTTGTACTGCGTAAACTCCTTACCCTCATAGGCATAACTGTCCCACACGTCTAAATCTCTGACGACTTTCTGCATAGTTGCAAACAGCCAAAGGTTAGGATCGTTCTTTAACCTCACTAGGCAGATTGCATTTTCGCCAACATTAAAATGGTTCTGCTTACGACGATGAAACAACCAGCCAAGAATTTCTTCCGGATTCCTCTTGAACACTTCAATCGGATCATCATTGCTCCCTCCAGGAACGATGCAGAATCTAATCTTGGTGTGCTTCAGCTCCTCATCGTTAAGATGAAGCAAATCGTTCAGGGACAGGATCTCGTTCATTTCTACTCCTTTGCATCAGACGAAGTGGCCATGTTTTTCCGTCCTTATAAGGAGGCGGCCTACATCGATTGGTCTACATAATACTCGGTTTCGGCCTGTTCCGGTGTCCTACAGCCCAATGACTGGCGTAGCCGCTTCGAGTTCCACCACGAGACCCACCGGAACGTCGCCAGCTCCAGGTCGGCCGGATCCCGGAACGGCTTGCACCGCCATACCAGCTCAGTCTTGCAAGCGCCGTTGACGGATTCAAACATGGCATTGTCGTAGAAGTCGCCGACTATACCGGTCGACAACAGCATGCCATATTCCATCACCCGAGGGTGGTGTACAGCGTGTTGATGTACTACGGCATCATGATGGCTGTGGTGAACGAGACCATCCGCACCACCATGCACGTAGGTGATGTTGACGGCATACAATCGGTTCGACGACTCGGCCTCGAACTTCCTGTTCACAAGGTCGGGACTGCCGCCTAGACGCGAAACTTCTCCTTCGGACATGTAAATGTCCCCTCCCGGAGAGATGGCCAGGCTCTGTGAAGAACGTCAGCATCCTGGTCATCATCGGCGTCAGCCGCGAGACGATCGACGTGACGGAGGGGCACGAAAGAGAACGAGGCCGGCTGAGGACAGTTCGTCAGAGGCATGATCGAACGCGGATTGGAGGGGGCAACCGCCAGCTGTTTTACGCGAAGACATCGGGGAGGCCACTACCTACCTGCTGCCGGAGTATCGGACGAACGCCGCAGACGCATCTGCACGAACAACATGACGAACGATTGAGCCGGAAAACTGTCGACGGCGTGACCGCGTCATCGACAGTTTTCCGGATGGCAACAGCGCCCCTCATGCTCGTCTGCACTCGTATCCGCTACGTCACAGCCGACGAATAATCAGCCCGCCGCTACCTCGATATGTCCCGACTCGATGACACCCTACAGGCAACGAACTGATCATCACACCACAGACGGGCAAGACCATAAAAGCGCAAACTTTCGGACACTACATCAAAACCCCGGTCTCAAGCCCATGAGACACTGGGAACCATGACTACTATCATCATGCGCACGACCGAAGGCGACATCAAGATCGACCTGTTCGACGACAAGACCCCTGAAACCGTAGCCAATTTCCTTGGCCTGGCCACCGGCGAGAAGGAATGGACCGACCCGTTCACCGGCCAGCCGAGCCACGAACCGTTCTATGACGGCCTGACCTTCCATCGCATCATCAAGGACTTCATGATCCAGGGCGGCTGCCCGCTGGGCACCGGCACCGGCGGTCCGGGCTACAACTTCGATGACGAAATCGTGCCGGGACTGACCTTCGACCGTCCGTACCTGCTGGCCATGGCGAACGCCGGCCTGCGTCGCGGCATGGATGGCAAGGTGCACGGCACCAACGGCTCCCAGTTCTTCATCACCACCGTACCGACCGAGTGGCTCAACGGCCATCACACCATCTTCGGTGAAGTCGCGGATGATGAGTCCAAGGCCGTCGTCGACAAGCTCGACGCCGTGGCGACCGACCGTTCCGATGCTCCGCTCGAACCGGTGGGAATCACTTCGATTGAAGTCGTGAAGTAACACCATCAGCAATACACAGGGTTGGAGAAGCCTCCTTCCTGAGCCACACTCCTGCCGATCGTCGGTCTGAAGAAATCCAGATTCGATGATCGGCAGGAGTGTGGCTCAGGAAGGAGGCTTCTCCCGTCTCTCCCCATCATGCTTCGCACATCATACTCCTCATCCAGAGGAGGGAACCGCTATATCCTTCGCAAACGGGGTTCGGCTGAATCCTTGGCACCGGTGATGCGATACACGTCGAACACGCCTTCGATCTTGCGTACTGCCGCAAGCAGGATGTTGAGATGCTGCGGATCGGCCATCTCAAAGCTGAACTGACTGGTCGCCACACGATCCGTACCGGTGGAAATCGAGCCGGAGATGATGTTCACGCCATGATCGGACAGCACACGCGTCACATCGCTCAACAGGTGCGGACGATCGAGCGCCTCCACCTGAATCTTGACCATGAACACGCCCTTAGTACTGGTCCACTGCACGTCGACCACACGTTCAGGCTGCCGCTTCTGCAAGTCCAACATGTTCTGGCAATCCACACGATGCACGGACACGCCCTGGTTACGTGTGATGAAACCGATGATCTTATCTCCCGGCACCGGCATGCAGCAACGTGCCAGTTTGACCCAGATGTCACCCACACCCTTGACGGAGATGCCCAGCGAACTGGTGGTGTTCTTCTTGTTGCGCTCGACCTGTTTGAGAGGCAGCGCCTCCTGCTCCACCTCTTCGTTGACCTCGTCGCTGCCGGCATCCTTCACCAGATGCGAAATCACGTTCTGCGTGGAAATCTGACCGTCGCCGATGGCCGCGAACACGGCATCCGCGTTGGCGAGATTGAGTTCGTCGGCGATGCCGACCAACGCTTCCGGAGTCAGCAACGTGGTAATCGGCAGATTGCGCTTGCGCATGGCTCGTGTCAGCTCGTCACGGCCTTCTTCGATGGCTTCGGTACGCCGTTCCTTGCTGAACCATTGACGAATCTTGTTGCGGGCCTTCGGGCTTTTGGTGAAACTCAGCCAATCACGGGACGGCCCCGCGGTATCGGATTTGGAGGTCAGCACTTCGACGGTGTCGCCATTCTCCAGTTTGGTGTCCAACGGCACCAAGCGTCCGTTCACACGGGCGCCCATGGTGCGGTGGCCCACTTCGGTATGCACGGCGTAGGCGAAGTCAATCGGAGTGGCCTCGGCAGGCAACGACACGATCTTGCCCTTCGGCGTGAACACGTAGACTTCCGCGGAGCCCAGATCTTCTTTCAAGGAGCCGAGGAATTCGTTGGAATCCGGAGTCTCGCTCGTCCAATCGGCAAGCTGCTGGATCCATTTGAGATTATCAGCCTCGGAAAGCTCCTGGTTCTCACCGCGCTTGCGGTCGGACTTATCCGGTGACGACAGGGCACGGCCCGCCTGACCGTTCTCCTTGTACTTCCAATGCGCCGCGATGCCGAATTCGGCGCGACGGTGCATATCCCAGGTTCGAATCTGAATTTCCACCGGCTTGCCGCCTGGGCCCACCACCGTAGTGTGCAGGCTCTGGTACATATTGAGCTTCGGCATGGCGATGTAATCCTTGAAACGGCCCGGAACGGGGTTCCAACGCGCATGCACGGCACCTAGCGCCGCATAACAGTCCTGAATGGTGTCGACGATGATACGTACACCGACCAGATCGTAGATGTTGGCGAAATCATGGCCGCGCACGATCATTTTCTGGTAGATGGAGAAGTAGTCCTTTGGACGCCCGGTCACATAGGCCTTGATATGCTGCTCGTCGAGATCCTCATTGATCTCGGCGAGGATCTGCTTCAGATACACGTCACGCTGTCCGGCCCTGCGAGCCACCAATACCACGATCTCGTTATAGATCTTCGGGTAGAGCACCTTGAAGCTGAGCTCTTCCAGTTCGGTTTTGATGGCGTTCATGCCGAGCCTGTTCGCCAGCGGTGCATACACGTCGAGCGTTTCATGCGCCTTCTTCTGCGCATTGGATGGCTTGACGTAACGCCAAGTACGAGCGTTGTGCACGCGGTCGGCAAGCTTGACCACCAGAACACGCACGTCCCGGCTCATGGCCACCACCATCTTGCGGATGGTTTCGGCCTGTGCGGAATCCCCGTATTCCATTTTGGAAAGCTTGGTCACGCCATCAACGAGGCCCGACACGGTATCGCCGAACTCGGCACGGCACTCCTCAAGCGTGTAGTCGGTATCTTCGACCGTATCGTGCAACAGACCCGCCGCCACAACAATCGGTCCCATACCCAGATCGGCAAGAATCTGCGCGACGGCCAGCGGGTGGATGATGTAAGGCTCGCCGGACTTGCGCCGCTGCGTGCAATGCTGCTTGACGGCACGCTGATAGGCGCGCGCCAGAATACCCATATCCTCATCGGGATGGTGGTATTCGCACATCTTCAGAATCGGTTCAAGCGGATCAAGAGGATTCGTGCTGATCTCGCAACCCAACATGTGGGCCGAACGAACCTCGTTCTCATCGTCGCCCATCTTCCACCTCCTCTTGCAATGCTCCCTATCCTACCCGTGCCGCACGGCATGACCGACGCATCCGACCGCGTGTTGTGCGGTCGGATGCATGCGTGGCGAACAGCCTCAGGAGGCCACGTCGGTCGAGCCGAAGCCGCGTTCGGCGCGATCCGAACCCGGCAACGACGCCGCCGGCACGAATCTCGCCTCGACATAGCGCTGGATCACCAATTGCGCGATGCGGTCCCCCGGCTGGAATGTCACGGTGTGTTCCGGATCGAGGTTGATCAGCGGAACCTTGATTTCACCACGGTAGCCGGCATCAATCGTGCCCGGGGCGTTGAGCACGGTGACGCCGCGCTTGACGGCGAGCCCCGAACGAGGGTGCACCAGGGCGACGTAGCCAGCCGGTAGCGCAATGGCCACGCCAGTAGGCACCAGCGCCCGCTGGAACGGCTCCAAGGTGACCTCCTCCGTCGTTTTGAGGTCCGCCCCGGCATCTCCGGCATGGGCATAATACAGTTCCGCAGGTTGGTCGGGATTCAGCGACTTTACCAGAACTTCGACGTTTTCCGGCTCGTTGTATGCTTCGTCGAATGCCATCAGGCAGCGCACTCCTGACAGACGGGCTGCCCATCCTCGGTGGTGTAGGCCAGCTGGCTGCGATGCTTCACCAGGAAGCATTCAGAACAGATGAATTCATCTCCCTGCATGGGAATGACGGTCACCGAAGCGTCTTCATTGCTCAGATCGGCGCCGGGCAACTCATAGTCCTCGGCAATGGCGTTCTCGTCATCGTCCATATCGTTGGAGGAATTCTGCGAGCTTTTGCCCAGAGCCTGGAGCGACTCCTCGTCCTCGTCCTTGTTACGCGGGGAATCATAATCCTGTGCCATCGCGATTCCTTTCGTCATCTATGGTGCCTATGCGCCATAGAATACATGACATTTACCCCGCATAGGATACACGATTCGAAATACTCGTAAAATCCGACACGTGCGGCACAATGGAAATATCTGATGCCCGAAGAAGGAAAGTGGTGCGCTCATGCCTGAAAATCCGTTCGAGGAAGCCCGGTTCGATCATGTGGGGGAAACCGGTGAACTCGTCTTTGTTTCAGGTGCCGGAAAATTCGCCGTAAAGGTCGATGATGCGCTTGAGAGAGCCATTTTGGAGGCGAAACAGATTCGTTCCGAAGTACAACGGGAGCACCAGCCGCATACGTCCACAACGTTGCCGATCTCACAGATTCAGTCGCTGATTCGCGCCGGTGCCGATCCCGCGCGAGTCGCGGAACGATACGCTTTGAGCGAGGCTCTTGTTCGGCGTTTCTCGGCCGCGGTCGAAACGGAAAAGCAGTATGCCATCGAGCAGTTCCTCGCCGTGCCGGCACCGAAGGAGAGCCGCGTACGCACGCTTTCCGAGCTCATCGAACGCACGTTCGCAGCGGCCCGCGTCCGTTTGGAGGACGTGACTTGGAAGGCTACGCGACGCGGTCTGGAGCCATGGAAAATCACCGCGCAATTCACATCCAACGGCCGCACCATCCGTGCCGAATGGACATGGAACATGCACGACAACGCCGTGACTTGCCTCAATGCAACCGCCAAGAAACTCATCGGCGAACAGGACACGCCTAAAACGGGAGGCGCCGAAGATCATACGGTGGATGAGGATTTTCTGGCATCGTTGAATCTGCCTGGCAATTCCGCGCGCTCCGCCCGCATCGAACAGACCGTCTCAGCCTGGAACACGCCTGAGCCGACCATGCCAGCCGCCCGGCCGAAATCAGCCGCTCCCTCCGTGCCGTTGTCCCCCATCGATTCGAGCACGATCGCAACGACCCCGCCGATTCCCGAAGGAGTCGGCGCCGTGCCGATGCCGCAGTCCCCGAGCGAATCCGACATGCAGGCGCAGCCCGAACAGGACTCGCCGCAGACGAAGGGCGAAACATCGTCCCACACGGCTTCGACGCCTGACGAACATGGCCAAGGCGCCACGAAGGCGAAACGTCGTGCCGGACGTTCCGCAGTGCCCAGCTGGGATGAGATTCTGTTCGGCGACTGACCTTGCGGCACGCTGCTAGGCTATGTCGATCAGACAGGGAATGTCCGATTCCAGCATGGTCAGCGATCCGTGCACGCTAGGCAGGTGCGTCGCTTTCTCGGCCTGCGTCCGTGAGTCGACGATGGTCACGGATTGTGCGGCCGACACGATGACATCACCCAACATCGGTTCCACATACGGTTCGACCGGCCCGTACACGCCTTGTGCAATCGCCTCGGCACGCGTGCGCACCTGCGCCCGCTCCTCTAGGAAATCACGCCATCTCATGGCGATGTCCTCAGGGTTCTCGCCATGTTCGGCATAGAGCATCACGCAACGTGGTTCGCCGCCGATACTCGCCACACCTTGGGATAGCCGGGGCTCCCCGGCTATGTCGATGCGTTGTTGCGGATCAGCGGTGATCATGCCATGATCCGCGACGACAACGATCAGCGTCCCTTTGGGAAGGCTGCGTCTGAGCAGCCCAAGCTGACCGTCCACACGTTCGAAGGCCCCAATCCACTTGTCGGAATCCCAACCATAGTTATGGCCGACCTTGTCGGTATCACGCAGATAGACATAGGTCAATCCCGGCCTTCGTGCGGCCCTTGCGGCAACCGCGATCCTCGTGCGCGGATCCGTATTGGAGATGTAGTCGGTACCACGCAATGAAGACTGCGTCAACGCCGAGAACGCGAATTTAGGCAATCCGGAACTAGTGACGCGTACACCCTGTTCGGCAAGACGCTCGAATACCGTGGGCTGGCGTTGCAGATCAAGTGGGGCCATCGCGTTTTTGAATGATATCAGCTGGCAGATTTCACCATTGTTCGGATTCAGCTGCGTATATCCGGTCATGCCGGTCAATCCGGGGCATGTGCCGGTACCGAACGAGGCCATGGCGGCCACCGTGGTGCTTGGCATGCAGGTAGCAATCGGGCGTTGGTTGACGGAATCGTTCATCAGTGAACGGAGGTATGGCGCATGGCCGAGTCTCATATTGAGATTCCAGTAGCCAAGACCGTCAACCAGCACGATGACCGCCGATCGCGCATCGGGAAGCCCCAACACGGTCTGCAGGGAGAGCGGATCCCGATGAATCGCGGTCGGGATTGGATGGCCAAGGGCTGCGGAAATCGCCGGCAGCACCGCCGAAAGATGCAGCGCTCCCCCGCGTTCGCCCATTTTCGCCGACCTGCCGTCGCCGTATCGCGCGGGCGAGGTCATGGAAAGCAGCTCCTGCATATGCGGCACTTCAATACTCATGTCTTCCATTCAATCACCGCGTCGCGTCAGAAGCCGGCATATCGGGATCGTATGGACGTTCACCGAACGCGAAATCATCACGCTTTCGGCAGGACCGCATGCATTGCGATGCATGGAATTCGACATTACCGGCTGGTAATATGGGCAGGTTGATTACCGTCCGACGACTGTGAGGGAGAATCACTGCATGGTATCGCACCGCAAACCGGCACAACCCGCTTTCGACCCGCGTACGGTCAAGGAGCACATCGTCGAGACGCCTCTGAACGAGGAAATGAGCAAGTCGTTCCTCGAGTATGCATACTCAGTGATCTATGCGCGTGCACTGCCTGACGCCAGGGACGGTCTCAAGCCCGTGCAACGCCGCATCATCTACCAGATGGGCCAGATGAATCTCTCTCCCGACCGCCCATATATGAAATCGGCACGTGTGGTCGGCGAGGTGATGGGCAAGCTCCATCCGCATGGTGATTCCGCAATCTACGAGGCCATGGTGCGTCTCGCCCAACCGTTCGCGATGCGTCTGCCCTTGGTGGATGGCCACGGCAATTTCGGTTCCCTTGATGACGGGCCGGCGGCATCCCGCTACACCGAAGCGCGTATGGCACAGGCCGCACTCGGCATGAACGCGGACATCGCCGAGGACACCGTCGATTTCACCCCCAACTATGACAACAAGCTTCAAGAGCCGACCGTTCTGCCCTCGGCCATTCCGAATCTGCTGGTCAATGGCGGTTCCGGCATCGCGGTCGGCATGGCCACGAACATGGCCACGCATAATCTCGGCGAAGTCGTGGCGGCGGCCAAGCATCTGATGCGTCACCCCGATGCCACGTTGGAGGATCTGATGAGGTATGTGCCAGGTCCGGATTGGCCAAGCGGCGGCGTAATCGTGGGGCGGAGCGGCATTCGCGAGGCATATGAGAGCGGCCGTGGCGCACTGACCACCCGTTCGGTGACGCATATCGAAAACGTGACGGCACGCAAGAAGGCCATTGTCGTGACGGAACTGCCGTTCATGGTGGGACCGGAACGTGTGTTGGAGCGTATTTCCGAAGGTGTGAAGAATCGCAAGCTGGAGGGCATTTCCGGTGCGATCGACCTGACGGATCGACATAACGGCACACGGTTGGTCATCGAGATCAAGACCGGTTTCGATCCAAATGCCGTGTTGGCACAGCTGTTCAGGCACACGCCCCTGCAAGACAATTTCACCATCAACAACGTAGCTCTGGTCAACGGTCGTCCGCACACCATGGGATTGAAGGAAATGCTCAAGGTGTGGGTGGATCATCGTCGTGTGGTGATTCGCCGCCGTAGCGAATTCCGCAGACGGAAGGCGTTGGAGCGCCTGCATCTGGTCGAAGGCCTGCTGTTGGCCATGGTCGATATCGACGAGGTCATTCAGGTGATTCGGTCCTCCGATGACGCCGAGGCCGCAAAAACCAGACTGATTGCCGTATTCGATTTGGACGACATTCAGGCGCAGTACATTCTCGACTTGCGTCTGCGCCGCCTGACGAAGATGAGCCGTATCGAACTTGAGGCCGAACGCGACGATCTGAAGCAACGCATCGAAGAGCTGGAGCGCATCCTCGCCTCCGACGAAGCCTTGGACGGTGTGGTGATCGATGAGATGGACGAGGCCGTCGCCGCATATGGCACACCACGACGTACCGTGCTGTTGGACGAGGATGCCGACGGCGGTCTGGTACCGGTGACCGCGCATGGCGATGATGGTGTTTCCGCCACCGCGCTGGCTGCCGCCCGCACCGCCGCGACCGTGTCTTCGGCAGCCGCCGACGTGGCCGCCGCCGCGAAAGCCGCGAAAAAAGCCGGCGAGGATAATGCGACCGCGACCGCCTTGCAGATCGATGACGAACCCTGTGCAGTGATGCTGAGCGCCACCGGTCTGATCGCTCGCACCCATGAGGATGCCGTGGAACGTTGGGAAAACCGTTCCGGCTCGGATGCGCGAACCAAGGATGACCAGATCGTTTCGATCTTCCGCACGACCACGCGCTCCTCATACGGGCTGATCACTTCCGCAGGTCGCCTGGTGTTGGCGCATGTGGTCGAGTTGCCGGCCGTCGCCCCGGACGGCCCGTTGAACGTTTCCGGCGGCGTGAAAGCCGAGGAATTGCTAGGCATGACGGAAAACACCGATCCGATTCGCGGCGAACGTGTAATCGCCGCCATCGCAATGCCCTCCGTGGACGATGCCGGCAAGGATGGCGATGGCGCCGAACCTGCTCCGCTGGCGCTGGGTACGCGCAACGGTGTGGTCAAACGCTGGAATCGCGAGTCACCAACCACCATGGATTCCTGGAGCGTCATCGACCTGAAGGACGGTGATGAGGTTCTGGCCGCGGCCGAAGCGCGGGATGGGGATCGTCTGGTGTTCGTATCCACGGATTCCTCGCTGCTGACATTCGAGGCGAAGAACGTGCGACCACAGGGCCGTACCGCCGGTGGCATGGCGGGCATTCGTTTGGCCACCGGCTGCTCGGTCGCCGCATTCGCCGTGGTTCCGACCGAAAAGGTCGCTTGGACGTATGACGAAGGCGAGAATGGTCTGTTCTCCGCTTCCGGCGCCGTGGTGCTGACCGTCGCTGGTGATTCCGAGGCGTTGCCGGGTACGGAGAACGGCGCGGCGAAGGTCACGCCGTTGGAGATGTACCCGACCAAGGGCCGAGGCACTGGTGGCGTACGTTCGCAACGGTTCCTGAAAGGTCAGAATACGCTGATCTTCGCTTTCGTGGGTGCATATCCGATTCATGCCTCCACAGAGGGTGGCTCCGGTGTGGAGTTGCCCAAACCCGACATGCGTCGCGACGGCTCCGGTACGGATATGGCCGCCCCCATCGCCGTTGCCGGTTGATCGTCAGCGATAGAGTTTCATGCCTTGCGGGCTTTCCGTGAAGCCTGCGGCATGGAGCAGCCGCATGTATTTGTTGCGTTGTTTCAGCGATATGCCGTTCATCTCGTTGAAGCTGATGCTACCGCCGGACTGACGCTGCAGCGCGTAGACGAGTTCCGAACAGGCCTGGCGCAAGGTGCCTTCGGCATCGGTAAACGCCATGATCCTATGGCTTTTCGGCACGGCGAACAGCACAGGCTCACCCTGCTTGAATACGACGATCGACCCCGTTCTGCGTGCCGGCTTCGCACCACGCGAGCCATCAGCCTTCTCGGTTTTCGTCGGCTCAAGTTCAGGCCATGCGATTGCCGCGCCCGTAAGGCTCGCGGGATCGGTCACCTCAAGCGCCACACAGGATTGGCTATGCCACTGGTTTTCACTGCGCAACGCGTCCACGGTATCGTGACCGGCGAATTGCGCCGCACCGAAGCCATCTACGAACAGGCCCCGCACCAGCATGCCGTGCTCTTCCATACGTTTCAGAACGGGATACAGCCTTGAAAATCCGCCGGCAATTCGGTCTTTATCGATGAGTGGGGCCGCGATGACGCCGTATCGATCCAGCAATGATTCGATCCGCGCTATTTCACGTTCCTCCATGCCACCGTTCGATGTCGCCGTTCCGTTTTCGATCGGCCTTGGCGCGACGACCGCGGACCACAATCCGCCCAGTGTCATCGGCACCGCAGTATGCATGCGTACTCGCCTGCGTAAGGTGGCCTTTGGCGCACGTGCGATTCCGGAACCTTGCATCAATGCCCGTACGGGAGCAAAAGAGCTGTTGGTCACCCTGCCCTGCCATACGAGTGACCAAAGCGCTTCCTCGAATTGGCTTTCGCCCCATGCGGGAACGATGATTTCGCCCGTGGTTTCGTCCACTTGCGCCTCGGCATGCCGCTCCCACACCGATTTGGCGGTCGCCGACAACTGTGACGCATGGAAGGCGCCACCATCCTGCAATGCCGTGATGATGGCCTGCGGTACGGTCAGGGCCTCATCGTCTTCGGCTGTATCCGATGCGACCGTTTCGGAGACCAGCGGCGAATCGGCCGGATAGAATGCGATGTTTCCGACCTCCTTGGCGGCCGTGTCGCCGGCCCCTTCGCCAACCCAGATCACGTCGCCGGAGGCTATCAGCTCATCAAGCATGGAAGGATGATATCCGCGCACTCTCGTCGAAAACACGGAGGACTCCCAGATCTGGGCGGCCAAAGACACACCTTCGAGCTGTTCGATGACACGCATCAGACCGTCAATGCCCTCATAGCGTTCACCGCCGACCGGACCGACTCCCTGACGGTCAAGCAGGAAAGCCTGGTAGGTCTGCGGGCTGACCGGTTTGATGGCGTTACGCGCCTTGGCAAGGGACCTAGAGCGGATACGGCGAAAGACGTCCCTATGCAGCCACTGCTGCGACGACGTTCCATAATCGGTTTCGCCAATGGTTCCCGCGCGAGGAGACGAAGAGTGCGCAATCGGCGAACGAACATCAGCGGAGTCGGAATCCGTCAATGCGGCATCAGCCAATGCCTCGGCATCAGCGAAGTGGCCTGTAAGCAGATCCCCCTTGGCATGAAGCATATCGAGGGCACGCACAGCCTGAACGGCATCGATGTCCAGATCGGCAATCATCCGGTCCGCGACAAATGGACCATGCGTTTTGGCATAGCGGGTCACTCGACCGGTAACGTCGCCTTTATCCAGATCGTTCCAGAAGGTCTTTTCGGCTAACTCGTGCGCAACCTGTCTGATTACGTCGGCATCCAGTACGGTGGACATGTCGGTGCCGCCAAGCAGACGTTCCAGCACCTCTGGATCCATGGACAGCAATCGCGTGCTGCGCTCGGCCTGCGGCACGTCGTATTGGTACATGACCGCACCCACGAATCCGAAAAGCATGCTTTCCGCGAATGGCGACGGCGTTTCAGTGGTCACATCGCTCAGTGCGATCGTTGCGGAGTTCAGTCCGGTCATGATTCGCCGCAACGCCGGCAGGTCGTACACATCCTGCAGGCATTCGCGCGCGGTCTCCAGCAGTAGCGGGAAGTTCTGACGTGCACGGGCCGCGTTAAGCAGTTGGGCGGCACGCAGTCGTTGCTGCCAAAGCGGCACGCGCCTGCCGGGATCAGTGCGTGGCAGGAACAGCGAGCGCGCCGCGCATTCACGGAATCGTGCCGAATACAGCACGCTTTCGCCGACTTGCGCTTCGATGATGCGGTGTAGATCGTCGAGATCGAATAACACCAGTTCACGGATCGGCAGGGCACCATCGACATCCGGCAGGCGGATGATGATGCCGTCATCGGCCGCATACACCTGCCCATCGAACCCATATCGCTGCCTGATGCGCGTGGTGATGGCCATGGCCCACGGCTCGTGTACGCGTCTTCCGTATGGCGAATGGATGATAATGCGCCAGTCGCCCTCTTCGTCCCTGCAACGTTCGATGACCAGTTCACGGTCATTCGGGATTATGCCGGTGATGGCACGTTGCTCTTCGAGCAGGTCGGCCAGATTCCCGATGGCGTTGTCATCGAGTCCGTCACGGCGCAGTCGCGCGATGATCCTCGCATCGAAGCGTGATTCGACATCGACACCGTCAACGTTCGCATGCCTGAAGTTTTCAGCCGTCCGTGCGCGCAGTCCTTGGGAGATCTCACGGAGGAACCGGCCTTGGGCGAGACCGAAGCCATAGTCCCGCCCATCACCTTCGCCATGCCAGAACGGTAGCCGCGCGGTACGCCCGGGAGCAGGAACCACCACCACACGATCACGCGTGATCTCCTGAATCTGCCATGTGGAGGTACCCAAGGTGATCACGTCGCCTTCGCGTGACTCATAGACCATCTCTTCGTCAAGCTCGCCTACCCTCCGCGGGCCGGGACCGCAGTCCGTTTCGGGAAGCACCACGGTGTACATGCCTCGGTCGGGGATGGTTCCGCCACTGGTCACGGCCAGGCGTTGCGCCCCGGGACGTGCGGAGATGAGTCCGGATTCCTCGTTGCACTGCAGTGGTGGGCGGAATACGGAAAAGTCCTCGCTATCATAGGCACCGGTCATCATGCCCATCACCGCATCGAAGATCGACCGATCCAGATCCGTGAAGGAGGCCGCCTTGCGCACCCGCCCATACCACTCGTCAGGATCAAGATCGTCCATGGCCGCCGCGGCCACGGTCTGTTGGGCAAGGACATCCAGCGGATTGATCGGAATCGTCAACGGTTCGATATCACCTGCCCGCATACTTTCGATACAGGCGGCCGTACCGATGATCTGTTCGCGCGTGATCGGGTAGAACAACGCATGCGACACTCCCCCGACTTGATGATCGGCGCGTCCTACCCGCTGCAATCCCGAAGAGATCGACAACGGCGGTGCGATCTGAATCACTAGGTCCACCGACCCCATGTCAATGCCGAGTTCAAGGCTGGAAGTGGCCACCACGCATCGCAGTTGGCCTCGTTTGAGCCGCTCCTCGATTTGCTTGCGCCTGTCTTTCGACACGGATCCATGATGGGCCATGGCGATCGCATCACCATCTGCATGGGACCCGACCAGCATGGTGGTCGATCCAATCACGGAATCGTAGTGCCCGGCGAATCCTTCACGTCCTTCCGGTGAACCAACGTCGTGAGGCTCGGAACGGCACATGCCGGCATGCATGTCGTTGAGGCGTGCGGTGAGCTTTTCCGCCAGCCCTCGGGAGTTGACGAATACGAGTGTGGTGCGATGCTTCAGTATT
This sequence comes from Bifidobacterium dentium JCM 1195 = DSM 20436, assembly GCF_001042595.1. Taxonomy (NCBI): domain Bacteria; kingdom Bacillati; phylum Actinomycetota; class Actinomycetes; order Bifidobacteriales; family Bifidobacteriaceae; genus Bifidobacterium; species Bifidobacterium dentium. The sequence goes on from NZ_AP012326.1 coordinate 1,577,632, forward strand.
TCGTCGAGAACGCTGCGTTCTATGGCCGGCCATACCGAACCGCCTACCAGTCCTGGCGAAGCGGGGCTCCCGGTCGTCGCTTTTCGAATGATGCCCTTGCGTTCGGCAAGCGATTCCATGGCCGGAGTCACTCCGGAAATACGCGGAGTACGGGGATTCGGAGAATCCACACCGCCAGCCCGACACCTGGCTTCGGAGGATTTGGGACCATGCACATACTCTAGAGGTTCCACGACCTTCAAATCCATTGCGGGGCGCGTTCCGGAATTGATGATCCGCACCGCTTGCGCGCCACCAAGGAATCGCGCGGCCTCCTCGGGTGGATTCACGGTTGCGGACAGACCGATACGTTGCACCGGATGACCGACGAGGCCATCCAACCGTTCCAGACTCAAGGCAAGGTGCGCGCCACGTTTGGAGCCTGCGACGGCATGCACCTCATCGACGATCACCGTCTCCACGGTCGAAAGGATGCGCCGGGCCTTGGATGTGAGCATCAGGAACAACGATTCCGGAGTGGTGACGAGAATATCCGGCGGATGGTTGACGATGGCGCGCCGCTCCTTCGGTGCGGTGTCGCCGCTGCGTATGCAGACCCGGACTTTCGGCGCGGGCAATCCCGAGGCCTTGCACTGATCGGCTATGCCGCACAACGGCGTTTCAAGATTCTTCGCCACATCGACGCCCAAGGCCTTCAAAGGCGAGATGTACAACACCCTGACGCCGCGCTTGGGCTTTCCCGACGTGTTTCCACCATCACCGACGGTACCTGCGGCAGACTCCCCCATCAGCCCGTCAATTGCCGAAAGGAACGCGCACAGGGTCTTACCGGAGCCGGTGGGCGCAGTCACCAGCACGTTCCCACCGGAGCGAATGGCCGGCCATGCCTGCCTTTGCGTGTCAGTCGGGCATTTGAACGCATGCTCGAACCATGCCTTGGTAGGCTCCGAAAACAGGTTCAGACATTCGTACATACGTTCGATTATGACATCAGTCACAGACGTCAGTCCTTATCGTCGTCGACCCACTCAAGCACATCGCCGGGCTGACAACCCAACGTCTGGCAGATGGCGTCAAGCGTGGAGAATCGAATCGCCTTGGCCCGTCCGTTCTTCAACACCGAAACGTTGACCGGCGTGATGCCTATCGCCTCGGCCAACTCGTTGACGCTCATCTTGCGTCTGGCAAGCATCACATCGAGGTTCACACGAATCGACATATCAAATCACCGCCGCCAACTCATCACGCTGTTCGATGGCCTGCATCAGCAATGAGCGCATTACCAGCATCAGCAGCTCGAACGCGGCAATCAGCAGCAAGGAAACCAGACCTGCGCCCAATATGGCGAATCGCACCAGATCCCGTTCGACGCCCAATACATCGGCCAACAACATCGAAGGCGACATCCAGATCTGAGACAGCATCAGCAGGACCACCAATACGGCCTCGGCTCCGGCGCACGCAAGAATACCGTTCGTCCAATGCACCGCCTCGCCGGAAAACACATCGCGCCGCCTGGCGAGGGTCAACAATCGCCACAACGGAATCAGCGCGATCTCGAAGCAGGCGACCATCAGCGCACCATCGATCACGTACAGCCAATGCAACGCATCGGCATGGGGGTGCGCGGCCGCGACGCCGCCCGCAACCACGAACAGACCTATCTGCAATCCCAAACAACACACGGCGAACAGTATGATCAGCACACGCAACGCACCAATCACCCCGCAACGGCATACCAAACGATCCGACATGACAGATCTCCCATCCTATTTTTGAATATCGATAATAATCTATCGAAACTCGATATGCAAATCTTGTGAAAGTAAGTCCATCGATATATTTCTATCGTTTTTCGATAGCTTACGATGGCGCCATACACACTACGTACCATCACCGAAAGGCTCCGCATGACGGCATTTCAATCCCAGGCACAACCGGTGGCCAATCCCCTACCTGCCGCATCCGGCCCGCAGAACGTCAAGCCGGAGGCGGATCCCACAACCAGGCGGCGGGAGATGGCGAGCCGACCGATCACCCAACGCACCATTGTCACCATCTGCGTGGCGCTGGCAATCACATTCGCCTTCGACCGGCTGGTCTGCGACATCACCCCAACATGGCTGTCCGGCTACGCGGTGCCGCTGTTCTGGGTGATATGCACCACGGCGCTCACCACGCTGCACTGGCGGACCGCCCGCAAGCGTCCGCTCGTCTGGCTGGTCTCAGGAAGCATCATCGCCATCGGCATATGGGAAGCGCTGTTCTCGTCCGTATGGTCATATTCGAACAATCTAGAATACGCATTGACCACGGCATTGGCCCAGCCCGCCCTGCTGATGCTGCATTGCCAACTGGTCAACGGCCAATATGACGTGCGGCACCCGTTCCAAATCGTGTGGAACTGGATCACCGGCTGGTTCATACAGCCATTCGTGAAGCTGAAAGGTTTCTTCGAGCCATGTGCAATCCTGTTCGCCCGATTCGCCACCGCATCGGGAAAGCGCTCGAAAGCCCGCGAAATCGGCATGGCCCTGCTTGTTTCGATTCCCGTGCTGTTGGCGATCGTCCCGCTGCTGGCGGACGCCGACCTCGTGTTCCGATATGAGCTGGCGAACGTTTTCGGGCACATCGACCCGACGGATTTCATCCTTCATGCGACCATCGTTCTTCTGCCATGGCCGTTCCTATGCTCGCTGCTCATCGGACTTGATGGCAAGCCCGCATCGCCGCTCCCGGAACGCCGCATCACATTGGGCACGACAACGACCATCGTGGTATTGCTGATGACGTTGCTCGTATACGCGTTGTTCTGCGTGGTGCAATTCCGCTTTCTGTTTGCGGGATTGTTCATGAACGGCTCTATCGCATTGCCTGACGGACTGACCTACAGCGACTACGCGCGCAGCGGCTTCTTCCAGCTGCTGACGGTCACGGCGATCAATCTGACCATCTTCGCAGTTGCGCTCACCTTCACGCCGCGCACACGTTCATTGACGGTCTCGCTGATCGCGTTGATGACGGAGACCGCCATCATGCTCGTTTCTGCGACGTTGCGCCTCGGCCTGTATATTGACGCATACGGGTTGACATGGCTGCGCTATGTCTCGATGACGTTCATCGCACTACTGGCAGTCGCGATCCTGCTGTGCCTGGTCCGACTGAAAGTGCAGCGCCTTCCGTTGACCGCAACGCTCGTCGCGCTGTTCATCGTCTGGTATGTGGCGCTTGGCTTCAGCAATCCCTACTGGATATGCGAAACCTACAACGCATTCCACGGCTTTGGTACAGTCGCATCGATTCAGCCGATTCGTTGACCGCCGCACTTCCTGCGCAGGGATTCATGCATGACGATCATGAGCACAAGGAAAACGACCAGATACCACGGGAACAAGGTGATGGTGACATGCTGTGCGATCAGGCCGAACACCGGCGGCATGCACATCGACCCGACATAGGCGCAGGCCATCTGCATGCCGACGATGGCCTGCGACTTGTCTTCGCCGAAATACGTCGGCGTGGAGTGGATGACGCACGGATAAATCGGCGCGCAGCCGAGTCCGACGACCATCAGACCGACAATGGTGCCAAGATGCTGCGGCAACGGTAGCAACATGACCACAACGCCAAGCAACACAAGGACCTGCCCCATGCGAATCATGGTCGGATCGTTGAATTTCATGGTGACGAAACCGCTCAGCAAACGACCAACGGTGATGCCGATGCAGAACAGACTGGCCCACATGGCCGCCGTGGTCTTGTCGATGCCCTTGCCGAGTGCCATGTAGCTGCTGGCCCATAGCATGGCGGTCTGTTCCAGTGCGCAATAGCAGAAGAACATGATGAGAATCTCGCGTGCGCCGCGGATGGCAAGCACCCCTCGAATGCCAAGTGGTTCGCGAGATGGCTCCTGGGCAAGCCCTTCGGCGGCGGATTGCTCAGTGATGTCTGCCGAAGGTTCCGTCTCAATGCTTTGCGGTTGCGGAACCCGTTGTTTCCATAACGGCAGGCTGAAAATCAATATGGCCGTCAAGACGATCTGCAGGATGGAGATGTAACGATACCCCCATGACCAGCCTTGTCCCGCATTCAACGCATATCCCATGATGTATGGGCCCGTCAGCGCACCAATACCCCACATGGCGTGCAACCAGCTCATGTGGTGGCTTTCGTAATGGATGGCCACGTAATTGTTGAGGGCCGCATCCACGCCGCCGGCACCGAGGCCATATGGAACGGCGAACAGGATCAGCACCCAATAGCTCGGGGCCATGGAGAATCCGAACAGGGCCAGTGCGGTCAATGCCACCGATATGGCGGTGACCTTGCCGGCGCCGAATCGCAGGGTCATACGATCCGACATCAATGCGGAGACGATGGTACCTGCCGAAATGACCATGGAAATGCCGCCCGCCCATGATACGGGAGCGCCCAGATCGGTACTCATGGTGGGCCATGCGGCACCAAGTACGGCATCGGGCAGGCCAAGGCTGATGAAGGCCACGTAGATTACGGCAAGTAGGAGATTGACCAATCTCGTCTCCTTTGGCGACATACGGTTACGACAACGTTTTCTCGACTAGTATTCTAGACACATCTATCTACCGATCGGTAACCAGTGGCTTGCATTATCGTTCGGGAAAATTTCAGTGTCCACCGGCATGCCCGATGCGGCGGAACCGGACCGGACGACGATCAGGTATCGATCTTGGAACGGTCGAAATCATCGGCGTTCTCGACGATGAACGCCTTGCGCGGCGGCACGTCATCGCCCATGAGCAGACTGAAGATCTCGTTGGCCTGTTCGGCGTCCTCCATGCGGATACGGCGCAGCATGCGCGTACGCGGATCCATGGTGGTGTCGGCGAGCTGGTCGGCATCCATCTCACCCAAGCCCTTGTAGCGCTGAATGTCATCGTTATAGGCGATATGTTTGCGCTCGAGCTCGGAAAGTTTGCCGGCCAGCTCGTCATCGGAATAGGTATAGATGTACTCGCCCTTATGCGCGCCGGTCAGGGCGATGCGATGCAATGGCGGAACGGCGGCATACACGTGACCGTGCTCGATGAGTGGACGCATGTAGCGGTAGAACAGCGTGAGCAGCAGAATGCGGATATGCGCGCCATCGACATCGGCATCGGTCATCATGATGATTTTGTTGTATCGTGCCTGCTCGATATCGAAACTGGCCCCGGAACCCGCGCCGACCACCTGAATGATGGCTGCGCATTCCTTGTTCGACAGCATTTGCGCCAGTGAGGCCTTCTGCACGTTGAGAATCTTGCCTCGAATCGGCAACAACGCCTGGAAACCGGAGTTTCGTGCGGCCTTGGCGGTGCCCAATGCGGAATCGCCCTCGACGATGAACAGTTCCGCCACATCATCGTTGCCCGGTTGGCAATCAGACAGTTTCGGCGGCATGGAAGCGGATTCGAGCGCATTCTTACGGCGGGTGACCTCTTTGGTCTTACGCGCCTGAATGCGGGCGTGCATCTCACCGACGATCTTTTCAAGTACGCGGCCGGATTGCTCCTTGTAGCCACGCTTGGAACCGGTGATCATCTCGCCGAACTGCCTGTCGGTCATGCGGGTGACGATCGGTTTGACCTGCGCGGTACCCAGCACATCCTTGGTCTGCCCCTGGAACTGGGGTTCGGCGATACGTACGGTCACCACGGCCACGAGGCCGGCCATGATGTCGTCGCGCTCGACCTTCATGTTGGAATCCTTGAGATTCACCTTGAGTTTGCGCGCGTTGTCCTCCACGGCCTTGCGGATCTGTTTGGTGATGCCTTGCAGGAAACCATCCACATGCATACCGCCGCCGGGAGTTTCGACCACGTTCACGAAGCTGCGCATGGTGGTGTCGTAACCGTCGGTCCAACGCATGGCGATATCGACGGCACAGTCGCGGGTGACCTTCTGCGCGTGCAGTTCGCCGCCTTCGCCTACGGCCTGGGTCTCCTCGACATAAGTGTCGTCACCGGTGATGCGCCAAATGTCGGAGACCGCCTCGCCTTTGGAGAGGAAGTCGACGAAGTCCTTCACCCCACCGTTGTGGCAGAATTCCTCGACACGCGCGTGACCGTAGCGCTGTCGCGCCGGTTGCGACGGTTGCTCCGGTTGCTCATCACCGGTAGCGTTCTCTGGGCTCTCAACTTCGTCGGCATTGTCTACCGCTACTTCATCGAAGCCTTCGATCGCCGATCCGATATTATCCGTATCGTCCACCTCGTCCGTAGCGTCCACCACGGCATCCGACGTTCCGTCCGCCGGTACGTCGATCTCCCGCATTTCGTCGATGGATTCGTCACCGGTTTCGGGAATATTCTCGTCAATGACGGTGATTTTCAGTCCCGGTACCAGAAAACTGGTCTGGCGTACACGGTCGATAAGCTGCTCATAACTGAATTCGGCGGTGTCATTGAAGATTTCCGGATCGGCCCAATATCGGATACGGGTACCGGTGGTCTTCGGACTGACCTTGCCGATGATCTCCAACTCGGTCGGACGGTTCTTGCGCGTGCGTTTGAACGGCGAATCGGGAGACGGATGCTCCGGATCCGCATCGGCGTACACACCGGGATGTCCCTGGTGGAACGACATGTGATGCGTTTTGCCGTCACGATCCACTTCGACGTCAAGTCGGGAGCTCAAAGCGTTGACCACCGAAGAGCCCACGCCATGCAAACCGCCGGAAGCGCCATAGGAGGAATTGCCGAACTTCGCGCCGGCGTGAAGCTTGGTGAGCACCACTTCCACGCCGGTAAGCTTGGTTTTCGGTTCCACGTCGACGGGAATGCCGCGGCCGTTGTCGGCGACTTCGACGGAACCATCGGAATGCAACGTCACGACAATATGGTTGCAGGCACCGGCAAGGGCCTCATCGACGGAGTTGTCGATGATCTCCCACAGACAGTGCATCAGACCCTGGCTGTCGGTCGTGCCGATGTACATGCCCGGACGCTTGCGCACCGCGTCCAGACCTTCCAGCACGGTTAGGCTGCCTGCGCCGTAATTATCCTTGGCCATACTCCTCATTCCACGGTTGTGTCGGTTACACGAGAGAAGTCGGGAAATCCACTTCTTTCAGGGATTTCCCGACTTCGTCCATACGTTTTTCCGTTCGAATCACTGATCCAGGAAGTCGCGTAGCGTCTGCGAACGGGACGGGTGGCGCAGCTTCGACATGGTCTTGGATTCGATCTGGCGAATACGTTCACGGGTCACGCCGTACACACGGCCGATATCATCCAATGTCTTCGGCTGGCCGTCTTCCAAGCCGTAACGCATCTTGATAACGCCGGCTTCACGCGGAGACAGGGTTTCGAGCACCTGCTTGAACTGCTCCTGCAGCAACGAGAAGGCGACCGCATCGGACGGTGCGATGGCGTCGGTATCCTCAATCAGATCGCCGAACTCGGAATCGCCATCCTCACCCAGCGGGGTGTGCAGCGAAATCGGCTCACGCCCGTACTTCTGCACTTCCTGCACCTTCTCGACAGGCATATCGAGCTCGCGCGCCAGTTCATCCGGCGTAGGCTCACGACCCAGATCCTGCAGCATCTGACGTTGCACACGGGACAGCTTGTTGATGACCTCGACCATATGCACGGGCACACGTATGGTGCGGGCCTGATCGGCCATGGCTCGGGTGATGGCCTGACGGATCCACCACGTCGCATAGGTGGAGAACTTGAAGCCCTTCTTCCAATCGAACTTCTCGACGGCACGAATCAGGCCCAGGTTGCCTTCCTGGATCAGATCGAGGAACAACATACCACGGCCGGTGTAACGCTTGGCAAGCGACACCACCAGTCGAAGGTTGGCCTCCAGCAGATGGTCCTTGGCCTTCTTGCCGTCATTCGCCGCCCACTTGAGCTCACGCCTACGCTTGAAATCCATCTGACTGGCCTCGGTGTCCAACAGATGCTGGGCATACAGGCCAGCTTCGATACGTTCGGACAGGTCGACTTCCTGTTCCGCATTCAGCAGGCTTACGCGTCCGATCTGCTTCAGGTAGTCCTTGACCGGATCGGCGGTGGCGCCGGCAGCGATTACACGACGCTTCGGGTTGCCGGACGGAGTCAGATTGTCGTCGTCATCATCATCTCGCACGACGAAAGCGCCCTTTTCCTTGGGCTCCTCAGGCTTCTTGCGTTCCTCGTCGTCCTCATCCTCGTCATCTTCAGGCTCGGATTCCTCATCCTCGTCGAGATCGGCCTCATCGTCTTCCGCGTCGACGTCGTCGAGATCATCGTCGAAATCGTCGAGATCGGCCTCATCGACCTGATCCTCTTCGCCATCAAGGGTATCTTCGTCCTCGATCGGCTCCTCCTGCCTCTTGGCGGGAGCTTTCTTCTTCGCGGTAGTCTTACGCGGGGTCTTCGTGGCCGGGGTCTTCTTGTCCGCAGCTTTCTTGGTGGATGCCTTGCGCGAGGGGGCTTTCTTCGTGGAGGTGGTCTTATCGGTCAGATCAGCCTGTTCAGTGCTCGCCGTCGTTTCCTTAGTGGCCAAACTTATCCTCCTGCATGATCCTGCCGGAAGCACGTACCACACGGGCCCACTTCTGGCAAGGGCAAATCGTCAACTATGTGAGTAAACCATCTTCCAAGGACGATTATTCCCCAATCGGCGAAGTCCCCCAGCGCCATTCATTCGACTCACGGTGTGTCGCCTATGGTTTCACCGATCCACGCCGGACCGACATGCCGATGCACGGCCGAGCAGACTATCGCTGCCAGCGAACACCCCTCATCGATCGCGAGGGCGCGCATCGCGCACGGCATGGCGCGATCGTCTCCCAGCCACCACAGGACGTAACTGGTTACCGCCAGCGGCTGCACATGGTAGGACTCCGGCACCATCGCGATGATATCGAGCAACATGCCAATGCCACGGCCACAACGCGCCATATCGGGATGCGTGGCGGCATCATGGAACGATGCGCTGAGCAACTCCTCCAGACGACGCGCATTGCGCGGCAGCATGGGCCGTGAAGCGAAGTCGAGCAGAAACTCACGCGGGCAACGTTCCTCATCGATGATGATCGAGATCAACAGGGCATCACGAATGGCCAGGGTCCGGCTCATACCGACCGCGAGCGCGGCCATGTCCGCCCGACCGAGATCGCCTCCGCACCGTAGCGTCTCCATCCAATGATCGAGTGGCTCCCGCAAATACATGCGAATGGCGTCACACATACCCTGCTCCCTGCAATGTTCACGAAGTATTCGACCCGTGGCGTCCAGTTCCCGTTCGGAAAATGGCATGGGGCGTTCGCCGTCGTCCGTTTGTGATGTCCGCGGCTCCTGCACGCGCGAACATGGGCCACGTTCCTGCCCATACCCGCACTTCCTGCCATCGTTGCCATCGTTCACACCGTCCATGTCATGAACCTCCTCGGTCGTTCTCGGTTTTCGGGTCCTAACAGGCCCTTGGAAGGCACTATGCCGTATCGCACGGCTTCATCCGTTCTTTTTCCGCCCCTGTGGTCGGAGGATGCGCCCCTCGGCGTTTCGTAACGGTTTTTTTCCGTGGCAGGCGTTGCGAATATTGAGATTCGCTCTTGTCGAAAGGCTGTGGATAACTGAAGGTATGAGTAGCTCCACGGATTTGGAACAGATCGAGTCCCGCATTGTCGAATTGGTGAAGGATTTCGTCACGCCGCATGCCGACGATGCGGTGGCTTCCTCCTGCAAAGACGTCGCCGATGCGGTGGCCCGTCAGGCGGTCACGTCCAGCGAAGGCGGCAAAAGGTTGCGCGCGTTGCTGACGCTGGATTCCTTCCGCGTATTCGCCGCCGATGCCGCTAAGGAGGCCGATTTCGACGCGGTGTTGGATCTGGCCTGCGCGGTTGAGGTGTTCCAGACCGCTGCCTTGGTGCACGACGACATCATTGATGACTCCGATTTGCGCCGCGGCAGGCCGTCCGCGCATCGGGCACTAGCTTCCGGCACGCATAGCGATGCGATAGGACGTGGCCTGGGCATCATGTTGGGAGACATGCTCGCGACATCCAGCGTGGATATCGCCAACCGTGCGGCACGTCGCCTGTCACGTTCCGATGATGTGGTCGGCGCGTTTCTGACCATGCATCGCGAGGTGGAGATCGGACAGGTGCTGGATCTTGCCGTGGAGTTGAATCCGCTGGATGATCCCGAGGAACTGGTCCGTGCCTCATTGAACGTGTTCCGTTGGAAGACCGCCAGTTATACCACCATCGCCCCTTTGGAATTCGGCATGCTCGCCGCAGGATTGGATGCCTCCGCCGCTCGCGACCTTGCCATGTCGATCGGCCTGCCGTTAGGTCTGGCGTTCCAGCTTGCGGACGATTTGCTGGACGTGATCGGCTCAAGTCTCAACACCGGCAAGCCTGTCGGCGGAGACATTCGTGAGGGCAAGCGTACCGTATTGCTGGCCGACGCCCTCAGCGGCGCCGACGAGCCGGAACGTGCGGAGCTTATCGGCATGTGGGAAGCGCCATCCCGCTGCGAGGAACAGGTGAGACGGGCCATCACGCTGTTTGCGTCAACAGGAGCCATCGAACGTTCCCATGGTCGGATTCGTAATCTATGGAACGCCTCGAAAAGCATCATCGACGCGTTGGACGTGCCAGATGACCGCAAGGAGTTGCTGATCAGGGCCTGTGCGCGGTTCGTGCCGACCGTCGTCTAGGAGAGGCGGCGGCAACACTCCCCCATGTTCTCGTTGCGGAATCCGCGAAAGCCTGCTTGTAGACTGAGGTGAGGATACCGCTTGTCGAGAGATTTTCAGAAGGAACCATACGGATCAACCATGAGTGAGGCTTCACACGCACCCGAAGGGCAAGTCATCGAAGGCCGCTATCGGGTCGTCAGCAAAATCGCCGAAGGCGGCATGGCCACGGTGTATCAGGCCATGGACGAGCGTCTGGAGCGCACCGTCGCCATCAAGATCATGCACACCCAATTGGCGCAGGGCCCCCATCGCGATCAGTTCGTACAACGGTTCCACCGCGAGGCCAAGTCGGCGGCCGCCATCGCCAACCCTCATATCGTACAGGTGTATGATACCGGCGAATTCAATGGTCTGGACTATCTCGTCATGGAGTACGTGCATGGCGTGAACTTACGGTACGAAATGAACCAGCAGGGCACGTTCAGCGTACGCGAGACACTACGCGTCGTGGGCGAAACACTGGATGGCCTTGCCTCGGCCCACCGTGCCGGCGTGGTGCATCGTGACATCAAGCCGGAGAATATCCTGCTCAACGATCGCGGGCATGTGCAGATCACCGATTTCGGTCTGGCGAAGGCCGCCTCGCAGGCCACGTTGTCTTCGACGGGGATGTTGCTTGGTACGGCGGCCTATCTGGCACCGGAAATGATTGAAAACAATCAGGCCACCCCTCAAGGCGATCTGTATTCCGTAGGCATCATGGCATGGGAAATGTTGACCGGAGAGGTGCCGTTCACTGCGGATAATCCGGTGACGCTCGTATTCAAGCATGTGCATGAGGATGTACCGTCCGTGTCCACAAAGTGCCCCGGCATCAATGCGGATGTGGCCGCGTTCATAGCGCATATCGCCGCCCGATCCGTCGATGCGCGCCCTGCCGACGCCTCCGTGGCGTTGCAAGAGCTGCAACGACTGCAGTCCAAACTGTCGATTGAGGATTGGCAATATCGTTTGCCCCCTTCCACCGACGTGACTGGCCCCGATGACGCCACTGCGCCCATGATTTCGCCGATTCCCGAACCACCAGCACCTCCGACGAAGACCACCGTCATGTCGCCGGACGCCACCACGCAACTGCCACCATCACTGGCGTTCCTGCAGGAGAACGCTCCACGGCGGACACCCGACGCCACGCAGGTAATCGGAACAGGTACGGGCAACGGCGGTGCCGCGCCGTCTTTCACCGGGCAGCGGACACCAAGCGAGAATGGCGAGGTCAAGGAGCAACGCAACAAATCGCATGGACCGCTCATCGCAGCCGCAGTCGCGGCGCTGCTGGTAATCGGCGGAATCGGCGGCGGTTGGGCATGGTGGTATTACCGTGGTCCCGGTAGCTACTGGACCATGCCGACCCCCACGGGAATCCAATGCGCAACCGGACAGACTTGCCGCATCACCAATACTTCATGGAGCGAATACGAACGGCTGCTGAAGGTCGCCAACATTCCATACTCGACCAGCAAAGCCTATGACGACACCATCGCCAAAGGCAACATCATCTCCACCGATCCGGCGAACGTGCTCGACCATGTCAGCAAGAGGAACGGTCAGAAGGTGAAAATCGTGATTTCCCAAGGAGTGAAGCAGGCGACCGTGCCCGCCGATATTCTCGATGCGACCAGTGCGAACGGCAAAGATCCGATCAATGCGCTAAAAAAGGCCGGCTTCGATGACATCGAACAAACCGCCGCCTCCGACGACGATTATTCGATGGACGTGCCGCAAGGCGCATTGCTGAGCATCAGCGTCGATCCGGGCGCGACGTTGCCTCATAACACGAAGATTTCGGTTACGCTCTCACAGGGTCCGAAGCCCGTGACCATGCCGGATATCGTCGGCAAGACGCAGGATGAGGCGCAACAGGCACTGGATGAGCTCAAGCTCACTGCGAACTGGACTGAACAGTTCGATGACAAGATTCCCCAAGGGCAAGTGATTTCAGCTTCCGCCAAGTCCGGTGACGCCCTGCATTGGGGAGATGAGGTGGATGTGGTCGTTTCGAAGGGTCCGGAAACGGTGACCCTGCCGAATTATGTGGGCCAAAAGGCATCCGAAGCAAAAAGCGCGCTGGAAAAGCTGGGCTTCAGCGTGAAAATCAGTTCGCAGTTGACCTTGGATTCCAGCCAGGACAAGAAAGTGGCCTCACAGGATCCGGTCGGCGGCACTGAGGTTCGTTTGCGCCAGGAGGACGGCACGCCGACCACCGTCACCCTGAAAATGTACTCATCCCTGTTCTAAGTCATCTTCCGGGTTCCCACCTGCGGGAACCCGGAAGGAATCAGGCCTCTTCCTTGGCTTTGAGTTGCTCCTTGATCTTCTGCGCGTACTCATCTACGTATTCCTGACCGCTCATCTTCTGGATCTCCATGGTCACGCGATCGGTCAAGGAACGCAGATCGTCATGAGTGATCTGGTCCGCCGGCTTCTTTTCGACTTCGATCGGCTTGCCGTAAATCACCGCGGTCTTGCCCTTGCCCGGAATGACCTGGCCGGGCACCTGCAACTCACGTGAACCGATGATGGCCGTCGGGATGATCGGACAGCCGGTCTCATATGCCAGTCGTGCGGCACCGGTGTGCCCCTTGTACAGTCGTCCATCGGGGCTGCGTGTGCCCTCGATATGGATGCCGAACAGGTGTCCGTCCTCGAGAATCTCACGGGCATGATTCAACGCGCCGAGCGACTTGGAACCGCCGGAACGATCCACCGGGAACACGCCGACGGAGGTGAACCACCACTTCTTGAACCGGCCCTTGATGCCTTTGCCCTCGAAGTACTCGGCCTTACCCATGAAGTGAATCATGCGTGGGCTGGTCAACGGCAGCAGTGCGTCGTCGATGACGGCAAGATGGTTGGCCGCAATGATGGCGCCGCCCTCGTGCGGAATATGCTCAAGCCCTTTGGCGGTCGGCCCCAAGCGATGGATGGCGATCGGTCCCAGGCCTTTCACGAAAAACCAGTAGAGCATTCTTCACGATCCTCCCAGCGGATTGGCCTCCGCTTGATTAGAGTTATAGGTATGACTGACCTCAACAATAGCAATGCCGACGAAGAACACCCAAACGCCACGTCGAATGATGGCGCCGATGACCTTGACGCCGCCTGGGCCGAATTCACCCAATCCCACGCCGACGATCTGAAGGCCGTGGAGCAGTCACGCAACGCCAAACGCTTCGAGAAGCATGCGCAACGCCGCGAGAAGGAGGCGTTGCTATCGATCAACGACCTCGATCACGGCACGTTCACCGACGATATCCCGCAAGGCCGTGGACCTCGTGATTTCACCGGCTCAAGCTGGCTTGACACAGATAATGTCATGGACCGTTATGGCGATGATTTCGTGCCGCCGAACCCGAAGATCGGTCACGTCAAACCATCGAAGCTGGTGTTCTGGGCATTGCTGGTCGTCGGCGTGGCCGGCATCATCCTCTCGGTATTCGTGCCGGCATTGGCCGCGATTCTGGGATCGATCTTCGGCGTGTGCGCGCTGGTCGGCGCCGCAGGCTTGATTGCGCAGCACAAGGGACATGCACAGACGCGCACTGACCCCTTTGACGATGGTGCACGCGTATAGGTACATACAGTTAGTGGCTGTTGGTTGCGAGTAACGGGTCATTACTCGCAACCAACAGCCACTAACCGGCCATCTTCAGGCTTCCAACTGCGAACAACGGGCTACTACTCGCAACCAAAGACCTCAAAGAGGCAATTTTAAGGCTCTTGATTGCGAGCATTCCCGGCGTACTGGCAGGTTCAGGCCTTCATTGCCTGAGCGGCGGTAATCCACTTGTCGAGCAGGGCCGTGGCATTGCCGGAATCGACCGTCTCCTCGGCGATGGCGTAAGCCACCTTGAAGCGTTCGGTCAGATTGGCGTCAGCCGGCACCAGATGACCGTCGGCCACGATGGCGGATGCCGCGTTCAACAGTGCGGTGGTGCGGAACGGCACATCCTTACCGGCGAAGAAGTCGCAGGCGAGCTGGGCGTTCAGTGCCGGCTCACCGCCCTTGAGGTCCTCGACGGTCACCTTGGCGAGACCGAGTTCCACGGTCGGGTCGAATTCGGTCTCGGTAACCTCGCCATCCTTGAATTCCCAAACGGATACCGGACCGGTCGGAGCCATCTCGTCAAGGCCTTCGCTGGAGGTGTAGACCATGCCGGTTTGCCCGTTGGCCGCATAGACGGCGGCCATGACCGGGCTCATCGCACGATTGGCACAACCGACGGCCATATGCTTCGGGGACGCCGGATTGGTCAGCGGGCCGAGCACGTTGAATACACAGGGCACCCCCAGAGCGGCGCGCACGGGGCCTACGAAACGCATGGCTGGATGGAAGGTGCGTGCGAACGCGAATGCGATGCCGCATTCGTTACCGACTTCAGCAACCTGCTCAGGAGTCAGGTCAAGCGGCAGCCCCAACGCTTCGAAACAGTCGGCGGTGCCGCACTTCGAGGAGGCGGCACGGTTACCATGCTTGACGACCTTCACACCGGAGGCCGCAGCCACCACGGCGCCCATGGAGGACAGATTCACGGTGGCGGCTCCGTCACCGCCGGTACCGACGATATCGGTGGTTTCGCCGTCAATGTTCAGTGGGATGGCATGGTCGACCATGGCCTTGGCCGCACCGCGCACCTCGTCCGTGGTCAGGCCCAGTTGCTGCTGGGTGGCGAGTACCGCACCCACTGCGGCCGGATCGGCGTTGCCATTCATCAGGTCATCAACGAACCACTCGGACTCCTCCGCGCTTAAGTGGTCCCCTCCGACCAGCTTGGTGAGGATCGACTTCCATGTGATTTCGGCCATGATGCCCTCCTTGGCGTTTCGGCGCGCCAGCGATGTATACGTAACGCCGCCAATTCTATCGATTCCAGATTTCCACACCACCCCTCGTCCATATCACGAACAAGGCAAGAGCTCCCACGGGTGCGAGTGCCAGACGTAAAGCTGACGACTCATACCAATGGGAGCTCCGTTAGGTCAGCGAGACCTGTCTATCCAAGGCATTGTGATGCCCGTTTGAGATGCGCCTTCCGTCACTGCTCGTTCTGGCCGTGGCACATCTTGTACTTGCGACCGGAACCGCACGGGCACTGGGCGTTCTTACCGGTTCCCGGGAAGGTACGGCCATCGGCCCATGGTGAGCGCAATTCCTCACTCTTCGGACGCTTGTTGGCCGGAACCTTGCCTTCGGCGTGGCTAATCGGCTGCATGCCGACGATGCCCGGCTCGGCCTTATGCTCTTCAGCAAGCTCGTCAATGGCGGCCTTTTCGGCTTCGTCATCGGTCTCCGGCTCAGCGGGAGCGGACTGTCCGGTGGGCTCTGCCTCGCCTTCAAGCCCCATCACGGCTTCGGCTGCGTTCACGGCCTCGTCCTCATCGGATTCGGTTTCAGTGTCCTCGGTGACGGCCACACGTTCGATATCCACGTGGAACAGCAGCTGGATGGATTCCTCCTTGATGGCCTCGATCATGGAGTTGTACATCTGGTAGCCTTCGCGCTGGTATTCGACCAGCGGGTCGCGCTGGCCCATGCCACGCAGACCGATGCCGTCCTTGAGGTAGTCCATCTCGTAGAGGTGCTCACGCCACTTGCGGTCGAGCACGGCAAGCACCACACGACGTTCGAGTTGGCGCAGGCCTTCTTCGCCGAGCTTCTCTTCGAAGTCGAGATACTGGTCCTTGGCGTCGGCGACGATGAGGTCCTTGACTGCCTCGACGGCCTTGTCTCCCTTGAGCTTGGAGACGGCATCCTTCGCGGCGTCCTGGTCCACCGCAATTGGATATACGGAGGCGAGTGCCTTGAACAGGCCTTCCCAATCCCAGTCCTTCGGCTTATCGGAGCCCTTGTTGGCCCCCTTGATGTAACTCGTCACGGTATCTTCAATGAAACGCAGGATATCGTCATGGATATCCTCGCCCTTGAGCACCGCCTGACGTTCGGCGTAGATCACGGTACGCTGTTTGTTCATCACGTCGTCGTACTTCAGCACGTTCTTACGGATTTCGAAGTTACGTGATTCCACGGCCTTCTGCGCGGTACGCACACCCTTGGACACGCTCTTGGCCTCGATCGGCTCGCCTTCCGGCATACCCTTGGCCATGACGCGAGCCACGAGCTGGGTGTTGAACAGGCGCATCAGATCGTCTTCGAGCGACAGATAGAAGCGGGATTCGCCCGGATCACCCTGACGGCCGGAACGGCCACGCAGCTGATTGTCGATTCGGCGGGATTCGTGACGTTCGGTGCCCAGTACGTACAGGCCACCGAGGTCGACGACCTCCTCATGCTCGTCCTTGACCTGCTCCTTGATTTCAGCCAAGGTGCCCGGCCAACGCTTCTCGTATTCGTCCGGAGTGTCGTCCGGCGAGTAGCCCTCGGACTTGAGCTTGGCGTCGGCAAGGAATTCGACATTGCCGCCGAGCATGATGTCGGTACCACGGCCGGCCATGTTGGTGGCCACGGTGACGGCGCCTTTACGGCCTGCGACGGCCACGACGGCGGCTTCCTTGTCGTGCTGCTTCGCATTCAGGACCTGATGCGGAATCTTGGCCACGTCAAGCAGTGAGGAGACGATTTCGGAGGATTCCACGGAAGCGGTGCCCAGCAGGACCGGCTGGCCCTTCTTGTGACGCTTGGCGACATCACGCACGATGGCGGCGAGCTTTTCCTTCTTGGTGCGGAAAATCAGATCGTCCTGATCCTCGCGGATCATCGGCTTGTTGGTCGGAATCGGAAGTACGCCGAGCTTGTAGGTGCCCATGAATTCGGCGGCCTCGGTCTCTGCGGTACCGGTCATGCCCGACAGTTTGTCGTACATGCGGAAGTAGTTCTGCAGGGTGATGGTGGCGAAGGTCTGGTTTTCGGCCTTGACCTCCACGCCTTCCTTGGCCTCGATGGCCTGATGCAGGCCTTCGTTGTAGCGACGTCCCGGCAGGATACGACCGGTGTGCTCGTCGACGATGAGCACCTCGCCTCCGGTCACGACGTAGTCGCGGTCACGCAGGAACAGCTCCTTGGCCTTGATGGCGTTGTTCAGATAGCCGATCAGGGCGGTGTTGTTCGGCTCGTACAGATTGTCGATGCCAAGATAGTCCTCGACCTTGGTGATGCCCGGATCGAGAATGCCGACGACCTTCTTCTTCTCATCGACATCGTAGTCCTCGTCGCGGGTGAGCTTCGGGACCAGGCGCGCGAACTGGCGGTACCAACGAGTCACGTCGCCTTCGGCAGGTCCGGAGATAATCAACGGGGTACGGGCTTCGTCGATGAGGATGGAGTCGACCTCGTCGACGATGGCGAAGTGATGTCCGCGCTGCACCAGGTCGGATTTTTCCCAGGACATGTTGTCGCGAAGGTAATCGAAGCCGAATTCGTTGTTGGTGCCATAGGTGATGTCGGCGTTGTACTGCTTGCGACGCTCCGGCGGCTTCTGATCGGTGATGATGCAACCGGTGCTCATGCCGAGGAATCGATAGACACGACCCATCAGCTCGGCCTGATAGCTGGCCAGATAGTCGTTGACGGTGACGACGTGAACGCCCTTGCCTTCCAACGCGTTCAGATATGCCGGCAATGTGGCGACAAGGGTCTTGCCTTCACCGGTCTTCATTTCGGCTATATTGCCCCAGTGCAGGGCGGCGCCGCCCATCAGCTGCACATCGAAGTGGCGCAGTCCGAGCGTACGCTTGGACGCCTCACGAACGGTAGCGAAGGCTTCCGGCATGATCTTATCGAGGGATTCGCCGTTGTCGATGCGTTCCTTGAACTTGGCGGTCTGGCCTTTGAGCTCCTCGTCATTGAGGGCCGCAATCTCGTCTTCCAGCGCATTGGTCGCCTTGGCGACGTTCTCAAGTTTCTTGATCTGTCGGCCTTCGCCCATACGCAGGGCTTTGTCAACGATATCTACCACAATCACTCCCTTGGTGTATGCGTGTTTCCTTAGGCGAGATTAGTCTTGCCGCACCGTTTTCGGAAAAACATCGTCCATTTTACGGTATTTTTCCGCGTGTTGCGTTCCGGCATGCAAAAAAGGGATCCGCACGATAAGTGCGAATCCCTTCAATGATCGGTTTCGGCGATTGCCGTCACCGAATGCCGAAAATCACTTCTTGACATTCTCCGGAGTATCGATCTCGAAGACGCCGTAGCTCCAGCCGTGACGATGATAGACGACGGACGGACGACCTGTCTCCTTGTTTACGAACAGGAAGAAGTCATGCCCGATCAGTTCCATCTCGTACAGCGCCTCGTCGATGGTCATTGGCTCGGCGACATGCAGCTTGCGACGGATGACGATGGGAGTATCGCCAACCTGGACTTCAACGGATTCACCAGGGCCGAGATCCGTAGCCACGGCATCGGCCGGGCTGTTGTTCGGTTCCTCGACCGGTTCCACAGTCGGTTCCGGCTCAACCACGCCCATGTCGACCGGGACCGGGTTGGTGTAGCCACGTCGATGATCCTTGCGGCGATCGCGGGTGCGGCGCAGGCGCAGGGTCAGCTTGTCAAGAGCCATATCCAGTGCGCTGAATTCGTCGGCGCTGGAAGCTTCGGCACGCACTACGGTACGGCCCGCGATGACGGTGATTTCCACGCGCTTGGCGGTGTCGGCCTGACGCGGATTGCCCTCATGCGACAGTACGATCTGCACGCGCTGCGCATCCGGAGCGATAGCGGTCACACGATTCATCTTGCTTTCGACAACGTCACGGAACCTTTGCTTGATCTGCGTATGACGTCCGGTAACGACGATTTCCATGTGGACCTCCCTAGACTCAAGCGGTGTTACCCGCTATATGTGGACCAAACGGCTGCTCCGCCGCTTGGGTAGTTTTATTGTAGCCGCAATCGTACGGATTTCACGGAATACCACTACAAGAAAACCGATATTTTTCTGATTTCCTTTTTCGTCATACCTATTGCTATCATGGTGCGTTTGAGACCTCTTGATGACCGCGATCATGAAGATGATTGAGGAACTTCCGGGCTCCACAGAGCACGATGGCGGATAACGTCCGCCCAGGGCGACCTGAGAGATAGCGCAACAGAGAACAGACCGCCGGTCTTCGGACCGGTAAGGGTGAAACGGTGGCGTAAGAGACCACCGGACCGCTGGCAACAGTCGGTCGCATGGCAAGCCTCATCGGGAGCAAGGCCAAGCAGAAGGCGTTTGAGGGCTGCTCGCCCAATGCCTTCGGGTAGGCTGCTAGAGCCTGACGGCAACGTCAGGTCGAGATGGATGGTCATCCGTGCCTTACGGCATGACAGAACCCGGGGTATAAGAGGTCTCAATCCCTTTCTTCCACGAACAGTTCCTGTGCAATTTCCCGCAGGATTTCGGGGTTATGCCCCTTGCGCCCCCCAGCACTCCACAGGCGGCGCCTTCGCACTTCAAGATCCATCCCGGCGGTCTTACGTGCGGTACGACGGCCCAACTCCCATGCGGCATCATCGAATACGCCTCGCGAATCGGCTTCGGCGCACACTCGTTGCGCCAACACACGATCGACGCCTTTGCGGGTCAATTCCGTCACCGCTCCCCTGCGCCCCATAAGACGGGCGGCGCAATAGCGCACCGCGGACTGTGCATAGGCCTCATCATCGATAAGCCGCACTCGAGTCAGCCGTTCGATGACATCATCAACCACATCGGGCAAATAGCCCTTGCCTAAAAGTCGTTCCCGCAGAGCCCCTGATGATCGAGGAGCCGCATCCAGCAGGCGCAACGCGGCCTCACGACACGCATCAAGGTCAGACGGGTCTCGCGGCGTGTCTGACCTTTGTCCATCGACATGCCGACGCGACACGCGCATGGCCGCGCGTCGGCGTTCCACCGGCGAGTCGCGCCGATTCCAGGAACGCCCATATTCGTCAGCGTGCGGCTCCCGATGCGAAGAGGGATCCTCACACACGACCTGAGTCGGCCGAAGATCCCGTTCTCTCAGAAATGATTCAGCGCTGATCATGCATCAGGCCTTGGTCGATGCCGGTTTGGCGCCCTTTGCCGTCTTCGACTCGCCTTTGCCGCTTTCGCTTGCCGCAGTCTCATTCCCATCGCCGTCTTCAGCGAACTGATCAGTCGGTTCAATCAGTCCAAACGCAGCCTTCACCCGATTTTCGATTTCTTCGGTGACCCCAGGATTGTCCTTAAGGAACTGACGTACGTTTTCACGGCCCTGACCAAGCTGGTCACCATCGTAGGTGAACCAGGAGCCGGATTTTTTGACGACATTGACTTGCAAGGCCATGTCGAGCACGGAACCTTCCTTGGAGATACCCTCGCCGTAGAGCACGTCGAATTCAGCGGACTTGAACGGCGGAGCCATCTTGTTCTTCACGACCTTGACCCTAGTGCGGTTGCCCACGGCCTCGTCACCGTTCTTGATGGTCTGTATGCGGCGGATATCCATGCGTACCGAAGCATAGAACTTCAGCGCCTTACCACCGGTGGTGGTCTCCGGATTGCCGAAGAACACACCGATCTTCTCGCGCAACTGGTTGATGAAGATTGCCGTGGTGCCGGCCTGGGCCAGCGCACCGGTCATCTTGCGCAAGGCCTGGCTCATGAGCCTTGCCTGCAGACCGACATGGCTGTCGCCCATTTCACCTTCGATTTCGGCCTTCGGCACCAACGCGGCCACGGAATCGATGACGATGACGTCAAGTGCGCCGGAACGAATCAGCATATCGGCGATTTCCAACGCCTGCTCACCATTGTCGGGCTGGGACACGATCAGCGAATCGGTATCGACACCCAGCTTGCGGGCATACACCGGATCGAGTGCATGCTCGGCATCGATGAACGCAGCGACGCCGCCCTTCTTCTGCGCATTGGCCACGACATGCAACGCGAGCGTGGTCTTACCGGAGGATTCCGGGCCGTAAATCTCGACAATGCGACCCTTCGGCAGACCTCCGATGCCCAATGCCATATCAAGAGCCAACGAACCGGTCGGAATGACCTCGACGTCCTGCTCCGGGCGGTCCCCCAGACGCATGGCCGATCCCTTACCGAAGTTTTTCTCGACCTGCGCCAACGCCGTTTCCAGCGCGGCCTGGCGACGGGGGTCAATGCCGTTGGCGGCTTGGTTCTGCACGGCGCCTTTCGCCGCTGCATTCGTCTGTGCCATGGCTACTCCTTCTTCCAAGAACAATGGCGAATCTTTCCATTCACCGTAAAGTCCGACGGTTCTTTCATGCAAGCCCGAACGACCATGGTGGTCGAAGGACGCATATTCCGACACGCCGGTAGGCCGCAAAGCATTGGCATGACACGGTTTCTGCCGTATCCCTGCCCAATGCCCCAGCCGGGCCTTGTCGAACATCTGTGGATAACTATACCCCATCGTACGAACATCTGTTCGAATCGTCGTTTCCGAACGTCACACTCAACGAACGGGCATGGGAGGCGCATTGTGATCCCTGCCCCAACGTTTGGAATCGGGGACGTTCATCTGATCACACAGCACATTCCAGATTACGCGAGGCTCCTCCCCCGCATCCAGTGCCTCAACCACCGTCATGCCATGCAATTCGGTCAGGCTCTGGTCATGGGCCAGCGATCGGCCATAGCTCCGCCCGAACACCTCTTCAAGCAACTGCCAAAATTCGCGTTCCTGCACGCGCCCAAGTGTACACAGTCCGGACCACATACGAAAAAGGCGCCCGGCATCACCGGGCGCCCAATATACGGAGATTCTCTCCACGCCGCGGGAGGGCAAAGCCTCCTACGCTCCTACGGAGTCGAGATAGTCGGCGACCATGCGCAGCATCTGCGCGCTACTCAGGCCGAGCGACTGCGCAATGGAGGTGAGCAGCTCCGAGCTGGCCTCCTTCTGCCCGCGCTCGACCTCGGATAGGTATCCGAGCGAGACGCCGGCCTTCTCACTGACCTCCCGTAGCGTCTTATGGTCACGGGTGCGCAGATCGCGCAACACGTGCCCGATCGCCTCACGCAGGGAGACCTCCTTGGTCTCGGCGACGATTTCCGCCACATGAGGCGCAGCATGCATGCGCACCTTGTCGGCATCTTCTTCCTGCCACATGCGGGTCAACGCCGCTTGGCGTTCATCTTTGGCCCTCTTGGCCGCACGGGCACGAATTACCTGCTGCTGCGCGAACATCACCGCACGACGTTGAGCCGGAGTGAGCTCCCTCATACGAGCGGTACCAGGCTGTGCGGCGGAGACCATCTTCTTGAGTTCCGCGCGTTCCTTGGTGAGTGTCATCGCTTCCATTGTCGCCTGCCCCTTTCGTTGCTTTCAAACGTCCATTGTGGATAACACCCATCATCGGAAATTATTCCTGTGAAATAGCTGAAAGAGAGCTCAGATTTTGCAAAACACGTTGCACTACAGTCATTCTTACCTGTTCCCGCGTCCCCTGTAATCGCATCTCAATCACTTTTGTACGCCGACAGCGAACATTGCCGAATCCGTCAGGCAAGGAAACACCGACGTATGCAAGGCCTGCCGGCTTGTCTCCATCCGGGCCGGGACCAGCCACGCCGGTGGTGGACAATCCCACGACGCAGTCGCCATCCTCCGGTTGTGCATACAGATCCGCAGCCGCCTCGGCCATCTGACGTGCGACCTCAGGATGCACCGCCCCCTCACGAGCGAGCAAATCGGCATCGACGCCCAGTATCGACGATTTGGCACGAATGTCGTACGTCACCACGGAACCGAGAAACACCTTCGAAGCGCCGGGAATGCGTACGAAGGCATCCGCCAGCAATCCTCCGGTCAGCGATTCGGCGGCGGCAATCTTGAAATGGCGCTCCTCGCAATATGCAAGAACGGCCGCGGCCAGCTCATCGCATCGTGCGTGCTGGCCCGCGACCGTCATCGGTTCTGCAGTCATAGCCGTTACTTGGATTCCTTCTTGCGCCCGCCGAAGGTGTTCACCAGATATTCGCCGCCGGAATACAGGCACAGGATGAGCGCCAGATAGATCAGCGCATAGGTGATGGTGTAGTAGACGGTCATCCACAGCGGAGTCGGCTGCAGGCTGTCGCCGGCCAGTTTCCACATCGGCAGCATGAGCATGGCCAGGCCGATGCATTGCGCCAGTGTCTTGTACTTGCCGGCTTGGGAGGCCGCGATCACCTTGCCGCCGGTGTCGATGACGAAGAAGCGCATGACGGTGATGCCGATCTCGCGAATGAGGAACAGGGCCGTAACCACCCAACCGAGAATCTGATTGCCGAATTCATTGAACGCCGCCGCCACGATCAGCGTGCCGCAGGTGAGCAGCTTGTCGGCGATCGGATCCATGAGCTTGCCCAGTTCGGTGACCTGGTTGTACTTGCGTGCCATCCAGCCGTCGAGTTTATCGGTGCACGCGGCGATGATGAAGATGACGGCCGCCGCCCAGCGCATGGCGACGTTATCGACCCCCCATGCGCCGGCCTTGACATAAAGCACCAGAAACACGATTACGAGGATGATTCGGGAGAAGGTGACGAGGTTCGGTGGCGCGTTCCAACCATCGAGCAGCGACGATTTACGTTTGTCTTGCTTTTCCATACCGTTCACGTTACCTCGAGACTTCTACCTTGTGACTATTGCATGCCGTCGGAGCCGTCCTGCTGCGGCGCGCCCGACGTAAGGGATGAGGTCTCCCCCCTGATGAAGGCGAGCACGGAAGGCAGGTCCTGCGGTTGCACCAACACCTCTCGCGCCTTGGAGCCTTCGGAAGGACCGACCACTCCACGAGACTCGAGCAGATCCATAAGCCTGCCGGCCTTGGCGAAGCCGACACGCAGTTTGCGCTGCAGCATGGAGGTGGAGCCGAACTGCGTGGTGACCACAAGTTCCGCGGCCTGCAGGAGCACATCCATGTCACCGCCGATGTCCTCGTCCGGTTCGATGGCCTTCTTCTCGGCCTCCTTGGCCATCTCTTCGATGTCTTCGCGATAATGCGGCTTGCGCTGGGTGCGCACGAATTCCACGGCCCTACGGATTTCGGATTCATCGACCCATGCGCCCTGCACGCGCAGCGGCTTGGCCTGCCCCATCGGCAGGAAGAGTGCATCGCCCTGTCCGATCAGCGTCTCCGCACCGGTGGAATCGAGAATGACTCGCGAATCGGTGGCGGATGAGGTGGCGAAGGCCAATCGTGACGGGATATTCGCCTTGATCAGACCGGTGACCACGTCGACGGACGGACGCTGGGTAGCGAGCACCAGATGCACGCCTGCGGCTCGCGCCAGCTGGGTGATGCGCTGAATGGAGCTTTCCACGTCGTTCTTGGCGACCATCATGAGATCGGCCATCTCGTCGACGACCACAAGAATATACGGGTATGGAGCCACCTTGCGTTTGGAGCCTGCGGGCGCATGCACCTTGCCGGCACGAACGGCGGCATTGAAGTCCTTGATGTGACGGAAGCCGAAGAATTCAAGGTCGCTGTATCGGGCATCCATCTCCTTGACCACCCATTCGAGCGCCTGAGCGGCCTTCTTCGGATCGGTGATGATAGGTGTAAGCAGGTGCGGGATGCCGGCATACGCCGACAACTCCACACGCTTGGGGTCAACCATGATCATACGCACCTGATCGGGAGTGGAGCGCATGATCACGGAAGTGAGCATGGAGTTGATGAAACTCGACTTTCCGGAGCCTGTGGCACCGGCTACCAGCAGGTGCGGCATCTTGGTCAGATCGGCCGTCACGAAGTGGCCTTCCACATCCTTGCCGACACCGGTGAGCATCGGGTTCGGATCGTTCATGGCCTTGTCGGAGCGCAGCACGTCGCCAAGCACCACGGTTTCGCGGTCGGTGTTCGGAATTTCGATGCCGATGGCCGACTTGCCTTCGATCACGGACAGGATGCGCACATCGGAGCTGGCCACCGCATAGGCGATGTTCTTCTGCAGGTTGGTGACCTTCTCGACTTTGACGCCCGGACCGAGCTCCACCTCGTACATGGTCACGGATGGACCTCGCAGGAAGCCGATGACCTTGGCATCCACGCCGAACTGCTGGAAGGTGCCGGTCAGGGCGCGAATCACACGGTCATTCTCCGGCGTGTGCACGGCATGCGGCACGCCTTTCTTGAGCATGCCGAGGTCGGGAAGATGATACGGGGCGTCCGGAACGTCAGGCTCCGGCCCATCGTCGCCATGCGAGCCATCCATGTCGTCCACGATCTCGCCGGTCGCGGCGTCGACCATCACGGCATCGCCATTGGCCGTCCCGTCTTCGTCGATGGTGGCCCACGGATCGTCGGCAACGGCACCGACCTGCTTGACCTCGCCCGCTGGAGTGGCGGCGGTCGGCATGGTGCCGCTTGCCGTGCCGATGGGTTCGGATGAGAAGGAGCGACCCGCAGACGGTTGCGCCATGGCCGTGGTATTGCCGGGGAAATCATCGGCGGACGGAGCCGCGGAGCCATCCATCGATGAGATGGTGCGCGCACCGCCGACCGGCTGATACGGCCGGTACGGATCCTGCACTATGGTCTCGGCCGTCTCGCCGTGGCTGGAGGCCGCATTGAGGAAGGCCTCATCGCCGGCATAGTGGTCAAGTTTGCCTTGTTCGTCCTTGCCTCGCCTGCGCAAGGAGAACCACTGCGACATTCTGGAGAACAGTCCACGCGTCGCCTGATCGTCATCGCCGGCGTCGGTGCCGTCGTGGGATGGCACGCCTTCGGCGAACGCAAGCGTGGTGTCGCCTACACGGACCTCGTTCGGGAACTGTTCGGCTTCGTCGTCCGCATGCGTCTTGCCTGAGCCGACGCCGAATCTGTCGCCCATCATGCGCAGGCCGTCGGGAATATCGGTCACCCGGGTATGGGTGATCAGCAGCAGCGAGAAGAGGATCACCACCACGAAGATGATGATGGCGAATGCCTTGGAAAGACCCCAGGCCAAAGGACATCCCAATACGTAGCCAAGCAGGCCGCCCGACCGTTGCAGCAGCGCCATGTCGAAAGCCGGCGAATCCGAAGCCATGGCCGCATCGAGAATTGAACATATCGACCATAGGATCATGAGCCAGCCCAACGCCATGCGAGCATTCTCGCTACGGCGTTCGGTTTTGCGCATGAGACTGAACACCACAAGGGCCAAGAACACGGGCAGTACCACGCTCATCAGGCCAAGAGCGCCGGACGCCAACGCGTGCAGGGCACGTCCGAACACGCCTTGTACACGGAACCATTCGGAAGCGCAGAAAAGCACGGCGAGAATCACCATGACGAAGCAGGCGATGTCGCGCCGGTATGCGGTGAGGATACCTGTCGTGGAGGACCGCTCGGGATCCATGACCTTGGTATCACCTGAGCGTGCCTTGCCCGGGGAGCCTTTGCCGCCTGTTTGTCCGTTGGAAGATGCTGTTCGTGCCATAACGGTCCTGATTTTACCCATTGGCACGCCCATGTCATGCCGTCGCTCCCGATTCGAACACAATCTCTAACTCAACCGAACGTCGTATTTCAGTAAAAACAACATTGTTAAGTACCTTTAAGCGGATTTCTCCCGAAATCACTGAAATCGACTGAAACACTCCCACTGTTACTTAAGCGGTTCAGTCGCTAGCGTGGGTAATACACGTTCTATCTCGACGCAGAGTACGTGTTCACACGATCAAGGAAGACAACGAAGGAACATGGGAACAGTAACGAAAAGATTGCTGGCAACGGTCGCGGCGGCCTCTACCATCCTCGGTATGAGCGCCCTTCCAGCCATTGCGGCAGAAGACAATCCGACCTCTTCGAACAACACGGTGAACATCAGTGACGTCAATGCCACGGACGAAATGAGAGCCTTGTTCGCCAAGCTTCGCGACAGCAAGGCAGGTGATCTGCGGTTCGGCCAACAGCATGCAACCGATGAACATATCAGCTCAACCGCTTCAGAAGGCGACGTCTACGAGATGACCGGCAAATACCCGGCCGTATTCGGCTGGGACGCTGGGCTCGCGCTACGAGGTGCGGAGAAACCAAGCTCCGGCAGCGACAAGCAGGCCAATGCCAAGGCACTGGCCCAGAACATCGTCGACGCAGATGCCAAAGGCGCCATCGTGACGCTATCCGCACACTGGTACAATCCAGGCACCGGCGGCGATTTCAACGACACCACCGCCGTCGCATCCGAACTGTTGCCGGGAGGCAAGTATTCCGGCACCTTCAATGAGGAGCTTGATGCCATCGCGGCCACCGCACAACAGGCCAAGCGCAGCGACGGCACGATGATCCCGATCATCTTCCGCCCACTGCACGAAAACAACGGGGGCTGGTTCTGGTGGGGATCGACGCACGCATCCGCCAACGAGTACAAGGAACTGTATCG
The DNA here is from genome assembly GCF_001042595.1 of Bifidobacterium dentium JCM 1195 = DSM 20436. Classification (NCBI taxonomy): domain Bacteria; kingdom Bacillati; phylum Actinomycetota; class Actinomycetes; order Bifidobacteriales; family Bifidobacteriaceae; genus Bifidobacterium; species Bifidobacterium dentium. The sequence goes on from NZ_AP012326.1 coordinate 1,605,648, forward strand.
CTACATCGTCGATTATCTGCGTGACGTCAAGGGCGTGCACAACCTGCTCTACGCCTACTCCCCCGGCGGCGTATTCAACGGCGACTCCACCGACTACCTCGCCACCTATCCGGGCGACCAGTGGGTGGACGTGCTCGGCTACGACGAATACGACACCGATAATTCCTCCGACGATTCGAACGACTGGATCAACACGGTGATCAAGGACCTCAAGATGATCGGAGACGAAGCGACCAGCCGCGGCAAGATCGTCGCCTTCACCGAGTTCGGGCGTTCGGGAGAGCGCAAGTTCAACGAATCCGGAACCGGAGACAAGGACACCAAGTTCTTCTCCGAGCTCGCCGATGCCATCGCCAAGGAGGTCCCGAACATCGCCTATATGATGACCTGGGCGAATTTCGGCGGCTCCGGCGAAGGATTCCAATCGTACACCCCATGGAAGGGATCCGATGGGGAACAGGACTTCAAAGACTTCGCCGACAGCAACGCGAACCTCATGGCATCCAAAGATAACGTCGATTATTCGAGCGCTCCGGCGGCCACGGAGCAGACCGGCACCGCACGCATCGTGACCCCTGTGGGAGGCAATCGCGTAACCGACACGAAACTCACCATCCGCGTCAAAACCGAAGGGCTGCAGTACTCCCGTCTCGACACCGAATCCGCCACCGTGACCACCGACCGTGGGCAGAACGTGAAGCTCACATACTCCTGCAACGGCTATTTCATCGGCACACTGGACCTTGAAGCGGCAGGCATCAAGCTCGATCAGTCCAAACTCACCTTGACCGCACATGTCAGCACCAAGGACGGCAGGGAGCTTGCGGCCGCCGACGGCGACGGTACGGTAAGCGTGAAGCTCGGCGCCAAGCCGGAACAGACCGTGGACGATGTGGAAAGCTTCGATTCCTACGATTCCGATGCCGAATTGCAGACGGTCTACTCGCCCAATCACAGCACGAAGGCCAATCTCACGCTCACCGACAGTCCGAAGGACGACGGCACCAAAGCCGGCAATCTTCATTATGATTTCGTAAGCTACCCCGACTACAACGGTTTCCAGCGCTCATACACGCCCAAGCAGGATTGGTCCGGCTTTTCCAAGCTGAACATGTATCTCAAGGCGGATGGCTCCGACCACAAGTTCGTGGTGCAGATCAACGCCGGCGGCGTGACCTTCGAAGCCTATCCGAAAATCGACGGCAAGGACGGGCACGAAGTGTCGCTGAACTTCGGCGACGCCGACGGCAATGGCGGCGATTTCGCACCGGCTTCCTGGGATACCGCCCATGCCGGAACGAAGCTCTCACAACAGCTGCTCTCCGAAGTCAGCTCCTTCGCCTTATACGTCAACGACAATGGCGGCGACCGACCGAAATCCGGCGATCTGGTGCTCGACTCCATCACCCTTGACGGCAAACGCGACGCCTACGTGCCGCAACAGACACCGTCCACGCCGAGCGACGCCGAACCGCAGATCGTCGATGATTTCTCCGAATATGCGGATGACGAAGCCCTCAGAAGCGCGTGGAACAGTCGCAAGCATACCGAAGTATTGTCGTTGACCGACGGTCCGACCAACGGTTCCAAGGCGCTGCGTTTCAAGTACGGTTTCGGCAACGGCGGCTGGTATGACGTGGCGCAATACTTGGGCGGCAAGAACTGGTCCGGCGAAGGCATGCTGAAGTTGCAGGTTCGCGGCGACGGCTCCGGCAACGCCATCGGACTGCAGATCGGCACCATGGATGGCAAATATTTCCACTACGACATCAAGCTCGATTTCGAAGGCTGGAAGCAGCTCGAGATTCCGCTGGTCGGCAATGGCGAATTGACCCAGACGTGGCCCGACGACACCAATAAGGGCAAATCCATGACCGATGCCGATCTGACCTCCATCAAGGAAATGGTGTTCGCATCCAACAAGTGGAATGCCGAAAGCACCGGCATCGACTTCGCCATCGCCGATATCCAGGTGGTCCCGGCCACCGGCTCCCCCACCGACGCCGATGCTCCGAAGGACGACGCCAGCGAAGGCACGAAGCAGGACGATGCCAAGGATGACGTCAAGGACACCTCCGCCGACGTCGCCAATCAGGATCCGGCGAGCTGCCCGATCACCGACGACTCATCCAACACCGCAGATAGCGGCAACGGCACTTCGACCAACCCCTCCACGCAGTCCGGCACGCAGACGTCCGATGCGGCGAAATCCGCCGCGCAGACGACGACGGCCAAAACCCTGTCGAACACAGGTTCCGGCATCATCCACGTCATTGCCGCGATGACCGTGTTGCTGCTGGGAGGATGCGCCGCATACATCGTCCACAGGTGGAAGGCACATGCCGGACAGCGGTAGACCCCCGCAAAGCAACATGACGACATGATCCGGTCAAGCCCTCCGTGATTTCCACGGAGGGCTTTTGCCATATCTGGCGTAAGCGTCACACGGTTCGCGCTATCATCGGGAATATGACTCCCGCAGAACGTGCGAGCGCAGTCGCATTTGCTCTGAAGAACTGCGCACTGGAAGCGATGACGCCGGGTCCTGCGACGATGCAGGCCGCAGCCGATTACGAACGCGGCTCAATCGATGTGTTGCGCCTGATTGAAATCGCCGACGATGAGTCCGATTCGCGAATCAGCCGCTATCGTCTGGCGGACGGCAGCCTGGACGATACCGCCTCCGATCATGCCTCAAGCCTGTTCGCAAGAAACGTGCTGCTGGCGGAACGCGGTTGGAAAACGACCGGAGACCTGAGTGAGCTGACCGCCATCCATAACGGACTGTTCACAGGGGTGTTCGATGATGCCGGCAAGCTACGCACTTCGAACACCACGCGCGAACGCAGTGACGACCGGGCCCGTGCCAAGGATCCGGAAGCGTTCTTCCCCGCCTCGCTCATCGAGACGGGTGCAATGAACATCTCCACCGAACTGGCGGAACAGCATAATCTGACTTGCCTGGACCGCGACGAGTTCATTCGAAAACTCGCCAAAATCTATGACGAGCTCGGCTACCTGCATCCATTCAAAGGCGGCAATGCGATGGTGCTGCGCATCTTCGCTTCGCGTCTTGCGCATGATGCCGGCTGGGACCTTGATTGGGGCCCGGTGACGCGCGAAACATATCGCAAGGCCAAGCATGACGCCTACCAAGGCAAGATCATCGCGTTCGAACGCATGTTCGAGGCGATGGTACGCCCGGCGAATCAGACACGTGTGTTCCTGATCGCCGGATGGGACCAAGGTCCCGCACACTGACAACCCCGCTCGGACCGTTCTCAGTCGATGTCACCGAGGTGATGTTGCGTGTAGGCATCGGCCTGTGCGTCAATGGCATCGTAGTCGCCGGCGTCCGCATGCCCGATGATGGCCATCGCGTTGTCAAGCAGGGCGGGATTGAGCGCCTGTAGCCAGTGGATGCGCGGATCCCGGCCGAACCAGCCCATCTGTTTGCGGGCAAGCCGTTTTGTTTTCTGCGCGATGTCCATGAACGTGTCGTTCAGATCACGCAGACCGTCCAGATAGTCGACGACCTGCTGATAGCCGAGCGCCTTGGCGGCGGTGATGCCGAGCCGAGGGCGAATCCGCTCCACCTCCTCGATGAATCCGCCTTCCAGCATCTGCTTGGTACGGATGTCGATGCGACGATCCAACTCTTCGCGTGGCAGATCAAGACCGATCTGCACGGTGGGAATCACATATCGATAGTGTGGCAGGCTTGCCGAATACGGACGACCGGTCACTTCGATCACTTCCAGCGCACGGATGGTGCGACGCGGATTATGTGGATCCATGCGCGCCGCCGCCTGCGGATCCTTGGCCTTGAGCTCGTCGAACAGCGCTCCGGCACCCTCCGTCCTCTCACGTTCCTCCAACCTGCCACGCACGTTCGGATCGGTGCCGGGGAACGAAATGTCGTCGATTGCGGCACGTGCGTACAGGCCGGAACCGCCGACCAGGATCGGACGAATGCCCTGCCCCTGCAGTTCGGCGATCTTCTCGCGTGCCAACTCCTGGAAGCGAGCCACCGACATGGCGTCATCCGGATCGATGATGTCGATGAGATGATGCCTGACCTGAGCCCGTTCCTCGGCGCTCGCCTTGGCGGTGCCGATATCCATGCCCCTATACATCTGGTAGGCATCGGCGTTGACGATTTCGGCCCTTTCGCCTTTGGACGCCAGCGCTTTGGCGATGGCGATGCCGAGTCCCGTCTTGCCGGATGCGGTGGGCCCCACGATGGAGACCACACGTCGCGACTGTTCCTCAGTGACGGACGGCATAGGTCTGGCCTGCCTTCGGATCGGGATCGGCGATGAGATTATGCCGGCCTGCATGGGTGACGGTGGCGGTGACGAAATCTCCCACCTGCGGCATCGGCTCACCTTCCGGAATGCCGACATGCACGAGCACTCCGGTCCTTTCGCGACCGGTCACGCGATGGGTGGCGGCATCCTTCCTGCCGGACGCACCGGTGACCATCACTTCGACGTCACGGCCTTCGAAGATCTTGAGATTCTCTTCGGTAATGCGCTCCTGCAGGGCGACAAGACGCTCGAAACGGTTCTGGACCACATCATGCGGCACCTGTTCCATCTCGGCGGCCGGCGTGCCGGGGCGTGGCGAGTAGATGAACGTGAATGCAGACGAGAATCTCGCCTCCTCGACCACGCGCATGGTCTCCTGGAAGTCCTCCTCCGTCTCGCCGGGGAAGCCGACGATGATGTCCGTGGAGATCTGCGCGTCCGGCATGGCCTCGCGAATCTTACGCAGAATATCCAGAAACTTCGCGGAACGGTAGGAGCGGCGCATCGCGCGCAGAATCCTGTCGGAACCGGATTGCAACGGGAAATGCAACTGATGCATGACATTCGGCGTTTCGGCCATGGCGGCGATCACATCGTCAGTGAAGGCTGCCGGATGCGGCGACGTGAAACGCACACGCTCCAGGCCCTCGATCTCGCCGCAGGCGCGCAACAGCTTGGAAAAGGCGAAACGATCGCCGATGCCGTAGCCGAAGGAGTTCACATTTTGCCCGAGCAACGTGATTTCCTTGGCACCTTCATCGACGCATTGGCGAATCTCGGCGAGGATGTCGCCCGGACGTCGATCATGTTCCTTGCCACGCGTGGTCGGCACGATGCAGAACGTGCACGTGTTATTGCACCCCACGGAGATGGCCACCCAGCTCGATACCCGAGAGTCACGATCGGTGGGCAGCTGGCTCGGGAAATAATTCAGTTCCTCCTCCACCTTGACCTGCGCATGCCCTTGGACGCGGGCCTGGTCGAGCAGCTGTGGCAGAGAGCCGATGTTCTTCGTACCGAACACGGCATCGACCCATGGGGCCTTCTCGGCGATCCGCTCACGATCGAGCTGCGCCATGCATCCACCGACGGCGATTTGCAGGTTCGGGCGTTCGCGCTTCATCTCGGCCCATAGGCCGATGGTGCCGTACATGCGTTCGGCGGCATTCTCGCGCACCGCACACGTATTCATGACGATCAGGTCCACATCATGATCCATATACTGTTCCTCGGTGGCCGGAACATAGCCGGCATTCTCAAGTACGCCCGCGATGCGTTCGGAATCATGCACGTTCATCTGGCAGCCGAGTGTATGCACGTAGAACACGCCCCTACCCCGCACGGGGGCCGTGTCGACGGTCGGTTCGGCCAGTTTCGAGGCACGCTCCGCCTCGGTCATCATGTCTTCATTCATAACGCACCATGCTATCGGCAGGGCCGCCCAGAGATTGATGAACGAGGCGACAATCATGGCGATTGCGTGAATACGAAGCGCTTCCTCGGTCTTTTCACAGTGTCGTTAGGGGCATCATGGGTACACTGTTGCCCGTGATACTTGACAGACAAAGCCGCATCAACACTGCCGATCTCAAAGCCAGATTGAAGAATGTGGACTTCGGCAAGGGGGCATTCCCTGCCGATCAGATCACCGAATTCATCGATCAGATGCAGGTGTATGAGGGTGCCATGTACGAGATCAGCACCAAGCTGGAAATCCTCGATTCGGAGTTCCAGGTACGCTTCTCGCATGATCCGATCCATCATATGGAACGTCGTCTGAAGTCCGTCAATTCCATTCTGGGCAAGCTGAAAAGGCGTGACCTGCCGCTTACCGTCAATGCCATCAAGGACAACCTGTTCGATGTGGCCGGCATCCGCGTGATCTGCAACTATCGGGACGACGTGTATTCCGTATCCAACTATCTGTCGGCTCAGAACGACATTCAGGTACTGCGGGTCAAGGACTACATCAGGAATCCCAAGCAGAACGGCTACCGTTCGCTGCATGTGATCTATGCAGTGCCGGTGTTCCTATCTTCAGGCCCGCACTACACACCGGTCGAAGTACAGTTCCGCACCATCGCCATGGACTATTGGGCGAGTCTGGAACATGCGCTGCGCTACAAGACGGATCTTCCGGATGCCAAGCTGTCCGAGTATTCGCAGACGTTGCTCGATTGTGCGCGCAGCCTGCAGAACATCGAAACGCAGATGCAGAACATCCATCGCGACATCAACGGCGCACCGCAGGTCGGCGAAGCCCCGAAGACCAGCTGATCATCATCTGCGCCGTTCCGCACCGAGCACCGCATCATCCGACTGCTCGCACCGCCGCAACCGTGGCACCCTGACCGGTATCTGCGCAAGCACGGTTCCCGCGAAAATCAGCGCACAGCCGACATAGGCACGCATCGTCATGACCTCACCAAGCAGCAGTGCACCGCCGATTACGGAAAAGAACGATTCGAGGGACATGATCACGGATGCTCGCGTGGGTGGCACCAATTGCTGTCCGACCACCTGCAGGGTGTAGGCTATGCCGGCGGATCCGACGCCCGCATAGACTATGGCGAACCACGCATGGCCCGCTCCCGCCCAGTCGACGGAGCCTTCGACGAACGAACCTACCCAGCTCAACACGGCGGTTGTGGCGATTTGACCGAACGAGAGCGCGATCACATCCATTTTCCGGCCGAACGTATCGATTACCAGGATGTGCGTGGCGAACAACACGGCGGTAAATAGGAGCACCACGTCGGCGATGGTGATGGAGCCAAAGCCATCGGTGACGCACAGCAGATAGAAACCGACCACGGCTATGGCCACACTGATCACGACGCTCAGATGGATGCGACGACGTAGCACCACGAAGGCAAGCAGCGGCGTCATAACGATATACAGTGCGGTGATGAAGCCGGAACGCCCCGCCGAACCACTGTAGAGCACGCCATACTGCTGCACCGTGCTGGCAGAAAAGAGCACCACGCCGCAGATGACGCTGACCGCCACGGGGCTGGCGGTCCATTTCGGCAGATCCATGACCTTGCCGTCCCCGAGCTCAAGAACCGGCCGTTCGCCTGCATCATATGCCGTTCGAGATCCGGCCGTGGCCTTGCCGCGCCGTCTGAACCATAACAACGGCAGCAACGAAAGGGCCCCCAGCGTGAATCGCGTGGCGTTGAAGAACAGGGGCGTCATGGAAGCCATGCCCTGCACCTGCGACACGAACGCGAATCCCCAAATCATGGCCGTCAATATCAGGCAGGCCATGCCTCCGATCTCTTTGCTCTTCATGAGGAACAACCGTAAAGCAGGCCGTTTACCAACAAAAAGGCCTGACCATATTCTGGTCAGGCCAACAAGCGACGCGAACGTCGTTACTCGATGTGCCTCAGTTACGGCTGCCGAACAGACGCAGGATGTACAGGAACATGTTCACGAAGTCGAGATAGAGATTCAACGCGCACAGAATCGAGATCTTCTTGATCATGTCCGGGCCTTCGCCCGCGTACTGGGCGAACAGGGCGCGGGTGGCCTGGGCGTCGTAGACGGTCATACCGGCGAACAGCACCAGCCCGATGGCGGAGATGAGCATCAGGGCGGTGTCGCCCGGTGCGAAGATCGCCAGCAGCACTTCGGCGATGATGAGCACGATAAGGCCTGCAAGCAGGACCGGTCCCGCCTTGAGCATGTTGAACTTGGTGGTGCGGCCGAGCATGGTCAGCGCGAAGAAGAACCCAGCGCACAAGGCCAGTGAAATGCCGATGGTGCCGAGGTCATAGACGGCGAAGATGATGCTCAGGGTAAAGCCCATGAGCGCGGCGTACACATAGAACATGACGCGCGCCGAGGAAGGCGTCATCCTGGTGATGCAGGCACCGAGATAGACGGCCAGCACGATCTGGACGATGGCCGGTGCGAATACGCCGAAGATGCCGGTGTATTGGAGGAACGTGATGTACAGGCCGGTCATCTGCGTGACGATGGCGACCACGGCGGTGACGAGCAGACCAATGGTCATCTCGCCGTAGGCCCGGGTCACGGAAACGCGCTGTGCCTCCTCATAGGCATAGGCCGCCTGGGTGTTGATGGCCGCGGTGCCGTTCTGCGCGTAGCCGTACTGCTGGTACTGGGACTGGCCATACTGCGGCTGCTGGGCATTGTATTGGTACTGATATTGCGGCTGCTGGCCGTTGAGATTGTTGTTGGGGGTGTTGCCGCCCTGGGGCTGCTGACCGAATGTCATAATTGCTCCTTACCTCGATTACGCATAACAGTACGGGATTTTTCTGACTATTTCATGAATATCCCGTACCAATATGACGGAATCGGCACAAACCCGGACTTTATTCATCAACGCACATTGCGACGCCGGTTTTTGCGAATCCCATGCCGACACGCCACGGCTTCCCCCCTTCATCACATACGGAACAACGCCCACATCTAGACTGGTAGGAAACGGTCCCGACGGGAAGGTCAGCATGTCAATCAGCGCCACGGAAAAGCCTTTGGGCAAAGTGTTCACCTCCGACTATCAGTTCACCATCCCTTCCTTCCAACGCGCCTACACATGGCAGGCGGACAACGTCTCGCAGCTGGTGAGCGACCTGCAGGACGCGTGCGCGAATCCGGACAGCCCCTACTTTCTGGGCTCCCTGATTCTCGTCAAGGACGGTTCGGCCAGATACCAGGTCATCGACGGACAACAGCGCCTCATCTCGCTGTCCATCATCATCTCCGTACTGCGCGAGTTGGAAACCGACCCGGACCTTATCGGCAGTCTCAACGAGCTTATTCTCGAGCCAGGCGACAAACTGCGCGGCATCAAGGCGCAACCGCGTCTGAAACTGCGCGAACGCGACACCGACTTCTTCCGCATGTATGTGCAGGAAGGCGATTTGGAGGGATTGTTCGACCTGCGCGACGGCGACATCGAATCCAACGCGCAACGCAACATCGCCGTCAATACACGACAGGTCTTCGATGAGCTTGCGAAGATGGAAGACCACGACCGACGCCGTTTCGCCTCGTATCTGGTCAACGAGGTCACGCTGGTGATCGTGACCACCGACGATCTGGCCGGGGCGCATCGCATCTTCGACGTGATGAACATGCGAGGCGTTCCCCTGACCGCATCTGACGTATTCAAAGCGAAATCGGTCGCCGCCATCTCGCCGGTCGCACGTACCGTCTACGCGACCCGTTGGGATGACATCATGGATCCGCTTGGCGACGATTCGCAACTTCTGGAGGAATTCTTCTCGGACCTGCACCTGATCGTCTCGCACAAGGCCGTCTGCACGCAACTGCTCGAGGAGTTCCGCAACGACGTACTCAAACCGTATGTCAGGGATCAGAACGTCATCTCGTTCATCGACGACGTGCTGGCGCCCTATGCCAACGCATGGCTTATCATCAGCAGACCGACCGACGCGAACCTGCCGGACGACGTGGTAGGCCAGCTCGTGGCACTCAACGATTATCAGACCACCGACTGGAAACCGGTCGCCATGTGGGCGCTGGTCAATTCCATCCGCAATCTCGGCAGCGACGCCGCCCGCGTGTTCTCCAAACCCGGAGCGCATACGAGGAAAACCACCACGAACGGGAAGAACGACGAAGACCTGCAACTGCACGACATGGCACGCCTGCGCGACGTTCTGTCCGCACTGGAACGCGTCACCGGCGTGGACAGCCTGAACAGACAAAGCCCGCTGTACCGACGTACGCGTTCGGCGAGCGCCATCCGCGACCTCGAACGAGGCCACACCTTGCAGCAGATCCGCGGATTCCTCATCACCGACGATGACCGCCGGAGCGCGCTGGCCCACCTGCGTGGCGAGCTACAGACCGGTCCCGCGCTGAAGCGTCTGCTGCTCATTCGCGCGAACGAGCAGCAGGCGGGATTGCGCATCACCCGACCGCGTAGTCTCAACGCCGTTGCGATCATGCCCGAACAGGTCGTGTCGGGTTCGTCGTTCGCCGATTGGCCGGAAGCCGTACGTGACCATTGGGCCAACCGTATCGGCAATCTTGCGCTTAGCCAGGCCAATGAACGCCAGCTCGCGCCGCTCGCATCCTTTGAGGAACGCCGCGACCGCATGCTCCTGTCGGCGAGCTCCAAACGATTCCCCCTGACCGCGCAGCTTGCCGATATCGCCCAATGCACTCCTCAGACCCTGCAATTCCGACAGGATGAAACCATCCGGCTTATCGCCGATCATTGGAACATTCGCTACGATGCGGAACGTACCGACCTGTCCACGTTAAGCGAGGAATTCCTCACCAGAAAAACCGAGGCCAAGACGCCGACCTCGAAACGCGTGACCATCATGCAGATTCTGGAGGCCGGGTTGCTCATTCCGGGCGAAACGCTGGTCTGGGACCGACCGCGCAAGGGCGAACGCTGGGTGGTGACCGTCACCGCCGAAGGCAAGCTACGCATGGATGACGGGCAGGAATACGCCTCCCCCACCGCTGCCGCCCGGGCCGTCGGCGGCGGCAGTGCGGGACTGACCGTATGGAAACGCACCTCGAACGGCCAAAAGCTCAGCGACATCTGGAAAGCCTACCGACTCAAGAAACGCTGACCCCCTTCAGCCGACTCCTCCGACGGCCTCAATGGCCGGCAAGCCATTCGACGGCGAGCTTCGTACGGTTCGAAATATTGGTTTTGGCGAGAATGTCGCTGATGCGGTTACGTACCGTGCCCTCGCTTAAGAACAGTTTCGCCGCGATCTCACGGTTGTCAAGGCCCTCGGCGACCAACTCCACCACGTCACGTTCACGGTCGGTGAGATGCGCGAAACGGTCGGGAGCATCCATCCACCCTGAGTCCTGCGGCTCGTTCGGTCGCGCTGCCGTTGGCGCCGCACCATTGGCGAACCGCAACTTCGCGAGGACCTCCGCGCCCATGACGATCTGCCCCGCCATGACGGCCTGCACCGCCGGGATGACGGAAGAGACGTCCTGCTTGATGAGATAGCCTTTCGTGCCGATCTCCATGGCTTTGGCGATATACGCCTCATCCGCGAACGTGGTCAGTACAAGGATGCGGGCGTCCGGATGAGCATGAAGGATGCGCTCGGACGCGGTCAATCCGTCCATGCCGGGCATCTGTACGTCGATGAGCAGCATGTCGGGAACGTTCTCGTCATATTTGGACATGGCGGCTTCGCCGCTGTTTGCGGTCCAAGGCACCTCCGCGGCACCGGTCGCCGCAAGAATCGTCGCCAGCGACGAGCAGACGATCGGATCATCATCAGCGATGGCGACTTTCATGATGAGGCCTCCTTCGACTTGGGAATCGATACGAACACCCGCCATCCTCCATGATACGGCCCGCAGACGGCGCTACCGCCCAAGGCCCGGGCGCGCTCCTCGATATCGGCCAGGCCGATGCCCCCATCGTCACGGGGTTTCGCCGGCATGGCATGGCCGTCGTCCTGCACGACCAGCTGCCACAATGCCGGCATATCACGCAACGTGATATGCACGGTTTCGGCGTCACTGTGCCTGACGGTATTGTTCAACGCCTCACGAATCGTGGTGGCGAAGCAACGCGCGATCGGGGAGGGTGCATCATCAATGGCGTTGTCGAGCATCACCTCAAGACCCACCGCCTGCGAGGCGGCATCAATCTGCGCGGTGAAATCGGCACCTTCCTCTTTCAGGTCATGCACCGATCTGCGCACCATGGTCATCGCCTCGTTCACCGTCGCATGAATATCCTCGAACCCCCGTGCGTCGGCATCCCGACCGGAGATTTGCGCCACCACTTGAGATGCTTCGGACTGCATGATGGCACGGGTCAGCAGATGCCCGACATTGTCATGAATCTCCCGGGCGATACGGGTACGTTCCGACAGGATGGCCGAACGCACCGAGGCCGCACGGTCCTCCTCGGATTCGGAGAGCCGATTGCGCAACTGGCGAATCTGGTTTCGCCGCGTGTCCTGCAGGCGCTTGGTCTGCAAGAGCAGATCGTCAAGCCGCATAAGCTGCAGTCCGACGCCGAATCCCAGCATGGTCAACATGGACAATACCGCAATCCACGCCCAATCCCATGGAAGATTCGCAATGTTCCTACGAACCGCAAGACCTGCGAGAGGTATCGTCCAGACCCATCGCGCACACAGGGCCGCGCACTTGCCCATATCCGGCCATGCTTCGCCTTGGCGGAGCGGCCCGCATCCACGAACCGCCGCCGCATCCACCGCAATCACCGGCAACAGCCAGCACATTTCCGGGCACCATACCGCATTGAGCGAGAACGCACAGACCACGGCAGACGTGACGATGCCGAATCGTGTATATTCGCCGACGGCGGCACAGCAGATGGCGAGCACCATCGCATAGATCAGTTGCAGGGAGGCATCGCCGATCACGGCGATGCCGAGAAGCACGCCCATGATCATGAGCAGACCTTGGAATGTCAGTCGCCGCATGCCTTACCTGTTTCGCCTCGCCGTCATACCACTGCTTCAAGCGTAATGCACGTGCTTCGATGTTCGGCGACGACGGCGTCCGAACGTGACAATTGTCATGATGAACCGTCATGGGCGTCATGAACGACGTGATTTCATGCACCATGTCGGAGAATTCCCGCGAACGACAATGGAACCAACGGAGCAAGGAGCATTCCATGAACGAAGACCATTCCACCGTGAGCGCGGTACAGGTGACGCATCTCGTCAAACGTTACGGCGATATGCTGGCGCTCGACTATTTTGACCTCGACGTACGTCAGGGCGAAATCTTCGGCCTGCTCGGGCCGAACGGTTCGGGCAAGACCACGGCGATCAACTGCATACTCGCGCTGCTCACGTTCGACGCGGGTACGGTACGCGTGTTCGGGGAACCGATCGGCCCGACCAGTTACGCGCTGAAACGTCGCATCGGCATCGTTCCTCAGAACATCGCCGTGTTCAATGAGCTCACCGTCGAGGAGAACATCGATTATTTCTGCTCGCTCTATGTCGGTGACAAGGCCCGCCGACGCGAGCTGGTGAACGAAGCGCTGGATTTCGTGGGATTGCAGGACTACCGCAGATTCCGACCGGCGAAACTGTCCGGCGGACTGCTGCGCCGCCTCAACATCGCATGCGGCATCGCGCATAAGCCCGACCTGATCTTCTTCGACGAACCGACCGTGGCCGTGGACCCGCAGAGCCGCAATGCGATTCTCGAAGGCATCCAGAAGCTCAGCCGCGAGGGCGCGACCGTAATCTACACCAGCCATTACATGGAAGAGGTGGAACAGATCTGCGACCGTATCCTCATCATGGATCACGGCCGGCACCTCGCGCTCGGCACCGCCGACGAGCTCAAAGCCATGATTGACGCCGGCGAACGGATCAGTGTGGAAACCGCCGACCTAGGAGGGACCGCGGACGGCTCGAACACCGCAATCATGCTCAAACGACTGCGCGCGCTCCCCTTCGTGTTGGAGGCGGCCTATGACGGCCGCGAACTGACCGTGCGCTGCCGCCGGGGCGAACACAACCTCATCGACGTATTGAACGTACTCGAGGCGAACGGCACGAACATCGGGCATCTGACCTCGCATCAGCCGACGCTCAATGACGTGTTCCTTGAGCTGACCGGCACGGCGTTGCGCGACTGAAAGGCGTGTGATCACCATGTTGCAGACGTTACTGATCACGTTGAAACTGCATTTTCGTCAGAAAATACAGTTATTCTGGCTGTTCGCCTTCCCCATCATCCTGGCCACCATGTTCAACGGGATGTTCGGCAACATCTCCGAAAACTACGCATTGCACACCTTCGACATGGCGGTGGTCGAAGACGCGGACTGGAAGGCGAATCCGGGCCTGCAGACGCTGATTGCCGGCATCTCGACCGATGGGGGCTCTTCGGACTCCGATACGACGGGCAAGGTCGTCGACGACGACGGCGATATGCCGAAACTCATCAACGCCATCCCGACGACATCGAGAGCCTCCGCCGACAGGCTACTCGCCGACGGCAAGGCGCAAGGCTACCTGTATGCCGACTCCAGCGGCCGGTTGCATATGGCGGTCAGCGAATCCACGCAGGGCAGCGTCACGGATGTGATGGCCAACAGCAGCGGTCTGGGCATCTCGCTGACCATGCTGAACAACATCGTCAACCTGTACAACCGTACCGGCATGGTCATTACCGACATTCTCGCCACCAACCCGACGGCCATGATGGACGGACGACTGACCTCAAGCATCGGCGCGATATCCGGATACACGAAGGAAGTGAAGCTCACGAACTTCAAACCGGACGGAACCGCCCGTTACTATTACGCATTGCTGGGCATGACCGCACTGATGGCGATGACCTTCGCCGTGAGCACGGTGACGATGGCGCAGGCGAATCTGTCGACGCTGGGCGTCCGCCGTTCCGTGGCACCATTGGCCAAATGGAAACAGCTCGCAGCCGGATTCCTGGCCAGCTGGTTCTGCTCGTTCCTAAGCCTGACGGTCGCGATGCTGTACATCCGCTTCGGATGCGGCATATCGCTCGGCGGGCGCGAATGGGCCGCGATCGGCTCCTGCGCGGCGGCATCCTTCTCCGCGAGTGCATTCGGCATGTTCATCGGAGCCCTGCCGAAGATGCCGACCGGCGCCAAACATGGATTGTGCACGGCAATCTCGTGCATACTGTCGCTCTTTTCCGGACTGTACGGTTCGTTCGCCATGGGCCTGAGCGATATGATCGCCCGGCATGCGCCATTGCTCAGCCTCATAAACCCGGCCCAGCAGATCACGAACCTGTTCTATGACATTCTCTACTACGACAGCTTCACACCGCTGTTCAAAACCATAGGCATACTGCTTACCATGAGTGCGATCTGCCTGGTAGCAGCGGTCGCTTTCCTGAGGAGGCAACGCTATGAATACCTGTAAAGCCGCATTGCGGATCCTCCATGCCCGCAAACTTTACGTCATCATCTATCTTGTATGGATCGGCGCGATGATGTTGGGCATCAGTTGGCAGATCATGCATGCCTCACGAAACGCGGACAGCACCACCTATCAGCCGAGCGCCGCCCAAGTGGCCATAATCGATCGCGACGCAGACGCCGACGGCCTGGCATCCTCGCTGCGTTCCTATCTGTCGACGGACAGCGAAATCGTCGACATTGCGGACGACGACGAATCGTTACAACAGGCCGTCGCCTCGAACTACGTCGATCTGATCGCCATCATCCCGAAAGGATTCGCCGAACGGTACCAGCGGTATCTGAATGAGGCCGACGGTTCCGCCGCTCAGCCCGCCATCGAGACGGTGGTGAGCTACACCTCCGGTTCCGGTTCGCTCGCACAGTTGAAGGTCAACGAGTTTCTTTCGCTGACACGCACCTCGTATCTGGGACTTCCCTCCGGCGCACGTAACGTGTCCGATGCGGCACGGACAGTATTGGACATCGCGAAGAAAGACATCAAGGAATCATCCGTCGCCGTCATCCAGGCGCCATCCAACGATACCGATACCGTCAAGCCGGCCGCCTCGGCATTCGCAAGCACCATCAAAACCGGCCTGTATCCGCTCTTGCTGGTCATGCCGATATGCACGTTCCTGGTGATCGGCACATTCAACGAAAGCGAGATCCGCCGCCGACTCTATGCCTCGCCGAAACGTTCGGTATCGCTGGAACTGCAGCAGGTGGCCACATGCTGCATGTTCGGCCTGCTGGTATGCATCGGCTACACCGCCGCGATCTTCCTGCTGATGACGATGGCGGGAGTGCCGTTCGAAGGACTGACGATTGCCAACGTCGGACTGTCGTTCGTCTCGCTGCTGGTCTATACGTTAATGGCCATCGCCTGCGGTTTCCTGCTGGGATCGGTCGTTCTTTCCGAAATGGCCGTGAATGGGTTCGTCAACGTATTCGGCCTGCTCACCATGTTCACGTCGGGCATGTCGTTCGCAGTGGACATGATGCCAGCCCCGATGATCATGATCGGCAAGCTGCTGCCGGGATGGTGGCTGTGCGTGTCCATCGACAACGTGTTCGGACTCGGCACGGCTTCGAACACCGGCGTGGACTATGGCGCATGGGCGTCGTCGATCGGTCTGGTGGCGTTGTTCGGCGTAGCGTTCGTCTGCCTCGGTCTGGCCCTGGGCCGTATCCGTCGCACCCGTCCGACCTTGGCCTCCCCTGCGACCACGCAGCTGGCGAAGTAAGGATGCCGATCGAATTCGCGATATCGGAGTACTCGACCGCAATCGGCAGCCAGTCCCACGCCGTTGGCCTATCGCAACGTCAGGAACGGAGCATGCCGTTGCGATAGGCCAACGGCGTGATGTGCATGAGCCTACGGAACGTGCGTGTGAAAAAACTGGCCGAGGAGAATCCCGTCTGGGCGGCGATCGTGGCGATCGGCAGTTGCGTGGTCGTCAGCAGTTCCGCGGCGGCGCGGACGCGCACATCATTGACGAACTCGATCGGCGTCTGACCGAGCAACTCGCGAAAGATCGCGGTACACGTGGTGCGTCCCACCAATCCGGCCGCCGCTATCTGCGCCAACGTGATCTGATGCACGTAATGCTGCTGCACGAAATCGACCATCATGGCGAGTGTGGCGACATGCGGATGCCGTCCGGCATGGTCGTGCATGCCGTCATCGCCGCGCTCGCGTGCGATCACGGTCAGTTCACGCAGTATCGCATAGAAGCAGCTGAGTACGGTCAATGGCGCAGTGTCATCCGCCAATGTCATATCGCCTACCGCCGAAGACCTCATACCATCCGGTCGTCCGAATTTCGCATCGTGCAGTTGCACGATGCGGCCGATCAACTCGCTTCCGTGCACATCATCGGGGTTCAGGACGACGTAGGGCGTCGACTCATCCGTCACCAACGGCATCACGAATCGCTCATACACTGCGGTGGGAGCGCTCATACGTGCGGGATTGAGCAGCGTACAAGAGAATTCGCAGTCGGTGCCGTCTTCGGTGAACCCATAATGCAATTGGCGTGAGTTGACGAAAATCGCCTGTCCTTCCTCAAGACGAATGACCTCGCTATTCACGAAATACCACATGTGACCGTGGATGATATGCGTGAATTCAAGGTCGATATGCCAATGGCATTCCGCACGCATGTTCGGATATTGGTGCAATAAGGAGTGTTCGGTGAATGAAAAGAACATCGGCGCGTCGTATTGCACCATTTCCGCGCCGTTGGGCAGGCGCCCCCAGCCGGTGATCGGCATGAATTCATAAGGTAGACGCTCTGCCCGTTCAGATTGGTTCATCCAACGCTCCGCCAACTCGATTCGGTAAATAGTGCAAAATCTAGGAACGATAGTACAACGAAATGCGGTGTCGCCGAACGACAAGGGCATTGAATGGTACTCAGCATCCATCAATCGATTGACGTACGACGCAGGAGGAGCATCATCATGGCGGACACCATCAGCCAGCCGGCAAAGGACGAATGGGAACGTATGCTTTCCGGTGAACTGTATGTTGCCGACAGTCCGCAGCAGCAGGACGCGAACATGCGCAAACGCCGCCTCGTGCAGGCCATCAACACGTCGAAGTACGACGCGTTCAAGGAACGCGAGGAGTTGTTCCGCGAGCTGTTCGGCTCGCTCGGCAAAGGTGGTTTCCTGGAACCGCCGTTCAATTGCGACTACGGCTGCAACACGTACATCGGAGACAACTTCTATGCCAATATGGACTGCATCTTCCTCGACGTCGCGAAGATCACCATCGGCGACCGCGTGTTCTTCGGACCAAGAGTAGGCCTATACACGCCATATCATCCGATCGACGCCGCCGTACGTTCCTCCGGTCCGGAAGGAGCCCGACCCATCACCATCGGCAGCGACGTTTGGTTCGGCGGCAACGTAGTCGTCGGTCCCGGCGTCACCATCGGCGACGATGTGGTGATTGGTGCCGGCTCCGTGGTGGTCAAGGACATCCCCTCACATTCGGTGGCCGTAGGCAATCCATGTCATGTCATTCGCAGGATCACGGATGCCGACCGTGAATACTGGGAAGGCAAAGCCGCCGAATACCGTGCGTGGAAGGATTCGCTCAAAAGCTGATGTGAGTGGACGGCGGACAGCTGCCGCCATCCCGTGAATCACGACCGCGCATGGTACGGCGCCGGAATATGGCTGACTTGCCACGGCCTCATGTTCCGGCGCCGTTTTTCGTACCCGCCGCACCCACATTCCGACTTATGGAGGCCATCTTGAGAGCCGTTGCAACTTGGCATGATTTTTTGCGTCAGACCATGACGCTGGCCCTGCCCATTGCGTTTCAGCAGCTTATGCTGGCGCTCTCGTCCTGTGCCGACACGTTGATGCTGGCGGGGGTCGGGCAGGATGAGCTGTCCGCGGTATCACTCGCCACGCAGTTCCAGTTCATCTTCAGCCTGTGCCTTGCCGCATTGACGCTCGGCATGAGCATTCTCGTCGCACAGTATTGGGGCGCCGGCAACAAGGAGGCGGTGGAAAAGGTGCTGGCGTTCATCATGCTGTACGCCGGTGGATTGTCGTTGCTGTTCTTCGCCGCGACCTTGCTGCTACCGGATTCGCTGATGTCGATCATGACGAACGACGCCACACTGGTCGCTCTCGGTGCACAGTATCTGAGGATTTCGTCGGTCTCCTACCTGTTCATCGGCCTGTCGCAGATCTACCTGTGTCTGATGAAGAACGTCGGCGCCGCGACCATTGGCATGACGGTGAGCACGGTTGGCGTGATCGTGCATGTTGCGTTGAATGCCATGCTGATTTACGGTTGGCTGGGTCTGCCGGAACTGGGGATTTTCGGAGCCGCGATCTCCACGGTGATTTCGCGCGCGATCGAGCTGATATGGTCGGCTGCGGTGGCTTCACGAAACGACAGGCCACGATTGCGGTTGCGCATGATGTTGCATCCGGACGTAATGCTTCAGCGGGATTTCTGGCATTACAGTCTGCCGGTACTCGGCAACGAGCTGGTGTGGGGCTGCGGATTCACCATGTACACCGTGATCATGGGCCATCTTGGCGCGGATGCGGTGGCGGCCAATTCCATCGCCAATATCGTCAAGGATCTGCTGGTCTGTTTAAGTCTTGGTCTCGGCAATGCCGGTGGCATCCTGGTCGGCAATCTGCTCGGTCGCAATGCGTTCGAAGAGGCGAGGATCATGGGCGATCGACTATGCAGACTGGTGGCGCTGGTCGGCGTCGGCACGGGACTGCTGATCGTCGCCGTACGTCCTCTGGCATTGCGGTGGGCTGGATTGACGCCACAAGCCACGCACTATCTGTCGGTCATGCTGCTCATCTGCGCATACTATGCGGCCTGCGGATGCCTGACCAACCTGACCATCGCAGGTATTTTTCCAGCCGGCGGCGACGCGAAATTCGGTCTTGTCTGCGACGCGATCGTCATGTGGGCCATCGTCGTGCCGATTGGTCTGCTATCCGCCTTCGTAATCAAGTTGCCGGTGCTGGCGGTCTACGCACTGCTCAATACCGATGAATGCATCAAGATGATTCCCGCCCTGATCCACTATCGCAAATACCGCTGGATCAACAACGTGACCCGCCAATAACCCAACTTTCCGCAGCAATCATGGAGCGAACCGGCCACGATTGGGCCGAGCATACGAAAAAGGGGGATGGAATCCGATGATCTCATCCCCCTGGTAGGTTCCCACCTACTTCATCAAATTACGCAGGACGTACTGGAGAATGCCTCCATTGCGGTAATAGTCCGCTTCACCCGGAGTGTCGATGCGCACGATCGCATCGAACTCGGTCTTGGAACCATCCTCATGGGTGGCGGTAACGTGAACCGTCTTCGGGGTGAAGCCGCTGTTGAGTTCCTCGACGCCGGCAATGTCATATGTTTCCGTACCGTCGAGACCGAGGCTTTCATAGGACTCACCCGCCGGGAACTGCAACGGCAGCACACCCATACCGATTAGGTTGGAACGGTGGATGCGTTCGAAGCTTTCGGTAATGACGGCCTTGACGCCCAGCATGACGGTGCCCTTCGCGGCCCAGTCACGCGAGGAACCGGTGCCGTATTCCTTGCCGGCAAGCACAACCAGCGGCACGTCGTTGCTGATGTAGTCGCGGGATGCCTCGAAGATCGTAGTCGGCTTCTTGGCCAGGAAATCATAGGTAAAACCACCGGGGGTGACTTCTTCGCCTACGGAGGCGAGCAGCTGGTTCCTCAGGCGGATGTTGCCGAAGGTGCCGCGCACCATGACCTCATGGTTGCCTCGGCGGGAACCATAGGAGTTGAAGTTCTTCGGTTCGACACCGCGGTCGGTCAGATACTTGCCGGCCGGGCTGGTGGCCTTGAACGCACCTGCCGGAGAGATGTGGTCGGTGGTCACGGAGTCGCCGAGCAACGCGAGCACGCGGGCACCATGAATGTCACTGACCGGATCCGGGGTGGCCTTCATGCCGTCGAAGAAGGTCTGCTTACGCACGTAGGTGGAATTCTCATCCCATGCAAACAGCTCGCCTTCCGGCACATCAAGGCCCTTCCAGCGATGATCGCCATCGAATACGGAAGCGTAATCCTTGAGGAACATCTCACGGCTGACGGTACCGTCGACCACGGCTGCGACCTCTTCGTTGGTCGGCCAGATGTCCTTGAGATATACGTCGTTGCCGGCTGTATCCTCGCCGAGTGGCTGGGTCTCGAAATCGAAGTCCATGGTACCGGCGAGCGCGTAGGCAATGACCAACGGAGGAGATGCCAGATAGTTCATCTTGACATCCGGGCTGATGCGGCCTTCGAAGTTACGGTTGCCCGACAGTACGGAAGTGACGGTCAGGTCGTTGGCATTGATGGCTTCGGAGATTTCCGGCAGTAGCGGACCGGAGTTGCCGATGCAGGTGGCGCAGCCGAAACCGACCAGCTGGTAGCCAAGCGCGTCGAGATCGTCCTGCAGGCCGGCGGCCTTCAGATAGTCGGCCACCACTTGGGAGCCCGGGGCGAGCGAGGTCTTGACCCACGGCTTCGGCTTGAGTCCCTTGGCATGTGCATTGCGGGCGATCAGACCGGCGGCGATCATGACGGACGGATTGGAGGTGTTGGTGCAGGAGGTGATGGATGCAATGGCCACGTCACCGTTCTTGATGTCGAAGTCGCCACGGAAGTCGGTGGAGACGGCAACCGGCTCCTGCACGGTCTTGTCGGTCTCGTAATCCGGCAGGGTCTCGGCGAACCTGGCCTTGGACTCGGTCAGCACGATGCGGTCCTGAGGTCGCTTCGGCCCGGCGATGGACGGCACGACCGTACCGAGGTCGAGTTCGAGGTATTCGGAATATTGCGGTTCCACGTAGTTCGGATCGGTGGTGTCTCCCCACAGCTTGTTGGCCTTGGCGTACGCTTCGACAAGTGCGATCTGCTCTTCGGAACGGCCGGTCAGGCGCAAATAATCAAGTGTGACGCCGTCGATCGGGAAGATGCCGCAGGTGGAGCCGAACTCCGGACCCATGTTGCCGATGGTGGCGCGGTTGGCCAACGGCACGGAAGCGATGCCTTCGCCATAGAACTCCACGAACTTGCCGACCACGCCATGCTTGCGGAGCATGTCGGTGATGGTCAGAACCACGTCGGTGGCGGTGACGCCCTCCGGAATGGAGCCGGTGAGCTTGAATCCGACGACACGCGGCACGAGCATGGAAATCGGCTGGCCGAGCATGGCCGCTTCGGCCTCGATGCCGCCAACGCCCCAGCCGAGCACGCCCAGGCCGTTGACGGTGGTGGTGTGCGAATCCGTACCCACACAGGAATCGAGATAGGCGAGTTCACGACCGTCTGCGGCGGCCGCGGTCATGATGACCTTGGCAAGGTATTCGATGTTGACCTGATGGATGATGCCGGTTCCCGGCGGTACCACGCGGAAGTTCTTGAACGCCTGCTGCCCCCAGCGCAGGAACTGGTAGCGTTCGCCGTTGCGCTGATATTCGATGTCCATGTTCTGTTCGACCGCATCGGCCACGCCGTATTTGTCGATCTGCACGGAGTGGTCGATGACCATGTCGGACTGCACCTGCGGGTTGATGACCTCCGGATCGCCTCCCAGCTCCTTGACCGCATCGCGCATGGTGGCGAGGTCGACGATGCACGGCACGCCGGTGAAGTCCTGCATGACCACACGGGACGGGGTGAATTGGATCTCATGACTCGGCTGTGCGGCCGGATCCCAATCCAACAGGGCCTTGACATGATCATCCGTAATGTTGGCGCCGTCGATGTTGCGCACGAGGTTCTCGACGAGGACCTTCAACGAATACGGCAGATGATCGATGCCCGGCAGATCCGCAATGCGGTAATAGTCGTAATCCTTGCCGTCCACCTTCAGGGTGTCCAGCTGGTCGTCGCGCACAGACATGCTACCTCCGAGCTTTCTTGGATGTATAACAACAGCTGATTATCCGTTGTCAACGATACAGGGAGGTTAATTCAGCTCTGGCGTGTCTTCTTGAAGTATGGGATAATACGCAACTTTTTTCGCTCTCGCCGCTCTCTGGCGTCATTCCGCCGTTTTCCGCATAGGGCCTCCCCTAACCCCGCCGAAAACGGAAGCAGAAA
Source organism: Bifidobacterium dentium JCM 1195 = DSM 20436 (assembly GCF_001042595.1). Lineage (NCBI taxonomy): Bacteria > Bacillati > Actinomycetota > Actinomycetes > Bifidobacteriales > Bifidobacteriaceae > Bifidobacterium > Bifidobacterium dentium. The sequence continues at coordinate 1,628,515 of NZ_AP012326.1, forward strand.
ACGCCCGTTTCCACGCGAAAACAAGCATCGCGTGGCTACCGATAGGCTACCCCGCTTTCGCACGGAAACAGCAAAAGTCCACGCCTAATGCTAGGAGGCCAAGAATGGCGAAAACAAGCCAAACACGACGACCACGCGGAAGCGGCTCCGTCTATCAACTCGATGATGGCCGAACATGGATAGCGGTTGCGGAACTGCCCCCCGACCCCGCGACCGGCGCTCGCCGCCGTCTGACAGCAAAAAGCGTCCAAGGCAAAGCGGCCGCCGTCAAGAAACTCAAAGCGAAGGTCGCCCAGGCCCAACTGTGCGGACAGATGCCCGCCGCCCAGGTCCCGACCCTCGAGGCATGGCTTGGGCATTGGCTGGAAGTGAAGACAAAACGGCTCCGCCCTGCCAGCCAAATCTCCTACCGGAACGCGACGGGCCGCATCGTCCGCTCGATAGGCCAGACCCGCCTGGACAAAATCACGCCGGCGCTTCTCGCCCAATGGCAGGACCAGGCCGAAGAAAAGTACGCACATCGCACCGTGCTCAACGACTGGCAAATGCTGAAGGAGGCGCTGACGGCCGCCGTCGTGAACGGCCTGCTCGCCCACTCGCCTGCCACCGGGGTCGAACCGCCGGTCGGCGTCAGCGAACGACGCCCCGCACCGACGCCGGCGGAGGCGGCCGCCATCATCGCCGCCGAAACCGACCCCACGTGGCGCCTCCAGTGGACGCTCGCATTCCTCGGCATGAGGCAAAGCGAACGGCACGGGGTATGTCTGGACGAGCTTGAGGTACGGGACGGCGTGCCGGGCATCGCCGTAAGGCACCAGCTCGCCCACCCCGCGCCCGGCCACCAGTGGCCCGCCAAGGACCGTCCGCTGATTACGCCGGTTCCGGGACAGGCCGGCTGGGTGTACGCGCCGGCGAAAACCCGGGCGGGCGAACGATGGATACCACTGCTGGGCACGGCGCTCGAAGCATGGAACGAGGTTGCCGGCCTGCACCCGAACGCGGCGGAAGATGCCCTGCTCTGCCTTCGCCCCAACGGAGCGCCGCTGTCGCAGGGCGTGGAGCGCACCGCATGGGCGAAAGCGTGCGGACAGGCGGGCATTACGCGTCACCTCGTACCCCACTCGGCGCGGCACACCGCCGATTCCATTCTTGCCATGCTTGGCGTGCCGGACGCGACGAGAATCGGCATCATCGGCCATGCCAGCACGGCCATGGACGGCGTGTACGTGCACGCCCAGACGGAGGCGGTCGTCACCGCCGCACGGCAACTCGCCGGCCAGCTGGAAGGCGTAAAAACGGCCATCTGACGGCCTTACAGGGCGTCCCGGCCCTCTCATGCGCTTATGGCAAAAAGCCGCCCCGGAAGGCCCATAAAACGGCTTTCCGGGGCGGCTTTTTGCGTTCTAGTCGTCCACAATCCAGTCGGCCCAAAGCGGGGCCATGACCACCATCACCTGCGCGCCGGCATGAGAAAAGGCCCCGCCTTTCGGCGGAGCCTTGAATCTCAGGAGAGGATACTTTCTCCGGGCTTTGGAACCCTGATGTGGATCTCACCGTCCTCATCCACACGGACAGCGCTGCGCGGAAGGCCCAAGACGGAGGCAACATGGTCGAGGGTATTCTGGCGAAGCTGCTTCCTCATGGTGAGGGTATCCCGGTAACTCTGCCGCCGCTCTTCTTCGGTCAGTCCGTCATCTCCCGCCGTTCCGGGCTGCATGGCGTTGAGAATCATGAGCAAATACACCCGGAGGCCTTCGGCTGAGGGCTCGGAAGTGCGGCGCTTCACCATGGCTTTGGCCCGGTCGAAGCACTCCCCGAGCTCTTTCTCACTCAGCTTGCGCCCCGACTTGACGGTGTATTCATTGGCCGCCTCCGCGACGATGTTACGAATGTCATTGTTGTTCATAGGATTTTCCTTTCCTTTGTGTGGTTTCTATGCGGCCGGCCAACCTTTGACCGGCCCTATTAGCTCAGGCTCCGAGCCCGAGCGTACGGTGGACACTGTGGATGATGGAACGGGCCTCGTCCTCCGGCAGGCCGGACGCTTGGGCGCGCTGCATGGTCTCCCGGTCGATGCGCGCGCATTCGTCTGCATGGTTGACGTGCCGTCCGTAGCATTGCGCATGGATGGTGTCGTTGCGGCTGCCTTCGGCGACCGGGCTCAGGTCGGGCTGGCCGTTGCCGGTCTTCAACAGACCCATGAAGGGGTCGCGGCGCTTGGGGGCGAAGTCCGCCAGAATCGCGGCCGCGCGGTCCTCGTGCCGGACGAACCCGAGGCGGTCGAGCAGGTCGACCAGGCTTGGCGGCATCGGGTGCGGCTCGAGCGGGCTGGATGTCACGGAGTCGATGCTCCACGCGCGTCCCGCCGCTTCGGAGCCGGCCATCACGACATAACCTCTGGAGGTACGAAGGTCAATCGGCACGCCGTTCGCGTACGTCGGGCCGTCCTTGTACACTGGCCGGCCGGCCAGCGGATGGGCGCGGTTGACGAACTCGAGGCCCGCCGGGGCGTCGAAAATCAGATGCCGGCCGCCCGAGCCGGTGGTGATGACGGCGCGAGCCGCGTCGAAGGCTTCGGGCACAAGACGGGCAAGGAGGGCTTCACCTTCCGGCAGTTCGCTATCCTCACCCTTCGGGATGTCCAAGTCGACCGCAATCTGCTTGGGGCTGAGGACGATGGCGGCGACGCTCGAGGTTACGGGAGCGAACCGCTCCAACTTGTCGGGGTGCGCCTCGGCCTTGGTCTCGGCGGCCTTCCAGCTGACCAGCGGCCGCTTGGCCTCGGCGTAGTCCGCACCGCCCACGCAGGGAATGATTTGACCATGAACACCGGCGGCGCGAAGGCGCGCCTCGGCTTCGGCCAGCCTGGTCGGCGTAAGCGATTCGGCCGGCTCGGCCGGCGCGTCATCGAGAAGGCTCAGCAGTAGGTCGTCAATCGGAGCACCCTCTTCGTCGTCGGACTCTGCGGGAGCCGATGCCGGCACTTCGTCGAGAAGGCTCGACAGTAGGTCGTCAATCGGAGCGCCGAGCTCGTCGTCCGGCTCTGTCGGGGCCGGCGTCGGGGATGGCGTGACCGGCTCGGGGGATGGCATCGGCGTCAGGGGCGGCAGGGGCGGTTCCTCCTCGCCGTCGTCTGCGGTCGTGCTCTTGACCGCCGCCACAGTGGCGAGCCAAAGCGCGCGGTTAGGCTCGCCTTCGGCGGCTGGGAGCCAACAGGCTACGGGGTAGTCCTTGCTACCCTCGCCCTTCTGCCTCATCTGTTTACGGACAAGACCGAGAGCCCTGCACTGCACGCCATGCGGAATATCCGAAGCGCGCACGTAACCTTCGGGGGCGGCCTTGCGCGGCTCGGACTCGAGTATGGCCTGCACGACCGCGACGGCCTGGGCGGAAAGGCCTTCCGCGTCCACCCATACGCTTGATGCTGCGTGCTGGCCTCGGAAGAGCACCCACTCGAGTGCGCCGGCGAGGGCGAGCGCCCACAGGCGGCCGGCGTCGCGGAGCTCACGGAAGACCGGCCAGCCGCGGCCGGTCATGGCGATGATGCAAGCCCGGCGCTGGTCCGCGCTGGACTGACCCAAGGGTGGCAGTACGTTCGCAGTGAAAATCGGCGTCACGCGGCAGCCCAGATCAGCGCTCGCATCCTCGCCACGACGGCGAGGGGAAAACGGCAGGAGGCCGGTGCAGAGCGTCTTGACGGCCGGCCAGTAATCGTCGAAGTGCTTGACGCCGACCTCATCAAAGAGTCCCACGTTGGCCTTCTGCAGGTTGTACATGAGATTCTCTGCGCTCATGCTGCCGGGCTTGGCGAGCAGTTCGACGCTGGCGGTCGTCCCGCCGTACAGGCGGACAAGTGCGGCGCTCATCTGGGACTTGCCCGTGCCGCCCTGGCCGGAAAGCCAATAGAGCTTCTCAGGGTGCGAGCTCATGATCGGCGCGCCCCAGCACAGCATAAGATTGCGCATGGCGTCGGCGCTGCCGTCCGTCCAGAGCCCCGCCAGCTTGGCGGCTTCGAGCTGAACGGCTATTACCTCTTCGAGCGAAAGGCTCACGCTCTCGGTGAGAGTGAGCGGGCAGGAGAGGAACTCCAGCTCGGCGGCGTCCTCCACCTTGGTGACGGCCGCGCGGCCCGTGATTCCTTCGGCGCCGCCGTCGATGCCCTGGCCTTCGCCTTCGGTGCGATACCAGATACCATCCCGGCACTGCCAGAGGCGATACGCCCTGGCGGCGGGGTAATAGGCGGCGGCGACAACGCCGTCCGTCGCCGTGATGCGTACCCCTCGGTGGATTTCCTGGCCGGCCGCCAACAGCCCGCGAACCAGCGGCGTCTTCAAATTATGGGCGCGGGGGCCGCCAGTCGGCGCGCAATTGTAAAAAGCCTCCGGCGAGCCGAGCGGCACCCAGCTTGCCGGAATGGAGGTCGTCGTGTAGCCATCGGCGTCATAAGCGCGGCGAAAAAGGAATGCGCGGCCGTCCTCCTGGGCGGGCAGGACACGCAGGTCGCCGACGAGCGCTTCGGCGAGCGCGTCGATTTCGCCGGGCGAGAGCGTCTTTGGGTCGCCGGGCATGTCGACACCGGCCGCATCCTCGCGCTCGCCTTGCAGGACGGAGTGCAAGAAGCCAGGGTTGGCCGCGAGGTCGTTGGTCGGCCGGGCATTACGCACGGCGTTTTCGAGGGCGTTGCGATGGGCTGTGGTCTTGCAATGCGGCAGGACTGTCAGAAGTGCATCTCGGACACGCTCGAAAACGGCCGTGTCGATGGTGGTGGCTTGTAGTGGTATAGTGTTAGTAATGTTCATCGGAGTTCTTTCTATACGGTTCCGGTGGATAGCTCAGGCAGCTGGTAACTGACCTGAGCTTTTTATTTTCGTTGTGGTTCTATGCGTCGCGCACGAGCTCCATTTTCCCCCTTCCGTGAAGGGGTATCGGCACCCCTGTCTTATCGGTGATGTCATCATACCCCCGAAAACTTCGGTCAGAAGCCGGAAAAAGCGGATTTTTTGGCTCGACGGCATGGGATACAGCGGCAAAAAACGACGGCTACGCGGGGATTTAGGGGGTTTCAGGCAGAGTTCCGAAGGGCACAGACGGGACGAGAAAAAATATTTTTTTCTTTTCCCCTTCGGCGTGTCGCGTCCATAAAATGACCCCATCGGCACGCAAATGCAAGAAAAGCGATGCGAATGCACGAAAGCGATGCGACCGTATCAGAGACAGACACGGGGCAGGAAACGGCGGAAAATGACGGTTTTTTGCCCCATGTCGGCCTTGATGCGGTCACGGATGCCCGACCTGCATCACATTTTCGGGCCGATGTCAAGCGGAACTAGAAGGACGGGCACGGGCTTCATATGCGGCATCGTGTAGCCGCTACCTTATATATATACATAGCGTCCATTTAACGTCTACATACATCAAAAGTCTTTTACAAAAGCCCTTCCATAATCTTCCCGTACCAGGTGTTCGTCTTTGGCCCATGCGGCTACACGGGCTTTTACGGGTCTGCGGACGGAGTACGGCGCCCCGTCCGCAGGTGCCTAGATTCGCGCCTTTTCGCCGATTTTCCGAACACGATTACAGCCCGTCGTCACGCCTTAAAAACGACGTCTGCACGGGCTTTTACGGGGTCTCGGACGAAGTGACGCCACCCGTCGGCAGGGCTGTAAAACACCGTTTTTCGCAGATGTCGGCAACGGCGCGCAACAGCACGAATCAGTAGACGTTTTTGCAGGCGTGCGGGTCGGCGCGGCCTACCGCCATGCCGGCGGTCGGCGCCAGTAACTCAAGCCCTCTGACGTGCCCCGAGTTGATGCGGACTACGACGGCTCCCGGCTCGCCGTACTCCCCTTGTGCGCGCTCCACCCAGGCGGAACCGGCCTCGAGGCTCGGGCATCCGACGATAAGGCGACCCCTGCTCTGCTCGATGGCGAGGTGGTGGAAATGGCCGTGAAGTACGACCTGCGCCCGTTTGAAGCAGGAACCGGCACCATCGCCGTATCCGCCTGCCTGCTGTGCGAGCCATGCCGGGATGTTGCGCTCGCTCTTCGCGTAGTGCCCATGGAAGGCCGCGACGGAGACGCCTTCCACGCGGACCCCGACACCGGTCTCGAGGGCGTTCTGTGTCACGACATGCACGCGGGAGGCCCATTCGGCTCCGGCCAGTTCGAGCGCCAACCCGATGACGCGACCGACAAGGACGCCGAAGTCGCCACGACCGACCGTCTGGCCTCCTCGCCGTTCCTCGCCGTGATTACTCCGTACGCACACGAGGGTGAGGGAAGGGACGAGCGGGGCGAGCGCAACGACGGCCTCCAGCAGAAGGCGGGCGCACACCTCGAGCTGTTCGGCCAGGCTCAGGTCGTTCGCCGCCAGCTGGCTCTGGCTGGTATGGTTCGCGTTGTTCTCGCACACGTCGCCAAGCTCGAAGATGAAGACCTCGGAGGGCTTCTCGGCGGCGACCTCCTGCCGAGCCTGCTCGACGATCGAGCGGACGCGCTGGACAAGTTCAGTGGTTCCGCCACGAGCCTCCCCCGCCTTGCCGGTCTGGAAATCGGCGAGACACAGGCAGTACGCCCCACCGGACGATTGCGGAGGGCGCGTCGGCCCCCACGCTGGCATGGCGCTCGCAAGCAGACGGGCGACGGCTTGCGGTTCGGGGCTGGCCTCGCGGGCCATAAGCCCGACCCTGCGGCGCTTTCCATCCGCGTCGGTCACATACCCCGATTGGCGCGGGGCGAGAGCCCAGTGCTCGGAGTCGAAGCCGGTCTGCTCCACGAGTGTCGGCGAAGCCTCCTGGGCGGCGAGCCATTCGGACAGCGGCACGACATGCCCGCGGGACGCGGATACGCCGAAGCGATGCAGGCGCGAGGCAAGCTCTCGGGCACGGGCAGGTGAGATGTCAACACCGAGCTCTGCGAGATGGGCGAGACGGGCGGACCATGGCTCATCGTTCGAGACAAGCAGTTGGACAAGGTCGGCGGTGGCAATGGCGGGCGACGAAAGGCCCCGGAGTGAGGCTAGGGAAACCGGGCGAGGATTGGGCTTTGTCTTGCACATGCTGCCTTCTATGCGGCATTGTGAAGGAATTGTGTGCGGACAGGGAAAAAATGTAGTCAATGTAGTCATTTGTAGTTGGAAGGGGTAACTACAAAATGAGGGCCTGAAAACGGCGGAAAATAGCCATTCTTGAGACCAAAAAGAGGGATGTAGTTGATGTAGTAGCCTTTTTGAGGGGTTGCTCTCTTTTACGGCCTTCTTCTTAAAAAAAGGCTACTACATTAACTACATTTCTGAAAACGGGCCTAGAAATGGCGGTATTCCGCCATTCTGCTTGTCGGCATTTGTAGTCACCCTTCCAACTACAGATGACTACATTTTTCCACTTGCTTGTCGGCATAGTTCTCGGGCATGAGAACTGTAATCGTATCGACCTTGGCGACCGCATTCACCGTCGCCGCCATCGTCCTAGCTCCGCTCGCCATGGACAATCCCACGGCCCGCCTCCCTCTGCTCGCCCTGATGGGACTCGCCGCCGTCGCCACCTTCGCCGATGCCATCGTCTGCCATGCGCGCCACTGCCGCCGCCACCATAGGCTGTACGGAATGGAGCCCCGCCATGCTTCATGAAGAGACCTCGTGTTCCACTCCGCCCGCGCTGTACGCGGCGAGGCATCTCGGCGGTCCCGGCTTCGGCTTCAGTCTTACGCCGATTCATCGCTGTATCTGCGGCTTCGAGGCGCAGGGAGCGGAGACCATGCGCCGACATATCAAGGACGAAAACTGGCTGATGGAAGCCATGGAGGACCCAACGCTTCCGCTCATTACCCTCGAGGAGGACGAACGATGAAGACATCCGTCTGCCACGTCTGCGAATCGCCATCCACCCCCGGCTACGCACTCTGCGCGTGCTGTACGTCCCGACTCAGGGCTGCGGTCCTGTATTGCTACGAGGTGCGCTCGCCGCTGGCTGACGTCACGGCACGGAAGGCCAGCGCCACGCCGCGCGAGGCTGCCCCCCATGCCCGCGCCGCCTTTGCGCCACTGCCGCTCGACGACCGCGCCTTCGCCGCCCTGCGAACCATCGAAGACACGGCGTTCGCCTCCGCCCTCGCCCTCGGAGCCCGTCCGAGCACGCCTACCGCCGCCCTGCTCTACGTACGCGGCGAGTATATCCGACTCGCCCATATGAGCGGGGAGGACGGCGACGCCTCCTACTGGCTTGAGCTTTGGACGGCCGCGCGTCGGCAGGCCGCCGCCGTCCTCGACCCGCCGACGGAGCGTGCCGTCATCGGCGGCGTGTGCGAGGCGTGTGGGGGTGCCCTCGTCTCCGACGGCGGTTCCCATGCGCTCACCTGCCGCCGGTGTGGCCGACGCTCCACGTCGGCCAAGGTCCGCGCCCGTGCGGTCGAAGCGATGACCGCGCCGCAAGGCAAGGCGACGCCGGCCGAGGCAAGCCGCATCTTCGCCCGCGCCGGTGTACGCCTTCCTTCCGCCACGGTCCGCAGTTGGATTCATCGCGGCAAGCTCGAGCCGGACGCCGACGGACGCGTCGAACTGTCCGCCATATACTCGCTCGTCGCCGACACCGCCAAGGTGTAGAATCGACGCCCTGTCAACGCCCCTCCATTCGCCATGGACGGGGCGTTGTTTTTTTCTGCCTTTTTTCGCGGTTCACGGCGGCGCGCGGTACGGCGCGGTGCCGCGCGGTGCGCGATGCCACGCCTGAGCCGCGCGAACTGGCTTTGGGGGCGCAACGGCCGCATGATGGTATTGTGCCCCGAAAAGGGGCAAGGGAGGCGTAGAGCATGGCTCCGCCACCCATTGCCGCTCCCCGCCGCCGGTCCTTCCCTTTCCTTCCCCGCCGGCGGGTCGAAGCGGCCATTTGTCGCATATATATAAAGGAGTGCCATATGGACGAATCGCATATCGCCGAGGGAAAGCGCTACTGGACAAGGCACCTCATCGAAGCTCAGGATGGACTCGTTACGTCCATCGGTACGCTCGATTACTTCATGTATGACAGCGCCATCCGCCAGGCCCGTCGCGAACTGCGCCGACTGGAGAAAGAAGGCAAGCGATGAGCGTATACGCCCGTCCCTCCCTGCCCGATACGGCGGTGCAGGAGTATGAGTCCGCCCGGGGCTTCCGTGTAGACCGTAAAGGCCGTCTCATTATATGGGGCGACCGGAGCGAGACGCTGGCGACATGGGCTCCCGGCCATTGGGCCGCCGCCTGGCGTGGCGAATGACCAGCCCCCGCCCCAACCCACGCCGGCAGAACGGCGCGGCCCGGGCCCGTATCAAGGCCCGGCTTATAGCCGAGGCCGGCGGCCACCCCGTCTGCCATTTGTGAGGCCAGCCCATCGACATACGACTGCCCGCACGACATCCGTACGCGTTCGAGATAGACGAACTGCGCCCGGTCAGCAAGGGCGGCGACCCGCACGACTACGCCAACTGCGCGCCGTCGCACCGCCTGTGCAACGAGCGTCGCGGCAACCGCGACATGCGCTCACTCGCCGCCCGCTCGCCGTCGGCACAGCAGAGCGCCATGCCCATCAAACGTTCAAGGGCGTGGTGAGCCGACACACACGACATAAATGACAAAACCTGAGTCAAGGCGACTCAAGTCTTCGGCTTCGTCTCCGACCCAGGGGACGGGACCCAAGCCCGGATGCCAGCCCACCCCCGTGTCAAAGGGCTACGTATCCCCCCGAGTTTTTCTGGAGGTTTTCATGGAACAGCCGGAACTCCCCCACGAGGTCGCCTGGGGCGAGCAGACGCGCGCATGGTGGGCCTCTCTGGGCTCCGTCCCCGGCGTTGACGGCTGGACCGCGGCAGACTGGCAGTTCGCGCTCGATACCGCCCTTCTGCATGACGCGGTTTGGAACGGCGGCGAGCTGAAGTACCTACAGGAGCTCCGGCAGCGCGAACAGGCGCTTGGCATCACCCCTGCGGCACGGCCGGAGAAGAACACGGTCGAAGTCGCCGTCGAGAAGGTGACGGAAACGCCATTGCAAAGGATTACGGAAAGGCGGGTGGAGCGTCGTGGCATTGAAAGCAAACCAGCAGCCGACGTTCCGGCTCGTCCCTCCGGGAAACGAAACGGCAAGGCATGACGACGCCGATGACTGCGTGGCGTTGGCGGCCGCCTACGGCATGGAATGCGACCCGTGGCAGCGAATCGTCCTGAAGGACTGGCTCGCCACCGACACCCAAGGCCATCTGCTCGCCACCGATGCGGTCGTGGTCCTACCCCGACAGAATGGCAAGAACGGCCTGGTCGAAGAGGCCGAGCTGTACAAGGCGGCCGTGCAGGGGCGTAGGATTCTCCACACGGCCCACGAGGTCAAAACGGCCCGACGGCATTTCCTGCGCATGCAGGAATACTTCGACAACGCCGACTACCCCGAGCTGAAAGCTCTGGTTCGATATATCCGCCAGACGAACGGCCAGGAAGCCATCGTCCTGAAAAACGGCGGTTCGATTGAGTTCATCGCCCGAAGCAAGAGCTCCGGGCGCGGCTTCACCTGCGACGATCTCACTCTGGACGAGGCGCAGGAGTTGACCGACGAACAGCTGGAGGCGCTTCGGCCGGTGATTTCGGCCGCGCCGTCCGGCGACCCGCAGACCTTGTTCATGGGTACGCCGACGCCGCCGACGAGTCCCGGCACGGTACTTGTCCGCATGTATAAGGCCGCGCATTCCGACGCGCCGCCGGCACGTCTCGCATGGCTCGAATGGGCCGTGGATGCCGTGGGCGACCCGCTGGACCGCAGACGGTGGCGGAGGGTGAACCCGGCGTTGGGTATCCGGCTGAAAGAGGAGGTCATCGAAGCCGAGGCCGCCTCGTTCAGCCCCGAGAGTTTTGCACGCGAACGGCTCGGCTGGTGGGACGTCCACACGGACAGCGACAGCGACTATCCGATAACCGACTGGGCGGAATGCTCGACCAATACGCCACCATCCGACGGGTACGCGGCCTACGCGGTGAAATTCGGCTTCGACGGCTCGCATGTCTCGCTCGCCGCCTGCCTACGCCCCGAAGCCGAGGGTACGCCCCCGCATGTGGAGCTGGTCGACTATCGGAGTATGAAGGCCGGCGTGGGTTGGCTTGTGGACTTCCTCACCGGCGAAGACCCCGCGCATGGAGGCCCCCGCTGGAAGAGCAGTCTTGGCGTCACCGTCGACGGGCGCTCCGGTTCGGCCACGCTGACCCAGGCACTGCTGGACGCCGGCGTATATCAGCGCCTTCTCCGCACGCCGAACGCGGGAACGGTCGGCGAGAGCATCGTTGGATTCGAGCAGGCCGTCCAGCAGCATGCTCTGACGCAGTTCAGCCAGCCGATCATCGACACGGCCGCATCCTACGCGAAGCACCGCCCCATCGGCCGTTCCGGCCTGTTCGGGTATGAGCCGAGTCGGGAAAACATCGACACCGACCCTTTGGAGGCGTTGGCGTTGGCCTATGGACTGGCCCGCACCTCCAAACGGCATCCAGGAAGGAAGCAGCGGGCATGGCATTAATCACAAGGAGTCCGCATGACTCAGACCATTTTTGATACCGCACGCTCCACGCCGATCAATACGGGCAGTCTTGCCGTACCTGCGAACGTGGAGGGAGTCTACCGCGAGGACGTGGACGCCATCGCACGGCTGATTACCGTATGGAAGGACCACTACCCCAAGAATCTCATTCGAATGGGATTTTACACGGCCCACAACAGCCTGAAGGATTTCGGCATCAGCGTGCCGCGCGTCATCGCCACGAACGTCCGCAGTTGCGTGGGCTGGCCGGCGAAGGCCGTTCGTTCGCTCGCCGACCTGTCCGTCTTCGACGGCGTGGACACGGGGCTTGACGACCCGTACGACGTTGGCGGCCTGAGCCGCCAACTGGCCGACACGCTCGCCGTGGACGAGGCTATCGTGTCGGCCTACATTTACGGCTGCTCGTTCCTGACCATTACGGCCGGCAATCGACCCGGCAGCGTGCTGTTCACGCCGCGTTCGGCGGAACTCTCCGCCGCGACGTGGGACGGCGCCACCAGCCGCCTATCTGGCGCGTTGACGATTACGGACGCGACCGACAAGGGCGAAGTCACCTCCTACAATGTCTTTCTTCCCTACCGCAGCTATGAATTCGTCAAAATCGCCGGCATCTGGAAAGCAGTTCGGATGGATACGAATTGGCCGACACCGACCGTGGTGCCGTTCGTCAGCGACCCGCAGCTAAGCCGCCCGTTGGGTGTGAGCCGGATTACACCGGTCGTCATGAGCGCCACCGATATGGCGTTCCGCACGATGGTTCGCATGGAAGCCACGGCCGAGTTCTACTCGGTTCCGAAGCTGTGGTTTCTGGGTGCCAATCGTGATGCATTCGACGCCGATACATGGTCGAATCTTATCAGCGCCATCAACGGCATCGGCGTGGACGAGGAAACGGGCGAAAAGCCCACCATGCAGCAGGTGCAGCAGGCGAGCATGACACCGCATGCCGACATGCTGAAAACCATCGCCCTGCTACTCGCCTCCGACACCGATCTGCCTGTGGATTCGCTCGGCATCACGTTGACGAATCCGACGAGCGCCGAAGCCATGGCGGCCGCCGAACGGCGGCTTACGCGACGCGCCGACCGTCAGAACCGGCTGTTTGGCGCGCGTATCGAAGAGCTGCTACGTATGGCCGTCTGCCTGCGTGATGGACTAGGCGAGCCACCGGCTGACCTTACCGTCAGAGCGCAGTGGATGCCGACGCGCGAAATCAGCGACGCGGCCCGCGCCGACGCGTATGTGAAAATCGCCGGCGTCAATGCGGCCTACGCGACCAGCAACGTCGGATTGCGCCGTCTCGGACTGACCGGACCGGAAATCGAAACACTCAAGGCCGACATGAACCGGCAGCAGGGTGCCGCCCTTCTGGAAGCGCTCGTAGCGAAGGGAAACGTGGATGACGGAGCCAACGATAAACAGGGCTGACGTCAATGTCCTGGCGGAAGCCCAGCAGACGGTCATATCCGCCGCCAAGCGCGAACTAGGCAAGGCATGGGCGGAAACGGACGGCATGGAGCCCGCAATGCGCCGTGACGCGCTGATCGACCTCGTACAGGCCATCGTGCACAAGTACGGGCTCGGCGACAGCCAGGCCGCCGCCGAATGGTACAACACGGTTCGCCTGAGGTGGTTCGATGACGATTTCGAGGTCAACCCGTTCGAGCAGGACCCCAACGACGACTATCGGCTTCGGCAGGCGATTCGGGCGAAGGCGAACATGCTGTTTCCCGAAGACGAAGCCTACGACCCCGAAAACTATCTGCGGTATCTGAACGGGCTGGTCGACCGGAACGTTCACGCCCACGGCCAGCTCACCGTCGCCCGCGCCGTCAAACGCGACCACAATGGCGTCCGTTACGGCCGCGTTCCCAACGGAGGCGAAACCTGCCAGTTCTGCTTCATGCTCTGTTCCAGGGGGTTCGTCTACCGCTCCGCCGACAGCGCCTCCTTCCACGCCCACGCCAACGACCGGTGTGAGATTGTCCCCGAGTTCAAACGCGGGGGCACCGCCATCGAGGAGTATGACCCCGAAGCCATGGCCGACATGTGGGCCGAAGCGGCCAATGCGACCGGCGACTATGAGGGCGACGCCCAAGGCAAAATGCAGAAGACGTTCGCCATCCTACGCGCCCAACATCCCGAACTGTTCACGGGCACGGATGGACGCATTCATTAGATTTTTCACGCCCCACAACGCCCGAAACGGGCTACGTGAGGCGCTTTATGCCCCGCACGGGGCGAAACCCCAATATGCCCGAAACGGGCGAAGGAGGACCCATTATGGCCGAAAACGCCGATTCTCAGACCGAGCCGGACACGCCGCCGGAGACCGACTGGCAGGCGAAGTACGAGGAGGCCATCTCCCACTCCCGTACGTGGGAGGAACGCTCGAAGGCGAATTACGCCGACGTGCAGAAGCTCTCCGAAGAACTCGCCGCACTCAAGGCCGCCAAGCCCGACGCAAAGCTCGCCGCCGCGACCAAACGTGCCGACGAAGCCGAGGCCGCGCTCGCGTCCTACAGGCACGACGCGGAAATCGCAGGCTGGAAGGCGGCCACCGAGAAAGAGACCGGCATTCCCGCCGACCTGCTGACCGGCGACACCGAGGACGCCATCAAGGCGTCCGCCGTCAAACTGGCCGAGTTCCTTAAGTCCCGCCCAACCGCGCCGCATTTCGCCAATCCGGCCGGAACCCCCAACAATCACAACACCACGCCCGACCCGGCCACGGAGGCAATCTGTACGGCCCTGTTCGGACCTCGCCACTAGCCCAAGGAGGCATATCCCATGGCAACCCTTGATACCACCAAGGTCACTCTCCCCACCACCGTCACGACGGCCGTAGCGAGCCGACTGCACGACAACTCCGTCGTCGCCTCGTTCTCCCCGGCCGACGCGCTGACCGGCTACCACAACGACGCGTACAACTATTTCACCGGCGGCGCCCGGTCCGAGGTCGTGGCCGAGGGTGCGCAGAAGTCCGCGCATGACGTGGCGATCACCCCGGTTCAAGGCAAGCTGTTCAAGGTCCAGACCACGACCCGCGTTTCCAGCGAACTGTCCTGGGCTGACGCCGATGACCAGCTCGCAATCATCGAAGCCATTCAGGCCGACCAGGTGGGCGCGACCGCCGAAGCGCTCGATTACGTCATCCTGCATGCCGTCAACCCGCTCGGCGGGGCGACCCTGACGGGCTACACCGCCCTGAACAAGTCCGCGACCTCGGTCACTTCCACGGGCAAGGCCGTGGACGACATCGACGCGCTCGTCGACGCGCTGGCCGACTCCGACACGACCGGCATCGCGCTGAGCCGCACCTTCGCGGGCGACCTGCGCAAGACCCGCACCTCCGACGGTGGCCGTCTCTACCCGGAGATTCCGCTGAGCCTCAACGCCGGCACCCTCGAGGGCGTCCCGGCCGTCACGTCCAACAACGTCGCCGGCAAGCTCGCCAAGACCGACCCAAAGGTTCTGGCAATCGCGGGCGACTGGGCTACTATCAAGTGGCGTATCGCTCGCCCGCTTGAAGCGTCCATCATCCCGTTCGGCGACCCCGACGGCGCGGGCGACCTTCAGCGTTTCGGACAGGTCGCCTACCGTACGGAGTGCGTCTTCTCCTACGCAATCCTCGACCCGAAGCGCCTGGCCGTCCTGAAGCCGGCCACGGCCTGATAAGGAGGCCAATCGTGGCCGACCAGGTTTTCGCTTCGCTTGCCGACTTGGAGAACCGGTGGCATGTCGTGGACGCATCCATGACGACGAAGGCCCAAACCGCGTTGGATGACGCCTCGAGCATCATCGTCGACGAGTGCGCCTTGGCCGGGGTTGACGTCGGTTCAATCCCGGCCGGTACGCTTCGCGCCATCGTGTGCGCGATGGTCATTCGCAAGCTGACCACGGACGACGACCATCTGGGCGTCACGAACAGTTCGCAAACGGCCGGTTCGTTCTCCGAATCGTTCACCTATTCCAATCCCATGGGCGACCTGTATCTGACGTCCGCTGAACGCAAACGGCTCGGCCTTCGTCGTCAGAAGGCGTTCGCCGTCGACGCGTCCGCCAATGCCCAGCCGCGCATGTATGGAGGTTGGGGCGTATGAAAGGCGAATCCGTCACTGTTCTGCGCCGGGTTAAAAACGGCGTGGATGCGGGCAATAACCCGGTGTATGGGACGGTTGAGGAAACCGTTGAGAATGTGCTCGTATCGCCGCCCACGACGGCCGACGCGGGCGGCGAGCGCCCCGACGGAATCACCGTCGACCTGAACCTTGCCTTCCCGCGCACCTACACGGGCGAAGCCCTTCGTGGCTGTTCCGTCATGGTGCGCGGCGACAGGTACAAGGTCGTCGGCGACCCTCAGCGGGTGGATGGCGGGCTGACGCCGACCGCATGGAACATGCTTGTGGAGGTGTTTAGAAGCGATGGCTAATGGCATCAAAATCAAGGTTGACTCCAAGGCCGTCATGGCGATTCTCAATTCACCCGAGGTCCAGGCTGAAATACAGCGGAGGGTGGATCGCGTGACCAACGCCGCGAACTCCATGTATGGAGCTTCGGGCTATAAGGGCGACGTAATCAAGACCGACCGTCCTCATGGCGCCGTGTATCCCGCCGACATTTACTCCAAGCGTTCCAACGCCAAACACAACACGCTACTCAAGGCGCTCAGCGCCGGAAGGGGGTGAGTATGGCTATCCCTTTCGAGTGCGAGCTTGTCCAATGGCTCTCCGCTCAGCCTGAGCTTGCTGAGATTCCCGTGTCTACCGACGTTCCCGCCGACCGTCCCGACAGGTTCGTGTCGGTCGAGCGTACCGGTGGCGAACGGACGAAGATTCTCGACCGTCCCGAGCTGGCCATCCAATGCTGGGCGCAGTCCAGCGTCGAAGCCGCCGAACTGGCCGACATGCTCGTCGACGTGGTTCTCCCCCGCGTTTACGAACTGGCCGACTTGGGTGCGTTCTCTATTAATTCCATATATAACTACCCACTCGACGAAACCCAGCCGCGTTATCAAATAACCGCCGACGCGGTGGTTCATACGGCTGTGCGTCGAAGTAAATGAAAGAAGATAAGACATGACTGCACCTAATGCCAATAACGTCTCTGTAGGTAAACCGCATGGCGAAGACGACCGCTATGCGGGCGGCTTCTGGTATGGCATCAAATCCAAGGTCACGGTGCCGACCGATGCCGTGACCGCCCTTGACGAGAATTTCGTGGACGGCGGCTACCTGGGCGACGACGGCGTGACGAACAGCGTCGACCGCGATACGACCACCGTGACCGCGTTCGGCGGCGACACCGTGCTGAACGTGACCGCATCGAAGACCGAAACGTTCCAGTTCGGCATGCTCGAAACCTCGAGGGACGTGATGGCGTTCGTGTACGGTGCCGACAACGTGTCCGGCACCGATGACGCCTTCGTGGTCAAGCATAACGCCAAGGACAATCCGCATCTTGTCGACGTGTTCGAGTTCGCCATGACCGGCGACCGCGTGAAGCGTATCGTAATCCCGGACGGCCAGGTGTCCGACCTTGATGACGTGTCCTACGCCGACGGCGATGCCATCGTGTACACGCCGACCATCACCGCCTACCCGGATTCGGCCGGCAACACCGCCTACGAGTACATTGCGAAGGTGGCGACCGGCACGTCCGCCCAGGCCGAAGCCGCCGGGCTCGCCGTGTACGATGACGAGTCCGCGCCGTCTCTCGAAAAGGCCGCTGTATCCGACTCCTCCACCGAAGCCGCCGATTCCGGCGAGGCCTCCACCGAAGCCACCGCCTGAGTCCGCTGACCAGTCAATCTTCCCCAACCTCGCCTTTCGTGTCCGGCGTGGTTGGGGATTTTTCATATAGGGCACGAGATTCAAGGACACGATAATGACTGTTGTACTCAAAGACTTCCGACCGGCCGACGGACGCGTGGCCATCGTTTTCCCCGACGGGTTCAGAACCTCGCTTCCGAACGCTCAGGTGCTGACCCTCGGCCAACTGCGGCGTCTGGTCAACAATGACTTTCAGGTACTGTACGACCTGTTCCCCAAGAAGGCGCACCCGCATCTGGACGCCCTATATAACAAGCAGCTCGGCGACCTCGTGCAGGGATGGCTTGAAGAGTCGGGTACTGACCCAAAAGGGCAGCAGCAGTAGTCTATCTGACCGCCACATACGGCGACCAGCTCGAATATGAACTGTTGAGCCACGGCTTGCGGCTGGCGGATATGGGACATTCGCTCTCGTTTGATGACGTGTACGTCCTCGCCGTCAACTGTAAGCCGGGGTCGCCTCTTGCGGTCGCCCTCAACCCACAGGCATCCTGGACCGCTCTTGATTACTGGTTGTGCAGCATCGAGTATTCGCTCCGATGGCTTGTGTGGTCGAAGACAAAGGATGGCGAAAAGGGCCGCAAGCGCCCGAAGCCCATCAAGCCGCCCCAAGCTGAAAACAAGAACAAGAAAACGTTCGTAGGCATGGACAAGAAGGCCATCAAAGCCTTCCTGTCCGCGCCGCGTATGCCCATGCCCGGCAGTCAGCCGGTGATTCATTCACTGCCCGACGATACTGAGTCGCAGACGAACAAGGATTAAGTAATGGCTACGACTCTAGCGACCGCATGGCTGAACATCGTTCCATCCATGAAAGGCGTGTCCGCCGCCGTCAACGCGGGCTTCGGCAAGGTCAACGGCACCTCAATCGGCAACAGAATCGGCTCTCAGCTCAAGCTGGGCGTTGCGTCCGGCTCCGCCGGCACGGGCAGTAAGGTCGAAGGCGAGATTGGGGCCGTTGATGGTTCCGCCGCCGGTGCCGCCGTAGGCGGTCGGTTTGGCGCAATGTTCACCAAAGTTGCCGCCGCCGAATTCGGCGCCATCTCCGGCATCGTCCAATCCGTATTCTCCAAGGCCGGCGACGTCATCAGTTCCAACATAACCGGGGCGATCAGCCGCGCGGACCAAATGAACAACTTTCCGAAGGTCATGCAGAACCTCGGGTTCAGCGCGGACGACGCAGCCGCATCCATCAAGAAGATTTCGGGCGCCCTGGACGGGCTCCCGACTTCGACCGCCGCCATGACGGGCATGGTGCAGAAGATCGCGCCAATGTGCGACTCACTCGACGACGCGACCAACATTTCACTCGCATTCAATGACGCGTTACTCGCCGGCGGCAAAAGCACGCAGGACCAGGAGAACGCCCTCGAGCAGTACAGCCAGATGCTCGCCGCCGGAAAGGTGGACAGCCAGGCATGGCTGTCCGTACAGAACGCAATGCCAGGCCAGCTCGACCAGCTGGCGAAAGCCCTGCTCGGCCCGGAGGCCAAGGCCAACGACCTGAAGGACGCCATGCAGGACGGCAAGGTGTCCTTCGACGACTTCAACAAGGCCCTCGTCGATTTGGATAAGAACGGAAAGAACGGCTTCGCCAGTTTCGAGAAGCAGGCCCGAGATTCGACCAACGGCATCGGCACGGCCATGTCCAACATGTCCAGCCGCGTTCAGAAGGCCATCCAGAAGGTCATCGAGGCCGTCGGCGTGGACAACATCGGCTCCGCGATCAACGACTTCTCCAGCCAATTCGGCAAAGTAGGCGACGCCGCCGCCTCGGCCGTCAAGACCGTCAAGGACTGGTTCGGGAAGCTGGGAACCGACCTACAGCAACTAAACGTGTTCGGCGGACTACAGGACGCCTGGAACGACGCCGTGGGCCGAATCCAATCCATTGACTGGACGACGATTATTCCATCCGGCACCATAGACTCGCTCACCAAGAACGTCGCCGGCGTCCTTAAGGACATATCCTCTCCCGTATCCGACGTGATCAACTGGGTTGGACAGGGCGTGCAGGCCGTCGGACAGTTCGTCGGTGCCTTCGCCAACACAGGCGCGCTCAAGTCGTTCGGCGACCTCGTGCAAAGCGTGAGCGGCTTCATTGAAAGCGTCTGGAACGCATGCAAGAACGCCCTGGAGAAATTGGGTGAGCTGACCGGTTTCGACGCCTCCTCATGGGGCGAGACGGCGGGCAACGCCTTCAAAAAGGTCGCCGACTGGGCCAAGGGCATCGTGGACAACGTGACGAAAATCAGCGACTGGTGCTCCCAGCATTCCGGCGCCGTCGCCACCGCGCTCGTCACCATAGGCACGGGACTGGCCGTATTCAAAATCGGCTCCGCCATATCGGCCGTCGCGTCCGGCCTACAGGGTTTCTCCGTCGCCGCACAGGCGGCCGCCGTCGCCCAAGGCGTGCTGGATGCCGTCATGGCCCTCAACCCATTCGTATTGATAGCGGCCGCCATCGCGGCCGTTGTCGCCGGCCTGGTCTACTTCTTCACCCAAACCGAAACAGGCAAGCAGATGTGGGCGAACTTCTGTTCGGCCATGAGCTCCGCATGGTCCGCCGTGTGCTCGTTCTTCAGCTCGGCGTTGAATAACATCAAGACATGGTTCTCCAATACGGGCAATGCGATTTCCAACGTTTGGAACTCCGTCATCTCGTTCGTGTCGGGCGTGCCGGGACGTATCGTCAACTTCTTCTCCTCACTGCCCGGTCGCGTGATCGGCTTCTTCCAGAGCATCCCGTCTCGCGTGACGAGCATCGACTGGGGAGGCGTAGGACGAAACGTCGTTCACGGTATCGCCAACGGCATCAGCAAGTTCGGTAGCGTTATCGTGACGAATATTCTGGGAGCCGCGAAGAACGCGCTGAACGCCGTCAAGAACTTCTTCGGCATTCACTCACCGTCGCGTGTCATGCGAGACCAGGTGGGCAAGTATGTCGCCCTTGGCATGGCCGAGGGTATCGACGGCTACGCGTCGTCCGGCGTGGACGCCATGCGGGGCGCGGCCGGCAGTATCGTCGGTGCCGGGCAGGATGTCCTCTCCGGCTTTGACCCGTCCGCCCAGTTGCAGTCCGACCTGTCGAAGACCGGCCGGGCGAACATGACCTCCGCCATCGACTCCCAGCTGACGATTCCAAGCAAGAGCGACCCGAACGCCATGACCTACGAGCAAATGGTAGAGGCGCTGAAGACTGCGCTCGACGCCCAGGATACGACCATCGTATTGGACACCGGCGTCGTGGCGGGCAGCGTGAACCGCCGCCTCGGTACGAACATGAACAGGGGGCTGTAAATGACCTGCACCACACTGGAGCACGCGCTCGCCGCCGACAAGTCCGACCTGCGCGTCCAGCTATGGGACGGCTATGGCTGGACCGGGAGAAACGCCGGCGAAAGCAGCACGCCGCTCCACGCCCTCGGCCTTATCGTCACCTCCGACGGCTGGACGCTCGGCAAAGCCGAGCCGGCCACCACCCTGACCACCATCCCCGGCGTGGCGGGCTCAATCGACCAGACCGAGGAGGACCCGGCATTACACGCCTATCCGGGACGGCGAACCGTGGAAATCAACATCGCCGCGCTCGGCGACCCCGGGCAGGTACAGGAGGGCATGGCGAACGCGGGCGCGCTTCACGGCGCGCTCGTACGCATCCAAGGCCTCCTGCCCGACCCGTTTCTGGCCCTCGAAGGCCGCGCCTCGCTGGGCGAGTGGACGCTCAATCGGCGCGTCGATGGGCGGCTCGTCGCAGCTGTCGGCACACTGTCCATCGACGCGATGCCCTACGCCCACGGCCAAACCGAACGCGTCAGCCTCGCCGCCGGGACGAACAACGTCACCCTCAAGGGGAACGCGCCCATCCAACCGTTCGTAAGCCTCGACAGCCCCTCGGGCAGCACGGCGCCCGCCTCCCTCACCTACTACGGGACAAAACGGACGCAGGTGCTGAAAAGCTACCGGAACAGCGGCGTGGGCTGGAGCTTCTGGTGCGCCGACCGCTACAGCAAGGCGCGTGCCAAAGGCGGCGACACCACGGACCCGAAAATCGGCCTCGCCCTGTCCGCCGATTGGATGGAGCTGCCTCCGGGTGCCATCCAGCTCACCTGCTCGACCACCGGCTACCTCGAATACGAGCCCGGCTATCTCTTCTAAGGAGCGACCATGGTTCACTTCTTCCGCACGGACGGCCAGGGCAGTCCGGCCTTCTTCGAGCCGCGGCTGACCAAGGCGGAACAGACCGAGGGACTGGACGCTACGTTCACATTGGAGCTGACGGCCGTCGGAGCGGTCGACATCAGCAAAGGCGACCACCTTATATACAAGGACGACACCGGCGCTGTCCGCGACGTGGTTGTCGTCTCCCCCGCCGTCACCCATGATTCCGGCGGGCTTGTCACGAGCATCGTCTGCAAGGACCGCATCGCGGTCGACGCGGCGGACATGTTCATCGAGGACCAGCGCAACACCCAGCCGACGGCCGTGTACGCCATCCTCGACAAGCTACTCGCCAACACCCCCTACCAGCGCCTCGACAAGAGCACGCAGACCGCGACCATCAGCTTCTATCACGAAGACCTCTGGACGGCGCTGTGCGCCCTATCCACGGCTACGGGATTGGAAATCGAACGCACCTACACGGTCGACGACTCCGCCTACACCGACGGCACGCTGATAGCGACCGCCAAAATCGGGTTCGTCAAGCAGCTCGGCGACTCGTCGGCCGAACCGCGCCGCTTCGACTACGGTGCCGACCTGACCGGCGTGACGCGCACCATCAATGCCGACCCCGTATACACCTGCATGTACGGCTTCGGCAAGGGGCTTGAAACGGACAACGGCGGCTACAGCAGGAAGCTGACGTTCGGTTCCGTGAACGGCGGCAAAAACTACGTGACCATCGATGACGCGGCCTACGCGCGGAAATGGGGCATCCCCGACCAGCTCCACGGCAAGAACCTGTACCGAATCGGCACATACGAGAACCAGGACTGCGAGGACGCCCAGCAACTGCTCACCGAGACCAAGGCCGCGCTCGCTACGGCAAGCCAGCCATCCGTCACCTACGAACTCGACACGATCGTGCTGGAGGACGGCGCAGCCACAAGCACCGGCACCGCTCGCGGTCCGGTCCATCTCGGCGATTCGGTCGCCGTCGTGGACAGCGAGCTGGGCATCCGCCTTTCGGCACGGGTAAGCAAGCGCGTAACAAATCTACTGACCGGACAGACAACCATAACCCTCGGCGCGCAGGGCGAGAGCTTCACCGCGCAGACGCAAAGCGCGGCGTCCTCGGCGACCGCTTCCGCGACCGCCGCCATCGCCACGGCGCAGAGCGCGGTCGCAACGCAGGCGGACATCACGCCGACCGTGACACGCGTGGTCCAGTCCGGCGACGGATGGGACACGGCCGCCACCTTGGCAAGCGTGATTCTTCTCGAGGACGGGTTGCCGAAGATAGTTTACGGCGACAAGGAATACATATTCGACCCGGAGACGGGCATATTCAAGGAGGCCTAAATGGGCGCATCCCTATATGACAGCTACAGGCTTATCGACATCGCCATCCCGGACGCCAACGCGCCGGTTCCAACCATCCGACTGGCGGGCGGGGACATCGCCGGTCGCGTGCTCCGCGTCACCGGCTGGCCGAAGGCCTACACGCCGCGCCTCGCCTATAACCCGAACCCGGACGGGAACGTGTCCGGCGGCTACATCAACGCGGCTCAGACCGGCGTGGGCGCTGACGGCACCGGCTATGCCTGCTTCGAACTGCCGCGTGCTATCTTCAAGGTCGCCCACGCCGTGCTCGCCTTTGAATTGCTCGACGGCGACGGCACGACCGTCATCAGCTCCCGTCGTATCCCGGTAACTGTCGAGGAACCGGTGGTCAACACCGACGGCGGCGAAGCCTATGACGGGCTGAGTGACCTACATAATGCCGTTGCGATTGCGAAGGCTTCCGCAAGTGATATTGCCGATGCCGAAGCCGCATTCTCGGCTACGGCCGATAAGGTGAACAAGCTCGTAGAGGATACGACCTTCACGTTCGACTGCACGCCAATCGCACCGTCGGAACCGCCGACCGTCTCCGCTGACACCGAAGACAATAAGACCACTGACGGCACCGTGACCATCGGTAACGATATTCGAGTTCACGTCAAGACACCGCGTGCCTATCAGTTCGATTCCGACGGCGATGTCGAGTTCGTGGACCCCAACGGCGACGCTGGCGTCGAACTGACGACCAAGACCGATTCTTCGGATTCTTCGATTCAGTCGGAGCATTTCAAATTCACGCTACCGAGGTCGCCGTACATCAAGGAAGTGGTGGCTACTCGCGGCGAGAACGCTTCCGCCACTCTTTCGACCATTGACGGCGGATACCGTAGGCTTATCCTGACTCTGCCAAAGGGCGATAAAGGCGACAAGGGAGAAAAAGGAGAAAAAGGCGACGGTGGAAATGTCGCAACCGCAACTGTCGCTGGCGTAGTCAAGCCCGACGGAACCACCATTACGGTGACGTCTGACGGCACTATCACCGCGAAGGCTACGACCCCCATCGCCACCACATCAAAAGTTGGCACGGTGAAGCCCGACGGTGAAACCATCACCGTCGCTACCGATGGCACCATTACCGCGAAGCCGACGGTTGCTACGACCTCGGCTACTGGCGTGGTCAAACCTGACGGTACGACTATCGCCGTTACTTCGGACGGCTCCATCTCCGCAAAAACGGCTACGACCGGTGCCGTTGGTGTGGTGAAGCCCGACGGTGAAACCATCACTGTCGCCTCGGACGGAAGCATTTCATCCAAAACCGCCACGGCTACAACCTCAACGGCTGGCGTCGTTAAGCCCGATGGCTCTACTATCACGGTGGCTTCTGATGGCACTATCACAGCGAAGACCGACGAAGCCCTGCAAAAGTCCGTCAGTGAAAACACGACGGCCATCCTTCAGAACTCTCGTGATAATACGAGTAATGTGACGGCCATCCGGCGTCTTGGTGGCTTCTGTGAGAACGTCGTGTTCATCGGCGACAGCTGGATGGATGGCTATTATTCCTCTGCCAAACACGTTGCCAATTCTCCTGCATGGCCATGTGTGTCGGCGTTGGGCGCACCCTCGTACTCCCGCTTGGGCACTTCGGGTGGCGGCTATTACAAGAGCGGTGATGATGGCACGTTCCTAGACCGTTGGAATACCGTGTCCGATAAGTCCTCGGTTGATATGGTGATTGTCGTCGGCGGACAAAATGACGCCACCTTGCTTGCCGGCAATCGCAGTGTCCAGGGCAGTGTCCAGACGGCCATGTTCACACTGTTTGAGACCATCCATAAGGATGCGCCGAACGCGACGATCCACGTTTTCTACCCGCTGGCGGTTGGTGAGACCCTTAACAGGCGGGATAGCCGCTGGGCTGTAACCACCGACCCGCGAATGTTGGTTCAATCGCAATTGAACTGGGTTGCCGCGAACACGCCATACGTCAGATTCCATAAGGGAGCCTACAGGTTCGGCAATCTCGTCGGCACGAACGGCGACGCCGGCGACAGCGCTCACCTGAACGCAAACGGCTACGATGTCTTCGGTAAATACATGGCGAACTGCATTCTTGCGGATGACGACGGCTTCCCGTCCGTGAACGGTGCGCCCGATAAGTCCGGCATTAATGGCAATTGGAACAAGTGTACGATAGCCGAGATTAACGGCGTTATCACCATCGATTTCAACGTAAGCGCCACCGGCACCAACAATGCCGGCACCACCTTGTTCAAGGTGCCAAAAGGCTTCCGCGTGCAGAGCGGACGATTCTTCCCGACTTGGAACTCGGGATGCTTTATCGCGTGGGATGGCGACACCTTGTCCATTCAAGGCTCCAGCCAGGGCTCCGGCTCGACTATTGCCGGAACCATTACGATGCTCGCAGGATGCTAGGGGATGCCATGGCCTCGACTGCAACCATCATAGTCACCCTCGTTTCGTCCGTCGTCGGCTCAAGCGCCCTAACGTCGTTCGTCCAATGGCTGTTAGGGCGGCTGGATAGGCGCAACGGGCTTGAGAAAGCCATAGCCGACTCCCCCACCATCAAGTCCATTGAACTCGAACTGTACCGTCAGACCCTGTTCGCCAAACCGAAAAGCCGCGCCGAGCATGAGCACCAGCTTGATGTCGGCGACGCCTATCTGAAGCTGGGCGGCAACGGTGCGGGCCATGCCCGACTCGACCAACTGAAGGCCGACTACCAACGTCGGCTGACGGCTGACGACTGGGCTTACTAGTTTTCAAAGTAAACAATCGACCCCACCGGCCTTGCGCTTGGTGGGGCCTTTTCGTCTGAGAGGGTACTTTATGAAACCTCTTCTCAAAAGATTGCGAAAGGCCATCTGCGCCACAATCGCCACCCTTTGCGTCGGCGGCATGACCGCCGGTGTAGCCTTGGCTGACATGAACGGTATCGACGTGAGCGGCTGGCAAGCGCCCGACATTACTTCGGTCGTAGACGCTGACTTCGCCATCGTGAAAGTCAATCAGGGCACGTGGTTGAACAGTTCGTGGCGGACTCAGGCCGCGAACGCCGTCAACACCGGCAAGGAGCTCGGCCTGTACGACTACGCGAGCGGCATGAACGCGACCGCCGAGGCCGACGCGTTCGTTGACCGAATCGGCGGATACGTCGGCAAGGCCATGCTTGTTCTCGACTGGGAGTCCTACCAGAACTCCGCGTTCGGCAACTCGAGCTGGATTCGCGAGTGGGTGAACCGTGTTCACGAGCGCACGGGCGTTTGGCCGGTGGTCTACTGCTCGAAGTCCGTAGTCTCGCAGATTCCGTCCGACGTTCGCGCTCACTGTATGCTGTGGGCGGCTCAGTACGCCAATAACAACGCAACCGGCTATCAGTCTTCGCCTTGGAACGCTGGTAGCTCCGGCGAGGGAATGCTACAGTATTCCTCTTCCGGCTACCTGAACGGACGCGGACCGCTCGACCTGAACAAGTTCTTCGGCGACCGTACCGCATGGCGCAAAATCGCTTGCGGCGAGCGCCAAGGCTGCTCGACTTCCGGTTCTGGTTCGACCGGTACGACAAGCAAGCCGACGACCACGACCAAGACCGAGACGACCACGGACACGACCGATCTGAATGCCCTGGCGTCCGCCGTGATTCGCGGCGAGTACGGCAACGGGCAGGATAGGCGTAATCGTCTTGGCTCTAACTATGACAAGGTGATGGCGATTGTCAACAGCCGTCTCACCGGCTCTACGTATACCGGCTCGACCACGGTTACTACGACCGTGACCCGCACTTACGTGGTGCGTTCCGGCGACACCGTGTCCGCCGTGGCGAACCGTCTCGGACTACTCCCGGTGTCCGCTTGGCGTGCGCCTTCGGGCAACCTGAACCGTATCTACGTCGGCCAGACGATTACCTACACAGGCTCGACCACGACCGCTACGACCACTTCTACGTCCAGCACACATGTCGTGCGTTCCGGCGAGTCGCTGTGGTCCATCTACGGCACAGGTTGGCCTGCCGCCGCCTCTCGCAACGGCCTGCGCTACCCGTACACCATCTACCCCGGACAGCGACTGATTTAGCCAACACCCCGCCTACCGGCGACATTCCGGCAGGCGGGGTGTTTTTTGTTTTCTGCTCTCTCCAGGTAGGCTTGATGGGCATGATGATTACACACGCCCAAAAGGAAGAAATTGCGCGACAGACGATTGCCGACTACCAGGAGAAACGTGTTGAAAGCTATCGTAAAATGCGGTTGGAAAACCTTCTAGGCAAGGATGTACTGCTTTTTGCCGCGCGTGGCGTCGACACCGCCACCGGGTTTGTAAAGGAAGCGTTCAAGGCCGCTGAAAGCTCTAGCGAGGAAACCGTAATGGGTAGCTCCCGTCAAGCACTCGCTATTCGTTTGAGTAACAGCGCCGATAGCGGCGACATGACAATAGTGCGCGATGGAGTTAAGTACTATTGCGAGATGAAAAGTCAGACAAACACGACAAACTTCGGCTCACTGGCTGCCGTCCTGCAAGAGTTGAAGTTCGCAGTCGATCACGACCAGTCATCGGCCCATCGCATGGTTACTAAACAGGGAATAGGGGCCGCAATTCTCATTAGTCGGTCAACGAAAACGTTGGACGAAGAGAGAGTGTTCCACTGCGACAGCACCGCCAAACAACCTTACTCGGCGTTAGAGGGCTTCACATACCGGTACATTTCCGGTCGTGCGATGTGGCGCTGGGTTGCTGACGTGGATGATCCCATTGAACTTCTCCAGCCTTTAGTCAGATTGGACACTGGCAGAATATCGGAAGCGCGCGCACGCGCGCTTGAGCGGATTGAAAACGAACTACGGCAACAGTTAACGACAAACAACCTGCCTGACACCATCGACTCCGTGTACAAGCTGGTGCAGCTCACTTGGCGTTAATTGACCATGTTACGTCCGATGTGTTCCGGTAACGACTGTAAGGGAAATCGGTAAATTTATCATCTTCCGGTTCGTTTGCCATGTCCGCAAGAATCGTACGGCCGATGGCAGTTCCTAGCTGGACGGGGACCGCGTTCCCAATCTGCCGATACACGTCAGCCGTTTTACCCGCAATGAACCACGATTGGGGGAATCCTTGCACGGCGCGGTATTCTTCAATCGACAGCACACGATCTTCGGAAGGATGCCCTAACAGTGTTGCAGGCATGGTGGGAGCTGTAACCAGTGTTGGGCATGGTTTATCCCATGCGATACGCCTGTGAAATCCGGTCTTGCCTCCGCCGAGACGATACGCCTTCCCCATGGCCTGTTCCTGCATGTTTTTGGGTAGGCTTGTCCAGCATCCGCCTTCGGGCACCATGTGGAGCCATTTGACTCGGTCGGCTCTTAACGGCGTATAGTGATGCGGCCCGGCTTCGATAGGCGCGACAGCTTCACGGAATGTGCGCCATGCGGGTAGGGCCCATTTAGGGTCGTCTGCGTTTGTTGGCGTGAGGTAACGGCATTCCGTACCGTCACGTTTGGCGATAAGCACAACGCGTTCACGATGTTGGAACGCACCATAATTGGCCGCGTCGTAAAGCTGGAAGCTAACCCCATAGCCCATCGCCTCCAGCTTATCCAAGATAATTCGCATGGCACCGCCATGCACCGGCGCACCATCAGGTTTAAGCGGATACGCCGTGGAAAGCAGGCCACGCACATTCTCAATGATTAGATAACGTGGCCGAAGTTGAGAGGCCAAATCAAGGTATGCCAAGAAGCAGTTGCCGCGAGGGTCATCAAATGCGCGGCGGGCTCCGGCTGTGGAAAACGCTTGGCATGGAGGGCCGCCGAACATGACATCGATTTCCGTGTCTTCATCTAAGCCCGCCATGCGACGAACGGTTACGGCGTCAAGTTCTGTAATATCACCGACGAGTGCTTTATCCGGCCAGTTGACCCCGATTGACATGCGTGCCTCTCGCATATTCTCGCAGAGGAGGCGAGCGCTAATGCCGGCCTGTTCCATGCCGAGGTCGAGTCCGCCAGCTCCAGTGAAGAATGACAGTGCGACCAAGCCTGTTGTCACCCCTTTGAATGGATGGTCGGCAGGGGCAGGGGCCAGATTACTCTCTTTCATCCAAGATTCCACGACAGAGCTGTGAAAAACCCTCCGCGCCCCGCATTGCTCGCTGGGAATGGATGAGGTGCGGAGCATACGCGAGACGGTCGCGGTGGACACGTCGAGCATGGCTGCTACTTCGGATGCGGTAAGAAGTCTGGTCATGCGGACCGATTCTAGCGACGGGTCTATAAAATGCAAAATTTTCTGCGTTGCGCGTTTCGCGCATAGAGCATACGCGAACGTCCACGTAAGGAGTATGCTCATGGAAATTTCAACCGCAACGGCTCTCGCAACGGCCATCGTAGCATTGGTGGCGCCCGTCCTGACCCAAGTCTGCAAGAAATACATTCCGAGCGAATGGGTAGGCTCGTTCGCCGTCGCCGTCGCCGTACTGCTCGGTGTCATTGCCATCGGCGCGACCGGCGGCTTCGACTCCGCCGCCTGGGGCGTGGCGCTCGCCGCCGTCGTGGGCGTGAGCAACGCGGCGTATCAGGCCGTCAACCGCGCCTGTGGCGGCAAAGGGTCGAAGGATGCGATAGACGCGGCTTCCATCGCCGCCGGCGAGTGAACCCGTTCGCCTTCCAGCCCCGCCGTCCGGCGGGGCCTTTCTTTTTGCCCGCATAGAGGCATGTCGAAGCCTGTTTTAAGGAAGGATTGACGATGAAGACTACGACTACCACGACGACTTCCGGTGTCGGCCTGGCCGACCGGCTGCTGCTGACGGTGCCGGAGGCGGCCGAATTGAGCGGCATTCCGCTGAGGAACCTGAAGGCGGCAATCAGCCTGGGCGAGCTGCCGACCTGCACGACCGGCTCCTCCCGCCTGTATGTCCGCCGCACCGACCTGGACGAATACATCCTGACACTGCCCAACGCATAACGTTAACCGCGTTAAGGCTACTTTTTGGCTGCCCCTCCGCCTACACTGATTGTGGTTGGAGGGGCTTTTCATGCCCGGAAAACGGCGATATGGTAACAGTCGCGGCTTGGGCTGATAGGGCGCGTATCATGACCGTCTCTTAAAGTATGGGACAATACGCGGCAGTTTCGGCACGAGCCAGATGCATAGCGCGAACATGATGGCCGACAGCGCCAGCGCGACCATGGTGGCACGCAGCATCTCCCCCGTCGGTATGACGAGCGCAAAGAAACGCGCGGTGAAAGGCACGAACATGCCGGCCACGCCAGCCATGGCGAACGTCAGCACCAGCACGCCCCTCCACGAGTTCAAGGGGCTCGCCACCCGTGCCAGCACGAAAATGCCCATCATGAGCAGAATGATGGCATTGACGCCACGCAACATGGCCAATTGGACGCTCGAACGCTCGACATCCCATCCCATGAACATCGGCAGCAGCCATGACGTGCACAGAATCGACAGGCCCGTAGCGACGCCTCCTGGCAATGCAAAGCTCACCACACGCTTCAAAAAGCCAGGAATATACCGACGTGTGTTCGGCGCCAGCGCCAGAATGAACGCCGGCATGCCGATGGTGAGCCCTCCGATATAGGTGATGTGACGCGGTAGATACGGAAATGGGATCTGCGTCAGTACCACACCAAGTGAAATCAGCGCGGAATACACGGTTTTGACAAGAAACAGGCTGGCTACGCGTTCCATGTTGGCCATGACCTGGCGTCCTCGGGCCACCACGTCAGGCAGATGCGAGAATTTCGAATCGACGAGCACCACCTGCGCCACGGCTTTGGTGGCCGGCGCCGCATTGCCCATGGCGATGCCGAGGTCGGCCTCCTTGATGGCCAGCGCATCATTCACGCCGTCGCCGGTCATGGCCACTACGTGGTCGGTCAGGTGCAATGCCTGGACGATGGCTTTCTTCTGGTCCGGCAGCACGCGGCCGAGCACATCCACATCATCGAGCACGCGAGCCAGTTCCTCACTGTTGGCCGGCAGTTCACGCGCATCCATGAACACCGGCTCCCGTTCGCCGGTCAATCGTACTTTTCTGGCGATCGCACCGACGGTGACAGGATTGTCGCCGGAAATGATGCGACAGCGCACGCCCTGCTCACGGAACCAGGCGAGCGTCGCCTCCGCGTCGCCTCTGATGTGTTCGGAACACAGCACCAACGCAACCGGCTGCGATGTGGAATCAAGCTTCGGATCGGTCTCGTAGTCGGACGAGGCGGCCCCGTCGAAACGTACGATCAGCAACACTCGATTGCCGTCGTCGGCGAAATCATTGACCTGACACAATATGCCGGAATAATCGCCGTCGAGATGGGAGATGATGACCTCCGGCGCGCCCATCGTCCATACGGCATCGCCATCGTAGATCGAGCTCCATTTGCGGGCCGACGAAAACGGCACGCGTGCCGTAACCACACCCGGGGCAAAGCCCTGCTCCCCCAGCCCCGCAAGAACCGCCTGTCCGGTGCCGTTCGGCTGGCCTTCGTTCGACAGATCGAACAGTGCCTGCTTGATCCGATGCTCATCCGCATCATCCGCCAATGGGACGATACGGTTGAGCATGATGCCGCCGTCGGTGATGGTACCGGTCTTATCAAGGTTCAGGCAGTCCACACGGGCAAGCGTCTCCACGGACTCGAGTTCCTGCACCAGCGTGTTCCGTCGTGCCAGTCGGATTGCGGCAAGCGCGAAATTCAGCGAGGTGAGCAACACCAGGCCTTCGGGAATCATGCCCACCACACCGGCCACGGCGGAGACGACCGCGGAACGCCATTGGCCGGTCGTCACGGCAGTGTCCCAGCCTCCCACGGCGTGAATCTGCGACCAGATGAGCAGCACGCATAACGGTACGACCAGAAAGGTCATGAACTTCAGAATCGTGTTGATGCCCTTGTTCAGGTCGGAGACGGTTTTCTTGTAGACCTTCGCCTGTGCGGTCAACGTAGCGGCATAACTGTGTTCGCCGACCGCCTCGACCTTCACCAACGCCATGCCGGAGATGGCAGTGGAACCGGAATAGATTCGTTCCCCATCGCCCTTGCGTACGGTACGCGATTCACCGGTAAGCATGGATTCGTCCAACTCCAGGCCCCATGTACGCACGATCCGAGCATCGGCGGGCACCTGTTCTCCCGAACGGATCCACATGAGATCGCCAAGCACGATTTCGTTATACGGCACCTCGACGTCCACCCCGTCGCGACGCACCAGATAATCCGAAGCGACGAGAATCGACAGTCTGTCAAGCGTACGCTTCGCCTTAAGCTCGGTGATGATGCCGATGCCGGTGTTGATGATGATCACAAAACCGAAAACGGCATCCTTCCAGGACCCGGTAATGAGCACCATGAGCATGGCCGCGAGAATGATGCCGTTGAACAACGTGAACACATTCGCACGGATGATGTCGACCAAGGAGCGCGAGGTCGACGACTTGACGGCATTGGCCTGCCCGCCGTCTTTCAGGGTCTTGACTTCGGCGGCCGTCAGACCCGACTCGCCGATCGGGGGCATGGAAGGACTTGCACTCATGCTTGTCAGCCTACCGTCCCCGACTTATCCATGCCGGACTTTCCTGTGAAAGCACGGTGAAATAACCACCATATGCCGTGACGCGGCAAACGCCATGTTCGTTATTTCGTGGTGACGACCATGTCACGCTCATGCGGATCGTTGTTGCCGATGGTCATTACGGCATCGGCGATGGGAACCGCATCGGCCATGCGATCGTTGATGGTCAGCACAGCCGCATACAGCTTCCCGTCCTTGGGTGCATGCACCGGATTGAGCAGTGCCACCGCGATTCCCTCCTCGCGGGCCCCTTGCAATGCCGCATGCCAGTCGTCGCGATTGGCATCGGTCACATCCATGCCGCCGATGACGATGATGCCAACCTTGCTCTGCGTCATGTCGCGTACGCCTTGAATGGCCGTTTGCTGGGCGTCGATGGTGCCGGTGACGGGAACATACGTCGGCTTGAGTTTGCCCTGCTCCATGGCATCCAGTACCAAGCCGTCAGCGTCGATGTCCTGCGAACCGATGAACGCCACTTTGGTGTCGGCACGGTCAGGGCCGACGTGGGCGACGGCGGAATCCTGCGATTGCGTATCCCCCACGGCCCCGTTCGGCGGCGTGCAGGCGGTCAGGGAGACCGCCAATCCGATCGCCAGCATTGCCATGCCCGCACGTCGCAACGCGTTGTCACTCACCGCTTATGCTTCCTGAACAATGCGACGGTCTCCACATGATGGGTCGTCGGATAAATGTCGAAAGCGTGGATGTCGGCCAACTCATAGCCAAGACCGGCCAGAGTGGCGGTATCGCGCGCAAGACTCGCCGGATTGCAGGCGATGTAGATCACGCTGCGTGCCTCGGAGTCGGCGATCTGCCCGCACACCTTGGCGCGGGCGCCGGCACGCGGCGGATCAAGCACCACCACATCGGGTCTGGCCAGATCGTTGCGCACATTGCCCAAGGTCTTCGCCACATCACCGGCACGGACATCCACATTATCCAAATGGACATGTCGCAGATTGCGTTGCGCATTGCGTACGGCCGTCTTACCGCCTTCCACGCTCAGCATGCGCGTGCGTTCCGCAGCAAGCGAAGCCAATGGTAGGGTGAACAGGCCCGATCCGGAATACAGATCCCACACGCAGGCCGATTGGGCACCGTTCAGCTCTCTCCGGACCAGATCAATCACATGGTTGGTCAATGCGATCGGTGCCTGTCGATGCATCTGCCAGAATCCCCCGGCATCGACGCCGTACTCGAAGTCCCGGCCGGCGACGGTGACTTTTTCGGTCAGCGCACGCGTACCGGCCGTCACCTCGCCGTCCACCAACACCGCGTAGTTCTCTTCGACCGCGGCACCGTCACGGGGTTCGGGTACGGAAAGCCTGATCTGGGAACCGGGGGTGAATCCGCCATCCCATACATGCTCGCGTTCGGCCACGTCGAGCAGCGCGCGGCTAGCCAACGGCATCGTGTCGATCGGCACACGAACATGCGTGCCGCGCCGACGCATGGATGGCCGTCCGTCGGCATCGGCGATCATTTCGATACGGGTGCGCCAATGCAGTCCTCGTTCGGCTTCATCTTGCGGCATGCGATCGATCGGCACTTCCACTGCCGTATGCCCCAGCCGCAACATCTGCTCGACAATCGAGCAGGTCTTCCACTTGAGCTGCCCGGCAAGGCTCACATGCACCAGATCGGCGCCGCCAACCCCTCCGCCCATGGCAAGGGGCCCTGCCAATGGCCATATCGGTTCGGCACGGTCTTCGCTGGCCTCCAGCACTTCCACGACCTCACCAGTCCAGAAGCGCTCTTCCCTATCGTGTGGTTCATCAAGTTCCACACGGACCAATTCTCCCGGCAATGCGAAACGAACGAAAACGACCCGTCCGTCAATGTGGCCCACGCAACGCCCTTGATCGGCATATCGTTCGATGCGGATGGTCGCTTCCATCAGTGCTGTTCCTCCAAGCAATCATGTTCGCCCTGACCGGATTCTTCGGACAAGGCCTTGTGCCGGTGCATCGGCGTAGCGACGATCAGATACGAGACCCAGATCGCCAACGCCCAGAATGGAATGCCCATAAGCAGGCGTGCAGTGCCGAGCCAGCCGACATGATTGGCGGCATACAGTGGCACCTGTACGACCAGACGCAACGAGAACACGGCGATCCACAGCGCGGTGATGACCGTATAGGCCCGGTTGAGCGCCTTGTCCGATCTCCAATCGTCCAGCCACGCACGGAAATGCTCGGTGGGCAACGTGCGGATGAACTCGATGACCAGACCCAACCCTGGTACGCGTGCGATCAGCGACGTCGTAAGCAGCACGATGTAGAACGCGTTGGTCAGGAAGCCGAACATGTAATAATTACGCGCTTCATGGCTTTGCCACGCCCAAATCAGGCAGATGCCCACGGCGAGCAGGCCGCTGACGGCACCCATCACCGACTGGCGCTGCAACAACCGTACGATCACCTGAAGCACGGCCAGCGCAGCGGAAACGCCGACGGTCAGCTGCAGATTGGCGGTGATGACGAACAACACCACAAACACGACGCCCGGCAGCATCGATTCGACCACGCCACGCGGACCGCCGATGGCGTCGATTACGGAGAAGTCGTCGTCATTGCCGGCATCGGCGAGAGCGCCGAGACCGGTACGTTTTCTGGTTTCAGTCATTGGTCGAAACGAAAACCTTCGATCAGCGCACTTCGGAGAACATCGGACCACGGGACAGGGTGGTCTTGACCTCGACCTGATGATCGGAGTCGAACGGCCCCTTCGGTTTGCCCGGAATATCCGTCTTCTCGTCGTTGCCTTCCTGTTCGGCGGCCTCCTTGGCGGCCTTACGTTCGGCCGGTGCGACCGGAGGATGCATTGGGATGAGGTCACGTGGGGCAAGAGGATCGTCGCCGCGCTCCACCACGATATTCGCAAAGAATTCGTTCAATGCCTTGGTTTCGTCATGTTCCGGATCGGTGGCGGCCTTGCCCGAGAAGATGCCGCGTAGCATCCAACGCGGGCCATCGACACCTACGATGCGGGTCAGCACCTTACGGCCGCCCTTGACCACAACCGGCAACGACAGTTCGGTGCCGAACACACCGTCGACTTCGGAGGCGGCTTTATTGGCCTCGATCAGATCGGCACGCACATCATCCCATAGTCCCATGGTCTTCGGGGCTGCGAACGCCTCGATCTCCAAACTGGACGAGCCATAGGTGATGGTGGAGCCGAGCACCTGCTGCGTGGCGCGGTTCGCCTTCACACGCAGTTCGATGCCTTGCAGAAACGGCAGATAGTAGGATCCCAGATCAAGATAGTCATCGTAATCGGGCACATCCTCGTCGTCCACGTCCCAAGGACCGCGTTCATCGCCGCGTCCTTCGTATACGGCGGAAGGCTCGGGCAGCTCCATGACCTCCTGGGCCTGGGCCGCGGCCTCATCCACAGCCTGCTCTTCGGCGGCCTGCTGAGCGTCCTCGCTCTGGCGCTTCTTCTTGCCGAATCCAAACAATCCCATGATGTTCCTCATTTCATAACGGTTGCAACCGTGACCAGCCTAGCACCCACGCTTAATATGAGCTGGGAATTCGTGGCCCGTTCCTGCGAGTCGCGTCTCAGATGTCGTAGGTGATGGTCAGTGGCGCATGGTCGGACCAGCGTTTGTCGTAGGTCGGGGCCTTGTCGATGACGAATCCGCAAGCGGATTCGGCCAGCTCCGGCGTGGCGAACTGATAGTCGATTCTCCAACCCACGTTGTTGTCGAAGGCACGGCCACGTTGGCTCCACCACGTGTACGGGCCCTGGATATCGCCCGCGAGATTACGCATCACATCCACGAACTCCAGCTCACCCAGCCACTTGTCGACGTAGGCCCGTTCCTCGGGAAGGAATCCGGCATGCGTCTCGTTGGCCTTGGCGTTCTTGATGTCGAGCGGGGTATGCGCGATATTGAAATCGCCGCATAGTACGGACTGCCTGCCGCCATGCGCCGCCTCATCTCGCAGCTGGCCCATCCGTTCGAGCATGGTGTCAAGAAAACGGTATTTCTGTTCCATCTTGGCCGGATCATCGGTATTACCTGCATGCACGTACACACATACCACGGTGACGATGTAGCCCTGTGGCGTCTTCACATCGGCCTCGATCCAACGGCCGGAATCGACGTCATCGTCAAGCCCCGGCAAGCCGTACCGCTTGTCAATCACCGGCAATGCCGAGAGCAGCCCCACCCCGGCACGTCCTTTGATACGGCATACCTCGTTGAGACGGTCCAGTTCACTTTGATCGGCGATCTTACCGGCGGTGGAGTATTCGAACCCAAATTCATCGAAAATCGGATCGATTTCATGCTGTGGCGCACGCACTTCCTGCATGCACCAGATATCGGGCGTGTTTCTGCCGGCCCAAATTTCGATGCCCTTGCGTTTGGCCGCACGGATTCCGTTCACGTTCGAAGTCGTAATGCTGATCGTCATAGCGCCAGACTAACTCACATGCGAGAAAACCTCCCTCGAAAGGAGGGAGGTTTTCAGCGGTGCCGGCGGTCCGAACCGTTCACCGGCCTTCGCGTAGTAATCGTCGGAGCCCATCTTGTAGCTGACCTTCCCCCCGTCCGATCGCTGGGTTCGGGGAATCCGGATTCAGCGATCGGACGGTGCGACCCAAGGCGTGTAGGAGAAGACCGCGCCACTCCACTGTGGTCATCAGTCGAGACCGAGCTGGAGCTTACCTCCTGGAATGGCGTCCAACAAATCGCGGGTGTACTGCATCTGCGGATGGTCGAACACCTCATCGGTGGTGGCATGCTCCACAAGCTTGCCGTGCTGCATCACCACCACCTCATCGGCGATCTGGCGAACGACCGCCAGATCATGGGTGATGAACAGGTAACTCAGTCCCCTTTCGGCCTGCAGGTCGTTGAGCAGGCGCAACACCTGATCCTGCACAAGAACATCCAACGCGGACACGGCCTCATCGCAGACGATCACGTCCGGATTGAGGGCCATGGCTCGCGCAATGGCGATGCGCTGACGTTGGCCGCCGGAAAGCTCGTTCGGATAGCGGCTCATCACGGATTCCGGCAGCTCCACCATGTCGAGCAACTCGCGTACGCGGGCGGCACGGCTGGTCTTGTCGCCGATGCCATGAATGCGGAGCGGCTCCTCGATGGAACGGTAGATGGAATACATCGGATCGAGCGAACCGTACGGGTTCTGGAACACCGGTTGCACATGGCGACGGAAGTCGAGCAACTCCTTACCCTTGAAGCCCGCGATGTCCTTGCCCGCATAGGTCACGCTACCGGAGGTCGGTTCGAGCAGCTTCAGCACCATGTTGGCCACGGTGGACTTACCGGAGCCGGATTCGCCCACGATCGCCAGAGTGGTGCCCTTCTTGACGGAGAAGCTCACGTCATCGACGGCCTTGAACATCTCCTTTTTGCGTGGAAGCTTGAACTCACGGGTCAGATGGTCGACGGTGATGATGGCCTCGCCGTTTTTCAGGGAGGATTCGTTCACCGCATGCTCCATCACGGCCTTCGCGTCGCCCCCATGCTCCTTGACGGAGATGATGCGCTGCGATGCCAGCGATGGTGCGGCTGCGACCAGTCTCTTGGTGTACGGATGCTGTGGATGCTGGAGTACCTCGAGCGACGGACCGGATTCGACGACCTGCCCCTTATACATCACCACGATGTGCTGGGCTCGTTCCGCGGCCAGACCCAGATCATGGGTGATGAACAGCACTGCGGTGCCCAGTGAATCGGTCAGCGTATGCAGATGATCGAGAATCTTCTTCTGCACGGTCACGTCAAGCGCGGATGTCGGTTCATCGGCGATAAGCAGGTCGGGGCGGCAGGCAAGACCGATGGCGATCAACGCACGCTGGCGCATGCCACCGGAGAATTCGTGCGGGAACTGACGTGCACGGGTGGCGGCGTCCGGCAATCCCGCTTCGGACAGCAAACCCGCGATGCGATCGTTCATGGTGGAACCAATCACATACTTCTTGGCGAGATACCACGCATCCTCGGCTTTCACGCCGGCCTTGATGAGATCGTCGGCGACACGCCAGCGGGTTTCGGAACCCGGCACCCACTCATCAGTGAAGTACGCCATGGTCGTATCGAGATCCTCGCCGGTCTTGCCGATGTTGACTAGGGCTTCCTTGGCCATTGCCAACAGTTCCGGCAGCTCCTTGGAACCAAGGAAGGTCTCGTCATCGTCGCCTTTGAGCTCCACCCCTTCGCCGGCCAAGGCCTTGGCGAATTCAGAGCGTTTTTCATGGTCGATATCCATGTTGTTGGCGACAAGGGCCTCTTTGACCTGAGTCCCGATGCGCCATACCGGATTCAGATTGCTCATCGGATCCTGCGGTACAAGTCCCATTTTGGATCCGCGCAGCCTGTCGTAGTCCTTCTGCTTCAAGCCGGCGATCTCCTGGCCATCAAGCTTGATGGAGCCGCCGACCACATGGCCCGTGCCCGGCAAAAGCCCCAGCACTGCCATGGCGGAAGTGGATTTACCGGAACCGGATTCGCCCACGATCGCCACCCATTGGCCGGGATACACGCTGAAGGAGGAGTTACGCACCGCGTGCACGGCACGGCCTTCATCGGTGGTGAAGTCCACCTGAAGGTCTTTGACTTCGAGTAGCGGACCGTTGGCACGTTGCATGGCCTCAAGCTTGTTTTCGGTATTCATATCAGTCATCGAATATCCCTCACTTACACTCAGGCCGTACGGCTCTTCGGATCAAGGGCGTCCTTGACGGCGTCGCCCATCATGATGAAGGCCAGCACGGTGATGGCCAACGCGGCGGACGGATAGAACAACACCATCGGGTTGGTGCGCAGAATGGACTGAGCATGGGAAATGTCGCCGCCCCAGCTGACGGTGGTGGTCGGCAAGCCCACGCCAAGGAAGCTCAGCGTCGCCTCGAGCACGATGTACGTGGCCAACGATGTAGTGCCGACCACGATGATCGGAGCCAGGGAGTTCGGCAGGATGTGACGGAACAGGTTCCGTCCCGGCGTGGAGCCCAAGGCCGTGGAGGCGGTGTTGAACTCGAGGTTCTTCGCCTCCAGCACCGCACCTCTGGCGATACGCGCCACGGAGGTCCAGCCGAACAGCGTCATCACGAGGATGATCTTCCAGATGGAGTCGCTGGTCTTGAACATCTGCAGCACCACGATGGCGCCAAGCAGAATCGGCAACGCGAGGAAAATATCGGTCAGGCGGCTCAGCACGGCATCGACCCAGCCTCCGAAGAAGCCGGCCACCGCACCGATCAACGTGCCGAGCAGCACCACGAGCAGCGTAGCGAACACACCGACGCTCAAGGAAGTGCGGGTACCGTAGACCACGCGGGCGTACACATCGCAGCCCTGCAGGTCGAAGCCGAATGGATGGCCTGCGGATGACGGGTCGAGCGAATTGTCGAGATTGCAGTAGTTCGGGTTCTGCTTGGTCAGTACGCCCGGGAACAGTGCCACGAAAATGATGAAGACAATCAACAGCCCGGAGATGATGAACAGCGGATTGCGTCGCAGGGTGCGCCACGCATCCGCCCACATATTCGATGCGGGAGCCGATTCGTCGATGGAATCGACGGCTTTGAGCGGAGTCTCCTCAAGCGGGGCCACATAGCGCTCCTGTCCCGGCAGCGCGGTGGAAAGATTGGTTTCATTCATGTCAGTCATTGCTTATCCTCCACAGCTCACGCATAACGGATTCGAGGATCGAGGGCGGCGTAAAGCATATCGACCAGCAGGTTGCACACCACGAAGATCAGCATGAGCAGCGTCACGATGGACACCACCAGATTGCCTTCGCCCTTCAGAATGCTCTGATAGGTCAGATAGCCGATGCCGTGCACGTTGAAGATGGTTTCGGAGATCATGGCGCCACCCATCAACGCGCCCAGATCCTGCCCGAGATAGGTCACGACCGGAATCATGGAGTTACGCAGCACATGGCGCAGCATGACGGACTTGTTGTCCATGCCCTTCGCGCGTGCGGTACGTACGTAATCGAGCGCGATGTTGGACGAAATCTCCGCACGGCTCAATCGGATGATGTATGCCATCGATACGGAGCCGAGCACCATCGCTGGCATGAGCAAATCGATGAAACCTGGATTCGAGCCGGCGGTGACCGGAAGCAGACGCCATTTGACGCCGAGGAAGTATTGGGCCAGGAAACCGGTGACGAAAGTCGGTACGGAAATGAGCAGCAATGAGAAGATCAGGATGACGGTGTCGCACCACTTGCCCTTCTTCAAGCCGGAGATCACACCGAAAATCACGCCGAAGATGGCTTCGAACACGAAGGCCATCAGCGCGAGTTTGATGGTGATCGGGAAGGCGCGGCCGATCTGGTCGATGACCAGCTGCCCGGAGAAGGTCTTGCCGAAGTCGAGGGTCAGCGCGTTCTTCAGGAACAGCAGGTACTGGATGATGAACGGCTTGTCCAGGTTGTATTCGGCACGGATTTGGGCGGCAACCGCTTCATTGACCGGTTTATCACCGAACATGGCCTTGACTGGGTCGCCCGGCAGCGCAAACACCAGGGCGTACACCAGAAGCGTCGTGCCGAGAACCACAGGGATCATCTGCAGAATACGTCGCAGAAGATACTTGCCCATTGGTTTCTCCTTATTACTCAATTCTTAAGCCAGCCATTTGGCTATCGGTCTTTGTGAAAAAAGACCTTGCACGGGGCCGGCTGACAACTCACCCCGCTAAGTCTACTAGCCGCTAAGTCTACTAGTTTCGCACCAAGGTGCCTTTATATTGTAGGTTTATGAAAATAAGCTGGGAAAACACCACACTGACCGGCACCTTACCCCTAGGTGTCTCATTTTCCCGTTTTTTTACCCTGGTAACGAATGCGGTCGTAACGACAAGGAAGGAACGGCGTATTACCGTTCCCTCCTTGTCAGCGATGAGAACCGATT
This sequence comes from Bifidobacterium dentium JCM 1195 = DSM 20436, assembly GCF_001042595.1. Classification (NCBI taxonomy): domain Bacteria; kingdom Bacillati; phylum Actinomycetota; class Actinomycetes; order Bifidobacteriales; family Bifidobacteriaceae; genus Bifidobacterium; species Bifidobacterium dentium. The sequence continues at coordinate 1,669,919 of NZ_AP012326.1, forward strand.
AGTGAATCAAGCTCACTTGCTCTTGGTCATGTTCTCGTAGACCGGCAGGTTCTGCCAGTTCATCTCGAAGTTGGAGACGTTGGTGGAAGCCACGCCATAGGCATTGGCATAGTACAGCGGAACGGCCGGCAGATCATTGAGCAGCACTTCCTGGGCCTGCTGATACAGCTTGTTGGCCTCGTCGGTGGTCTGGGCGGCTGCGGCCTGGTTGCACAGGTCGTCGAACTTGGAGTTCTTGTAGTCGCCATCGTTCGAACCGTTGCCGTCGGCGGCGGAGGAGGAGAAGTTCTGGACCAGATAGTTCTCGGCGGACGGGTAATCCGGCTGCCAACCGCTACGGAACGCGCCCTGGACCTTGCGGTCGGACACCGCGGTGCGGTAGTCGTTGAAGGTCGGGTACGGGTTGGTGGCGGCCACTTCGGAGCCGAGAGTGTTGTTGATGGAGTTCACCACGGCGGTGTAGATGGTCTCATGGCCACCGTCGGCATTGTAAGCGAAGGTGAGCTTGTCATCGGAGGTCCACGGGCTGATGGCGTTGGCCTTCTCCCAGAGTTCCTTGGCCTTGGAGGCGTTGTACTTCAGGTTATCGGAGCCCTTGAGGGAATCGCTGTAGCCTGGAGTCAGCGGAGAGGTGAAATCACTGGCCGGCGTACCGGTGCCGTTAAGCACCTTCTCGCAGATGTTGTTGCGGTTGATGGCCATGGAAATGGCCTGACGGCGCAGGGTGCCTTCTTCGGTGCCAGCCTCGAAATGCTTCAGACCGGACGGGATGGTGAACTGCTGGATTACGGAGCCGGCCTTGTTGTAGGCCTGCACGGTGGAATCCGTTTCGAAGGTCTTGGTGGCGGAAGCCGGCACGGATTCCATCACGTCGAGGGAGCCGGACTGGATGTCGGCGTAGGCGGCCTCGTCCTTGGTGTAGACCTTGAAGGTCACGCCGTCGTTCTTCGGGGTGCGGTTGCCCTTGTAGTCCGGATTCTTCACGAGCACGATTTCGTTGTCATGATCCCAGGACTGGAACTTGTACGGACCGTTGCCCACCGGCTTTTCGCCGAAGGCCTTCGGATCCTTGTAGAAGGATTCCGGCAGCGGAGCGAAACCGGAATAGCCGACCTTGATGGCGAACACGGAGTCGGACTGGTTGAGGTCCACGGTGAATTCGTTGTCGTTGACGACCGTCAGGCCTTCAAGCTGCTCGTCGCCCTTGAGGTTGTCGGCATCCTGCAGCTTGTCATAGCCCTTGATGGTGGAGAAGAAGGAGGCGCACTTCTGCGCGTTCTTCGCATTGGCGGTATAGCTCCACGCCTTGGTGAAGGACTCGGCCGTCACCGGAGTGCCGTCGGTGAACTTCCAACCCTTCTTGAGCTTGATGGTGTACTGGGTGGCATCCGCATTGGCTTCGATGGACTCTGCCACTTCGTTGGAAGCATTGCCCTTGGCATCGAAGGAAATCAGGCGGGAGAACAGCAGATCGATCGGCTTACCGCCGCCGGTCTCATTGGTGTTGCCCGGGATAAGCGGGTTCTGCGGCTCGGAATTGTAAGCCGTGATGATGTTGCCGCCATCGGAGGCGGCATCATTGGAAGCGCCGCAGCCGCTGAGCAGCATGCCCAACGCGCAGGCCGCGGCGGCGAAAGCCAAAGCCTTCTTCTTCATAGAATCATTCTCCTATTCGTTATGTGAGGACCGTTGCGGCCCTCGCGTAAGAACGAGGTGGACGTTGATGCATGGCGTCAGCGCACACCTCGTTTTTACCGGTAGAGAACCATTGTTCCCTACTTAACGGACAACGCAGCATAATCTCTGCAAACGACATGGAGAAACGGATTGAAAGGGTGAATGCCGCTCACGGCCGGTCTCGTGAGGCCAAGACCGGAAGCATTGCGGAAATCAGCGTTTGGTCATGTCCTGATATGCGGGAACGTTCTGCCAGTTCATGGTGAAATTCTTCACATCCTTCGATGCCACACCTGCCGCATCGCCGTAATACAACGGAATCGACGGCAACTGACTGAGCAGGATCCGCTGTGCCTGCCGGTACAGATCGTTCGCGGTATCCTCATCGCCGGTCGAAGCCGCACGCGCGCATAGCTCGTCGAACTCGGCGTTCTTGTAGTCGCCGTCGTTGGAGCCGTTGCCATCCGCGGCGGACGAATCGTACAACGGCACCAGATAATCCTGCGGAGACGGATAGTCCGGCTGCCAGCTGGTGCGGATGGCTCCGCTGAGTTTGCGGGCGGTCACATCATTGCGGAATTCCTGGAAGGTGGGAATCGGGCTGGTGGCCGCGTCGATGCCGAGCACGTTCTTCACGGAGTTGACGATGGCGTCATACACCGGGCCCGCGCCACCATCGGAATTATAGAAGAACTGCAGCTTGCCGTCATAATGGGAGATGGCTTCGGCCTGGTTCCACAACTCCTTGGCCTTCGTCGGGTTGTATTCAAGGTATTCGTGCCCTTCGATGGTGCCTGAATATCCCGGTACCTTCGGTGAGGTGAAGGAGTCGGCAGGGGTGCCCAGATTGCTGAGCACCTTCTTGCAGATGTTGCTTCGGTCGATGGCCATGGACAGCGCCCTCCGACGCAGCTGCCCCTCTTCGGTGGAGGTCTGCCAATGCTCGAGCTGTGATGGAATGGTTATGGTCTGCAGTACGGAACCGGCCTTGTTATACGCTTCGACCGACGAGTCGGTCTGGAAGATCTTGGCGTCGGCGGACGGAATGGTATCGAGCACGTCGAGATTGCCTGCCTGCACGTCGGCGTAGGCGGATGAGGGATCGGTGTAGACGCGGAAGGTCACGCCGTCGTTCTTCGCCTCACGATTGCCGTGATAGGCCGTGTTCTTTACGACGCTCAGCTCCTGGTCGTGAATCCATGAGCCGAACTTGTACGGACCGTCGCCTACCGGCTTTTCGCCGAAGGCCTTCGGATCCTTGTAGAAGGATTGCGGCAGCGGATAGAACCCGCAATACCCCACTTTGATGGGGAATACGGAATCAGGCTGGTTCAGTTCCACGGTGAATTCATGGTCGTTGATCACCTTCAGCCCTTCGAGCTGCTCATCACCATTGAGATTGGCGGTATCCTGTAGCTTGTCATAGCCCTTGATGTTGGCGAAGAAGCCCGAACACAGTTGCGCGTTCTTCGCGTTGGCGGTATAGCTCCACGCCTTGGTGAAGGACTCGGCCGTCACCGGAGTGCCGTCGGTGAACTTCCAGCCGGACTTGAGCTTGATGTCGTATTGGGAGGCATCGTCATTCGCGGTGATCGATTCGGCCACCTCGTTATGCGCCTTGCCGTCGTTGTCGAAGGAAATCAGACCGGCGAACAACAGGTCGATCGGACGACCGCCTCCTGACTCGTTGGTGTCTCCCGGAATCAACGGATTGGCCGGCTCGGCGTTGAAGGCGGTGATGACGTTCGCCGCCGATGAGGAGTCCGAACCGGAGCTGCCGCATCCAGCCAACGGTACGGCCAGCAATGCCAGTACCGACGTAAAGGCCACAAGCCTGTGTTGTTTCATTATTCCCTCGATTCATATGCATGGAAGCGGGCCGAAGGCCACAGGCTCTTTCATACATCTCGGGAATGCGAGTCATGGCCCGTTTTCGCGGCACGCGTATACCGTGCGGACCGATCGGCGGTTCAGGCTCGGGGGAACGCCTGCCCGTATCTCGCCTTGAGCTGTTCGATGGAGACATGGGTGTAGCGCTGCGTGGTTTTGAGCGAGGAATGTCCCAGCAGTTCCTGCACTTGCCTCAGATCCGCTCCCCCATCGAGCAGGTGCGTCGCCGCGCTGTGACGTAACGCATGCGGGCTGATGTCCGGCACGCCCGCCCGTTGCGCGCACTCATGCACCACCTGTCTCACCACCCGCTGGTCGATGCGATTGCCCTGCGCGCCAAGAAAGAGCGCATCCGCCGACCGTGCACGGACCAAACGGGGGCGTCCGTCCTCAAGCCAGCGTCGGATGGATTGCTCGGCCGGCACGCCGAACGGCACCACGCGCTGCTTGTTGCCTTTGCCCGTGACCTTCATCGTACGGTTGTCAAAGGCCACGTCATGCACGTCAAGTCCGACCAGTTCGGCGACACGGATGCCCGTGGCGTACAGCACTTCCAGCATTGCCGCATTACGTAGGCCGACGGCCTGTTTCCTGACGCTTTTCGTGCGCGATTTCGGCATCTGCTCGTCGACGCAGTCCATCAGCTTCTCCGCCTGTGATTCGCTGAGTACGGCAGGTAGCGTATCCGGAATCTTCGGTGTCATCAGCATGGCCGCCGGATTGGCGTTCGTCACGCCGCGTTCGTGAGTCCATGCGAAGAAGCCCCGCACCGCAACGGTTTTACGGGCCATGCTGCTTCTCGCATGCCGCTTCGAGGATTGCGACATCCACATGCGAAGATCCTCTATGGTCACTTCGTTGAGATCCTCACATCCCAATATCTCCAGCTGCGTCATGCATTCCTCAAGATCGCCACGGTACGCCTTGCGCGTATTATCACTCAATCCGCGGTTGGCCTTCAGATATGCATCAAAGGCGTCGATCGTATCCGCGAAACGCATATTCCGGCCTCTTTCCTCGAATTTTCCGCTGACTGCTCTTCCATTATGTGGCCATCTGTCGATAGACTTTACTCGGTATATTCTCCAGTGGACAGGCGGTATCATGGCACGTCACTCGGCACGGACCAGACAGCAGGGCGATTCCGGCAACGGAGTTGACGAACGAATCGTGGCAAGGGCCATCGACCTGACAAAGAGCTACGGAGACAAGGACAACCAGGTCACCGCGCTCAACCATGTGGATGTGGAATTCATGCGCGGCGAGATGACTGCGATCATGGGCCCTTCCGGCTCAGGCAAATCCACCCTGATGCATTGCATGGCAGGTCTCGACTCCCCTACTTCCGGCAGGGTCGTCGTGGAAGGTCTCGAAGTCTCGTCCATGAATCAAAAGCAACTGACCGATCTGCGCCGCGAACAGATCGGCTTCATCTTCCAATCCTTCAATCTGGTACCGACGCTGTCTGCCGAAGAGAACATCCTCCTGCCATTGCAGATCGCGAAACGGCCCATCGACCGCGATTGGTTCAACCAGGTGGTCAAGGTGGTCGGTCTTGAACAGCGACTGACCCATCGGCCGAGTCAGCTTTCGGGCGGCCAGCAGCAACGCGTCGCCTGCGCTCGCGCAATGATGGCGCGCCCTTCGGTGATCTTCGCGGACGAGCCGACCGGCAATCTGGATTCACGTTCCAGCAGGGAGGTTCTCGGGTTCCTCCGTGATTCCGTACGTGATTACGGCCAGTCCATCGTAATGGTCACGCATGATCCGCGTGCCGCCTCCTTCGCCGACCGCGTACTGGTGCTGGCGGATGGTGAGATCACCCGCGACATGAGCCACCCCACCTATGCCGATATTCTCGAAGTGTTCGCGGACGATGACGAGGCCGAAACCACGACTTCGACGGAAGGCGCCCGGTCATGATCCGTATCGGTTTGCGTGATGCGAGAAGCCATTTCAGCCGTTTCATCATGTCAATCGTGGCCATCGCGCTCGGCGTAAGCTTCGTGGTCGGCTCGTTCTGCTTCCGCGAGATGCTCAACAACCAGGTCTCGCAGATGATGGCCACCAACGCCGACCATGATGTGTACGTACGAGGCGCCAAACAGACCAAGAGCAGTTCGACACTGCTCGCATCGGGTTCGTCGATAGCAAGCTACAACGCCATCGACGTGGACCTCGCCGACGATATCGCCAAGGTGAAGGGCGTCACATCGGCGCGCGTGGCCTACTCACTCACCGGCGTGGTGCTGGTCGACAAACACGGCGACGCCGTGACCACTATGGGCTCGCCCTCGATGGCACTCGGCATCAGCGCTTCGACTCCGTGGCGCTCCGCCAAGTTCACTTCCGGCACGTACCCGAAAGGCGCAGATGAAATCGCCCTGCATTCCTTCGCAGCGGAGCGATCCGGTCTCAAAGTGGGAGACAAGACGAAGATCGTCTACTCCGATGGCCCGCATGACGTGACGGTCAGCGGTATCTTCTCGACCTCCGCAAGCCAGGCGGGCGCCATCATCATCGGCGTCGATCCAAGCGTAGCCAAGGAACAATCCGACAAACAATCGGACGATGCCGACAAAACCGCGCAGATCTGCGTCTACGGCAGTACGACCACTCCGTTGAACGCATCCGAGCAACAGCAGCTGGCGGATCGCATCAACAAGGCGCTGCCCAAGAATTCCAAGGCACACGCCGTCACCGGAGACGAATATCGCGACGATACCACCAAGGCCACGCAGGATTCACTCGGCTTCATCCAGCCGCTGATCCTCATCTTCGCCGTCATCGCGCTGTTCGTCGGTTCGTTCATCATCGCGAACACCTTCTCGATGATCGTACGTGAGTCGATGCGCGGATATGCGCTGCTACGATCCATCGGCGCCTCACCCGCACAGGTCTTCTCCACGGTGATCGTGCAGGCCGTGGTGCTCGGTCTGGTCGGTTCGGGCACAGGCATCGCGCTCGGTTGGGGCATGGTACGACTGATCGTCATGGGACTGGCGAATATGGGACTGCCATTGACCGGAGCCACCGATCCGTCCATCTCCGACATGGTAATCGGCCTGATCGTGGGTGTGCTGGTCACGTTGATCGGCGCGGCATTGCCGGCACGCAATGCCGCGCTTGCCCCGCCCATCCAAGCGATGAACGAGACGGTGAATCCGGAAAAACCGGTACGCATGCGAGGCATCGTCGGCACGATTATGGTGGTGCTCGGTTTCGCCAGCTGGGCGTTCGCCTGCGCCATGGCCGTCGCGGACGGCAACGGGCCGACGCCATGGGACGTGGTAAACCATATCGCCATCGGCTGGCCGCTCGGCGTCGGCGCGGCATTGGCCGTGGTCGGTGTCATCATGGCCGGACCGGCCTTCGTCTCCCCCGCCGGCAACCTATTGGGATGGTTGCCGTCGAAGATCTTCACCGTCACCGGCCGGCTCGCGACGCGCAACATCTCCCGTTCCAAGAGACGCACGTCGAATACCGCCGCCGCATTGTTCGTAGGCGTCGCAATCGTCAGCTGCCTCGGCGTGGTGGCCTCGTCGGCGAAGGCCTCGGTCAATTCCTTGGTGGACAACGGTTTCAAAGCGGATTTCGCCGTGATCTCCGCGTCCTTCGGACGGTTGCCAGATCAGGCCATATCCGACATCAAGAACACCGACGGCGTCAAGACGGTCACCACGAACCGTCTCATGCTCGGCGTCAAGTATGACGGCCGATCCATCGGTAGCGTGACATTCGCCACGCAAACGCACTTGTTCACCGACGTGTTCGCCGCGGAAACCACCGAGGGCGACGCCGTCAAGGCGATGAAGAAGGGTGAACTGCTGGTCGGCAAAGACGTGGCCGAAGACCGGGGCTGGCATGTGGGAGACCGGGTCAAGGTATCCGCCGAGAATACGGTGGTCGACCAAGAGGCCACCGAACAGGCCCAAGCCGATTATCAGGCCCAGGTTCAGGCACATGTGCAGGAGTTGCAGAACGAAGCGCAGCAGATGGCCGCATCCGGCGATGTGGCAGGAGCGCAGGCCAAGGCGGACGAGATCCAACGGTATACCACCGACGCGCAGAACGTCGATCCGCAAACCTTGATCAAGACGAAGAAGGAGACCACGGAAAAGACGATCAGAATCGGTGCGATCGTGTCGAACTCCGTGTATCGCGACAATGTGATGTTCAACGATGACGTCGCCGAGCAGATCGGCAACAAGCAGACCATGTTCCCCATGTCTCTGTACGTCAATGCCAAGTCCGGCACCGATACCGCTGCGGTGAAGCGGAACATCAAGAACGCCGTGAAGAAGTACTACACGATTTCGGTGTTCGATCATGACGAATACAAGTCGACGATGAGCACGATGATCGACCAGGTACTCATGATCCTGTACGCACTGCTGGCATTGTCGATTATCATCGCGATCTTCGGCATCGTGAACACGTTGGCGTTGAGCGTATCGGAACGTACCAAGGAGATCGGCCTGCTACGGGCCATCGGCACATCACGCGGACAGGTGCGCGGCATGCTCGGCATCGAAGCTGCCATCATCTCCGTATTCGGCACGGTGATGGGCTTGGTGGTCGGCGTCTCGGCCGGTGTGGTGATCCGCGCCGTCTACGCCTCCAAGGGATTGGAGACGCTTGCGGTTCCGTGGACGCAGTTGCTGATCTTCCTCGTGCTGTCGATCGTAGTCGGTCTGATATCCAGTATCTCGCCGGCCTCCCGCGCACTCAGGCAACCCGTTCTTGACGCCGTGGCCAGCGAATAGGTCTAGACTGTCGATAAACGGTGCAACGAAGGGGACCATATGCCGATTCCACATGAGATTCCTGCCGGCGCACGCATTGTGGTGCGCACGTACGAAGGCGTGGATCCGGCCGACCAACGTATGAAGTTCCGTGATTTTGTCGGCCATGTGCGCTCTTGGGACGGACGGACGCTGGAGCTGATGCGGGACGCGGCCGCCAATGGCTCACGTCCCGCACACCGTGTCAGCATTCCCGCCGACGCAATCGTCACGATCAAACCGATTCCCGAACGTTCCATGACCCGATCGCAATCGTGACGTTCGCTGTGTGCGCTTCCTCGGCGAGCCTCACACAGCGGAACGGATTTGGACGTCAACCGCGTGATCATCCGTGAACCGGATGATGTGTTCTCCCCTGCGGGCGGATTCCAGCAGCATCTGCTGCCAGCCTTCCGCAGGGATCGCAAGCGAAACCGTCTCGCATCGTTCCATGAAATCAGGCTGCCGTATGGCCGTCTTGTAATCACGGAACGGTTGACCTTGCTCGAAGAAACGTGCCATCTCCTTGGCGTCGCTCTCCTGGGTGGCGGCGGTCTGCAACGCACCGGCGCCTTGGGGCTGAACACCATGCAATACGTTGGCCATCAGCGTCAGACGATTGGCCATATTACGCAGCAATAGCTCCACATTGGCCGCATCCTCCTCCACCATGGCACGTGTGCGATCCGGATCGGTCAATGCCACGCGGGTCATGTCACGCCAGGATCCCGCAGCGAGCGCGGCCGCGACATTACGATTCGGATTGACCACGAGTTCGTTGACCATGGCCGTGGCGATGACGTGCGGCATATGCGAGATCAGCGCGGCGCAACGGTCATGCGTGGCATCGTCAAGTACGATCAGGCGATTGGCGCAGGCATCGGTGATCATCGTCGCGACGGCCAGGAACCGCCGGTATTCAGTGCGTTCGTCCACGGTGATGGCCCATAGCGCGTCATCGTATAAAGCGGGATCCGAGGATTCCCAACCGGACAGTTCATTGCCGGCCATCGGATGCGCGCCGACGTAGCAGTTCTCCAGTCCGACGGCCTTCACCTGATCGCGCACCATGCCTTTGACGCTGCCGACGTCGGTGAGCGTCGTCACGTTCTGGTCGATCAGCGGCTTCAAAGCGGAGAGAATCTGCGGCATGGCCTTGAGTGGATTGCACAGTACCAGCACATCGGGCCTGCCATCGGCCAGAGCGGCCAATGTCGGCATGCAGGTGATGCCGTCCGTTTCGGCGGTCGCATACGGACGATCATTGTGATTCCAAGCCGTCACCTCGCAACCTGCGTTGACGAGCCTGCGTGCCAGAGAGCCTCCGATCAGGCCCAATCCCACGATTGCGATACGCTGCTTCACCACATCAGCTCCCTTCTTACCATACCGTCGTTCTGCCAATCCTCAGGCAGATGCCTATCGTCAAGACGCACTCCACCCTGCGGCAACATCCAGCTGGCCACCGGCGGGCTCGGCCGTTCCCTACGAGGATAGACGGCCAAGGTCTTGGCCCAGTCTCCGTGCTCGGCGATTTCCACGAGCGCGTCACGGAACCGCCGTTCCCATGGGGCCGCGTCGAACGTGGCGATGAAGCTGTAGGTGCCATCATGTCCTTTGATCGGACGCGAGATGAAGCTGGTCATATTGAGTCCTGCATCGCGGAACACATCCAGCAGATCGGCGAGTACACCCGGGCCGGTAACCAGCGGGATGAGCGTCAATACCGATTCATAGTCCACATCGTCCTGGGTTTTCGGCTGTTCCAGCAGATCGGCGACTTCCTCACGTCGGGCCAGCACAAGAAACTCGGTGCGTGCGCCCTGATAGTCCTGTACCGCACTGCCGACGCGTTTGATGTCATACAGATCGCCACAGATGCTCGGTCCGAATGCGACCTCACCCGGCTTGAGGTCGCGACAGGCGGCTGCGTTGGATGATGCCGTCACCGCGTCAAGATGATGCTCGGCGATGAATTTTCTGCATTGCGCAAGGCCATGCGAGTGGGCCGTGGCGACGTAGGCATCCTCCAGTCCGGTGTCGGGCAGCGTATAGGCGTCAAACTCGACGTTGACGCCGACACGGGCGAAGCCGACCAGGTCCTGCGCGTCGATCAGGGCGTCAAGGTTCGGCACGACATACCCCTCGACGTTGTTCTCCCATGCGATGACGCCCCAGCCTTCGCCGTTCTGCGCGGCCTGCATGATCTGCGGCACATCATCGCAGGCAATGAGATCGAATCCTTCGGGCACGACCGGCCGCAACAATCCGGCCGCACTGACCGCCGCCTGATGCGTGAATGTGCCTTGGGGCCCGAGATAGAACAACTTCCGTGCATTCATATCTTCCCGTTCCTCCTTCATGCTTCCTTGCACCTTACCGTAGTGGTGGCCCGTAGCGCAGCCCCTATTCCATCGGCTGGGCGTCCGTATCGGTCCGAGGCTGCACGACGAACCAGCGCTTTGGCAGGAGCAACATGATGCATGGGATCAGCACGATGCCATACAGCCAGAAGTAGCCGGCATGGTCGCTGAAGAACGGCATATTCGCGTCACTGCCGAAACCGACCGGAATCAAAGCGTCGCCGCCCGGACCGTATCCCGCCATGACCGTCCATACCACCAGTGACGAGCTGATGAGATGCAGGGCAAGCCCGACGACGCCGTCGCGTGAGCGGGCGCACCAAGTGGAAAGGATTACGATGAGGAAGGCCAGTGCCAGGCCGTATGGGATGTTCATCGATGCTCCCATACGATGTGCCATCGTGCCGACGGCACCGATTGCCGCGCCGGAAAGCACGTCGATGAGAAGCCTCACCGGCATCGGTTGCCGATACGACCATGGCAGCAGCCTGCGATCGTTGTCTTGAGTCATGCTCACCACTATTCTCCTCGTTCCTTATGATTTCATCACACCGTGTGCCGCCCGCTCGCCGGAAAAGGAAAAAGGAGAGATGCACGCACATGCGCATCTCTCCTCTGCTCGATCAGCGACTACTTGCCCTGCTGATTGTTCTGACGACGCTGCTTGGCGCGCCACTTGTACCAGTCCTCACGGCTGAGGATGATCTTGCGGATTCGGATGGACTCCGGGGTGACTTCCACGCACTCATCCTCGTTGGCGAAGTCCAGGGACTCCTCAAGGCTCATCTTGATCGGCGGGGTCAGGGTCTCCAGCACGTCGGCGGTAGCGGAACGCATGTTGGTCATGTGCTTGGCCAGCGTGATGTTCACATCCAGCTCATCCGGCTTATTGTTCACGCCGACGACCTGGCCCTCGTACACCGGGGACTGCGGCTCGACGAAGAAGTTGCCGCGAGCCTGCAGGCGCTGCATGGCGTATGGGGTGGCGACGCCCTTACGGTCACAGACCATGGAACCGTTCTGACGGGTTACGATCTGGCCGGCCCACGGGGCGTAGCCTGCGGAGATGGAGGCTGCGATGCCGGTGCCGCGCGTGGCGGACAGCAGTGCGGTACGGAAACCGATCAGGCCACGGGAGGGAACGGTGAACTGCAAACGCACCCAGCCGGTGCCGTGGTTGGTCATGTTGTCCATACGGCCCTTGCGATCGGCCATGAGCTGGGTGACGGTGCCCATGTACTCTTCCGGTACGTCGATGGTGGTGTTTTCCATCGGCTCGTTGATCACGCCGTCAACGGTCTTGGTGACCACCTGCGGACGGCCGACGGTCAGCTCGTAGCCTTCGCGGCGCATCTGCTCGGCGAGCACAGCCAAGGCGAGTTCGCCACGGCCCTGGACCTCCCAGGCGTCCGGACGCTCGGTCGGCAGCACCTTGATGGACACGTTGCCGATGAGTTCACGGTCCAGGCGGTCCTTGATCATGCGGGCGGTGAGCTTGTGATCCTTGCCTTCCGTGCCGGCCAATGGCGAATCGTTGATGCCGAAGGTCATGGAGATGGCCGGATCGTCGACGTGGATGAGCGGCAGCGGACGCGGGTCGCTCGGGTCGACGATGGTCTCGCCGATCATGATGTCGTTCACGCCGGCCACTGCGACGATGTCACCGGGGCCTGCGGAATCGACGGGGGTGCGCTCCAGGCCCTGCGTGCGCAGCAGTTCGGAGACGCGGAAGTTCTCGATGGAGCCGTCCACACGGGACAGGCCGTAGGTCTTGCCCTTCTCCAGGGTGCCGTTGTAGATGCGGACCAGGCCGAGTCGTCCGAGGAAGTCGGAGGAGTCGATGTTGGCCACATGGGCCTGGAGCGGTGCACCTTCGTCGTATTCCGGGGCCGGAATGTTCTTGATGATGGCCTCGAACAGCGGCTCGAGATTGTCGTTATCCGGCAGACCGCCGTTCTCCGGCTGATTCTCGGATGCGTATCCGGCCTTGGCCGCGCAGTAGATTACCGGCAGGTCGAACAGGGAATCCTCGTCAAGATCGATGCCCTCCTCGATGACGTCCTGTGCCAGACCCAACAGCAGATCGGATGCCTCGCCGACGACCTCTTCGATACGGGCGTCCGGACGATCGGTCTTGTTCACGCACAGGATGACCGGCAGCTTGGCTTCAAGGGCCTTGCGCAGCACGAAACGGGTCTGCGGCAGCGGGCCTTCGGAAGCATCGACGAGCAGCACGACGCCGTCGACCATGGAGATGCCGCGTTCGACCTCGCCGCCGAAATCGGCGTGGCCGGGGGTGTCGATGATGTTGAGGGTGATGCCTTCCGGATGACCGTACTTGGCGGCCAGCGGACCGGTGTACTGCACGGCGGTGTTCTTGGCGAGGATGGTGATGCCCTTCTCGCGTTCCAGATCGTTGGAGTCCATCACGCGATCCGGGACTTCCTCACGCTCGTTGAACACATGGGACTGCGCCAGCATGCCGTTGACCAGGGTGGTCTTGCCATGATCGACGTGTGCCACAATCGCTACATTTCGAATATCGCCGCGAACCGCCATCGAAACCTCTCTTAGTATTGCCGTTCTCTTGCGTAACCGTTCGGTACGTGCATGGTTATCGGTACTTGAATTCCGTACTTACACACAAACGAAACCAATCCTAGCGAAGCAATGCGACAGATAAGCCGAGGGGCCCATCGGCGCAACGTGAACCGCACCCCGATTATTGGACTGAAGAAATTCGGATTCGATGATTGGAGGTGTGGTTCTTTCGTATGCGTGAGGATCGGAGGAAGCACTATGACGACGGGTTCCGGCGCGAGGCGCTGAGGCTCATTGAGGCCGGCGTGGGCAAACGCTCCCTCGCCCGTCGGTTTGCGATGCCCGTGCAGACTGCGGAAAAATGGATCATGCTGTACAGATCCAACGGCGGGGAGGCGGTCATGGGAACCACCGGCAACAGGCGTTATGACTGGGAGACGAAGGTCGCGGCGGCGCGGGACCACGTCGAGAACGGCTTGAGCGTGGCCGAGGTCATGGCCAGGTACGGGATAGCGAGCATCGCCCCGCTGCAGCGTTGGTGCCGCGAATACCGTGCCGGTGGCGCGGAGGCGTTGAGGCCGAAGCCCAAGGGCAGGCCTAAAGGCGCGAAATCCAAGCCAAGGCCGAAACCCACGCGGGAGCAGGAGCTGACCGAGGAGGTCGCCTACCTGAAGGCGAAGGTCGCGTACCTGGAAAAACTCCGGGCCCTGCGGGCGCAGAAGTCACGAAGCGCGAGCGAAGCGCCGTCGTCCGACTGCTCGCAGGGCAGGGGCACCGGCTCGACCACCTGCTGAAGATCAGCGGGTTGGCGAGATCCACGTATTTCCACCATCTGTCGCATCCGGCGCATGAGACGCGCCCCGACCTCGATCCCATGGTCGCAGAGATCTGGGAAAGGACGGCCAACGGGTGCGGCCACCGGCAGATCCATATGTGCCTGGTCCACGAGTTCGGACAGAAGGTGTCGGCCAAGAGCGTCCTGAGGGTCATGCGCCGCATGGGACTCAGATGCCCGATCCGCGCCAGGAATCCATGGAGAGGCTACAGCTCGTACAGGGGCGACGCTGGCGGAGGGGTGCCGAACCTGCTCAAACGCGACTTCACCGCCGGCAAGCCGTTCGAAAAACTCGGCACCGACGTCACCGAATTCAAGGTCGCGGGCGGCAAGGCCTACCTCGCGCCCGTGTACGACATGGCCAGCAAGGAAATCGTCGCCTGGGACGTGAGCCGGCACCCCGGCATGGGGCAGCAGCGGCGTCTGCTCGCCATGCTCGAAGCCAGGCTGCCCGGGGGCGCGAACCCGATCCTGCACTCGGACATGGGATGGCAGTACCAGCACCCGTGGTGGCGCGGGGAGCTCGAACGGCTGGGCATCCGCCAGTCCATGAGCCGCAAGGGCAACTGCCTGGACAACGCCGCCACCGAACAGGTCTTCGGACACCTCAAGGACGAGTTCTACCGGGGGCGCGAATTCGACTCGTACGAGCAATTCAAACGAGAACTTGACGCGTACGTCATCCACTGGAACACCAGACGACGCCAGATACGACTCGAGGGACACACCCCGGAGGAATTCCGAAGCGTGTCCCTCGCAGCCTAGACCTGTATCCTATTTAACAACGTCCAACAATCGGGGCGCAGTTCAAACGCCGAGGGCCCCTGACTCGATAGAGCGGAAAATCAGTCTTCCAGTTCCTTGCCGGTGCGCTCGGGCAGGCACAGGGCCGCCACGCAGGCCAGGATGAACGCCACGGCGAACACGATGAACGCCACGGCCTTGTTGCCGCCGGACAGCGTCAGGAACCATGGCACGAGCAACGGGGCGATGATGGCGGCCACTCGACCGCAGGCGGCCGCGGCTCCGGCGGCGGCACCGCGCAGGCGGGTCGGATAGATCTCCGGCGTCACCGCGTACAACACGCCCCATGCGCCGAGGTTCGAGGCCGACAACAGCATGCCGAAGCAGAGTACCGCAGCCACGGAACCGGCTTGGGAGAAGGCGAACGCCGCCACGGCGGACACGGCGAGGAACACACTCAGGGTCTTCCTGCGACCCCAGACCTCCACCAGCCATGCCGCCAGGAAATACCCCGGCAGCTGCGCGATGGCGATGGCCAACGTGTAGCCGAACGACTTGGTCAGGGAGCCGAACTGATCGGCCAGCAGCGATGGCATCCAGGTGAAGGCCCCGTAATAGGAGAAGTTCACGAAGAACCATGTGGCCCAGATCGCCGCGGTACGGGCGATATACCTCTTTCCGAACAGTTCGCGGGTATTGATCTTCGGCAACGGCTGGCCCTTCGGCGAGGCCACCGGCTCGACGCCACCGGCCTGTTCGAAATACCGCACCGCCCGTTCGGCTTCATCCTCACGCCCCTTGGATTCTAGGAATCGCACGGATTCCGGAATGTGAATGCGCGTCACGATGGCATACAGCAACGGCAGTGCGCCGATGAGCAACGCCCATCGCCAACCCCAGTCGCCGGTATTCGGAATCACGAAATATCCGATGCATGCGGCCACGATCCAGCCTATGGCCCAGAAGGACTCCAGCAGCACCGTCATACGTCCGCGCTGCTTGGTCGGCGAGAATTCGGAGACGAGCGTCGACGCGACCGGCAGCTCGGCGCCCAGACCCAGTCCGATGATCAGTCTGGCGATGAGCAATGCGGCCAGCGACCACGACAGCGCCATGCCACCGTTGGCCAGACCGAAAATCACCAACGTTGCCGAGAAGACCGTCTTGCGTCCCACTCGATCGGCAACATATCCGCCGAGCGCCGCACCGATGGCCATGCCGACGAAGCCGATGGACAGCACCCAGCTTTTCTCCGTCGGCGTCAGATTGAAATGCGGGTCGGCCGCGATGGCGGCGACCACGAACGACACCAAGCCGACATCCATGGCGTCGAATGCCCATCCGATGCCGGAGGCCACCAGCAGTTTGCGATGAGCCTTATTGAACGGCAACCTGTCAAGTCGTTCGTTTCGGGTAAGTTCGGCCGCTCCCCCGGCAGCCTGTTGCGTTGCGGACATCTGATCCCTTCCTGTGTTTTCCCTTTTTTCGAATGCGATGCGTCACGCCGTGGTCAGGGCGGAGAGCGCATCATCCTGCGGATCAATATCGGATGCGGCGAAATCGGTCCTTGACTCGGCGACGTTCCAAGGCGTTGGCTGAGCCGTGCCCTGTTTGTAGCGATAGACCGTGGCCGGTCTGTTACGGCCGACACGCAGCTTGTCGCCGGTATCCTCAAGCAGACCAGAAGCAAGCATCTTACGGCGGAAGTTCGCCAGATCGATGTCTTCCTCGGCAATCGCCTCGTAGACGTCATGCAGTTGGCTCAGGGTGAAACGGTCGCCCACCAGCCGCGCAACGATGTCGGGATATTCGATTTTGCCGCGTAGCCGCTCCATGGCGTAATCGACGATTTCGCGATGGTCGAAGGCGAGCTCCGGCAGATGGTCCACCGGGAACCATGACACGTTGTCGCCGTCGGCGAACTCGACGTTCTCGTCCATGCCACCGACCAAGGCCCAGTAAACGATGGAGACCATCGGAAGGCCCCCATGGGACCTGGACGGATCGCCGAAGGTATAGAGCTGCTCAAGATAGCGTGGATGAAGCGACGTGGTGGATTCCAGTGCCGCATAGGCTGATTGCTCAAGCGAATGATCGGCACGCAGGCCACCACCCGGCAGAGCCCACTGACCAAGGAACGGCTGGCGTACGCGTCTGACCAAAGGCATCCACAACGTACCGCGGGTCTGATCGTTCCGGTCATCCGCCCGCGCGGCAGGACCAAGTGCGAGAATCACCACGGAAACGCCGACCTGGGGAGGTTGCCTGCGCCTCTCCGAAACGTTGCCCATGATCATAACGGCCTCGATTCGTCAGTCCGAATTGTTCCGAGACCTCAGTGTATCACTTATGGTCAACATGACCATAAGTGCTGTTTCCCGCATATGAACAAGCCCCGTTGCCGGGGCCTACATGACGGAAACCAATCAGGCGATGATGCCTTTGGCAATCAGCTCACGCGCGACCTCGCGATATTCCTTCGCGGTCTTATGGTTCGGCGCATAGATGGTGATCGGCGCAGCCGCCACGGTGGAATCGGGCAGCTTGATGGACCGTGAGATCACCGAATGGAACACCTTGCCCTGAAAAGCCTCATAGATGCGTTGCAACACCTCGTCGCAGTGCAGGGTGTGCGTGAACATCGTGACCAGCACGCCATACACCTCAAGACTCGGATTGATACGCGTCTGCACCTTCTCTATGGACTGCATCAGCAGGGCCACGCCACGCAATGCGAAAAATTCCGCAGCCACCGGAATGATCACGCCGTCGGCGGCGGTCAACGCGTTCACCGTCAGCAAACCCAGCGACGGCTGGCAATCGACGATGATCACATCATATTCGTCCTTCACCTGACGCAGCACGCCGGCAAGCACCTGCTCGCGGCCGACCTCGGTGACCAACTGCACTTCGGCGGCGGAAAGGTCGATGTTGGCCGGCATGATATCAAGGTTGTCGAAATCCGTATGCTGAATCACGGCATGCACGTCCATACGTGGATTGAACAATGCGGTATACACCGTATCTTCCACCGCATTGGCGTTGATGCCCAGACCCACCGTCGCCGCACCCTGCGGATCGAAATCGACGATAAGCACACGGCGGCCATATTGGCTCAACGCTCCGGCGATGTTGATGGAACTGGTGGTCTTGCCCACGCCACCCTTCTGGTTGCACATGGCGATGACCCGCGCCGGGCCATGCTGCTGCAATGGTTCCGGGGCGGCAAACGTCTCATAATCACGTCCAAGCAAATCCGTAGGCATACTGATTACCTTACCAACATCCTTGTGTCAAAGTTCCACTGCTCCCATGCTAGCGCACACCCGTCGTGCAATCCGGCAATGACGCTGCCCGTTGATCAGCGCGCACGCGGATGCGCGGTCAGGTATGCCTCGATGAGATTCTCGGGACTCACGTGCGTGTAGATCTGCGTTGTGGTTACGCTGGCATGGCCGAGCAGCTCCTGTACGGTACGCACATCCGCACCGCCCTGAATCAGATGCGTCGCGAAGGAATGGCGCAAGGTATGCGGATGCAGCGGCTTGGTGATGTGCGCACGCTCACCGGCGGTTCGGATGATTTCCCACACCGACTGTCTGGACAGTCGTTTGCCGCGCTTGTTGAGGAACACCGCCCTGTGCTCGGCTGCTCCTTTGGACTTGGATTGCAAGACGGGCCGTCCGAATCTGAGATATCGGCGCAAAGCCTCGCACGCGAAGCTGCCTACCGGTACCAGACGCTGTTTGGAGCCCTTGCCCATCAGACGCGCCACCTTATCGTCCAAATCGATGTCGTCCAGATCGACGCCGCATGCTTCGGAGACCCGCGATCCCGTGGCATACATGAACTCGAGCAACGCCTTGTCACGTAGCATCACCGGGTCATCGGCCGCGGCATCACCATGCCCTTGTTTCCCATCGTGATGCCGCGAGAGCGGGATGGAATCCATCAATCGCATCACCTCATCGACGGAAAGCACGTCCGGCAGGGTGCTTGCGCCCTTGGGCGCCTTGACCTGTGCCGCGACATCATCGTGCACGACATGCTCGCTGAGGGCGAAACGATGAAAGGCATGAATGCTGGCCAGTCGACGAGCCTTGCTGCGGGCGCTCTCCCCCGAATCGTCGAGCGAGGCCACATATTCCTCGACATGCCGTGTGGTCACGTCATCGAGATCATGGATACCCTGTTCATGCAGCCAGGACACGTATTTATGCAGGTCGGAACCGTACGCGCAGACCGTGGCCTTGGACAGTCCCCGTTCCACGTCAATGTGCGCGAGGAACTGCCTGACCAGACGTTCGCAACCATCCATGTCGTTCCTTTCGGTCTTCGCCCTATTGTCGATCTGATATGCAAAGACCTCCGCCCAACGGAGCGGAGGTCATCATGTACGCCAATACGACGTCGGCCCGTATAGGCTCAGGCTTCCTTCGGAGCGTTCACATCAGCCGGAAGAGCGGCCTTGGCCTGCTCGACGATGGCCTTGAAGGTCTCCGGATCGGAGACGGCCAGTTCGGCCAGAGCGCGACGATCAAGCTCAATGCCGGCGAGGTGCAGGCCCTGGATGAAGCGGTTGTAGGTGATGCCTTCAGCGCGGACGGCGGCGTTGATACGCTGGATCCACAGCTTGCGGAAGTCGCCCTTGCGAGCCTTGCGGTCGCGGAAGTTGTAGGTAAAGGAGTGAAGCAGCTGCTCCTTGGCCTTGCGATACAGGCGGGAGCGCTGTCCGCGGTAACCGGAAGCCCTCTCGAGAACGACGCGACGCTTCTTGTGGGCGTTCACTGCGCGCTTGACACGTGCCATATTTGATTCCTCAGCTTTCTATTAAGTCTTGTCTTGTCAGCTCTCGCTATGCTCAGCGACCGAGCAGCTTCTTCATGCCCTTGTTCTGGGAAGAGGCCAGAACACCGTCGGCCTTCAGTTCACGGCGCTTACGAGCGGACTTATGCTCGAGGTTGTGGCGCATGGCGGAGCCGGCGTGCATCAGCTTGCCGGAACCGGTCACGCGGATGCGCTTGGAAGCGGCGGAATTAGTTTTCATCTTCGGCATTGCTGCCCTCCTTGTTTGTTACTTCGTTTCGGAAGTCTTCGGTTTGTCGGATGCCACCGCGGCCTTGGCTTCGGCTGCCGCCTGAGCCTGGGCTTCCTGCTTGGCCGCCAGACGGGCCGCCTGACGAGCCTGGCGTTCGGCACGAGACTGATCGCCACGACGACGCTGCTCGGACTGGGTGTGCACCTTTTTGCCCTTCGGCGCAAGCGTCATGATGATGTTGCGGCCTTCCTGCTTCGGAGCGAATTCGACGGTGCCGTACTCCTCCACTTCCTGGGCGAGACGCTGCAGCAGCTCGACGCCGCCAATCGGTCGGGACTGTTCACGACCGCGCAGCATGATGGTGACCTTGACCTTGTCTCCGCCATTCAGGAAGCGCACGACATGGCCCTTCTTGACTTCGAAGTCGTGATCGTCGATCTTCAGGCGGAAGCGGATCTCCTTGATTTCCGCGGTGCTCTGATTACGACGTGCCTCACGTGCCTTGATCTTCTCGTTGTACTTGAACTTGCCGTAGTCGATAAGTTTGGCGACGGGAGGCTTCGCGTTGGGCGCCACCTCGACGAGATCGAGGTTCGCTTCCTTTGCCAGGTTCAGTGCGACGGAAGTCGCGATGACTCCCACCTGCTCGCCATTCGGGCCGATCAGACGCACCTGGGAGACGCGAATCTCGTCGTTAATGCGTGGTTCGTCGCTGATGATGACTCCAATCCTCATGTTCCGTTCGGCGGAGCATCCTCGACTGGCGGTCTTTCCAAGCTTCGTGACTCAAGGCAAGCCATACCCGCACGGATAACCACACGACCATACGTCAATACACAATCCGCATGCATCGCCGGCAACCGGCGAAAAGGCTGATGCCTGAACCCGAGGCCCTGAAAGGCTTCCAGGTGGGGATGTCCCGCTTTCTTGATTTCTCAAGCCTTGTAGATAATACCACACCCCGGGACCGGCGCGTGTCGCATATGGCGCTCAGTCGATGGCGATGACTTCCGGCTTGGTGCCGTCATGCACGAAGTACACGTCGTACCAGGTCAGGAAGGAGTATACCGTCCAGATCTTGCGACGATCGTCCGTCTTGCCGGCGTAATTGTCGTCGATCATCTTCAGCAGGGCGGCCTGATCGAAGAACAGGCCGACATAGTCGCGTTCGAACACGGAACGTACGTACTTGTAGAACTTTTCTTCGCGCAACCATTTTTTGATTGGCACCGGGAAGCCGAGCTTCTCGCGGTCATACCATTCCTTGGGCAGGTGACGTCCCGCGGCCTGACGGAACGCGAACTTCGTGTTCTCGTCATTGATCAGGTACTTGGTGGGCACCTGTTCGGCCACGCTCATCAGCTCCTTGTCGAGCAGCGGCACGCGCAACTCGAGCGAATGGGCCATGGTCATCTTGTCGGCCTTGAGCAGGATGTCGCCGGGCATCCACTGATGCATGTCGAGGTACTGCTTCTTCTTGAGCTCGCTCAACCCCTTGCCCTTCACGCGGGCATAGGTCTTGTCCACGATGCTTTGCACGCTCGGAGCCTTACGGTATTCGGGCTTGAGCAGCCGTTCGGACTGCGCCTCCTCGAAGACACGCGCCTGGCCGATGAAGCTTTCCTCGGCCGGGGCGAGGTTCGCATACAGATGCCACGCACCCGGGAAGGTCTTGCCTTTGCAGAAACGCGCGATCGCATGACGCACGCCTGCCGGCATGTGAGTCAACCAGCGGGTCAGCATCTTGACGGGCTTGTATTTGGTATGCACGCCGTAATCGATGTAGCCCGCGAACAGCTCATCGGCGCCTTCGCCGCTCAATACGACCTTGACGTCCTTGGCGGCCAGAGCCGACAGGAAGTACAGCGGCACGCAGCTCGGATTGGAATCCGGCTCGTCCAGATGCCATTGGATGCGCGGGAACGCGGCGAATGCCTCTTCGTCGGTCAGCGCCTCGGCGGTGTTGTTCAGTTTGAGCAGTTCGGCCAGCTCACCGGCCTGCTGCGATTCGTTGTAGGTGCCCTTGCCGAATCCGATGGAATAGGTGTGTTCAGGGCGGGCCACGGCTGCGACATAGCTGGAGTCCACGCCGCTGGACAGGAAGGATCCCACCTCCACGTCGGCAATCTGATGGGCTTTGACGGAACCGCATACCGTATCGTCGATGGTATTCACCAGTTCGCCCAGCTTCTGGTCGCTTTCCCGGAAATTCTCGTCATAGTACCGATGAATGCTCATCTCGCCGTCGCGATAGACGAAGTAATGGCCCTCCGGCAGCTTGTACACGCCTTTGAAGAAGGTCTCGCCGATTGCCGGGTACTGGAAGGTCATGTATGGCTTCAGCGCCTCGGCGTTGAGCTCTTTGACGAAGTCCGGGTGCTGCAGGAGGCTTTTAATCTCCGAGGCATACATGAACGTGCCGTTCATCTTGGCATAGTAGAAGGGCTTGATGCCGAAGTGGTCGCGGGCGCCGAACAGTTCGCGCCTGTTCTTGTCCCAGATCACGAAGGTGAACATGCCCCGGACGCGTTGCAGCAGATCGACGCCCCACTGCTCATAGCCATGGAGCAGCACCTCGGTGTCGCTTTTGGTGGTGAAGGCGTGGCCCGCGGCGATCAGTTCGTCGCGCAACGGCTGGTAATTGTAGATTTCGCCGTTGAAGGTGATGACCAGCGAACCGTCCTCATTGTAGATCGGCTGCTGGCCTCCGCCCAGATCGATGATGCTCAGGCGACGATGGCCCAGAGCCACATGCTCGTCGATGTAGTGACCCTCACTGTCCGGACCACGATGAGCGATGATATCGGTCATCCGCTGCAGGGTCGGGCATTTGACATCGATTGGCATATCGTTGACGAATCCGGCGATTCCACACATAACTGCATAATCCCTTCGAAGACACTAGATAACAGGCTACCAAAACGTATGTGCGTAAGCTGTGTCGCACTTCTCAGGCCCTCCCGAAGGGCACGTGCGTTCCCATGATAGCCTTCCCACCGCCGTATTCGACGCAACGACTGGCTACACTGTCGGATATGACCACATATGATTCGCGCACCTGCGTCATCTTCGCCGCCGGGGAATACTATCGGGAGACCCCGCACGTTCCGGATGGCGCCTTCGTCATCGCCGCCGATGGCGGACTCGACCATACACGCGCCCTCGGCATCAATGCCGATGTGGTCGTCGGCGATTTCGATTCCCTCAAGGGCGCACGGCCCACGGATGGCGCCCGTACGGTCACCCTGCCTCCGCAAAAGGATGACCCCGACCTGCTGTCGGCCCTGAAGATCGGCTGGGCCCACGGCGCGCGGGAGTTCCATATCTTCGGCGCGCTCGGGGGGCGCATCGACCACACCATCTCGAACATTCAGCTCATGGCGTTGCTCGCCGAACGCGGGGCAAGCGGTTATCTGCACGGCGACGGTACGATCATCACCGCAATCTGCGACGGCGTGCTTTCCTTCCCCGCCAACGATGTGCGGCCGGGCCGCATGGTCTCGGTGTTCTCCCATTCCGACGTATCCACGGGAGTCAGCGAGCCGGGGCTCAAGTACGAGCTTGAGCATGCGACCATGAGCAATATCCGCGTCAATGGCGTCAGCAACGAGTTCCTGGATGGCGCGCCCGCACGCATCGAAGTGGAGCACGGCACACTGATCGTGACATTTCCGGCCGAGGCTCCACTGCCGCAGGTGACCCGGCTGCATGACTTCGACGGGGATCTAGGCACGCTCGATACGGAGGTCTCTTCCATCCTAGTCAAACGCAAATGCGCTTGAAAACTCATTGTGAGCGTTCACGGAAACGACGTCGTTTTCTGAAACACACGACCGCCATACGTTGCCCTAAGTACAGGTGACGCACTAAAGTGGGCGGTGTTGGTAAACAATGGCTTCATTGCGCCTCGCGCATGTGTGGCCTACCCTAAAGGGAGAATTACATGACAGTTAAGATTGGTATCAACGGCTTTGGTCGTATCGGTCGTCTGGCTTTCCGCCGTATCTTCGAGCTGCAGGCTCGTGGCGGCCAGGCCGGTGACATTGAGGTCGCTGCAATCAACGATCTGACCACCCCGTCCATGCTGGCCTACCTGCTGAAGTACGACAGCACCCACGGCACCTTCCGTCATGACGATGGCACCCCGGTCGAGGTCACCTCCACCGAAGACTCCATCGTGGTCGACGGCAAGGAATACAAGGTCTATGCCGAGAAGGATGCCAACAACATCCCGTGGGTCAAGAACGACGGCGTCGAGTTCGTGCTCGAGTGCACCGGCTTCTACACCTCCGCCGAGAAGTCCCAGGCCCACCTGAACGCTGGCGCCAAGAAGGTTCTGATCTCCGCTCCGGCCAAGGACGAGACCACCCCGACCGTCGTGTTCGGCGTGAACCACGAAATCCTGAAGGCCGACGACACCATCGTGTCCGCCGGTTCCTGCACCACCAACTCCATGGCCGCCATGGTCAAGCTGCTGGACGAGAACTGGGGCATCAAGGCCGGCTTCATGACCACCATCCACGCCTACACCGGCACCCAGATGATCCTCGACGGCCCGCGCTTCCCGAAGGCTCGCAACAACCGCGCCGCCGCCATCAACACCATTCCTCACTCCACCGGCGCCGCCAAGGCCATCGGCAAGGTCGTTCCGTCCGTGAACGGCAAGCTGCAGGGCCATGCCCAGCGCATCCAGGTTCCGGACGGCTCCGTCACCGAGCTGACCACCGTTCTGAACAAGGAAGTCACCGCTGACGAGATCAACGCCGCATTCAAGGCCGCCTTCTCCGCCACCGACTTCTACGGCTACAACGAAGACGGCATCGTGTCCTCCGACATCATCGGCGACACCCATGGTGGCGTGTTCGATCCGACCCAGACCGACGTCAACACCGTTGACGGCGTGACCATGGCTCGCACCGTCTCCTGGTACGACAACGAGTACGGCTTCACCTGCAACATGGTGCGTACCCTGCTGTACTTCGCCGAGATCTCCGAGTGAGCCGTCGCGGCTAGTCCGTTAGGTTCCTAGGAATCCCGCAGGGGCTTTCACCTCATGGTGGAAGCCCCTTTTCGCATGCCTCCATGTCTCCTCATACGGCCCTGCTCCAACCCACGTGGAATGTCGTCCGATTCTGCCGTTTCGGTCATCCAGAGCACGGTTTCGGGCCCGTGGATGACCGAAACGGCAGAATCGGACGTACGAACGTCCTATGATGAGACGCCATGGGCAAGAAAAAACACGAGAAAGGCACCGGTTCCACACCGGCGACCGTACAGCTGGACAAGGCCGGAGTCACATTCACGACCTATGAATACGCACATTCGAACGATCATATGGATGACGGCTACGGAGTTGAGGCCGCCACCAAGCTCGGATTCGACGAACACCAGGTGTTCAAGACGCTGATGGCCGACACCGGTACGGAACGTGTGGTCGGCGTGGTCCCGGTCAGCGGGCATATGGATCTGAAGGCGCTGGCCGCCGCCGTGGGCGCGAAGAAGGCGACCATGGCCGATCCGAAAGTCGCCATGCGAGAATCGGGCTACGTGGTGGGCGGGATTTCGCCTCTGGGACAGCGCACGCGCCACAGGACCGTGCTGGACGAAAGCGCCCTGCGGTATGACGAGATTCTGCTGTCCGGAGGCAAGCGAGGGTTCTCCATCGGCATCAACCCGAATGATCTCATCGCGGTATTGGACGCCGTAGTCGCGCCCATCGGCACCTGGTGACCCTCAGGGAAGGGTCATCGAGCCCTGCGTAGCTCGGACGGAAGCACGAAGTGCATGTTCTCCTTGATGGTTTCGATGGTGGTCACCTCGGTGTAGCCGAAGCCCTGTAAGGTTTCGACCACGCCGGAGACAAGTTCATCCGGTACGGAGGCGCCCGATGAGATGCCCACGGACTCCACGCCCTCGAACCATGACGGGTCGAGTTCGGCCGCATCATCGACACGGTGCGCCCTGCCGCGGCCATCAGTCGCATCGGCAACGGCATCCGCTGCGAAGCGCGAGTTCAGGCCTTCCTGCGCGACCTCCATCAATCGTACGGAATTCGAGGAATTCGCCGACCCGACGATCACCACGCAATCCGATTGCTCGGCCACCAACTTGACCGCGGCCTGACGATTCGACGTGGCATAGCAGATATCGGAGCTCGGCGGCATCTGCAGCCACGGGAAGCGGCACTTCAACGCGGCGATCGTACCGGCGGTCTCATCAACGCTCAGCGTGGTCTGCGTAAGCAGCACCAGCTTGGTGTCTTCAGCGAAATCAAGCGAGTCCACGTCGGCCTCATGTTCGATCAGATGCACATGCTCCGGGGCCTCCTCAACCACGCCGACCGCCTCATCGTGCCCCTTATGGCCGATATAGACGATTTCGAAGCCCTCCCTAACGAAACGCAGCACTTCGCGATGCACCTTGCTCACCAGCGGGCAGGTGGCGTCGATCACATGCATGCCGCGGGCCGCGGCCTCGGCCTTGACCGCCGGGGACACACCGTGCGCGGAAAAAACAATCGGAATGCCCGCCGAAGCGGCCTCATCCGGAATTTCGCGGAGCTCCTGCACGAACACCGCACCCTGAGCCGACAACTCCTCGACCACATGTTTGTTATGCACGATCTGACGACGCACGTACACCGGTGGCAGGCCATCCTCGCGGACGGGGACCGAAGCCTTCAGAATCGTCTGTACGGTAAGGATCGCCCGATCCACACCGGCGCAGAATCCGCGAGGGTCCGCCAATACGATGCGTTTGGTCATGGGTCGCCGCCTTTCATGTCATACAAGCCCTCACCAAATACTAGAGCACGGCCGTTCGCATAACGCGCGCGCTCATGCGAGCACACGACTATTGCACAACCATATCGCCGGCGATCCCTCATCCGGTAGACGGTCGCATGCACAACACGCCGGCGAACGGGCATGGCACCCTCCAAGAGAAGGTAGACTTGACCGTTAGCGGTAACAACCGTTATCGATACGTTTAGCGGCATTATGGAGTGATCTATGACCTGCAAGAACCTGCCTGCCCGCTCCGGACAGCAATTCTCCATCTCCCACGGCGACTATAAGGCGGTCGTCACCGAACTCGGCGCAACGCTGCGCAAACTGACCTACCGAGGCGAGGACCTTATCGTCTCCCTCGGCCCGGATGACGTGGTGAGCTGCTGCCATGGCCAGATTCTCATCCCGTTCCCGAACCGCGTCGAAGGCGGCGAATACACCTTCGAAGGCAAGACCTACACGTTGCCGATCGACGAACACGCGCGCAACAACGCCATCCACGGCTATGGATACCGCTCCTATTGGAAGCTGGAAAGCCTCACGGAGGAATCCGTCGCACTGACCTGGCGCACACCCAATATGGCCGGCTATCCGTTCGACATCGTAGCCACCGCCACCTATAGCCTCGCCGACGACGGTCTGCATCTGACCATCGACGCCTATAATAACGGCGATGCGAACGCCCCATGGGCCCTGGCCATCCATCCATGGCTGGCCAACGGTCTGAACGGATACGGCGACGAGATCGACGGCCACAACGCGCAGTGCAGCCTGACGCTGCCAGGCAACACGCATGTGACCGTGAACGAAAACCTGATCCCGACCGGCACCGAACCGGTGGACGGCACCAAGTACGACCTGCGCAAGGACACGCTGCTTACCGAACAGCCCTTCGATGATGCCTGGACGGACCTCGATCACGCCGAAGACGGTACCGTCACCGCGGTGTTCACCCGTCCCGACGGTCTGAAGGTCAAGGTCGGAGGCGACGAGACCATCACCTCCTTCCAGGTGTGCACCGGTACCAAGTTCCCTGCCTTCAAACACCCGGCAGGCGTCGCGGTGGAACCGCAGACCGCCTATGCCAACGCATTCAACACCGGCAACGATCTCATCGTCATCAAGCCGGGCGAGACCAGCAGCACCTCGCTGTTCCTCGGCGCGTTCGCTCAGTGAACGCTTGATTTGCACAACGTCGCACCGGTGTGCGATAATCCCGAAGGCTTATTAATCGCAAGTAAAGGAGTCCAATCATGGGCATGCGCGGACGTAAGCGCAAGGATCGTCGTAAGAAGGCCGCCAATCACGGCAAGCGCCCGAACGCCTGATCCCTGCCGGCGTGAATAACGCCACAGAGCATCAACAAACCCGCGGAATCGCAATCGATTCCGCGGGTTTTCCTATTCACCGCAACAATGGTCAAGCGTGGCACGAAGACGTTCCAGTAGGCGCTCCGGCGCCTGTTCGGGACGCAGATAGGCGCGCATCGCCGCAATCAACGCCCGTTCACGCTCGTCACAGCACGTTTCGGGATCGAAGTGCTCTTCCATGCTGACATGCACGCTCGTATGCGTCACATGCGTTACGGACCCGTCCGCACTCCTGCTGGTGATGGAGATGCGCCGTTCGACGGAGTCACCGTTCATGATCTTCCCCTTCCGACGGAAGCGGTCTTCGCACCGGAGCGTGTGCCGGCCGCATACCCTCGTTCCTTCGCATATGCCGCAAGTTCCTGCTTGAGCTGCGTGCGGGCACGGTTCAGACGGCTCATCACCGTACCGATTTTCACGCCCTGCTCATCGGCCACCTGCTGATATGACTTGCCGTCGATGGCCGCATCGATGAACACCTGCCTGCGTTCCGGCGAAAGCTTGTTCAACGCGGCCATGATCTCTTCGGGCGCATAGGCGTCCAGATACTCCTGTTCGGCGGACTTCAGCTGCTCCGACGAATGTTCGGAGGCGGAGTAGATATCCCAATCGTCGTATTCGCCGGTGGAGCCGTTGGCACGTTGCGGCCTGCGTTTGGCCTTGGCGTACTGATTGAAGTAGGCGTTGCGCTCGATGGTGGTCATCCACGCGGCGAAGTTCGTGCCCTGTTTGAAGGAATCGAAGGCCTTGAACCCGCGTTCGAAGGTGTCCTGCACCAGATCCTGCGCATCGTCGGGATTGTTGGTCAGCTTCATGGCCTGCCGATAGAGCACGTCGACGATGGGCATGGCGAGCCGTTCGAAGCGCGCGCGCCTGTCCGTCATGCTTTCCTGCCCATCAGTCACGGTTTCATTCTATCGGCATGCCGCATGCGACGATGTCCGCAAAACTCCCAAGCGATTCAAAGCTCGTTCCCAGAACACACGGTTTATATAATCATGTTGGTTTTTCGCTGAGAGAAAGATTTGCCCATGTCATTGTCCCTTGCCGACGGCGTGCATCTGCTGTCCTCCCATCATCTGCTCGATGAGGTCATCACACCTGAACGTTGGAGCCTGAATGCCGATGGCACCGACAATGCCGATGTGCCGTTCACGCATATCACCTATGACACCCGCACCGTGCGCGAAGGCACGCTGCTGGTGTGCAAGGGCCGCTTCCGGCCGGAATTCCTTGACGGGCTCAAGGAGCGCGGTCTCGTCGCCTATGTGTCGGAACGTGACTTCTCCGATCACACCGAGGTTCCGGGACTCATCGTCAACGACGCGCGCAAGGCCCTGAGCCTGCTGTCCGCCGCCTTCTACGGCATGCCCCAGAACGAACTCACGGTCATCGGCATCACCGGCACCAAAGGCAAGACCACCACCGCATACTTTACGCAGGCCATCCTCAACGCCTATTCCAACGGTCGTTGCGCATTGTTCTCCTCGGTCGATAACTGTCTCGACGGCCATACCTACGTGGAATCCGAACTGACCACGCCGGAGTCGTTGGACGCGTTCCGCATGATGCGCGAGGCCGCGGACAACGGCATGCGATACCTGGTGATGGAGGTCTCCTCCCAAGCCTACAAGGTCAACCGCGTCCACGGCCTGACCTTCGACGTGGGAGCCTTCCTCAACATCTCCCCCGACCACATCAGCGACATCGAACACCCCACCTTCGAAGACTATCTGTATTGCAAACGTCAGTTGGCATACCATGCACGCGCCTTCGTACTCAACGCCGACGCCGACCATGCCGATCTCATTCGCGAGGATGCGCAGGCCGCGGGCATCCCGCTTGCGGATTTCGCCCTGCGCACCGATGACGCACCTACGAATGCGACGCTGACGGCCCGTCCGTCGAACGCCGAACACAGCGCGTTCAGCATCGCCGCGAACGGTCATGATCTGGGCGAGTTCAGCCTGTCATTGGCTGGCGATTTCAACTATGCGAACGCCCTCGCCGCCGTCGCACTGGCGCATGAGGCCGGTGTGCCATTCGATTCGGCCGCCATGCATGCCATGGAATCGGTGCATGTACCGGGACGTATGGAACTGTTCACCGGCACGGATGGCGACACCGTGGCCATCGTCGATTATGCGCACAACTACACCAGCGTACGTGCGCTGATCGATTTCGTCGAACAGCGCTACGGCGAGCGCAAGCCGCGGATTACGCTCGTCGCCGGTTCCGCCGGCAACAAGGCGTTCGACCGCCGTCAGGAAATCGTCGAGGCCGCACAGGATCGCATCGCGCGTTTCGTATTCACCGCCGAAGACACCGATACCGAACCGTATATCGACATCTGCAACGAAATGCTCGGCCATGTCACCAACGACCATGTGGATGCCACGGTGATCGTCGATCGTGTGAAGGCCATCGAGAGCGCCGTCGAGCAGGCGCATTCCCACGATGGTCTCGACGTGATCCTCATCATCGGCAAGGGCCACGAGCGTTGGATCAAGGACCTCAACAGCCACGTGGCCTACGAAGGTGATGATTGTGTGGTGGAACGACTGCTGAACGTGGCGTAGGAGTAGCATCGTCTTCGAGCTCATGATTTGTTCATGGCGACCGGACGATACTATCTTCAAGGAGCACCGTGGAAATGGCGATCAAACCTGCAACGTTCACGCTTGCCTATGCAATCGACGTGCTGAAGGAGCATCATCTGCTTCGCGAAATCGTTCACGGCCGCCGATGGACGCTTGACGCTTCGGATCTGCCCGGCGCGAATGAGCCGGTCGGGTCGATTACCTACGATACCCGCAAGGTCGAGCCCGGTTCGATGCTGTTCGTCAAGGGCCGTTTCAAGCCTGAATTCCTTGACGGCATCGACGGCAAAGGCCTGGCCGCATACGTGGCGGAAACCGAATACGCCGATCGCACGAAAGCCATCGGCATCATCGTAGAGGACGTGCACAAGGCCATGAGCCTGCTGTCCGCCGCCTTCTACGGCATGCCCCAGAACGAACTCACGGTCATCGGCATCACCGGCACCAAAGGCAAGACCACCACCGCCTATCTGGCGCATGCCATCCTGAACGAATATTCGCATGGCCGTTGCGCGTTGTTCTCTTCGGTGAACCTCTGCCTTGACGGTCATACCATGCTGGCGTCGAAGCTGACCACGCCGGAGTCGTTGGACGCGTTCCGCATGATGCGCGAGGCCGCGGACAACGGCATGCGATACCTGGTGATGGAGGTCTCCTCCCAGGCCTACAAGGTCAACCGCGTCCACGGCCTGACCTTCGACGTGGGAGCCTTCCTCAACATCTCCCCCGACCACATCAGCGACATCGAACACCCCACCTTCGAAGACTACTTCCGTTGCAAGCGCCGGTTGATCGCCAACAGCCGTTCGCTGGTGCTCGGCGCCGACTGCAATCACCGTGATCTGCTCATGCAGGATGCCGCCGACGCGGGCGTCAAGGTCACCGAGTTCGCATTGCATGATGCCGCACGGGGCCTGACCTCCCCAGCACAGGTCATCGCCCGCGTCGATCCGGAAAACAAAGCCGGTTTCATCGTTTCCGTCAATGGCTCGGATCTTCGGCCGATGGAGCTGGACATGTCCGGTGAATTCAATGTCACGAACGCCGCGGCAGCCGTCGCCATCGCCATCGAGGCCGGCGTGCCGGAATCCGACCCGTCAATCGCCGCCATGTGCCGGGTACAGGTGCCCGGACGCATGGAACGCGTCAAGGCGGGAGACGGTCTGCTGGTCTACATCGATTTTGCCCACAACTATCTTTCCGTCAAATCGTTGGTCGACGAAATGGTACGGACCTATGGCGAACGCCGCCCACGCATCACGCTGGTTTCCGGTACCACCGGCGGCAAGGCCGTCGACAGACGCGAGGGCATCGTCAAGGGGGCACTTGGCCGTGTGGAATCCTTCATCTTCACATTGGACGACCCGAATTACGAGGATCCCATGGACATCGCGCGTCAGATGCAGTCGTATGTGACCGATCCGACGGCCCGGACGCAGATCGTCGTTCCGCGCGAGCTCGCCATCGAAAAGGCCATCGCCGACGCGCGTGAGCATGCGGACCGGTTCAATATCGTGCTGGTCATCGGCAAGGGCGACGAGACCCGTAATATCATCAACGGCAAGCCGGTGCCATATGAGGGCGATGGCGCCGTGGTGCGTCGCGTACTCGGCGAATAGCACGGCCGTTCGTCACACGGCACGGGGTAAGGTAGGTCACTATGACACGATTCCAACCGATTCTGCTCGGCAGCGACATTAACGTCTACGGCATGGCCAGGGTGTTCCATGAGGAGTACGGCATCATCTCCGAGGCGTACGCCTACTTCCAGCTCAGCCCTACGAAGTTCAGCAATATCGTGAACGTGCATGTCGTCGATGATTTCAACAATTTCGTGACGTTCCGCGATTTCATGCTCAACCTCGGCAGGCGTATGAAGGCCGAGGATCCGGATCGCACGCTGTTGCTCATCCCCTGCGGCGATGTGTATGCGAATCTGCTCAGCCAGTGCGGGGACGATCTGCGTCGTTATTTCGTATACAACACGCTCGACATCAATCTGTCACGCCGACTCGCCTACAAATCCACGTTCTATCAGATCTGCGAACGGTATGATCTGCCGCACCCGAAGACGAAGACCGTAACCGCCGACGGAGTGAAGGCAGGGGAATACCGCGATCTGCCGTTCCCCTATCCGGTCGCGATGAAGCCGGCCAATTCCGTCGAATGGCTGAACGTCGACTTCGAAGGGCGGCGCAAGGCCTATATCTTCAACGACCCGGCCGAACTCGACACGATCATCAGACGTGCCTACGATGCCGGCTATACCTCCGAAATGGTGATTCAGGATTTCATTCCCGGCGACGATTCACGCATGCGTGTGCTCAACGCGTACGTGGACCAGCATCATCGCGTACGCATGATGTTCCTCGGCCATCCGTTGCTGGAGGATCCGTCTCCGGTGGCGGCCGGCAACTATGCGGCGATCCTGCCCGACTACAACGAGAACGTGTTCCATCGCATCAAGGCGTTCCTCGAGGATATCGGCTATGAAGGCGTCGCCAATTTCGACATGAAGTACGATGAGCGCGACGGCGAATACAAGCTGTTCGAGATCAATCTGCGTCAGGGGCGTTCCAGCTATTTCGTGACGTTGAACGGTTTCAACCTGGCCAAATACTTCGTGGAGGATCTTGTCGAGGACACGCCGTTCGACGGCGAGACCCTGTTCGGCCGCGGTTCGAAGCTGTGGATGGAGATTCCGAAGTCGGTGTTCCTTGAGTATGTCGCCGAAGGCGATGACAAGGAAACCGGCAAACGCATGCTCGAATCCGGGGATTGGGGCACCACGCTGGAATATTCCAAGGATATGAATCCGCTACGCTGGCTGATGATCAGGCATATGTTCGCGATCTATAGGAAAAGCTACGCCAAATACTTCACCAAAAAGGGTGAGATGAAGTGAAACGACCGTTCTTCGCCGTATTGGGCGGCATGGGCACATTGGCTACCGAGAGCTACATCCGTCTGGTCAACCACGCCACGCATGCGCATGGCGATCAGGATTACCTCGACTATGTGGTGTTCAATGACGCCTCCGTGCCGGATCGCACCGCGTATATCGTGGGGGCATCCGATGAGAACCCGTTCCCGGTGATTGCCGACGATATCGAAAAGGCCACCGCGATGGGCGCGAGCTTCATCGTGCTCACCTGCAATACGGCGCACTACTTCTATGATGATTTCCAAAGGCTGACGCCGGTACCGATTCTGCACATGCCGCGCGGCGCCGTGAATCGCATGGCACAACGCTACCCAAAGGAACGGTTCCCCCGAATCGGTTTCCTCGGCACTTCCGGGTCGCGCAAATCGGGCGTCTATGCGCGTGCGGCCACCGAAGCCGGATATGCCTTCGTGGAACCGACCGATGATCTGCAGGAGCGCATCACTTCGCTGATTTACGATGATGTGAAAGGCTCGGGAGAGCTGAATCAGGAACGATACGAATCCGTGCTCCGTGACATGCTCGACCCGGCCGGCCCTTGCGCCTGCGACGCGCTGATTCTGGGATGCACCGAACTGAGCGTACTGAACGAGGCGTTCCCGATGCCTCAGCTACCGATCATCGACGCGCAGGCCGTGTTGGTGGAAGACACCGTGGCTCGCGCCAAATCCTTGCGCTGAACAGGTTGCGGCCCCTCACGACGGGCCGCAACCTTTCGATGCATAAATCCATGCCTGGCGTCTAGCTATGCTTCGGCATCATCGGCATCATCGGAACCGACATTGCCGAAATCATTGACATCGAAATCCGGATTGGCATCGGATTCGAAATCCGCTTCGGCCGCATCCTGATCCTTGCGCGGCTCCGGTTCCACGGCCTCCTGGAACACACGCTCGACCTTCGGCTTCTTCAGATCCGGATTGATCTTCTCCTCCAGCATCAGGCGCGCGTCTCCAGCCGTGGTGAAGCTACCGCAGATAAGCACGCCGTGCCCGTAGCCTACGCCGAGTTCGTCTTCGGAATCGACCATGTTGACGGCTTCCTGGATGGCATCCGGCAGTTGCGGAATGCAGGTGACGCGTTCCGGTCCGAACACCTGATCCGCGATCTTCTTCAGGTCTTCGGCCGGCATCACACGGTCGCGCCACGAGTTTTCGGTGACGATTACATGGCTCAGCAGCGGTTCAAGCACGCCGAGATACTCTTCGACCTGCTTGTCCCCCATCATGGCGATCACGCCGACGAGCTGCTGGAAGTCGTAGTTCTCCTCGATGGCGGCACGCAGCGCCTCGGCCGCGTTCACATTGTGCCCGCCGTCAAGGATGATGGTCGGCGAGGTGCGGATCTGTTCGAGGCGTCCCGGAATCTTCACCGTACTCAACGCTTCGGCCACCAGATCGCCGTCAAGCGCGCCGTTTACCGGAATCACCGCCTCGGCCGCGCACAGGGCTGCGAGCGCATTATGCGCCTGATGCTCGCCGAATTTGGCGACCGGCACTTCCTCATATGTGCCGTTGGGGGTGCGCAGGGTGACCATCTGGCCGCCGACGGCCGGTACGCGGGCGACGACTTCCGCTTCGATGCCGTCGCGTACCAGATTGGCATGGTTGCCCTTGGCGGCCTTCTCGATGATCGGCATGACGGCCTCCTCATGCGGCTGACGCCCGATGACGGCGGTGCAGCCGGGCTTGATGATGCCGACCTTTTCGGAGGCGATCTGTTCGACGGTGTCGCCCAGCCACGCCATATGGTCCATGTCGATGGGACCGATGATGGCGGCATCGGCATCGAGCACGTTGGTGGCGTCCCAGCGGCCGCCCATGCCGACCTCCACGATGGCCACATCGACCGGAGCGTCGGCGAATTTCCAGATGGCCATGGCGGTAAGTACTTCGAAGAAGCTCATTTTCGGCTTCCCGAGCTCCTCCATCTTCATGTCGACGATGGCGATCAGATCGCGTACCTGATCCCATGCGTCGACGAAGTCGTCATCGGAAAGCTGTTGTCCGTCGATGGCGATGCGTTCGTTGACATGTTCCAGATGCGGCGAGGTGTACAGTCCCGTGCGCATGCCGTAGGCGCGGCAGATCGACTCGACCATGCGCGCGGTGGATCCCTTGCCGTTGGTGCCGGTGATGTGGACCACGCGGAAGGACTCTTCCGGATGCCCCATGACGTCGAGGATCATCTTCATGCGCCTGAGGTCCAGATTGGTGGTATTGCGTTCCGATGGACGGCCCATGATGTCACGTTCGACGTCGATCATGCTTTCGTTGTTGCGATTGGGATGTTCAAACGACATGCTGTGCTGTTTCCTTACGCTGGTCGATGCTTACTCACTGAAACCGTCCCCATTCTAGGTGGGCGCATGAACGTTATGACGCCGCAAAACGTAATAGGATTGGTGGCGGTAATTCATTGGATTGTTCAGGAGATGTGATGAGCGAAGTCATTACCGATAAGGACAAGGAATACGAGGCTTTGGAGCGGGAGTCCGCACCGGGGCCGGATCAGGCCATGAGCGACCGTGTGAACAATCGTTCCCTACGCCCTCGTTCCGACGCGTTCAAGGAGTTCATGACCACCGGTTGGGATGACAATGAGCCGGCCATCGAACCGTTGGAATCCTCCAAGTACACGCCGGCACGTCTTGAGGCGCTGGGCAGGGCGTTCCCGGGCGAACGCCTCGTAATCCCGGCCGGTCAGCCGAAGGTACGCAACAACGATTGCGACTACGCGTTCCGTCCGGACACCACCTTCTCGTATTACACCGGTCTTGGCGAGGACTATGAGGCCGGCGCGGTGCTGGTGCTGAACCCGGTCGATCCGGATTCCGCGGATGCAAAGGCCGGCAGGACGCATGAGCCGGAACTGTTCGTGGCTCCGCGCGCGAACCATTACACGCAGGACTTCTTCATGAATGCCCACTATGGCGAATATTGGGTGGGTCCGCGCGCGGGTCTGCGGGAGATGACCGCCATGACGGGCATCGAGACGAACGACATCGCGCAACTGGCCGATGCACTGAGCAAGGATGTCGGCACCGAGGCCGGTGCAGTACGCGTCCGTGTGATTCGTGAGGCCGATCCGCAAATCACCGAGATGGTAGAGGATATTCGCAAGGCGAACGGTTTCGCCGATCCGGACGGCAATACCGCCGCCGACGACAGACTGCACGAATTCGCCGCCGAGGCACGCATGTGCAAGGACGAATATGAGGTGCGCGAGATGCGCAAGGCCGTGGCCGCCACCAAGCACGGCTTCGACAGCATCCTGCGCAGGCTGCCGGCGGCTCTGGGCAAACCGCGTTCGGAACGTATGCTGGAAGGTGCGTTCAACGCAATCTCCCGCGAGGAAGGCAACGAGGTCGGTTACGACACCATCATCGCATCCGGCGCGCATGCTCCGATTCTGCATTGGATGCGTAACACCGGTACCGTCGCATCCGGCGAGCTGCTGCTGATCGATGCCGGCGTGGAAGTCAACAGCCTGTATACCGCCGACATCACCCGTACGTTCCCGACCAATGGTAGGTTCACCGACTTTCAGAAGAGGCTGTATCAGGCCGTGCTGGACTCCCAGCAGGCCGGTTTCGAGGCGGCCAAGCCAGGTGCCACGTATTCCGACATCCATCATGCCTGCATGCGTGTGATCGCCGAACGCCTGCACGAATGGGGCATTCTGCCGGTCGACGTGGAGGAGTCGCTCTCCCCCGCCGGTCAGCAGCACCGTCGTTGGCTCGCCTGCGGCGTGGCGCATCATCTCGGCCTTGACGTGCATGATTGCGCGCAAGCCCGTTACGAGTCATATCAGGGTGCCGAAATCCGTCCGGGCATGATCTTCACGATTGAGCCTGGCCTGTATTTCCGTGAGGATGACTTGCTGATTCCGCCGGAGTATCGCGGCATCGGCATCCGCATCGAGGATGACGTGCTCATGACCGAGAATGGTCCCGAATGGATCTCCGCAGGCATACCGAAGCAGATCGATGACGTCGAGGCCTGGATGGCCGACATGGCGCAATAGTCTTCCACCGTACTCCCCGACGGGGAGGAAAGGAACGTGATATGGCAACCCCTGAATTCGTGTTGAAACTCCGCAGGAAGATCGGCCACGATCTGCTATGGCTGATGGGCGTGTCCGGCTACGTCGAGGACGAACGGGGCCGCGTACTGCTGGGCCGACGTTCCGACACTGGCGAATGGGCCATGGTGTACGGCATCAACGAGCCCGGCGAGGAGCCGGCCGACACCGTGGCCCGCGAAGTCAAGGAGGAGACCGGCGTGGACGTGATCGTCACCGATCTGGTGTCGGTGAAATCATCTCGCCGCATACTCACCTACGCGAATGGCGACAACACCATGTACATGGATCACCTGTTCATCTGCAGGCCCGATCCGGCCGGTAACACGGAACCGTACGTCGGTGATGAGGAGAGCCTCAACGTGGGCTGGTTCTTCCCCGATGAGCTACCCGGGCCATTGGCCGCCACCACGGTTGAACGCATGGGGTATGTGCGTGAATATCTGAGGAACAAGGCCGGTGGCGACGCCCACGCGCAGTTCTGCTTCAACGGTGAGATCCACTGAAGTTCCCGCCAACGTAAGACGGCGATGCCTGCGACGATCGGTCCGTCGCAGGCATCGCCGTCTATGCTCCTAAATCCCTCATCCCTACTGTTGGGCCGCGAGCAACTCGTGCAGATGCTCACGATGCCCGCGTTGTTCACGCGGATCCGGCACCGGCAACGAGGCCAGCAGCTTCTGCGTGTACGGATTTTGCGGATGTTGCATGATCTGGTCGGCATCGCCATGTTCGACGATCTTGCCCTTGTGCATCACCATGATGCGATCGGCAAGCATATCTACTACCGCAAGATCGTGAGTGATGAACAGGCAGGCGAAACCAATTTCGACCTGTAGTTTCTTGAACAGTTCCAACACCTTCGCCTGCACCGACACATCCAATGCGGAGGTCGGCTCGTCGGCGATGAGCAGGCTCGGCTTCAACGCGAGCGCACGCGCCAGGGAGGCGCGCTGACGCTGGCCGCCGGACAGCTCATGGGGGAAGCGGTTCATGTATGCGCGTGGCAGCTGGACCATTTCCAGCAGATCGCCCACATAATGCCGTGCGTCAGCCACGGAGGAGTATTTCCCGTGCACGATCAGCGGTTCGGCCACGTTCTCCGCGATGGTCATCAGCGGGTTGAACGAGCTGCCGGGATCCTGGAACACGAAGCCGATGTCGGCGCGCTTGGGCTTGAAGTCACGTTCCTTCACGCCGTTCATTTCGATGCCGAGCACGTTGAGCGAACCGCCGGAAACCTTCTGCAGGCCTGCGATGGCACGGCCCGTGGTGGATTTGCCGGAACCGGATTCGCCTACCAGTCCCAGCACCTCGGAACGGTGGATGGTGAAGTCGATGCCATCCACGGCCTTGAAATCGGGCTGCATGAGATGGCCCGGATACGTGATGGTCAGCCCCTTGGCCTCGACCGCGACCGGCTGTTCACGCCAATCCTTTTCACGCTCGATGACCTTGCCATTGCCGTCACGCACGATGAGCTTTTGCCCGATGCGCGGTACGGCACCCAGCAAACGCTTGGTGTAGTCGTCCTGCGGTGAATAGAAGATCTGTTCCACGCCGCCTTGCTCGACCACGTGGCCACGGTACATGACCACGACCTCGTCGGCGATGTCGGCGATGACGCCCATGTTGTGCGTGATGATGAGCACGGAGGCATCGAATTCGTCGCGTGCGAGACGTAGCAGATCGAGGATTTCGGCCTGTACGGTCACGTCAAGGGCGGTGGTCGGCTCATCGGCCAGAATCAGACCGGGATTGAGCACCAACGCCATGGCGATGACGATGCGCTGCTTCTGGCCGCCGGAGAACTGGTGCGGATAGTAATCGACCCGGGTTTCGGCGTTGGGAATGCCGACCTTCTTCAGAATGTCGATCGCCTTGGCACGCAGCTCTTTCTTGTCTTTCATGCCGTGGGCCCGCAGCCCCTCCTCGATCTGCCAGCCGATGGTATACACCGGGTTCAGCACCGAATTCGGCTCCTGGAACACCATCGCCGCCTCGGAGCCGCGCATTTCGCGTAGCTGCTCGCCGGATAGGGACAGCACGTCGAGTTCCTCGTTGCCGGCACGGTTCGACAGGTAGATCGCACCAGAGGTCGTTGCCGTTTCCGGCAGCAGTTTGATGATGGAGCGCGCGGTCACGGACTTGCCGGAACCGGATTCGCCCACCACGCCGATGACCTTCCTGCGGGGAATCTTGAAACTGATCCCGTCGATGGCCTTGATGGAGCCGGCGTCGGTCATGAAGGAGACGCTCAGATCCTTGATTTCGGCGAGATTGCCGTTGTCGATTTCGCTCATCGGTTCACTCCCCTTCCTTGGAGCCCCATGCGGAGGCCACGAATGATGGATCATGGTCGGTGACGGTCACCGGGGCGTCGATGGCACCCATCGGGTTTCTGGCCGCGGCAAGTTCCGCCATGACCTCGTTGCGGGCGCCCGGCTTTTCGTTCGGATCGACGGAGGTGTCTTCGATGGATCCGACCACTTCGCCCGCGGATTTGCGTGCACGCAGTCGCGGATCGGCGAGATCGTTGAGCGATTCGCCGACGAGGGTGATGCCCAGTACGATCAGCACGATGGCGACGCCGGGGAATACCGCGGTCCACCAGATGCCGGCGGTCACGTCGGATACGGAACGGTTGAGATCATAGCCCCATTCGGCGGCTGCGGTCGGTTCGATGCCGAAGCCAAGGAAGCCCAGACCGGCAAGGGTCAGAATGGCCTCCGATGAGTTCAGGGTCAGGATGACCGGCAGGGTTCGGGTGGAGTTCTTGAACAGGTGCTTGGTCATGATGCGCCAGGTGGAGGCACCGACCACACGTGCGGATTCCACGTATGCGGATTCCTTGATGCGGATCACTTCGGCACGGATGGTACGGAAGTACTGCGGAATATAGACCACGGTGATGGAGATGCCGGAAGCGAAGATGCCGCTCCACAGTCCGGATTGGCCGTGGGAGATCATAATGGCCATCAGAATCGCCAACAGCAGGGACGGGAAGGAGTAGACGGCGTCGGCGATCATCACGAGTACGCGGTCGACCCAGCCGCCGAAATAGCCGGAGACCAGTCCCAGCAGCACACCCGCGAAGATGGACAGCAGCACGGCGATGACGATGGCGATGACCGCAGTGCGGGAACCCCACACCACACGGCTGAACACGTCATAGCCTCCGGCGGTCGTACCCCAGATATGTTCGGATGACGGTGCCGCCTGGGCCGGGAAGGATACGCCGTTGGAGTCCTTCAGCTGAGCGTATCCGTATGGTGCGATCAAGGGTGCGAAGATGGCGACGAGCAGGAAGAAGGCGGTGAGCGCCAGACCGGTAATCAGCATGCCCTTCTGCCAGCCGACGGCTACGCGCAGTTCCTTGATAATCGGAATCTTGGTCCAGAACGGTGCCTGTTTGTTGATTTTGAGCCTGTCCAGACGGTCATCGCCGGGAACGGTGACATTGTTGACGGATGCTTCGGTCATGTCAGTACCTCACTCTCGGGTCGACCAGTGCGGCGATGACGTCGACGATGAAGTTGACGACGGCCACGATGATGGCGATCAGAATCACGATGCCCTGCACCGCCACGAAGTCACGTGCCTTCAGATATTGCGAAAGCATGAAACCGAGGCCCTTCCATTCGAAGGTGGTCTCGGTGAGTACGGCACCGGCGAGCATCAGGGCGATCTGCATGCCCATGACGGTGATGATCGGAATCAGGGCCGGCTTCCATGCATGCTTGTTGAGCAGACGCTTTTCGGAGACGCCGCGGGAGCGGGCGGCCTCGACATAGCCGGAAGTGTAGGTGGAGATCACGTTGGTACGCACCAGGCGGATGAATACGCCCGCCGTCAGCAGTCCCAATGCGAGGGCCGGAAGCACCGCGTGACGCAGTACGTCGACGAGCACGGACATATCGCCCAGCTGAAGTGCGTCGATGATGTAGAAACCGGTTGGCGAGACCAGTCGGGAGAATTCCATTTCGCTGCTCAATGACGAACGGCCGGATGCCGGCAGCACGTTCATCCAGATGGCGAAGATGAGTTTCAGAATCAGGCCCAGGAAGAACACCGGAGTGGCGTAGCACAGAATGGCGAAGGTGCGGATGCCCGCATCGGCCGCACGGTCGCGTTTGCGTGCCGCGATACGGCCCAGGCCGATGCCGACGATGAGCGCCACGATAAGCGCCAGGAACGCGAGTTCGAAGGTGGCGGCGCCGTAACGGGTAAGAATGGTGATGACCTTTTGGTTGTCGGTCAGCGTGGTGCCGAGGTCACCGTGCAGCAGGCCGTTGAGATAATCGATGTACTGTACGACCAATGGACGGTCATAGCCGGCCGCGTGGATGCGCTTTTGCAGTTCCTCCGGCGTCAGGCGGCCGCCTAGGGCGGCGGAAATCGGATCGCCGGTGGCGCGCATGACGAAGAAGACGATGGTAACAAGAATGAATACGGTAGGAATGATCAGCAGGAAGCGGGTAAGCACGAAGCGGAAGAATCCGCTCGAAAGCTTGTTTTTCTTGGCTTTCGGCTGAGCCACGGTTGCGCTTTGCGTCACGTCGGGCTCCTTTTCCTTGATGGATGATGCAGATACAAATTGAGCCCCCGCCCGACTCGAAACGGCCGGGCAGGGGCGGTCAAGTCACATTCAGGACTTGGTCACGGAGGCGTAACGGAAGCGGAAGGAGGCGTCGAGCACGACACCCTTCACGCCCGAACCGGTGACGGCGACCTGGGCACCCTGCAGCAGCGGGATGGTGGAGAGGTCATCGGTCTCGAGCTTCTGGATTTCCTTCAGCGTGTCCTCACGTTCCTTGTCGTCGGTCTGGCCGGCCTGCTTGACGATCAGGTCATTGACTTCCGTGTTGGAGTAGCCGTTGTTCACGAAGTTGCCGTCACGGAAGAACGGAGACAGGTAGTTGTCGGGATCGGAGTAGTCCGGGAACCAGCCAAGCTGGTAGGCCGGGTAGGAACCATCGGAATCCGAGGTGATTACGCGATCCTTGCTGTACTGGGTCCATTCGGTGGACTGCAGGTCGACCTTGAACAGGCCGCCTTCTTCGAGCTGGGCCTTGATGGCGGCATACTCGTCGGCGGAGGACTGGCCGTAGTGGTCCGGGTTGTACTGAAGCTTCAGATCGACCGGGGTCGTGACACCGGCATCCTCGAGAACCTTCTTGGCCTTGTCGGTGCTCGGCTTGCCTTCGCCGTCACCGTAGGCTTCCTTCAGGTTGGAGGAATCGGCGAAGTACTTGACCTGCACGGCGTCGTTCTTTGCCGGGGTCAGGCCATCATAGGAGTCGTTCTTGGCATAGGCCAAGGCTTCGTTCACCTTGTAGGAGGTGAGCTTGTACGGGCCGGCGAAGGCATTGTCCTTGACGATGGTGTCGGCGTCGGTGAGCTTGTCGGCGTCGAAGGACTCCTCATCCACGATCGGACCTGCCGGGCTGGAAAGCACCTGCTTGAGGGTCACGTCGTTCTTGACCTTGGAGTGGAACACCACGGTGGTGTCGTCCTTGGCTTCGACGGAGTCGATGTTGGCGAGCAGGGATGACGGACCGTTCTCGTCGTTGATCTTGTTGATGCGGTCGAAGGAGAACTTGACGTCGGAGGCGGTCAGATCGTGGCCGTTGGCGAACTTCAGGCCGGACTTGAGCTTGACGGTGAATTCGGTGCCGTCGTCGCTCCAGGTGCCGTCATCGGCGGCGATGTCCGGGGACAGCTCGGAGGTGTTGTAGTCCTGGGAATACAGGAACGGGAACACCTGAATCTGCACGGCGTAGGAACCGTTGTCATAGGAGCCGGCCGGATCGAGGCTGGTGATCTTATCGGTGGTACCGATGGTGATGGTGGTGCCGCTTGCCGTGGAACCGCCGTCCTTCACGCCGCCGCAGGCGGCAAGGGATGCGATGGCCGCGACGGAAGCGAGCGCGGCGATGACTTTCTTGCGATTCACTGAGGATTCCTCTCTCTAATCCTTGAATTCCAAAGGCATCTCGTGATTGAAATGGCTTGACTCCTTAGAATTGGCGCCTAATGTTAACCGCACGTTTCGTGTAGGGCAATATCGTCCCGTCTCCTGCATTGTTGGTATCGGAAAACCCTATTTTTTCCCGTTCTTTCCACGATTCATCTTTCCCACGATGCCCGGTCGATTAATGAGACTCATGCGAGCGAGCATGCGTTTCGGCCGAATACACTTGGCGACACGCGGATGATGCGCGGCTTGTACATTGACGTTAACAGCGTTAATATATCAACTAGTTAAACGAGAGAATCCGTGCATCGGCGCAAGGAGGTGTTATGAGCAGCTACAGCATGCAACAATCATCGATCTCCGAAAACAATCGGTCACGCATCCTGCAATATCTGTATCACAATGGCATCTGCTCCCGCGCCCAGATCGCCAAGGCCATTGGACTCACCCCTGCGGCAATCACCAAAATCACGGCAAAACTGCTGTCCCAGGACGTCATCGAAGAGACCGGCGACATGGAGGGTGACAAGAACCGTCGTTCCATCGGCCTGAACCTCAATTGCGCGAAATACCATGTGGTCGGCGTCAAATTCGCCCGCAGTCTGGTGCAGATCGCGGTGTTCGACCTCAAATGCAACAAGATCTCGCTGACCGACCTACCCACCGTCAGCGAAGAGCACATCCCCGACACCGTGGAGCAAATCCGTCGCACCGTCCGGCAACTCATCGCCGACGATCCGCACATCGTCGCCGTGGGTATGGCCGTCCCGGGCCCGTATCTGCGGGACGCCGGCCATACCGCTCTCGTCTCCTCCATGCAAGGCTGGAGGCAGGTCAACTTCATCCACGAATTCAGTGCGGCCTTCGACGTGCCGGTATTCGTGGAGCAGGATGCACGAGCCGGTGCATTGGCGCAATTCCTGTTCAACCCCGAGCTGTCCGAAGGCTCTCTCGCCTATTATCTGCTGGGTGAAGGCATCGGACTGGGGCTGATCGACGACGGTAGAATCTTCTACGGTGCGCACGGCACCGCAACCGAAATCGGGCACGTCTCCGTCGACGTCAACGGCAGGCCCTGCGACTGCGGCAACGTCGGATGTCTGGAGCGCTACTGCTCGGCGGTCGCCATCCACGAGGAGCTCAAGACCGAAGGCGACATCGTGCCCGGCTGCGAATCCATGACCCACGCGCAGGCATGCGCGGCGTTGTTCGCCAAAGCCGACGCGGGCGACGAAGCGGCCAGGCAGCTGGTCAACAAAGCGGCCAGGTACATCGGCTTCGGGTGCGTGACCATCATCAATGCCTTCAATCCAAGCCACATC
Source organism: Bifidobacterium dentium JCM 1195 = DSM 20436 (assembly GCF_001042595.1). Classification (NCBI taxonomy): domain Bacteria; kingdom Bacillati; phylum Actinomycetota; class Actinomycetes; order Bifidobacteriales; family Bifidobacteriaceae; genus Bifidobacterium; species Bifidobacterium dentium. Next base: position 1,714,875 of record NZ_AP012326.1, read on the forward strand.
GTTCTGGGTGACATCGTCTCCCAGGCAGGTCAGCCGCTACTTGACGAGGTCAAGGCCATCGTTTCCGAACACACCATTCCGGAAGTGAGTTCGGAGACCACCATCTCCCTGTCCGCCCTGCCCACCGACGCCACCGTCACCGGAGCCGCCGCCGTGGCCATCACCAATTTTCTGGAACATCCTTCGATGTTCTTCGACGTCGCATAGCACGCCGCCATCTAAAGAAAGGAAAACCATGTCCAAGCCAACCGTCATCTCCCTCGGCGAAATCCTTTGGGATATGCTCCCCACCGGCAAGCGTGCCGGCGGCGCCCCCGTCAACTTCGCCTATCATGCCTCGCAGAATGGCGCGGAAGGCTATGCCATCAGCGCAGTCGGCAACGACGAGCTCGGTGCAGAGCTGATCGCCGACGCCCACAAGGCCGGCATCAACACCTTGGTGCAGACCAACGAATACCCGACCGGCACCGTGGACGTGGCGCTGACCAACGGCATTCCGGAATACACCATCGTCAAGAACGTCGCTTGGGATCACATCAAGCTCACCGACGAACTCATCGACGCCGTTTCCAAGGCCGACGCCGTCTGCTTCGGCACCCTGGGTCTACGCTCCCCCGAGTCCCACGACACCATCATCGAACTGCTCAAGCACACCAAGGAAGGCGCGCTGAAGTTCTTCGACATCAATCTGCGCTCCGACTTCTACTCCAAGGAACTCATCGAAGAGCTGCTTGGCTACGCCACCGTGTTCAAGATCAACGATGACGAGCTGCTGCTCATGCGCGACATGTTCGAGCTTCCCGGAACCACCGACGAGGAAGCGTGCAACTGGTTCATCAAGAACTTCGGTCTGGAGTACATCATTCTGACCGGTGGTGCCACCTTCAGCACCATCATCGCCAAGGACGGCGAAGTCTCCACCCTGCACACCCCGCATGTCGAGGTCGCCGACACCGTCGGCGCAGGCGATTCCTTCTCCGGTTCCTTCACCGGCAAGATCCTCACCGGAGCCCCCCTCAAGGAAGCGCACCGTGCGGCCGTGAACACCTCCGCCTATGTGTGCACCAAGGAAGGCGGCTGGCCTACCTATCCGGCAGAAGGCGTTCCGGACTATCTCGCCGCGGCGGCCAAGTAATCCTTTCCCGGTCTCATCATCATCCACAGGTCCACGGTCATCGAACGATGTCGTGGACCTTGTTGTATTGCGACACCTGCTATGATGAATGCACGTCAATCGATTTACGTATTCAACGAAGAAGTTGCCATGCCACCGACCACCAATGCCATACCCCAATCCGTCTCCATCTTCATGCAACGCATCACCGAACTGTGCGGTACGGAACATGCGGACTGGGCCGAGAATTTCAACACCTGCTTCGCCAACACGCTGACCACCACCGTGCGTCGGCATGACGATGGCACCACGTTCCTTCTGACTGGCGACATCCCGGCCATGTGGCTGCGTGATTCCTCCGCACAGTTCCGCCCCTATCTCGTCATCGCCCAAGACGATCCGGACATGGCCGATCTCATCGCGGGGCTCGTCCGCCAGCAGTTCCGGTTCATCAACATCGACCCGTACGCCAACGCATTCAACGAGACGCCAAGCGGAGCCACTTGGGATCCTGACGATCGGACCGATTCGTTCGGACCTTGGCTATGGGAACGCAAATACGAAGTGGATTCGCTATGCTACCCCATCCAACTCGCATGGCTGCTGTATCGCAATACCGGACTGACCTCGCATTTCGACGAATCGTTCGTCTCCGGCGTGCGTCGCATCCTTGACACCTTCGAGACCGAACAGAATCACGCCGAGTCTCGGTACCGGTTCTTCCGCCCGAACGATGACCCGCGTGATTCCGTGCCGAACGAAGGCCTCGGCGGACCGTTTGCCGTCACTGGTATGACCTGGTCCGGATTCCGTCCCAGCGACGACGCCTGCATCTATCCGTACCTCGTGCCGTCCAACATGTTCGCGGTCGTGGCCATGGGCCATCTTCGGCAGATCTTCACCGACGTGCTCGATGATGCCGAAATCGTACGCCGCGCAGGCAAACTGCAGCACGACATCTCCGACGGCATCGCGCAACATGCCACCATACGCAACGCGGCGGGAGAACGGATCTACGCCTACGAGACGGATGGCCTGGGCAACGCCCTGCTCATGGACGACAGCAACGTACCCAATCTCATCTCGGCCCCATACCTGGGATTCTGCGATGCCGACGACCCGTTGTATCTGGCAACCCGCCGCACCTTGCTCAGCTCCGAGAATCCCTACTATTTCGAAGGACCCTTCGCCCGCGCCATCGGTTCCCCGCATACGCCAACCGGGTATGTCTGGCCAATCGCCATGGCCATGCAAGGCCTGACCAGCAACGACAGGGCTGAGAAGGAACGTCTCCTCGATCAGCTTGTCGCGGCGGACGCCGGCACGCATCTCATGCACGAAAGCTTCGACGTGAGTGATCCGACGCAGTACACCAGACCATGGTTCAGTTGGGCGAACATGATGTTCTGTGAGCTGGTCATGGACTTCTTCGGCATCCGCATCAACACATGAGCCAAGACGTCGGATATCGACGTTCAGGGCGATTGTCGGGAATCGCTCGAAGAAAACTTGCAATTCCCAGCAGACTTATGATATCTTGAAATGTCCGACTGCAAAGTCGGAATGCTTGATAACTCAAGATTGGGGCTGATCGGTTTCGACGGTGACCTGTTCGTCGCAGGGAAGCGTGCCGAGAACGTAGGGTCCGCTCGTGGATGACCCCTACACAAGAATAAGTGCTAAATCTAACCGCACTGAGTTCGCTCTCGCTGCCTGAGCTTCGCGCCAGGATTAACCAGTGAGCAGCTGCTCCGTTCACTCCTTCTCGTCTTTGGGAGGATGCTGAGCGTCGTTGAGAAGACTTGCTTCATCGGCTGAGTCACAGGGCCGGTGAGGGACTTTAACTGCGAATATGCTCGCCATCAGTTGTCTGCGATATCGATGGGGGCAGAAAAACCGCCGCATGGCCAGCAGACTACGCACGTAGAAGACTGAGGGTTCGGTTATCGGACCGGGGTTCGATTCCCCGCAGCTCCACCATTCGAAAGCCGCCGGAAATGGCGGCTTTCTTTGTATTCCCAACGGTTTCCACGTATTTGTCAGCTTGTATGATTCATCGTAAATCACTACGATTTACGGCACTTCATAGTAAAACGTGGGCAAAGCGTGGGCACAACATTCAATCACCAGCCCACGCCGACGTGCCCCATCCCGTAATCCTAGACGATGACGCGTCCGGTCATCCGTATGAGCACAAGGGCGGCTACCGCAACCACAACAGGTACCAGGAGCGATATCACTCGGTTTCCATTGTCCTTCTGGATCTGGAAGGTCATGATGAGGATGGAGGCGAAGCAGACGATGGCGCTGAGCAGATGATACGGAGGGTTTCCAAGCATCTGGATTATGTAGGTGATTCCAAGAAACGCCTGAATGGAGTTGCCCAAACCCAGGATCACACTGCCGAACACGTTTTGCCTGTTGATGTAGTAGGCGATGAATCCGCCGGGCAACGTAAGGAGCGTGGCCGGACCCCAGATGGAGCAGTAGTAGTACAACGCTTGGTCAACGGAAAGGCCGAACACCACCTCGACGATGAAGCAGAGTGGCTGGCTGATAAGAAAGAAAACGAAGATTTTGAGCGCCGACTCCCAGCTTTTCGTGCAGTTGGACGCGATGACGACCGCGAAGATGACCCACCATTCGTAGGAAATCGCGATGTCCTTGAACGATGTTCCCTCCGCGGCCGGGATGGATCCGACGATGCCGGTGTAGGCGCCCGCAACGACCGCGAACAATATCACGGCAAGCCAACCCATCTTGAGGCCTCCAAAAAGTTTCCTCATCCGGAAAAATCCTTTCTCTCCCGCACCTGTTCTCAATACCGCCATTCCTTACGAATACGGCAGTTCCGCAGGGGTGTCAATCGCCAGTGGTTGAGGGGTATATCACCCCTTCGCTACAGGCTACTCCGAACGTATCGCGACACACCATTGATCCGATTTGCATTAACCGCTTAAGTGATTAACATAGTTAATACATCAACTCAGTTATCACGTCATTGCAGACGATACCAAGGAAGGACTTGATCGATGACCTGCGCATACTCCCCCGAAGCCTATGTGTTCGGCTCGAAGGAAAACCATGACCTGCTCGAGGCGGAAACCAATGAACTCCTGCATTTCGGCCATCATTTCCCCGCACCACGGGGCGGCTCCTACTGGCTGGATGACACCGGCAAGCCGGATCTGACCCAGAGCATCCACACGTGGATCACCTGCCGTATGGCTCACGTCTATTCCCTCGGCTTCCTTCATGGCGAACCTGGCGCGGCCGAACTCGTCGACAAGGCGATCGCCGGCCTGCGTGGCCCGCTGCACGATGACGAACACGGCGGCTGGTATCCGTCCATCTCCGCCGACGGCTCCACTCACGAAGCCGGCAAGGTCTGCTACGCCCACGCCTTCGTGATCCTCGCCGCCACTTCAGCCAAGCTCATCGGCCGCCCAAGTGCCGACGAATTGCTCGACGAAGCCCTCGAAACCTACGACAGGCATTTCTGGGATGATGAAATCGGCCTTGCCGTCGACACGTGGAACACCGAATTCACCGAGCTCGACCCGTATCGCGGCATCAACGCCAACATGCATACCACCGAGGCCTTCCTCGCCGTCGCCGACGTGACCGGCAACGAGGAGTACCGTGAACGCGCAGGTCGCATCATCGACCATGTGGTCGGTTGGGCCCGCGAAAACGACTGGCGCATCCCGGAACACTTCACCGCCGACTGGCAGCCGGATCTCGAATGCAACCACGACAAGCCGGACGACCAGTTCAAGCCGTATGGCGCCACTCCGGGCCACGGCATCGAATGGGCCCGTCTGATCACCCAGTACGCGCTGAGTTCCAAGACCCGTTCCGAAGAAGGCAAGCAACAGCTCATCGAAGCCGCCGAAAACCTGTTCGCCCAGGCTCTGGCCGACGCGTGGAACGCCGAGGGCACCATCGGTCTGGCCTACACCACCGACTGGAACGGCAAGCCGGTCGTCACCGACCGCATGCATTGGACGCTCGCCGAATCCGTGAACACCTCCGCTACCCTGGCCACCGTCACCGGCAAGCAGGTGTACAAGGATTGGTACGCAACCTTCTGGCAGTACATCGACGAGTATCTGATCGACCATGAGAACGGCTCCTGGTTCCATCAGCTGAACAAGGACAATCAGGTCATCGGCACCGTGTGGCCGGGCAAGTCCGACCTGTATCATGCCACGCAGTGCACGCTGATTCCGCGTCTCGATCCCGCCGTTTCCGTAGCGCCGGCGCTCAAGGCCAATCCGAACGCCTGACATCCCGATGCTTCTCCTTCCATCCTCCTAACCGAGAGATCCCCTCGACTCCATACGGAATCGAGGGGATCTCTTGTTTGAGGACCGAGCCGGAAACTATTTGATGATGGGTCGCAAGGGCGCGGACACATCAACGTTATGCTTGTCTCCGATTACGTTGGGATCATTGATGATCTTGTCGACGACCGCCTTTTTGAGCTTGAGCTGCGAAGAGTCACCCCACACAATCACCTTGTCTCCATCATTGAGTTCGGTCGTGATGGAATCCTGCGTTTCCGCGGTGACCTTGGTGATGGAGTTGCGCATCGAATCCGGTAGAGAGCTTAGGATTTGCAACGCTTCCTTGATGGAACGATTTTGCAGGCTTTCATTGACGTCGGTCACTTCGATGACCGGAATCCCCTCGACGGACGCCCCGCTGACGGAATTGAGCACACGTCCTCGGCTATCGACGGCCGTCATGGTGCCTTCGGAGGTTTTCAGCATGGCTGCGGGCTTCTGTGCCTTGATGGTCACTTCCAGGGAATTCGGCAGATGCTTGATCGCCTTTGCCGAAGTGACGCCGGGAATGTCCTTGATCGTTGTTTCGACATCGCCGCCGGACACGAGTAGCAGAGATTTGCCGGCCTGCTGACGGGCGATCGACAGCACCTGCTCCTGACTCACCCATTCGTTGGCGCCAACGACACTGATGCCGGAGGATTCCAATCTGAATACGGATGAGAAGAACAGCAACCAGACCAGTGCGACGATAGCCGCAACCGCACCGACGAAAGCGGCCACACGCATGACGATCATTCGGGTGTTGGCCTTGCGCCGTTCCTTCAACCGCGCACTGAAATCGACGACTTTCGGTCGCGTGATCACACCCAGCGCGCCGGAGGTCTCCTCAAGCGTCTTGGCGACCAGATCCTCGCTGCGCAGCGTACGGGCGTCCACGAATCCTCCGGATTCGCAACGTGAACCATCGCTCGAGACGGAGCGCCCCTGCACGGAGCGCCCCTGATGTTGTTGGCTGGAGTCCGATTCCTTGCCCGAACTGATGACCCGGCGCGCCATCAGCGTGCGCAATCCCAACGGTGAGCTTCCAAAGCATGCAGAATCACCGGATCCATCTGCGTGATGTCTCCTGCGCCGACGGTGAAGATGACATCACCATGATGGGCACGCATCACCATCATCTGGGCTGCGGTGCGCATGTCGTCGACGCCGCGGATCCAATCATCGGCGGGCTCATGTTCAAGCTTCACGGCCTCGTTGACGATCGTGTCGGGGCTGACGGTCGGGAAATCCTCCTGCTTTTCACGAGCCGGGAAGATGCCGGTGACGATCACATCATCGGCCTTGGCCAACGCCTCGGCGAATTCACGGGCGAAAAACATGGTACGAGAGAACAGATGCGGCTGGAAGATCACATGGATTCCGGCTTCCGGATAGCGACGGCGGGCGGCATCCAACAACGCCGCGATCTCGGTAGGATGATGTGCGTAATCGTCGATGACGGTCACTTGGTTGACGCTGCCTCGAATCTGGAAACGCCGTGCGGCGCCCAGGAATGACGTCGCCGCGGCTGCGGCACGCTCCACGTCGACGCCAAGCATCACCGCAGCAAGCAGGGCCGCCGTGGCGTTCCTTGCATTATGAATGCCGGGAACGGTGAGGGTGACCGGAACGCGGCGTTCCTCGACATCGACCAGTCCGGCCGGCAGGTGCAGGATGAAATGCTCGGCACCGCTTTGCGTGCTTTCGCTCTCCGATTCGATACGTACGTGAGCGGCGCCGTTCAGATCGCCGAGATCCTCGGATGGCTGAGTGGAATACACCACGACATGCCGTGCCACCTCCGTCTTGAGCGCACGCAGTACAGCCAATGCGCCATCATCGTCGCCGCACATGATCACGGCCTTGCCCGCACACCCCGCATGTTCCACGAACGCCGCACGATACTTGGCCTCCGTGCCGTAATGGTCGAGATGATCGGCCTCCGCATTGGTGATGATGGCGATTTCAGGATGGTATTTGGCGAAGCTGCCATCGGATTCGTCGGCTTCCGCTACGAGCACGCTGCCTTTACCGGCATGGCCACCGTCGAGGGTCGCACCATCCTTGCCCTGAATGGAACCGCCGATGGCATAGCTCGGATCCGCCAACTCGCCTTCGCCTGCGTTGACGAGGATGTGGGCGAGCATGGAACTGGTGGTCGTCTTTCCGTGGGCGCCCGCAACGGTCACGGCGCGCTTCGACTGCATGAGCAACGCAAGGATGTCGCTGCGGTGCACGATGCGTTCGCCGGCCTCGTAGGCCGCCACGATCTCCGGATTATCGGGCTTGATGGCGCTGGAAAACACCACCGTGCGCGCACCCTCGACGTTTTCGGCCCGCTGCCCGAATTCCACGGCAATGCCAAGCCCTTGCAGTCGCTCGGTTTTGGCGCTCGGCTCGCGGTCGGAGCCGTCCACGTGCACGCCCTGCTCATGCAGCATCTCGGCAAGCACGCTCATACCGGCTCCGCCGATGCCGATGAAGTGGGTTTTCCCAAGATCATCCACGCCCTCTCCGGGGCCGAAGGACGCATGGGTTGGATCAAGAATAATGGTACCGGCATCACGCTGGTTGTCAGACACGACTGCTCCTCTTATGCATGTTTTCAAGCTCATTCCATTATGGTCGGACCTCAGGCCAACATGCCCTCGTCCGGTTGGCCGGTCACGCCGTTTGCCGCCCGATGAGCGCCAGCACCCGCTCGGCCATGACCTCGGCCGCATCACGAATGCCATAGTTCCAAGCGTTGCGACCATATTCGGCAAGCGTTTCGGAATCGGCGAGCAGTTGCGGCACATGACGCCTGACCCAATCCACGTTGAATTCACCATCGGCGACCATCAGTCCCCCATGCGCATCCACCACCGGCTGCGCGTTGAAGCGTTGCTCACCATTGCCAATCGGCAGCGGCACATAGATGGCAGGCAGACCCAAAGCCGTCAATTCCGAAACGGTGCCCGCACCGGAACGGCAGATAACCAGATCAGCGCAGGCAAACGCCAGATCGATCCGTTCCAGATACTCGGCGACACGATAGTCACCCTCGCCAACATGATCGGCTCCAAGCTCGCCAAGCACATGCTCCCCCGCGTTCACCGATACCAGGGAGCGCACTTCTTCGCTTTTGCCTTTTCCGGTCAGGTGAATCACCTGCGCATGCCGCAGTAGCTCCTTGGCCGAACCGGCCACCGCACGATTCACGTTCACCGCACCCAAGGAGCCGCCGGTCACCACGACCAGCGGACGTTCCGGATCGATGCCAAGCTGTGCGGCCGCCTCACGCCTGACTGCGACACGATCATGTCCAAGATCTGAAGCGAGCCGTGCGATGGCCGGACGCAACGGCAGTCCCACACGCTCGACGGACACGCCCCTGCGGGGCTTCAGACCGGTATCCGCGTAAGCGGAACCGATCATATCGGCCCACCGTGCGCCCAGTCTGTTGGCCATACCGGCACGCGCATTCTGCTCGTGCATGGCGATCGGAATGCCCATGCTGTGTGCGGCGGCATATACCGGAGCCGATGTGTAGCCGCCGAATCCCACCACGACCTGGGCTTCATGACGGGTGAGGATGTCACGCACCTTTGCGGTCTCACGCCTCCACTGGGCGGGGAATTTCAATGCGGCCATATTGGGCTTGCGCGGAAACGGCACTTTCTCGATCGTTTCCAGCTGGAAACCGGCCTGCGGCACCAGATTATGCTCAAGTCCGACTGCAGTGCCCACGACCGCGATATCCGCATCAGGTTCCAGGGAACGAATCACCTGGGCCACGGCGAGAAGTGGATTGACATGGCCGGCGGTGCCGCCGCCAGCCAGAACGATATGCTTCCGAGTGCTCATAGTGTATGAGCTTAGCCCACGGCACGGCGCTTGACAGCACGGCTCACCCATCGACATGCAGATGATTACAGTATCTACGTTTTGCCGTTCAGGCCTTGGCCGTCTCCGCCTTGATCTGCGGCTGTTCCTTCATCATGCTGACGGCAATGCCCGCGGCACCCAGACACATGATCAGCGACGAACCACCCGCCGAGACGAACGGCATGGGCACGCCCATGACGGGGAACAGACCGATCACGACACCGATGTTGACGATGGCCTGCCCTACGATCCACACGGTGATGCATGCCAGCACCATCGTCACGTACCGGTTCCGTGCCTGCAGTGCCACCACAAGCATGCACCAGCCGAGCACCACGAACAGGAGTATGACTATCGAAGCCCCGATGAACCCTGTCTCCTCACCGATGATGGCGAAAATAAAATCGTTGTGCGCCTCGGGCAGATAACCCCATTTCTCTCCGGAATTGCCGATGCCCACCCCGAGAAGACCGCCCGATGCGATGGCATATTTGCCATGCACCGCCTGATAGCACACGCCTTGCAGGTCGGAGGCCGAACACGTCTGGTATGTAGCCAGGATGCGCCCCATTCGGTTCGGACTGCTCAACACGAGTCCGCCGACGAGCAGCACGCCCGAGGCGCCGATCAAGGCCAGCCATTTGCCGGGAAAATCCCCGAGAATCAATGCGACCGCACCGATGGCAAGCAAAATCATGCAGGTGCCGAGATCCTTGCCGGACATTACCAGCCCCAAGCTCAACAGATATCCTAGGCCCAGCTTCCCATACGCCTTGAGGAAACCCTCCTTGCGAAGCCGTTTACGTGCGCGGATCAGCTCGCAGGGCATCCAGACGCATAATGCCAGCTTGACGATTTCCGCAGGCTGTATGGTGAACACGTTCTTGATGCCGATCCAACCCTTGTTGCCGTTGACCTCCACGCCGAGCGGGGTGAGCGTCAACGCCTGCAACATCATCGCCCCGCACAGCATGATGAAGCTGATCTTGCGATACACCGAGGCGGGAACCATCATCGTCAGCAGGGCGACGGCAAACCCGACCACGCAGAATCCGCCCTGCTTCAGGGCCTGAGCCCACGGTGACAAGCCGTTGGCAATCATGTTCACCGACGAACTCGAGAACACCATGATCACGCCGAACAACGTGAGGATGATCACCGACAGCCGGAATCCATGGAAACACCATAGAGGGTTGAACAGGCTCCGCACCCCGACGAATGCGTGAAAATCCTCAGGCCGTCGCGCCGTCTTATCCTCATTGCGGGATGTGGATCGTGCGGTTCGGGCAACGGCATCGGTCGCCGATGATGATACGATACGGCTCGCTTTAGGCTTCGCCATGCTCGCTCACCCATCGTCGTGCCTCGTCTGCGAACTGGTTACCGCGATCGGCATACGATACGAACTGGTCCATGGATGCGCAAGCCGGAGCCATAAGCACCACATCGCCCGATTCGGCATATGCGCCGGCCGCGTTCACGGCCCTGGCCATGACGGTGGACTTATCCGCCGGATCGATGACGGTCAATGGAATCTGCGGGGCGCTGGCCTTGAAGGCGTCAAGCATCGGCTGCTGGTCCTCGCCGATGATGACGGCCGCCTTGATGGTGTGCGCCTGATCGGCTACAAGCCGTTCGAAACGGCTTCCCTTGGCAAGACCACCGGCGATCCACACCACGGACTTGTCGGCGAAACTGTTCAGCGAGGCCTTGGCCGCATGCGCATTCGTAGCTTTGGAATCATCGACGAAACGAATGATGCCGCCATCGGACTCGTGGGCCGTGGCGACGGTCTGAATCCGATGGCCACCCGGCGTGAACCGCTGCAACGCGGCGATGGCCGTGCCTTTGTCGACGCCCAATCCCAATGCCAGCGCCAGCGCGGTCAGCGCGTCCGCAAGCAGATGCGGATATACCGTGCCATCCGGCTCGGTCAGATGCGTGAAGTCGGCGATTTTGGCCACTTTCACGGGCTGATCCGGTTCGCCGCCGGCAACGCCGCTCATATCGACGATCCAACCGTCGACGATGCCGATCTGGCCCGCCTCCGGCTTATGCAACGTAAATCCGATACGGCGGCAACCCTCCGCCGTTTCGGCCCGTTCGGCCAATTCGGTGACACGAATGTCGTCGGCATTGTAGACCAGTGCCTTGCTGGCACGATGGAACACCTTCGCCTTATCGGCCGCGTAGTTGTCAATGCCTCCATGCCAGTCAAGATGATCATCGGCGATGTTGGTGATGGCCGCACCATCCAATGCGAGCGAATCCGTGAAATGCAGTTGGAAGGAGCTCAATTCAACGCATAGCACGTCATTGGCGGGATCGACCGCGGCATGTGAGACCGCCTTGCCGATGTTACCGACGGCCGGTGCGGTGAGTCCGCAGGCGGTAAGCATCTCGGAGGTCATTTCCGTGGTGGAGGTCTTGCCATTGGTTCCGGTGATGCCGATCCAACGTGCAGGTTCGCCGGTGGAATCGGCGTTCACACGCAGTTGCCATGCCAGCTCCACCTCGCTCATCACGGGGATGCCACGGCGCTGCGCCTCAAGGATGAACGGCGTACGTGGATTGAACACCGGAGAGGTCATCACCAGATCCACGTCGTCCCAATCGATCTGGTCGAAGGAGTGCAGGTCGGCATCGGGCTGCTTTTCATCCACGCCGATGACCTTGCCAGCCCTTGGCTTCAGTACCTGCATCATGCTTCGGCCCGAAATACCCAGACCCGCCACGATCACGGTCTTACCGTTCACATCCATGTCAACCACCCTTATCCATTTTCCAACATGGCACATGCCGTATCGACGTATGCCATCTGCTATTCCCTAAAGACGTCTCAGCTCAGCCATAGACCGGAGCGCGTGACCCAGTCGCCGTAGAACAGCACCAGCGCGATGAGTACGAACAGCAACTCGATCATCCAGAAACGGACCACGACCTTGACTTCCGGCCACCCCTTCAACTCGAAATGGTGATGAATCGGCGCCATCTTGAATACACGCTTATGCGTCATCTTGAAGTATCCGACCTGAATGACGTCGGACATGGCCTCAAGCACGAACAGACCGCCCATGACGACGGCAAGGACCTCGGTATGCGTGGCGACGGACAAGGCCGCGAACAAACCGCCGAGGGCCAGGGATCCGGTATCGCCCATGAAGATGGACGCGGGATTCGAGTTGTACCACAGGAAGCCGAGACAGGCCACGGCCGCGCAGGAGGCGATGATGGTCAGGTCAAGCGGATCGGAAACCGCATAGGTGAAGCCTTCATGCCCGGAACCCTTCAGATGGTAGAACTCCCAGAAGGCCACGACCGCGTAACCGACGAAGGCGATCATCGACGAGCCGGCGGCCAGACCGTCCAGACCATCCGTCAGATTGACGGCGTTCGTCCATGCGGTCATGAGGAAGTTCACCCAAATCACGAACAGCACGATGGCCACCACACGACCGGCGAACTCAAAGCTGAAAAACGGGCTTTCGATGAAGCTGACGCCCGCCTGCGCGCTCGGGAAGCCGGACTTGGTGGGCAGAATCAGCGCAAGCACCGCGTAGACGGTGGCAAGAATGAACTGGCCGATGAACTTGCCCCGCACGGTCAGGCCCTCGCTCTGCTGCTTACTCACCTTGGCGAAGTCATCGATGAATCCGAGCATGCCCATCGACAGCATGGCGAACAGCACCAACACCGCCGACCAGGACGGCATCTCGTTCTGATGAAGGAAGCGGTACAATGCCGACGCGCCCCATCCCAACACGATGGCCAGGTTGATGACCACACCGCCCAATGTCGGCGTGCCGCGCTTGACCAGATGCGACTGCGGTCCGTCCTGACGAATGTACTGTCCGTAATTGAGCTTATGCACTAGGCGTATCAGCAGCGGGGTGCCCACAATCGTCACGACCAGTGACACCAAGATTCCAATGATGAGCGAAATCACCTGATGCTCTCCGTTCCAGTCAAGTAGCCGATGGCTAATACCAGTTTCTGCATATCGTTCTATTCCGCGGCGAATGGCTGCCAACGTTCCGCCAGAGCGCTCAGCCCCGAGGCGTGAGATCCCTTGAGCAACACCACTGTACCCGCATGCTCGGTCGCCAGCCGGGACACCAGTGCGTCCGCCTGATCGATGTCATGGGCCCAATCCACCGCACAACGCACATCACCGACCTGCTTTCCACCCTGCGCCATGGCTTCGGCCAAGGCGTCAAGCGCATCGTCACCACGGCTGCCGACGGCGATCAGCGCGTTGACGCCGCCCTGCACGGCATATGATCCCACCTGCTCGTGCAACGCACGCTCATCGGGACCGAGCTCAAGCATGGCACCCAGCACCGCAATGCGGAACGGCTGTCGCTCATCGTTGGCATGCCAGCGAATCAGACCATCCAAGCCGGCTTTCATGGAATCAGGATTGGCGTTGAAGGAGTCATCGATCAGCGTAAACCTCGCCTCCGGCTTGACAATGGCGGACACGGCCATGCGGTGCGGGCTGATGCGCTTGACATCCGCCAATCCAGCGGCGATCCTGTCCAGAGGCATACCCAGCCTATGCACCACGGTGGCGGCGGCAAGAGCATTCATCACATTATGCATTCCGCAAATCCCCAGATTGACCTTGGCACACTCGCCCTCGGCATCCCTGAGTTCGAAAGACGGGTGATCAAGCTCATCACAACGTACGTTCTCGGCGGCGACCATGCGATCGGGAGTCCGCCGCTGCGGCAGACCGAACCACAGCACCTCACCCGGAGCGATGCCACTCATGGCCGCGACATGCTCGTCATTGGCATTCAAAACGGTCACGCCGCCCGGCACCAAGCCCTTGACGATTTCGGATTTCGCCTGCGCAATGCGCTCCGCCGAGCCGAATTCCCCCAGATGCGCCACGCCGACCTTCAGCACCACGGCAATGTCCGGAGGCACCAGACTCGTAAGATTGGCAATCTCGCCCACGTGGTTGGCACCCATCTCCGCCACGAGAAAACGCGTGCCCGCATTGACCTTCAACGCAGTCAACGGCAAACCGATCTCATTGTTGAACGAACCGACCGGAGCCACCGTCTCACCCATGGCCGACAGCAACGATGCCATCAGATCCTTAGTGGTGGTCTTGCCCACGGAACCGGTGATGCCGATCACGGTAAACGGCGAACCTATCGCACGACGGCGTTCCAGATTATGCTTAGCCAACTCACCCAGCGCGCGAACCGTATCGTCAACCACAATCTGCGGCACGCCCGCATCGGCCACCTCATGATCGACCAACGCTGCAACGGCCCCCTGTGCACCGACCTTCGACACGAAGTCGTGACCGTCCACGCGCTCGCCGGCGATGGCCACGAACACCGAGCCTTCACGGACCTGACGGGAATCGCTGCATGCGCTGGTCGCCATGGCCCCGTTCGACGAGATCCCCTCCGCTGTCACCAGCCGTCCATGGACGGCCTGCTCGATTTCGGCAAGGCCCATCGGCATCATGGTCGGGTTGCTGTTCACTGGTTCGTCTCCTCTTATTCGTTCCGATTTCGTTCGGTTGTGGTCAGTTCAGGTCCCTTGACACGCGTAGCGCGCTCTTGATGTTCGCTTTACGTACGCCGGCCGCCAGAACCATGGCGATCGACAGCGACAACGCCCTGCCATCGACCTGCTCGTATGCCATCGCGGCCTGCGATGCCAGCAGATCGGACTCCTGCGTACGCGCGGCCACATGCGTCTGCTTGCCGATCGCACCACCGAAGCCCGCCACGTCCCGCGACAGTTGCGCTTCGCTGACTCTGGCATCATCGACACCAAGTACGTCGATGCTGACCGACTGCAACGCCTGCTTACGCAACGTCCGCTCGTCCAACGCGAGAATCACTGCGGCGGCACCGTCTTCGGCGCATACCGCCAAGGTACGCTGCACATCCAAGATGGACAACGGATAGTGCAAATCGAGGAATCGTTCCAGGGATTGCGAGTTGGCGGCGCTGATCACGCCCACGGGGTTGCCGAGCATATGCAGGAAATCGGCGAGATCCTTCACATCGGCCTCGACCGACTCCCTATCGCTGCCTATGATGGCGAATACGGCCAGGACATCGGACGGCGCCCCCGCGATATCACAGGCCAGTTTGCCCAATTGCTGAGCCGTCGGTTCGGCGTAGATCAGGGGAATCTGAAGATCTTGGATCTCACCGCGCATCGCATGCGGCACGATTGCGCCGTATGCCCCCAGTTGCTGCGCCTGCACCAGCTGCCGAACGTCAACATCGGCACCCGGCACGAACAACGCGCCGGGACGTATCGAGTCGATATCGTCCGCAAGCGAGGTCACCGTCACTTCGGAGGCGAATGACGGGTCAAGGTCAAAACCGTATTGGCTGGCAAGATGCCCCAAAGTCATTCGCCGGTTCATGGATTCGCTTACCGCGCTCATTGCTGACGTCTCCCTGCCTTTCTTCGGCCGCCAATCACCAATTCACTGCAATAGCATCAGTGCGCGGACTGGAGGCCGGCACCTCATATTTCTGCATAAGGAATTCACCGATTTCCGCGGTCAGCGGGCCGGCGGTCAGGCCGCCGAAGCTTCCCTGCGGGTCCTTGAGCACCACTGTAATCACGTACCGTGGATTATCGGCGGGAATGATCGCGGAATAATCGCTGATGATCGACGACAACCTGCCGTCGGAACCGGCGACTTCGGCCGTACCCGACTTGGCCGCCATACGATATCCGTCGACCTTCACGAACGAGGAGTAGTGATCGGCCGCGGATTCCATGGCGTTCATCATCTGAGACGCCACTTGTTCGTCAAGCACGCGGGTGGCCTCCCCCTTCGCCTGCTTTTCCTGTGTATGCCCTTCGGCATCCGAAACCGACTTGATGATGCGCTGCGGTTTCTTCACTCCCTTGTTTGCGATCACCGCCACGGCATTCGTGATCTGCATGACGTTCACCGTATAGCCTTGGCCGAACAGCACCGTGTTGCGCGTTCGTTGATCCCATTCGTTCGCCGGATGCAGCACGCCGGACGACTCGCCGGGCAAACCCAGACCGGTATCCTGACCGATGCCGAATTTGCTGATGAACTCGTAGCGCTGCTCATTGCTCATCTTGTCACCGGCCATGACCATGCCCACGTTGGATGATTGTTCGAGAATGCCTGCGAGGGTCCAATGCTCGGCGCCATGCGTAGTGGCATCCTTGTAGGTCTGACCGTCCACCGTGTAGTTGTCGGGAACGGTGAACTTATCGGTCATCTGATGCAACCCGAGCTGCAGCATGCCCGACATGGCGAACACCTTGCCGATCGACCCCGGTTCAAAGGTCTCGCTGACGGCCCTCGACACACCGAGCTTGGCCTGATCACCGCCTGCCTGAACCTCATCGCTGTCGGCAAGCGCCAGGATATCGCCGGTCTCGATGTCCTGAACCATGGCGACTCCCCAAGCGGACTGGTATTTCTCCCGGCCCTCCTTGAGCACCTTTTCGACGTACCACTGCACGTCATGGTCGATGGTGAGGGTGATGTCCGAACCATTGACGGCATCCTGGGATTCGGTCATGGTCCCCGGAATCTCGACACCGCTGTTGCCCCGCTGGTAGACCTGGTAGCCATCCTTGCCGGTGAGCGTCTTGTTTTCCATCTGTTCGATGCCGGCCACACCCTCGCCGTCATCGTTGACCCCACCCAGCAACGCGCCCATCAGGGTGCCGTTGGAATAGATGCGCTCGTTGCTCAGTTCGGCATAGACGATACCGCCCAGATTCAGTTTGCTGATCTTACGCTTGACCGCAGGCGTCACGTCCTTTTTCAATACGGCATACTGGCCGGTTCCCGACAATTGGGCTCCGAGTTCGGTCGCGTCCATGCCGAGCACCGGCGCCAGCAGACGTGCCACGGCGGCTGCACCCGTGGCGCCGACCGGTTTGCCATCGATCTGATGGCAGTTGTCACCGGTCTGTTTCGTGCAGGTGGTCGGTATGAAGGCCTGCGCCTCCTCGGGATTTCCGATAATGGTGTAGCGTTCCACGCTCTGCGCCAGAATCGACCCGTTGGTGTCAAGGATCTTGCCACGCCGAGCCTTCAGCGTCACCGTGATGGTGCGGCTTTGCGCGGCGGCCTGTGCCATGTCCTTGCCGTTGACCAATTGCACATTGGTCAGCTGGATCAGGCATGCGCAGGCCAAAACCGCCAATATGACGCCGATGGCCATGGTCTTCGTCAACAGGTTCCTGTGGAATATCGCGTAGACGCGTCTGACGAACTTCACTGAGCGTCGTCCCCGCTCGCCTTGTATCCGTTGAGATCGATGGTCAATGCCCCTTTCTGCGGCACCATGCCCATCTGCTCCGCCTTGTCCGGCAGGGATGCTTCAAGCTCGTCGAGCTTGGCCTGGTCGTCTTCGACGTCTTGGGAGAGGCGCGTGATGTTCGTTTCAATCTGATTGGCTTCAAAGGAGTTCTGCACCATCTGGGTGCGCAATGTCAATGATCCCAGCAGGCATACCACCAGGAACACCACGGCGACGACCAGATGTAGCAACGGGGTTCTGCGCGTGCGCGTCCAGGTGAGGAGTTGTTCGAAACCGCGCCTGACGCGCGATTCATCCGTACGATTCCCCTTGATGACGTGCAATTCGGGACGGGTGGTGCCCGCGATCTCGCTTTTGTTCCTGCGACCTGCAGGCGCTGCATTCGATGAGATGGTACGTGGTGCCTCCATATCAGCCCCTCCTTCCTTGTCTTGTCATGGTGCGGTAATCGTTACCCCGATCGAAGCGTTTGCGCCATCGATCGGGAATCGGTCTGATCAGTTCCACGGCCCTCAATCGGACGGATGCCGAACGCGGATTCATGGCAATCTCCGTTTCGTCGGCCTTGATGGCCCCTCGGGTCAGTTCCTTAAAGAATGGCTGCATATCGGGAGGAATCACCGGCATATCCGCTGGAACATCGGCCTTAAGCCCTTGGGCCATGAAGGTTTTCACCGTCTTGTCCTCCAACGAGTGGTACGACTCCACCACCAAGCGGCCTCCGACCGCAAGATGGTTGGCGATCTGCGGCAGGGTGCCGGCGAGTTTGTCCAGCTCGCCGTTGACTTCGATACGCAACGCTTGGAACACGCGCTTGGCTGGATTGCCGGCAGGTCGATGGGCCTGCGGCACCACTTCGTCGACAAGCCGATTGAGCTGCCCCGAAGTGGTCAACGGTTCCGTCTCACGTCTGCGCACGATCTCCCGTGCGATCTGCTTGGAAAAGCGCTCCTCGCCGTAGGTGCGGAAGATGCGTACCAGATCGGCGAACGAATATTCGGACAGGACCTGCCTGG
The DNA here is from genome assembly GCF_001042595.1 of Bifidobacterium dentium JCM 1195 = DSM 20436. Taxonomy (NCBI): domain Bacteria; kingdom Bacillati; phylum Actinomycetota; class Actinomycetes; order Bifidobacteriales; family Bifidobacteriaceae; genus Bifidobacterium; species Bifidobacterium dentium. The sequence goes on from NZ_AP012326.1 coordinate 1,733,509, forward strand.
CGGTCAGTGGTTGCGTCACGTCCATGCGCATGTCGAGCGGCGCGTCATGGGAATAGGAGAATCCGCGTTCCGTCTCGTCGATCTGCAGGCTGGAAAGGCCCAGATCCATGAACACCGCATCCACCACGTCGATGTTTCGATCTTCAAGCACATGCGCGAACTCGTCGAAGGCGGCATGCACCGGAATGAAACGTTCCGCCAGCCCTTCCTGTTCCATGCGCCTGGTGGCGAGTGCCAACGCCTCGACATCCCGGTCGATGCCGATCAGCCGAGCCTCGGGACTCGCCTTGAGGAACGCCGTGGAATGTCCCGCAAGGCCGAGCGTGCAATCCACTGCGACCGCTCCCGGCTTCGCCAATGCCGGTGCGACCAAATCCACGCATTCGCGTAGCAGTACTGGTTGATGAATCGTCGTCACATCTGTCATCAGAATTCCACCGCCGGTAATACGTCATCGGCAATATCGGAATATCCCTGTTCCTTGTCGGCCAGATATTCCTCCCATGCCTGCCTGTTCCAAATCTCCGCTCGGGTTCCCACGCCGATCACCACGATGTCGCTGCCGAGATTCGCGTAATCGCGAAGCATTTGCGGCACCAGAACGCGGCCCTGTTTGTCCGGATCCTGATCGACGGCGCCGGATAGGAACACACGCAGGTACTCACGCGCGGCCTTGTTGCCCATCGAAGTGCGCTGAATCTGCATGGCGATGCGACGGAATTCCATCTGCGGCAGCAGATAGACGCAGCGTTCCTGCCCTCGTGCCATCACCATGCCCGGACCGAGCTGGCTGCGGAATTTCGCAGGTAACGCCATGCGTCCTTTGGCGTCGATCTTGGGAGTGTAGGTCCCCAGCAACAGCGGAGGCAAATCGGCCATCATGTCGTGCATCGATGCGGAGGCATCGTTCGAGGCGGGCTCGGATTCAGCGTCGTGAACCATGGCCACACCTCCTTTTTTCGACATTGGGTACACTCCACCCACAGCTGATTCACCACTTTACCCCACGAATCACCGCAATTCCCCACCAAAACACAAAAACTACACTCACCCGGATGTCTTTTCCCCGCAATTCGATTCATTCGTCCCCGCCCGAATTCATCAGCCATTCATCGTCATTCGTTTCGGTCCCCACGTTTTCGTAGAAGCCTCGGAGTAGATTTGATTGCCTGAGTTTTTGCACGAAGGGATCACCACATGTCGAGTTATTCCGCCCAGCTGCATGAGGAGCAGCAGGCAGTCAGCCGCGCATACGACCGTCTGGACGCGCTTCGGGCACAGGTCCGCGCCCGTCTGGATACGGTGCGCGCAGCCGGTTCGCATGGCTCTCCGACCCAACGCACCGAGCGGGACTCCTTCGCCACCATGTATGAGGATCGCCTCACCCAGTTGCGCGCCGTCGAGGACCGACTGGTGTTCGGCAGATTGGATAACGCCAAGGGCGAACATCGATATATCGGCCGTTTGGGACTGTCCGACGAACGTCACGAGCCGATCCTGACGGATTGGCGCGCCGAAGCGGCCCGCCCGTTTTACGAAGCGACGCCTTCCAGCCATGGCGACATCGTCATGCGTCGTCACATCACCTTGAATTTCCGTGAGGTGGTCGGTGTGGAGGATGAGGTGCTCGACGTGCATTCCGACCAGGTCGGGCAGGCCTCTTCAGCCGGCACATTGACTGGCGAGGGCGCGTTGCTGGCCTCGCTCAACGCCAAACGAACCGGTAAGATGACCGATATCGTGGCCACCATCCAAGCGGAGCAGGACCGCATCATCCGCGCGGATCTCAATCAGGCCGTGGTGGTGCAGGGCGGCCCGGGCACAGGCAAGACCGCGGTGGCCCTGCACCGGGCCGCCTACCTGCTGTACACGCACAGACGCGCATTGGAACGTTCCGGCGTGCTGGTGATCGGCCCGAGTTCGACATTCCTGCATTACATCGATCAGGTACTCCCCTCGCTGGGCGAGACCGGTGTGGTCAGTCGCACCATCGCCGATCTCATTCCGGGAGTCATCGCCACGGGTCATGACGATCCACGAGCCGCCAAGCTCAAAGGCGAACGTCGCATGGCCAAGGCCATCGCCAACGCCGTGGCCGCACGCGAACGCATTCCGTCCGAACTACCGACGATCCGCATCAACGGATTCACCTGTCCCATGTTGCGCGTCGACTTGGAACAGGCCATCACCGACGCCAAAAGAACTCGCCAACCGCATAACAAGGCCCGCGAATCCTTCGTGCACAGCATGCTCATCGCCATGCGAAACCGTTACGTGGAACAACTCGACTACACCCCCGAGCAGGCGGAGCTCAATGATGTGATGCAGCAGCTTCGTATGAACGATGCGCTCCGAAAAACCCTGAACCTTGCCTGGCTGCCCATGACCGGCACCTGGCTGGTGGACCAGCTATTCGCCAAGCCCGATCAACTGCGGCGCTTCGCACCATGGCTCGAGGAACGCGACATCAGGACGCTGACCCGCCCCAAGGGATCGCCCTTCACGATCAGCGACGTGCCTCTGCTCGATGAAGCCATGGAACTGCTCGGCCCAGACCCCAAGGCCGTGGCCAGGCAAAAGGCACTGGACGCCAAACGCGCCGAAGAAGAGCAGTTCGCCCAAGACACGCTCGCCCAAGCCGGCATCGGATCGGGCATCATCACTTCGCAAATGCTGGTCGACAACATCAACGGCATGGATGCGGAACTCACCGCCCAGCGCGCGGGAGCCGACCGTGAATGGACCTACGGGCATGTCGTCGTCGATGAGGCGCAGGAGCTCACCGCCATGGATTGGCGCATGCTGATCCGCCGCTGTCCATCCCGCTCCTTCACCATCGTGGGAGACGTCGCCCAGACTTCGGCCCTGGGCGGTACCCGTTCCTGGCGACGCATGATGGACCCGCTGTTCGGACCGCATAACTGGTCGCTCAACGAGCTGACCATCAACTACCGCAATCCGAAGGAAGTCTCGCAACTGGCCTGCGACTTCGCCTCGGCGGAAGGACTGTACATCTCCACCGTCAACGCCGTACGCGGCGTTGCGGATTCCGTCAGGCGCCTCACGCTCACCGACGAAAGCCTGCTCGCCGACGCAGTGGCGCATCAGGCCATCGATCTGGTGCGCGCCCATGTCGGCGCGGATGGTACCGGCCGTGTGGCCATCATCGCTCCCGATGCCCTGCTTGCCTCCCTTCGGGCCAGGGTCTACGCGGAACTGCGTCAGACCTTGGCTCCCAAGGAGTTCGAGCGCCTGAGCTCGCAGAGTTCCTGGGATGAACAGGTCACGATATGCTCCACACGGACCGTCAAGGGTCTGGAATATGACGCGGTCATGGTGGTGCAACCCGGCCGTATCGAAGAGGATGCCCCTTCACGCATCGTGGCGGCCTCCGATCTGTATGTCGCCATGACCAGGCCCACGCAACGACTGCTTATAGTGCGGACAAACGACGACGAAAAACTACTCACGCTATAAGGTGGTATCCATGCCTAAAGCATTGCTATTGGAAAACATTCATCCCGACGCCGCGCAATCGCTGCGTGAGCACGGTTTCGAAGTGGAGTGCCTCAAGGGCGCGCTGAGCGAGGATGAGCTCATCGAAGCACTTGAAGGAGTGGATCTGCTTGGTGTCCGTTCCAAGACCAACGTGACGCGCAAGGTCATCGACGCCCGTCCGACGTTGACCGCCGTCGGCTGCTTCTGCATCGGCACCAATCAGGTCGACCTCGGATATGCCGGCAAACGCGGCATCGCCGTATTCAATGCGCCATATTCGAACACCCGCTCAGTGGTGGAACTGGTCATCGGGGACATCATCTGCCTGATGCGTCGCATCCCGGCGCATACCCACCATATGAAGCATGGCATGTGGGACAAATCCGCATCCGGCTCACATGAGGTACGCGGCAAGACGTTGGGCATCATCGGTTATGGCAATATCGGCTCCCAGCTTTCCGTCATCGCCGAGGCTCTCGGTATGCGTGTGGTGTTCTACGACATCGAAGAGAAGCTCGCCATGGGCAATGCCCATCGTTGCGGCACGCTCAATGAACTGCTGGAACAGTCCGACGTGGTCACCTTGCATGTCGATGGGCGCAAGTCGAACATCGGCTTTTTCGGTGACGACCAGTTTGCCCACATGAAGCAGGATGCAATTTTCATCAACCTGTCCCGCGGCTTCGTCGCCGACCTTGACTCGCTGAAACGGCATCTTGATTCCGGGCATCTTTCCGGCGCGGCCGTGGACGTATTCCCCGTCGAGCCCAAGAAGACCGGCGATGCGTTCACCACGCCGTTGGCCGATGAGGACAATATGATTCTGACGCCGCATATTGGCGGATCCACGCTGGAGGCCCAGAAATCGATCGGACACTTCGTGGCGCAACGGCTTGAGGATTATTGGTTCAAGGGTTCGACGATGCTGTCCGTCAACATGCCGCAGATCACACTGTCCGACATCCGCAGCACTTGCCGCATCGCACACCTGCATGCCAACCTTCCCGGTGTGCTCGCCCACGTGAATCGTGTTTTGGGCGAAGACAACATCAACATCGCCGCACAGTCGTTGGGCACCGAAGGCGAGCTTGGCTATGTGGTCACCGATGTGGCGCAGCGTCCGGATCAGAACGCATTGGATGCGCTGGCTGCCATCGAGGGTACGATTCGCATGCGCGTCATCAGTTGACGCCCTCCACCTCGCGCAAACGCATGCAAAAGGGGTTCTTCAACCTATGGTTGAAGAACCCCTTTTGCATGTATGACGCCAGTTCCGCCTATTTCATATCGCCCTTGAGTTCGTCAATGGCATGTTGGAAGTCTTCAAGATTCTCAAAATTTTGGTATACGCTTGCGAAACGCATGTAGGCCACCATATCCAGATCACGCAACGGCTTCAAAATGGCCTTGCCCACCTCATCGGACTTGACTTGTGCAAGTCCTCGTGACCGCAGGTCCTCCTCCACGCGTTGTCCGAGCATTTTCAAGTCGTCTTCATTGATCGGACGGCCCTGGCATGCTTTCCGTACGCCGGAAATTACCTTGTTGCGATCGAATTGTTCGACGTTTCCGGAACGCTTGACCACCAGCAGCATGGTGGTTTCCACCGTCGTGAAACGTTTAGCGCATTTCGGGCATTCGCGCCTGCGGCGAATGGAGTGACCGTCCTCGCTGATGCGGGTATCGACCACCTTCGTATCTGGGTTCTGGCAAAACGGGCAATGCATGGTCTCCACAATAGCCTGAACCATTGAATTAGCCCAAACCCCCTCACGAACTCTGACTCGGAACCAGCAACCGTTGCCCCGCCTGCAGAGATACGGAATCAAGATTATTGAGCCGGACAAGCGTATCGACGGTTTCATTCACGTCGTCGCCCGCTGGAGTGATGCTCGAGGCATAGTCCCACAGCGTATCCCCGGGCTGCACCGTGTACACGACCACGGGAGTCGCACCGGTTGCGGATTCCGCCCGGGCCGGACGAATCACCCCATATAGGCACCACATCAGTCCGGCCAGCAACGCCACGGTAACGATACGGTCCGATAGGAATTTCCACCATTCCCGATGTGACTTCGTTCCCTTATGCGACTTCGCATGGAACACTGTCGAACCATTCGCCGCATGCATCGCCCGAGCCGTCGCCGACGCATCCCGCATACCGTTCATCGCAGCCACTCCTTTCGAACACTTGTTCTATCGAACATGTGTTCTACATTATGGCACATACGTTCGAAAAGCGCAACCACACATCGAACAGATGTTTGATTTTCGCGGCGTTTCGCGATATGCTGGTGATTGGATCGAAAGGAGCACACCGTGAGCACCGTCCCATTCACTCCCAAACAAGGTGAATCGCACCCTGATGCCAATGCGCTCACCGAGCGTCAGCGCAAGGTGCTGGACGCCATCAAAACGCATCTTGCCCAGCGTGGTTTCGCCCCTTCGTTTCGAGAGATCGGCGAGGCCGCAGGTCTGAAAAGTCCATCCTCGGTCAAGCACCAACTGCAGGTATTGGAGGAAAAAGGCTTTATCCGCATGAGCGCCAACAAGGGACGCGCCATCGAAGTCGTCGATCTCGAGGGGCCTGCCTCCGGCAACGGGGTCGCCGAAGTCATTCCGTTCCCCACCGGCGTGGATTCCAGCGAGTCCATCATGGCCTCCCACGATGTGCCACTGGTGGGGCGTATCGCCGCAGGCGTGCCGATTACCGCCGAACAACATATCGACGATGTCATGCGTCTGCCCGAACGGCTGACCGGAACCGGAAATCTGTTCATGTTGGAGGTGCATGGCGACTCCATGATCGACGCCGCGATCTGTGACGGCGATTTTGTGGTGGTGCGTGAGCAGCACACTGCGGAAAACGGTGATATCGTCGCCGCCCTGCTTGATGACGAGGCCACGGTCAAGACTTTCCGCAAAGACCATGGCCACGTGTGGCTTATCCCGCACAATCCGGCCTACTCACCCATTGACGGCACACATGCCGAAATCATGGGCAAAGTCGTCACCGTTCTTCGTAAGATCTGAGTCCATCATCCCCGACCATCCTGATACGGCAGTCGACTCACCCGCCGTATCAGGAGTGCATCTGCGGACGACTTGCGGAACTGTATCCTTCCGGTTCAAGCTGGAAGGTGGTATGGGGTATCGAAACAGGGAAATGTTCCCGCAGGCAGTCCTGAAGCTGTGAAAGGATTCGTGCCGAATCCTCCATGGTGAGGCCTTGCTCCACCACTACATGCGCCATGAGGATTGGCATGCCCGTTGACACGGTGCTGGCATGCAAGTCATGTACGGCGACCACATGGGGAACCTGCTCCAGATGCATGCGCACCTCATCGAGATCCAGCCCCTTCGGGGTCTCCTCCAGCAACACACGTGCCGCGTTGCCTAGGAGTTTAAGCGCACGTGGAATCATCATCAACGCGATGATGCCGCCGGCTACGGCGTCGAAGCCCGTCCACCCGGTGCAGATGAGCACAATGGCCGAAACGATTACGGCCACGGAGCCCAAGGCATCGTTCATCACTTCGAGGAACGCGGCCTTCATGTTCATGTTGTCTTCGCTCTGCGAGGCGAGAATGAAGATGGATCCGACATTCGCCGCCAGGCCGAGAACACCCATGAACAGCAGCAGCCGCACATCCGAAATCTCATCGGCGGCGCCGCCGAACAGTCTCATGCCGGCCTCCACCAACGCATATATGCCGACCAGTAGCAGGATCAACGCGCCAACGGCGGCGGTGAGCACTTCAAGTCGAGCCCATCCCCAGGTTCGTTTGCTGTTAGGCTCCCGTTGCATGAGCATCGCGGTGATCGTGGAGGCCACCAACACCGACATGTCGGTGAGCATATGACCGGCATCCACCAGCAGGGCAAGCGATCCGGTGATGACGGCGCTGACGACTTCCGCCAAGAACACCGTTGCGGTGAGCCCTAGCGACAGCATGAGTCGTTTCTGGTGTTCCTCTCCCCCATTTGCCGTCATTTCATGTACATGCGCATGATCATGTGCCATATGGTGTCATTCCCATCGCTCGGTTCCATCGAGAGACGAACTGAAATCGCTTCTCAATACCATTTTCATTCGTGCTCAAACGCGGAAACCCCAGCCCGAAGGCTGGGGTTTCCTTTGTTTTCAAGTTGCACAATACCTATTTCGCAACTTGATGTCAAGACATACAGAACGCGGTACCATGTGTGCCGGTACGACGCCCGGAACGAAGACATACGAAGGTACGTCAAGTTTCGAGCAGCGCAACTGGCACTCCGTTACCGCGTTTGGTATCAGAAGCCGAACTGGGCGGCGGTTTCCTTCAACGTCTCTGCGGAACGCTTGAGGGCTGCGAGCTCGCGATCGGACACCGGGGTGTTGATGGCGGTGTTGACGCCGGAGCGGTTGAGCAGGGTCGGGACGGACATGCAGACATCGGAGATGCCGTGGAAATCCTCGAGCATGGAAGAGACGGGGAGAATGCGGTTGGAGTCGCGCATGACGGCTTCGATGATGTCGACGCCGGACATGCCGATGGCGTAGTTGGTTGCGCCCTTGCCGTTGATGATCTTGTAGGCGGCGTTCTTGACTTCCTGATGGATTTCTTCGCGCTTGTCAGCGTCGAGCGGATCGTGGCCCGGGAGCGGAGTCCAGTCGCACATCGGAACGCCGCCGATGGTGGCGGAAGCCCACAACGGGACTTCGGAATCACCATGTTCGCCGGCGATGTATGCGTGGACGTTCTTGACGTTGACGCCGGTCTGCTGGGCGATCAGGAAACGCAGACGTGCGGAATCGAGGTTGGTGCCGGAACCGAAGACCTGGTTCTTCGGCAGACCGGAAATCTTCTGGGCGACATGGGTGGCGATGTCGACCGGGTTGGTGATGAGCATGAAGATGGCGTTCGGGGCGACCTTCACGAGACCCGGGATGATGGCCTTGAGGATGTTGATGGTGGCACCGACGAGCTCGAGACGGGACTGGCCCGGCTTCTGGCGCGGACCTGCGGTGATGACGATCATGTCCGCGTCACGGCAGATTTCCGGATCGTCGCCGCCTGCGATGGACACGGTCGGATAGAAGCTGGAGCCGTGCTGCATGTCGAGCACTTCGGCCTCGACACGTTCCTTGGCGATGTCTTCGAGCACGATCTCACGGGCGACACCGCGCTGGGCGGCGGCGAAGGCGAGAGTGGAGCCGACTGCGCCGGCACCGATGATAGCGAGCTTTGTGGGCTTGATTGGTGAATCCACCATGTGCTTACCTCTCTTTGGCAACGAATGTCCCGTTGGTGACGGGCTTCATCTTCAATAACACTTTTACTGTATCCACACAGCATGACGTTTCAGGCTTGTGTAGCACGCCCTGACATGGCTGAAACGTGATTTGCGCCACACTTGATGTGAGCGCTCACAAACATGGCGGGCACTCACCCTGGATACATCGAAAGGCATTCAGGCAATGGCCTGTTCAACTATCCGCGCCGCCAGATGGTCATCGACCTCCGCCCGGAGCATCATGCCGTCGTCGCGATATTCGACGGCAAGCACCTTGCCGTATTCGCGGACGCGTGACACCAGCGATCCGGCGGAATATGGCAGCAACGCCTCCACATGCACGTTCGGGGTCGGCAGCATGGATTCGATTCCGGTGCGCAGTTCGTCCACGCCCTCGCCCGAATATGCGGAAACAACGTACGCGTCGGGCATCAGGGCCTCGATGCGTTCACGAACCGCTTCACCCATAAGATCTGATTTGTTGAACGCCACTATGGTCGGAATGGCTCCCACGCCATCGATATCGGCGAGCACGTCGTTCACCGCATCTATCTGCGAGAACGGGTCGGGATGGGAACCGTCGACCACATGCACGATCAGATCGGCTTCGGCGACCTCCTCCAGCGTGGACTTGAACGCTTCGATCAGTTGCGTGGGCAGACGGCGCACGAATCCGACGGTGTCGACGTATGCGTACAGACGACCGTCCTTCGCACGCGCACGACGCACCGCGGTATCAAGCGTGGCGAACAAGGCGTTCTCCACCAGCTCGGCGGAACCGGTCAGGCGGTTGGTCAGCGATGATTTGCCGGCGTTGGTATAGCCGACCACGGCAACCGTCGGCAGTCCGAAACGTCGTCGGGAGCCACGCTTGACCTCACGTGCGGGGGCCATTTCGGCGATCTGACGACGCAGCTTGGCGATGCGACTGCGGATCACACGACGATCCATCTCGATTTTCGTCTCGCCCGGACCTCGCGAGCCGATGCCCGCATCGGCGCCCGCCGCACGGCCTCCGGCCTGACGGGACAACGATCCGCCCCAACCACGCAGTCGCGGCAGCATGTATTCAAGCTGAGCCAGTTCAACCTGCGCCTTGCCCTCACGGGAGGTGGCATGTTGGGCGAAGATGTCGAGAATCACGGCGGTACGGTCGACCACCTTCACCTTGGTGGCGTCTTCGAGGGCTCGACGTTGGCTTGGCGGCAGATCGTCATCCACCACGATGGTGTCGGCATCCTCCTGCGCCACGATACCCGCCAGTTCGCGTGCCTTACCGGAACCGACATAGGTGGCCGCGTCCGGCTTGATACGATGCTGAAGCAACCCGTCGCACACCACGGCGCCCGCAGTCTCGGCGAGTGCGGCCAGCTCTCGCAATGATTCCTCGGCCGCGGCCTGGGTGGTTTCACGGGAAGACCATACGCCGACGAGCACCACGCGCTCGAGTCGTACCTTACGGTATTCGACTTCGGTGACGTCCTGCTTCTCGCCGAGACCCGCCACATGCTTCAGCGCATTGCGGGATTCACGCTCCTGCCATTGTTCATCGTGGGATTCGTGGAAACGCCCCCCGTCGCCGGTGTCGAGCAGCACTTCCGACTGGTCGGCGAGCACGCCGCCCATGGTGGGCTCGTCCGTTTTCTGCTCGATTTCGATCTCCTGGGTCAATGGCACCTCTCACGGTTAAACTATGATGCCTCCTATTATCATCATTGTGTAGAGACATGAACCGACGGCATTCGCGATAGGGCGGACATGGCCTCGGGACCGCATGTAACGGATGGGAAGTGGCATGACGAATACGAATATGGGCGGACATGGCGGCAAGGCGGAGCAGTACTTCGCTGCGGAACCGACGTCGGAGGACGTACGCAGAAGGCTGCACATCATGCTTCGCGACCATACGGCGGATGTGGAGGTCTCCAACGGCGTGTTTTCCGGCAATCGATTGGATCTTGGCACTTCCGTGCTGTTGAAGAGGGTGCCGGAGCCTGCGCAGGAGGGCACATTCCTTGATTTGGGCTGCGGCTGGGGGCCAATCGCATTGACGATGGCGCTCGAATCGCCGAAGGCCGACGTGTGGGCGCTGGACGTGAACGAACGTGCGTTGGAGTTGACGAAGCGCAATGCCGAGATCAATGGCATCGGCACCATTCATGCAGTTACGGCGGACGAGATTCCGCACGACCTCACCTTCGATCTGATCTGGTCGAATCCACCGATCCGCATTGGCAAGGAGGCCTTGCACGAGCTGCTGATGGCGTGGCTTCCGCGATTGAATACGGGCGGTGCCGCATATCTGGTAGTGCAGAAGAATCTGGGCTCCGATTCGTTGATTCCGTGGCTTGCCACGCAACTTGGCGACGGATATGAAGTGAGCAAGTATGCGAGCGCCAAGGGCTTCCGCGTCATCGAGGTCATGAAGGCATGAAATTCGAATATCCTTCCCAACTGCCGGTTTCCGCGGCACGTGGCGATATTGCCGAAGCCGTCACGTCGAGTCAAGTGGTGATCGTCTCCGGTCAGACGGGTTCCGGTAAGACCACGCAGTTGCCGAAGATCCTGTTGGAATTGGGCCGTGGATCCCATGGACGGCAGATCGTGCATACGCAGCCGCGCAGGTTGGCCGCCCGTACCGTGGCCGAGCGCATCGCCTCCGAAATGGGTGTGCGTTTGGGCGACGAAGTCGGCTATCAGGTGCGGTTCACCGACGAGAGTTCGCCGAAGACGCGTCTTCGCGTGGTGACGGACGGCATTCTGCTGGCGCAGATCCAACGTGATCCGAAGCTGATGCAGTACGACACGATCGTGATCGATGAGGCGCATGAGCGCAGTCTCAACATCGACTTTCTGCTCGGCTATCTGACGGCGTTGCTGCCGAAGCGTCGCGATCTGAAGCTCATCATCACGTCGGCGACGATCGATTCGGTGAAGTTCCAGGAGCATTTCGAGCATGCTCTGCATACGAAGGTACCGGTCATTGAGGTGTCGGGCCGTACCTACCCCGTGCAGATCGTGTACGAGCCGCTTGGCACCGCGCCTGCGCTGATGCGCTCCGTGCCGGGTTTCGAAACCGGCGCGATGCCGGGCGACTCCGATTACGAGGCGTTGTCCGCCGCTCCGGACGCAAAGGATTCGGGCCGCGACGTGAATATCGACATGCCGACCGCCGTGGCATGTGCCTGCGCGGAGCTGGTGATCCATTCCAGCCATGACCGCGGGGCCCGAGATATTCTCGTATTCGCCTCCGGAGAGCGCGATATCCATGAGTTCGAGAACGCGCTCCGCCACCATTACGGTCCACGCGCGGCGGATATGCGCAGGCCCGACGCAATCGAGATCGTACCGCTGTTTGCGCGACTTTCCTCCAAGGAGCAGCACAAAGTATTCGAACCGCACGAGCACCAGCGCATCGTAATCGCCACGAATGTGGCCGAAACGTCGTTGACCGTACCGGGCATCCGCTATGTGGTCGACCCGGGTACGGCCCGCATCTCCCGCTATTCGAAGACGGCGAAGGTGCAGCGGCTGCCGATCGAGCCGATCAGCCAGGCGAGCGCGAACCAGCGTTCGGGTCGTTGCGGTCGTATCGCCGACGGTATCGCAATCCGTCTGTATTCGCGTGAGGATTTCGAGACCCGGCCGGAGTTCACGGAGCCGGAAATCCTACGCACGTCGCTGGGCGCGGTCGTGCTGCACATGCTGTCGGTGGGTGTGGCACGTACCGCACAGGATGTGACGGAGTTCGGTTTCATCGATCCGCCGGATATGAAGGCCGTGTCCGATGGTTTCAACGAACTGACCGAGTTGAAGGCCATCGCCCGCAAGCATGGCGAGGTGGTGCTGACGCATACCGGTCGCCAGCTGGCGCGCATTCCGATTGACGTGCGTTTGGGTCGTATGATCATCGAGGCCGCGAAGTCGACCACGCCGAACACACTGGCCGCAGTGCTGGTGGTGGTCGCGTTCCTGAGTTTGCAGGATCCGCGCGAACGTCCGGATGAGAACCGCGAGGAGGCCGACCGCATCCACAACCGCTATGCGGACGCCTCCAGCGACTTTGTGACCGCGTTGAATCTGTGGGACCGCGTGTTCCAGGCGGATGGCGATCCGAGCAATTCCGCGTTGCGTCGTATCTGCAAAGCCGAGTATCTGAGTTTTCTGCGCATGCGCCAGTGGAAGGATCTGGTCACGCAGCTGCGCGAGATGTGCAAGGAGTTCAGGTTCAAGGTCGGCGAGCCGATTCCGGTATCCCGGCCGGACTTGGGGATCCGCCAGTTGCCGATGAACCAGCAGGCGGCGCATGCGCTGTGCTGTTCGTGGGATGCGCAGGGCATCCACACGTCCATGCTTTCCGGCCTGCTGTCCATGATGGGTATGCAGATCGTACGCGAACCGAAGGCCTCCGATTTTGCCGGACTCAAGGGGACTGCGCGCGCTCGTGCCATGAAGCGTGCGCAGAAGATGGCGAAGAACGACTATCAGGGCGCACGTGGCACACGGTTCGCGCTGTTCCCGGCTTCGGCAGTAGCCAAAAGCACCCCGCCATGGGTGATGAGCACCGAACTAGTGGAGACAAGCCGCCTGTGGGCTCGCTATTCCGCCGAAATCGATCCGGCGTGGGCGGAACCTCTGGCCGGATCGCTGACGCGCACCACATACGCCGACCCGCACTGGTCGGGTTCTCGTGGTTCCGCAGTGGCGAGTGCGAAGGTGCTATTGTACGGTCTGCCGATCGTACAGGACCGTACCGTGCAATGGGGCCGCATCAATCCGTTGGAGGCCCGCGATTTCCTGATTCGTCAGGGTTTGGTGGAGGGCGACATCCAGCAGCGCTTCCCCTACGACGATTTCGTCACGAAGAACCGCGACATCCTCGAAGAGGCCGCCGACGACGCGAGCCGCACCCGTCAGATGGCGCAGACGGTCAGTGACGAGGATCTGTTCGATTTCTACAACGCCATCATTCCCAACACCGTCACGAACGTCGCCGATTTGGCGAAATGGTGGAAGACGAAGCATGACGAACGGCCTGACTTGTTGGATTTCGATCCGGAGAAGGTCGAACGTCTCGCCGATGCCGATTCGGTATCGTTGTCCGACTACCCCGACCATTGGCATACGCTCGGTACGGACGGCTCACCCATCGACCTGCGGTTGAGCTACGTGTACGATCCGCATGATCCGAACGACGGCGTAACCGTGCACATTCCATTGAAGGCGCTCTCTCGACTGACGCCGGAACAGTTTTCGTGGAATGTGCCCGGCTTGCTGGACGAGCTCATCGTCGGCATGATCAAATCACTGCCGAAAACGTTGCGCGTGCAATTCGTGCCCGCCCCGGACACGGCACGTAAGATCCGCGCATGGATCGACGAGCGGTATCCGGATCTGCCCGGCTCCGGAAGCCAGCAGAGGCCGAATCTTCCACCGGGTGACGCGGATGGCGTGGCTGTGTGGCCGGATCTGCCTCACGTGTTCACGCAGGCCGCCATCGACATCGTCGGCGCGCAGATCCACCCGGAAGTGCTCACCGGCGAACTATGGAACAAGCTCACGCCATACCTGCGCATGACCTTCGCCGTGGAACAGCAACTGCCGGCCAATCGCAAGCAGCAGCACGGCAGACGCCACGCACGGGGACCGGTCAAGGTACTCGGCACCGGCAAATCGCTGGTTGAACTGCAACGCACATTTGCCGAACAGGCCGAGGCTTCCGCCCGGCAGATGGTCAAAAGGCAGGCGGAAACGGCAGGGAACCAAGGCAAGCTGGTGCAGAAAGCGAACCTGCTGCACAAAGCGGGCGCCACCACCGAAGCACGCGCCACCATGCTCTGGCAAGGCGCGCTTGACGCACTGCGGCTACCCGGAGAACGCATCTCCTCACGCTGGCTCGGCACGGAAGCGCTCATGCTCGCCTCCGCCCCCTACAAGTCCACGAAGGAACTCACCGAAGACCTGCAGCTGGCCGCCGTCAAGCGCCTGTTGCCGAAGGTCGACGAACTGCCTGATGACGAGGCGTTGGCAAACGCGGTGCTCGATGTACGCGAAGTGTACGAAGACACCGTGTACGCGGTGGCACACGACGTGATCGCCATACTGAAACGCTATGCGGAAGTCGACAAAGCCGTGTCCGGCAAGGCCGACCTGCCCCTGCTGAGCGTACTGCAGTCGATCCGCGAGCACATCGCCACGCTCGTCTTCCCCGGCTTCATCGGCAAGACTCCACCAGAAGCATTGCCGTCCATCGAACGATACCTGCACGCCGACCTGTTGCGCCTCGCCAAGGCGAAAAACGACAAGAACCGCGACGTGCGCTGGGCATGGGAAGCCGACGAAGCTAAACAGCTCGTCGACAAAACCATGGCGAAAGCCCAACGCGAACCGGCCGGTCCACGCCATGAAACGCTCATGAAACAGGCCGAAACCGTACGCTGGATGCTCGAGGAATTCTACGTGTCCCTCTGGGCGCAGGAACTCGGCACCCCAAAGCCGATCAGTCTGCAACGCATCAAGAAGGCGCTCAACTGACCGATTGCCCGGTCTTTGACCGAGACGGGAACGTGAGTTCCGCTCACTCGGCGCTATTTGCCACGCGAGTAGAATTCACGTTCACGTGCGACGAACGGGCGCAGCATTGTGGTGATGGTGATGGCGCACAACAGGAACAGCGCGCCGACGGGGCCGAGCCACATCAGACCGACATGGCCGTTGACCACGCCGCCGACAGCGGAGCCGAGAGCGATGCCGATATTGAACGACATGGAGTTGAGCGACGCGGCAAGGTTCAACGATCCCGGATGCGACTGCGAGGCGACATCCATATACAGCACCTGCGATGCAGAGTTCTGCAAGTACATGAACATGCCGAGTACCACGAGCAGCAGCGCGCCGTACACCGGCACCCAATGTGCCGCGATCAGCGACGCCATGAGCACCGCATGCGCGCAATAGATCGGGCGGATATGCGTCAGCGGTTCCACTCCTCTGCCCCGGTCCGCGAGCTTGCCGCCGTATAGGTTGCTCCACAGGCAGGCTGCGCCGAAAATCACCAGTCCGACACTCAAATACCGTTCCGGCACATGCACCTCGTCGCGCATGATCGGCGTCAGGTACGTGTAGAACACGTAGCTCGCGGCCGCACCGAACACCACATCGAGCACGCCGAGCTGGATGCGCCGGTCGAAGAACAGGCGAAACTGCGGCAGGAAGCCGATCTTCACGATATGGCTGTTGCGCGGCAATACGATGACCATCAGCACGATGAGCACGACAGTGAGCACATTGACCAGATGGAACGCCCAACGCCAGCCGAACACGTTCGCCACCCATGTGCCGACCGGTACCCCCACGACGGATGCGATGGAGAAGCCGGAGAACACCCATGCGATGAATTTCGTGCGATATCGTTCCGTCGTCACATCGGGAGCGTACGTCATGGCAATGGCCACAAGCGTACCGGAGACGAGTGCGATGAGGATTCGCGCGATGACGAGCACGCCATAGTTGGGCGCGAACGCGCACAGCACGTTGCCGAGCAGGAAGACGCCGACCAGCGTCAGATGCGTGGCGAAGCGCGGGAAGCGCGCCGACAAGGCCGAGCCGAGCGGCGTGACCGGTGCGTAGACAAGCGCGAATAACGAAACCAGATTACCTACGGTCACTTCGGATACCTTCAGTCCGGCCGCGATATCCGGCAGGATGCCGACCATGATGAACTCGCTCATGCCCAGCATGAAGCTCAAGGCCACGAGAATCGTCACCGGAAGATTGAAAAATCGGTCCTTCTTCACGTTGTGCGTCATACGTCACTCTCTCGTCAATCGTTCTGCATATCACGAAACGATTGCCAACTTTAGACGGGCCCTGCACCCTTTCCACCCTTTCGACGCATCCGAATTCCACATGCTGACTATGTTCATTCAACTTACGAAATCGACCCTAGGCTGGCGCGCTACAATATGGCACAATGACAAGCACAAAACGTCGCAAACGTAACCCTCGGCGCAGACTCCCCCATCTCAGGTCCTTGCGCAACACCTGGAAAAAGGCTGGCCTCAGGAAACGAGTCGGTATGCTCTGCAGGACGCTGCTTGTCATCATCATCGCAATCGCCTTGGTCGTGGGTCTGGTGCGCTTCGTCAGCTGGCGTGTGGAAGTCGGACAGGCCGAGAAGACGCAGAATCAGCTGCAGGCGCAATACGATTTCAATCCCGGCAACATCATCTCCGACGGGCAGTTCTTCAACGGCAACGCTTTGAGCGAAGCACAGGTCCGATCCTTCATCGAGGAGCAGGGAGCGGCATGTTCGGGCGAACGGTGCCTCAAGACCATGACCTTCGATACCGAATCACAGTCGGCCAACGAATACTGCGAGGCATACGAAGGCGGCAGGAACGAAAGCGCCGCGGCGATCATCTACAAATCAGGCAAGGCCTGCGGGGTAAGCCAGAAAGTGCTGCTCACCGTACTGCAGAAGGAGCAGCATCTGCTCACCGCCACCGACCCGAGCGACTTCCAGTACAAGTCTGCGATGGGCCTGAGTTGCCCGGACGATGCGAACTGCGATCCGGAATATGCGGGATTCTTCAAACAGGTGTACGGCGCAGCCAAGCGATACCAGTACTACGTGCAGCATGAAGACGATTACGGCTACCATGCCGGCGCTCTCAACTACATCCAGTACCATCCGAATGCCGAATGCGGCGGCACGAACGTGTATATCGGAAACAAGGCGACCGCACTGCTGTACATCTACACGCCATATCAGCCGAATACGGCCGCATTGGAGGCAGGGGCCGGAGAAGGCGACGCCTGTTCGTCATATGGCAACCGTAATTTCGCCATCATCTATTCGAGCTGGTTCGGCAATCCGCGCGGCTAGGTCTTCCGAACGGGAGGCGGCGCACGAGGACCGCATGCAAAAGGTCCGTCATCCAAGCAGATCGGATGACGGACCTCCTCGATCAAACGCTTACGGTCGTAAACGCGAGCCGCCCGGCAATCACAGCTTCGGCAGATACTTCTTCAGCTCGTACGGCGTGACCTGCTGACGATATTCCTCCCACTCCTGACGCTTGTTGCGCAGGAAATACTCGAAGGCATGCTCGCCGAGCACTCCGGCCACGAAATCGGACTTCTCCATGATCTTCAACGCCTCGTCAAGTGACTCCGGCAACGGCTGAATGCCCATGGCCTGACGTTCGGCATCGGTGAGCTCCCACACGTCGTCGCTGGTCGGCTCGCCCAACTGCATCTGCTTATCGACGCCGTCAAGGCCTGCGGCCAACAGCACGGAATACGCCAGATACGGATTGGCGACCGGATCGAGCGCACGGAACTCCATACGTGCGGAGTTGCCCTTGCCCGGCTTGTATTGCGGGATGCGAAGCAGAGCGGAACGGTTGTTGTGCCCCCAGCAGATGTAGCTCGGCGCCTCGGCGCCGCCCCACAGTCGCTTGTAGGAGTTGACGTATTGGTCGGTGACCGCGCAGATTTCCGCCGCATGGTACAGGATGCCGGCGGCGAACTGGCGGGCGGTCATGGACATGTTGAATTCCTGACCGGCCTCATAGAACGCGTTGGCGTCGCCTTCGAACAGGCTCAGGTGCGTGTGCATGCCGGAGCCCGGAGCGTCGGAGAACGGTTTCGGCATGAAGCTGGCGTGGATGCCGCGCTCCAGCGAAATCTCCTTGACCACGGTACGGAAGGTCATGATGTTGTCGGCCGTGGTGAGCGCATCCGCATACCGCAGATCGATCTCATTCTGACCGGGACCCGCCTCATGATGCGAGTATTCCACCGAAATGCCCATCTGCTCGAGCATGTTCACGGTGGCACGACGGAAGTCCATGCCTGGACTGCGCGGCACGTGATCGAAATATCCGCCTTCGTCGATCGGCGTCGGCGACTTGGACCAATCGTCCTGCTTCTCGAACAGGTAAAACTCGATTTCCGGATGCACGTAGAAGGTAAAGCCCCGCTCCTTGGCCTTGGCCAAGGCCTGCTTGAGGACATGACGCGGATCCCCCAGCGACGGCTCTCCATCAGGGGTGAGCACGTCACAGAACATGCGCGCGGTACCCTGTGGACCGCCGCGCCATGGAAGAATCTGGAAGGTGGACGGGTCAGGCTTGACGATCATATCGTCTTCGGACACGCGCGTCAGACCTTCCACCGCGGAACCGTCGAATCCGAGCCCCTCCTCGAATGCGGCCTCAAGTTCCGCAGGTGCGATGGCAACGGATTTCAATGTTCCCAGCACATCCGTGAACCACAGGCGAATGAAGCGCACGTCGCGTTCCTCGACGGTGCGCAGCGCAAACTCTTGCTGTTTATCCATAATGCA
This sequence comes from Bifidobacterium dentium JCM 1195 = DSM 20436, assembly GCF_001042595.1. Taxonomy (NCBI): domain Bacteria; kingdom Bacillati; phylum Actinomycetota; class Actinomycetes; order Bifidobacteriales; family Bifidobacteriaceae; genus Bifidobacterium; species Bifidobacterium dentium. The sequence continues at coordinate 1,752,635 of NZ_AP012326.1, forward strand.
TCATCGTTCCATGCGCATGTTACGAACATCGTTAACACGCGCCGTGCCGCTCCTACTCCTTGATGGCAAGCGTGGCGAGCTGCGCCACAAAAAGCCCTTCGTCACGCGTGACGATCTGCGCACGGCCCGGCACGGCCCTCACCGGCTTGACCCTGCCGATCAGCTGGCCTTCGTTCGGATCGCCCGACAACAGGATGCCGGGCATGCCAAGATCCTGGAACGACTGCAATACCGGATCATACATGGCACGGCTCGCGCCGCCGGTACGCCTGGTCACAATGACATGCAGCCCCAGATCGCCGGCCTGCGCCAGAAGCGGCACCAACGCACGCAACGGATTGCTTCGACTGGTCGCGACCAAATCATAGTCATCCACCAGCACATAGACTTCCGAGCCCGTCCACCACGAACGATTGCGCAATTGCTCGGCGGTCATGTCCGGCCCCGGAATGCGGGTCGACAGGAAATCCGCGAGCTCCGCAAGCTGTTCCGTGGCCATCGTGTCGTTGGTCAGGTATGCTCCCATATGCGAGTCCGGAATCTGGGCGAGGTTGGCGCGCCGATAATCCACCATGAAGATCTTCGCCTTGCCATCCGGGTATCCACGCACGATCTCGTTGATCACCAATCGCAGGAACGTGGACTTGCCGGAGCCGGAATCCCCGAACAGGTAGCAGTGCGGCTCCCTATGCAGATCCAACACCACCGGAGCGAGGGCGTTTTCATTGATGCCGATGACCATCCTGCCATGGGTGAGACTTCCGGAGACGTCCTGCCCCGCCACGGCGTCAGCGAGCGCGGCATACGGCAGATTCGTAGGCAGCAGACGCAGTTTCGGGCCCGGCCTACCCTTCCAGGCCGCATGCACCTTGGCGATCAGATCGGCGATGCCGTCGCCCACCGTAGCGGCGTCGTGCCCACCATCGATACGTGGCAACGCGGCAAGCATGTGCAGTTTCGCCATGCTCAGGCCACGGCCCGGAGTCCCCTTGGGCACGGTGGCGGCGATCTTGCGATCGATCTGGGAATCACCTGGATCCCCGAGGCGCAATTCAAGCTTGGTGCCGAGCAGATCGCCGATATTGGCCCGAATCTCCAACCACCGGTTGGCACTCAGCAACACATGCACGCCGAAGGTCAGACCGCGTGCGACAATCTGTTGCACCTTGGCTTCCAACTCTTCATAATCGTTACGGAACACTCCCCAGCCGTCGATGACCAGAAATACATCGCCATACCCGTCATCGACCTGTCCCGCGGCGCGACGCCGACGATAGGTGTCCATGCCGTCGATGCGCCGTTCCTTGAAGAAGCGTTCGCGGGAGTCGATGATGCCGGAGACTTCGGCAAGCGTACGGCGCACTTTCTCCTCTTCGTTGCCGGAAGCCACGCCACTGATGTGTTCCAGGGCTTCCATGGAAGCGAACGTACCGCCGCCGCAGTCGATGACGTAGAATTGCGTCTCCAGCGGGGAATGCGTCAATGCCAGCGATGCGACGATGGAGCGCAGCATCATGCTCTTGCCGCTGAGGGGTCCGCCCACCACGGCCACATGACCTCCCGCACCGGATAGGTCGAGCGCCATGATTTCGCGTTTCTGTTCGCGAGGCCGATCTTCAAGCGCGCATGGGGCGAGCAACGTGCCGCGGGCCCTCCAGCTCGGGCAGATCAAACCATATTGTTCGGTGACGGTCAGGTCGGGCATGAAGTCGTCGAGGGAATTCGGCGTGATCAGCGGCGGTAGCCACACCACGTGGGCCGGCGTGCCTTTGCCGCGCATCTGTTCGACGGCATATTGGAATGTGGTGGTCTCTCCCGGAAGATCCTTTGGTGCGCCGGAAACGTAGGATGCGCGGAATCGTGTGATGGTGCCGTCCGGGGACTTCAGGTAGCCGATGCCCGGTAGGCTCGGCAGTTCGTAGGCGTCCGGAATGCCCAGCACCGCCCGGGATTCGGAGGCAGAGAACGTTTTGAGACCGATGCGATAGGACAGATGCTCGTCCAGACCGCGTAGCTTGCCTTGTTCAAGACGCTGCGAGGCTATCAGCAGGTGTATGCCGAGTGAGCGGCCCACCGCGCCGATGCGTACAAAGGACTGTACGATGTCCGGCTTGGCTTTGAGCAGTTCGGAGAACTCATCCACCACCACCAGCAAGGATGGCAACGGCTTCAGATCGGTACGCCCGCCATTGACTCTGGCATCTTCGTATTCGGTGATGTTCGCCAGATTGCCGGCATCGCGCAGTAGCTCCTGACGGCGGTTGATCTCGCCGTCCAAGGCGTCTTCCATACGGTCGACCAGCGACGCCTCCCTGCCAAGATTGGTGATGATGGACGAGATGTGCGGCATGCCGTCCATTCCCGCAAAGGTCGCACCGCCTTTGAAATCGATGAGCACGAAATTGAGTTGATCGGGCGAATGGCTCAAGGCCAGGGAGAGTACCAGCGTTCGCAGCACCTCGGATTTGCCCGAACCGGTCGCACCGACCAGCACGCCATGCGGGCCCATGCCGCGCTGACCCATCTCCTTGATGTCGAGATACGCGGTGCTGGTGTCATCGAACAGGCCGATCGGTGCGCGGAGCCGTTCCTTGCCCGTCCGATATGCCCACAATGCGTTCAGATTGATGTTGCGGATGTCGCTGATGCCCAGCAGATCCGGCAGTTCGGAGGATTTCTTTCGTGCATTTGCGGATTGCGCGCCGTTGTCGGAGCGTTCCTGCGATGGCGCATCGCCGAGGCGACGCGCGACGGCGAGGGCCTCACCCACCGTCAGTCCGTCCGGTTCGATTCGTATCGGCTTGATGGTGGTTGAGAAAAGCTCCACCATGTCGGCACCGTGGCTTTCGAGCACGTTCAGGCCTTCTTCGATCACGGCCTGCGAAAAGAGGACTCGTAGCACATCGTCCTCTTCGAGTTCGCCCCATTGACTGGGCATGTCGATGACGGTGACGCCTCCGAGTCCATCCGAGGAGAACAGTCGGGTCTCCTTGGCGAGCGTGTCGCGATCGAAACCGTCGTTGATCACGATCACATGCGGGGATATCTCGTCATCACCGGTGTATCGATTGCGGTTGACCACATCATCCCCAACGAGGCCGTCGACCATGTGGGTGTTGGTGGTCACCATGAACCGGCTCAGGTCGGAAGGTGTCGAAGACGCGCCTTTCCACCCTTCATCGAACTCCTCGTTAAGCGTGTGGGAGTGCGGCAGCAGGCGGATCCAATCCCATCGGCCCGCATGTTCGACGGAAGTCAGCACGAGCACACGCAGATGTTCCGGCGAATGCCATACGGCCGCCTGGCAGACCAGCGTGCGGGCGAGCGCCTCCGTATGCTCGATGTCGCCCAGGAGCTCCACACGTTTGAAGGCACGCATATCTATGGTGTAGGGCATGTTGCGCAGGGATTGATGCGCCAGCATGAATCGATGCGCCGCCGAGGCCGAAACGGGATCAAGCTGCGCCAAGGGCGGCAGTTCGGGCGATTCGAGTTTGAGGCAGAGCGGCACCTCCTGGGTGCCGCAGCGCAGGACCATGAAGTCCTCGTCTGCGGGGATGCGTTCCCAGCGACGTTCCGGTTCTTCCGCGAGCGCCGTCAGGGATTGCGGCGATGGCGCGTTCCAGAGCGCCGCGTTACGCTGTTTGCGGCCTGCGGCGCGTACGGTTTTTCGCAGTCCGGTCAGATAGGTGAGGTATTCCCTGCGTGAAGCGGTCAGGTTGGCCATGCGTTGTGAACGCTGGCGAAAACCATTGACCACCACGAATCCCAATGACGAGACCATGAACATGCCGCCGGTGAGTATGCCGGTCAGTCCTGAATTGGTCATCAGCATCATGACCATGGCGCTGATGGCGCCCAGCAACGGCACAAGCGAAGTGAGCAGCGTGTTGACGCCATCGCTGGGCTCGAGTTCCGGCGGAGGTTGCAGCACGACCCTGCCTTTGGGCGTTTTCGGGCCTTCGAGTCTGCTGGCCTGCGTTTCTTCAGCGCTCACGAGCGTGTTTCCTCCTGCTTGTCGACATGATGATGCTGCATCCCATGTCACCTAGGAAAATGCGGTTTCTGGTGTGGATGGGGAATCGTTGCCGCGCCTTCAACCTGGTTTCCTCGCCGTTTTCGTTGACGACTTTCGTTCCGTTGGTACTGCCTAGATCGGTGATCCACAGATGATCCTCGGTGATTTCAAGTCGTGCATGGCTACGCGATACGGTGCCGGTGTGGTCCGGTACCGCGAGCACGGCGTCTTCCGGTTGCTGTGCTGCTGGCCTGCGGCCGAGAACCAGCGTGGAGGGGATGTCGAGCGATTGTTTGGAACCGTCTTCGAAGAAGATGATGATGTGTGGTGCCGGTGCGACGGGTACCGGCATGGCCGGTACCGCCGGCGCTGCCGGAGCCGGCTTGGGGTGAGGGGGCAAAGCGACCGTAGGCAACGAGGATGGTCTTCTTGCCACCGTCCGTGGTATGGATGGGTTCGACTCATCCGCCATGGCGATCCGTTGACGCGGTGCCCTTGCCTGTACGACGATGGGCTGGCGGATATCGACGCTTGCCAGCGAGGCAAGCCTGTTCGCCCATCCCTGGTTGAGATCGTTCCCGGAGAACAGCGGCGAACACATGACTATCGGGAGCCCTACGAATGCAGCCAGCAGTGAGGCGATCAACATGCAGTATTTGATGAGGATGCGTCCCATTCCGGCGGGAAGCACCCCGGCTGTGGCATCATGCATGCCTTCGACCCGGACCGTTCGCAGCCCGAGCATCATATTGCCCGGGGTTATGCCTCGGGAACCTTCACCCACTGCAAGCACCGCCACCGCTTCAAGCGCAATCATGGCCGTCACCGTGATGTCGTGGCTGATCAGGGCGGCGACACCCGCGCACGCCACCACGAATCCCAAATCAATGAAGGAGGCCTCACATTGTCTGGCCGCGTCGGCCGGGCGAAAACGAGTGATCGGTGTCGAGGCGGTCATCATAACCCCCTTATGAATTCCAAGGCGCCGACGGCGAAGAACGTCGCCGGCGGCGTGCACATCATGGAGGCGAAGCACAGTACGTCGCCGATGCGGGACAATGCGAGCGAATGGAATCCGCCATGCTGGGCGAGCATGCCGAATGCCATGGTCAATCCCAACGCGCCAACGGTCAGCATGCACGCCAACGGCAAGGCTTGCCCCCAATCCGGCAGCGCATGCGGCATATGCATGCACCAGATCAGCAGCACGGTGACACCGCCAAGGCGCATCAGGTATCGTTCGAAGGGACGACCGGACTGACGTGGCTTCAGGGTGAGGAACAGGAACAGCGCGGCACTGAGCGTCAGGAAGCCGATGCGATCATACGGCTGGTCGAACGCACAGGAATCGGCCACTATCGCATATGTCAGCAACATCAGCATCATGCATATCGTGAAACCGGTGGAATACCGTGCCAGAAACGTCTGCATGTCGTCATGTACATCGGCCCGTGTAAGTACGCGGGACTTTTCCGGAATACCGCCGCGTACCGTCCAACGACGAGTCATGTAGGTGCGCCATTCCACCAGATAGCGGTCCGGCACATGCATCACGATATTGGGCAGCATCTGCAGGCAGCAGACCGCCACGGTCAGCACGAAACCGGCCAGCAACCGCACATGCAGCGTATGGATCAGTGCGACGGCGCATATCAGCATCAAGGGCACCGACGACGCAAACGTAGCAACGATTGCCCCTCCGATGGTCGGATCGGCGACAAGGACCATCATCAGCGTCATGTTCACAGCCACGTAGCAGGATGCGAACAGCGCACCGGCCGTCATCGGCTGCGTGCATCGAATCATGAATGAGGCCGCCGCGCCACCGCATACGGCCAGCATCACCGAACACGCGAACGCGCCCAACGACATGGCACGGTCATGGTCACGGATGCCTTTCAGACATAGCCAGTCACACAACGCTACCGCCAGCGTCATTCCGGCGAACAGGACCATCGGCGTATCACGCGCCTGCTCCTGCACGGACGGAGACATCAAGGATGCCGTCAGTGCGACGACCGCGACGAAACCGAACAATGCGGCACTGGCGAGAGCCACACCATCCAGGCTCCGCTGCACTACCGGCCGCGCGCCGCCATGACCGCCCCGCCTGACGGATTCCGCGGATGGTGCGGATGCCGCACCACCATCATGCCTGGGCATTCAGTCGCGATTCCAGATCATGCAGACGCTTCATCTGTTCGTCCAGTTTGACGCGTCCCTGAGCGGCTTCGTTGTCCGGATCATCCACATCCTCAACATAATCGCGCATATAGCCCGCCAGCTTGCCGGCATACCCGCGCACCTCACGCGCCTCCGGGGACTTGTCGATGCCCGAAAGAATGTCGCTCTCACAGGTTTCGCCCATGTCGATGCGCTGCTGCAGCACCTGCCAAGCACGACCGTTGTCGCCTTTGCGACGCCGCTCCTCGATGTTCTTCCTGCGTTCGGCGATCAGTTCGTCGACGCGATGCCTCTCTCGGGCAAGCTCGGATTGCATCGCTTTGCGTCGAGCGGAAATCGCATCCAGACGTTGCATGAAAATTTCAATATCCACGTTTCCCATGGCGCTCCTTCTATATTGTGCAATTACATGGCATGAATATCGGCATTACACGAGCGGCCCTACCATGCGCCGCCGCCACCGCCGCCGCCAAAGCCGCCACCGCCGCCAGCGGTGGCGCTGCCGCCACTGGCACCGCCGCTTCCGGTACCGAACTGGTCCAATGCCGACTGGGATTCGCTCGTCAGATTCACCATGGTGGATGCAACCCCGACGAAATCGGCGATGGCTCCCAACAACGTGGCGATATATTCCGTCACTTTCACGGCAAAGTCAATCGCCACCCCGACATCGACCGCAGCTTGGGCGGTTCCGACGAGCGGTCCCACAACCGGTATGCTGAATTCGGCGGCATCCGCGGCCAGCAGTTCGATAAGCAGTTCGATTCCGTCCATGACCATGTCGAACGTTCCATCGACCTCATCCGCCAGGGCCTCCAGCGCCTGCGCCACTTCGAGGCACGGCTGCGGCCCCTTGCCGGCAGTCTCCGCAAGGCTATTGTTACGAATGACGAACAGATCGGCCGCCTTGCCGGACCAGGACGTCTCATCGACATTGGAGGAGACGTTGCGCACGGCACTTTGCAGCGCACTCAGCGATTCGGCCAACGCCCGCCATTGGTTGGCGGTGGCACGCAGATCATCCCAATCACCGAAGAACGGCTTCTTGATCCACTCATCGACGGGACTGTATCCGAAGATGGCTTTGCATAACGCGTCAACCGCCGTAATGGCAATGCGCGCCTTGGCGAAACCACCATGAATCTTCTCCGTCAGGCCCTTTTCGGCAGCCGATCCCGCCGCCGAAACCTGTTGAGACGATTCCAAAGCCTGCTTTGCGATCGCTCCGGCGGATTCGAAAAGTCCCTTATTGTCGTTTACCCTTTTCGCCCATGAGTATGTTGGCTCCGATGAGGAATCAGTCATGATACGACGCCTCCTTTCTATTTGATCTCACTGCGCTGAGGCAGCTCCACGATGTCGCGGTCCTGATACAGCGATTTCAATTCGTCGGCTGTTCTGCCTAGCGGATCCTTGGCCGCGATGGACCGCCACACCGATTCCTCCGTCTCCTTACGCATGGCCTCACGCGCCATCTCGGAGTCGCCGATGCGCACCGCGGCGTCATAGTCGCCATCATTGTCGAAATCGATGGCCGCATATTTGGAGTCGTCCTTGTCGAATATGCTGATGCGGGCGTCCGCACCCGCATCGGGAGTCATGGAAACATCATCCTTGCCATCGTGGTCGGCATCGATGCTGAAGGAGCCGGATTTCCCCGCGTTGGTCCCGGGAGGCATCGGCACGGATGCGGAGTCCCGTTTGGACAGTTTGATGGAACCGTCCTCCAATACCGTCGCATGGATGTCACCCCCCGTAAGGTTCAGGGAATAATCATCCTTGGCGTCACCATTGGTATCGATGCCGACGGTGTTGATGGTGTCCTTGGTCTTCTGGTCGGTCGGCTGCACGGCATCGGCCGCTCCCGCACCTTGCCGTGTACCGGAACCGGCCCCGTTCGCGGTGGCGATCGGAGCATATGAAGTCCGCGCATCGTCGGTTTCGCTCGTCGAGGTATCCGCTGACGACCCCTGTGCCGGTGTCGAAATGCTGTGCATTCCGGAGGCGCCGGAAGAATCGGCCGAGTCACCGCCACCAACGGTGCCGGTACCGCCTGCACCACCGCCAATGACGTCGCTGTCATGTTGCTTGTTCTCGAGTGCCGTAAGGCGTTCGCCGTGTTCATCAATCTGCTTTTGCAGGTTATCGATCCGGTCCTGGCACTTGCATTCGACCTGCTGACTGTCTTCCGATGCGCCTTGCAACGCCGTGGACAGCTTTTCCGCCATCTGCCCGATATTGCCCAGATACCCTTGCGTCGCAATCTTGCACGCAATATATGGAGGATATAACGCCATCATGAACAAACCAAAGCCGGGGTTGCCGGCTCCGGTCTTCACGAATGCGGATTTCGCCGTAGCAAACCCGTTGGAGGCTTCCTGGTATGCCTGCGCCGTTTTAGCCAGATCGTCAGGATTGTAAAGTATGCATTGTGATGCCATAAGCGGTTTCCCCTTCCTCTCTCTTCCAGTGGTTTCGGTCACTCGCCCGAGCGCTTGCGATGGCCTGCCATCGCTGCGAGCGGCTTGGGAATGAATTCGTCGTCGTCTTCAATCGTCGGTGCGATATACCCCAACGTGTTATGGCGCTTGTCACCTTTGCTCGAAGAGGCACCACGCCCGGCACCCATCATCGCCGGAGTCATGCCACGCGTGGAAGCCGCCTCCGCGGAAGATGCCGACCCGGTTCTCGGCAGACCCGCTGCCATGCCGGTGGCGCCCTTGATCGATGAGGATACGGCGGTTGCCCGCACCGGCTCGTTCGCATAATACGATCCCATGCCAGCAACGCTCAGCGAGGCCAACCCCGCACCGCCGGCGCCGCCGGCACCACCGCTGAGTACACCCATGGACGAACCCGAGCTCGCGAGACGCCCCGCAGCCAAGGTGCTGCCGACTCCCACGCCGGCGCTGGCCGCCATCGCCGTACGCCCCAGGCCACCATGCAGCGAGCCCGCACCGTTCAGACCGTCCATGCCGCCATCGACCGACATGTGGTCCTTGCGGTAGGCCCACCTGCCGGTCGCCGGATCGTACACCAGCCCGTCCGAGCGGGAACCGCTTCCGACTCCATCGAATCCCGGCACATTGGAACGGCCCGTCCCACCCGACATACCGGCGGCGGACAGGCCGGCATTCGAAGCCGTGGCGGAGGCATTGGCGGAATCCGAAACGGCGCCCTTTGCGGCCACGCCTGCGGCAGCGGTACCGCCGCCGACACCCGCACCTGCGGCACCGATGGTGGACAGGCCACCGCCCGATCCCTTGTTGTTCGACCCATTGGTAAGGGGGGAATCCCCGATTGCCTTGTCCTTGGAGCCATCGGTGGAGGGAGCCGGCCAGATCCCATTCACATCAACCGCGTGAAAAGAATCAACCCGAGGCACTCCGCCTCGGACCTTTCCTATCAGTCGCTTGTATTCTTTTTTCGCCTCCTCTTCTCGGTTGCTGGCAAGCATCCGGGAGATCAAATTCGCACCGGCGATCCCCATAACCCCCGTCACGGTGCCAAGTCCCGGCACGATCCAGTCCATCGGCTCGGTGGCGTTCATGATGGCCTGCTCGGATTCCTTGCTCAACTTGTCACCGGGAAGACGAACGTTCTGCGCCTCGCAAATGACATCGTTGAACGTTTCGATACGCTGCCGGATTCGCTTCGCCTGGGTGGTGAAATCGGCATCGCTGATATTTTGGACGATCCGGTCGGAACATGCCAATGCGGTGTCACGAGCGCTGCATTCGAACACGCCATCCTCCTGCAGTACGGTCCCAGCACGCCTCAATGCGTCGGAGGCCTTGTCCATCGCATCGCAGAACCGTGTGATCTCATCCGGGAACTCCCACTGGGTCGTCCGCGCAATCATCGACAGCAGTTCCTCATAGTTGCTTTTGCCCGTTGATTTTTCCTTAAAGGCCATATTCGTCCTTTCCTGAATGCGTTTTCCAGATGTTGTTCAATTACGATTGGCCTACCGTCGTGGCGGCAATGGCGGCTGTTGGGCCGGCGGGCCGGCGGACGGCGGATACCGCACCGGCGGGCCCCCGGACGGATACGCCGGCCCGCCACCCACTGCGGCGGCCGGCCCCTGCGGTGGCCGGCGCCGGCCACGGGCACGACGCCGCGCCACCACGGCCGCCACGATTCCGCCGACCACCACCAGCGCGGCCACGCCGGCCACCGGCACCACCCATCCCGGCAACGCCGACGAACCCGCATCCGCGTCCGCGTCCGCCTGCCTGTCCGCCTGGTCGGCGGTGGCGGTCGCCGACCAGCGCATGCAATCCGAACCGCCGTCCCTGCGACACTGCTCCACCTTCCGCCACGCCCGTGCCTGGCGCCGGTACTCCCGGCCGACCAGTGTGCACGCCGTCGTGCAGGTGACTTTCTCGCCGCTCGGGGAGAACGGGTCGCTCTCCGCGAACGTGGCGTCCGTCCAATCGGGATGCTCCGTGTACATGCCCTTGGTCTCCTCGTGCCGTTCGCTGGCTTTGACCGCCCACTCCAGCAGCGGGTTCACGTCCGGATAGCCCGTCGGGTCGACCGACAGCAGGCGCGGCAGGTCCACCGCGCCGAACCCCGTGCGATGCTCCTCGTCCAGCCGTGCCTCGCCCGAATCGTTACCCTTCGTATTGCGCACCAAGGACTGCAGGATCTGGTTGCCCGTCGCCTCAGGCCACTTCTGCACCGCCAACGTCAGATACCCCGTCAGGTCGGCCGCCGCGGTCGACGTGCCGCCATCGCCGAGGGAGAGCTCGCGCCGGTTGGTGAAGCCGTATACGAGCGTGTCGGCCCCGGGGCTCAGGATCGACACGTTGCCGTCCATGACATCCGATGTGGCCGACACCGTGCCGTCCCGCGCCAGGGAGTTGACGGTCACCGTCCCGGGAAAATAATTGTTGGAGGTCGGCTCGCCCACCAGGTCGTACAGGCCCGCTTCGGTGGAGTTGTCCCTTGCGCTCACCAAGATCACGCCATGGCGCAGCGCATGCAGGGCCGCCCGGTAATAGTCCCAGTCCGCCGCGTCCAGGAACGACATGTTGATGATGCGCGCGCCCGAATCCACCGCGTCGGTGACACTGGATACGAGCTGGTCGACACTGTTCCCGTCGGCATCCACGCAGGCATCGAAGTTCGAGAATCCGCCGAGCGAGCCGGTAATGGCGAAGTTATACGGGTAGGCGATCACCGACGCGTCCGGCGCGATGCCCTGGATGCCGGCGCCGCCGTCATAGCCCTTCCCGTTGCCCACGATCAGGGCGACCATGTGGGTGCCATGGGTCATGTTGAACCCGTCGGCAGTGCCCAGCGTCATGTCCCGCTTCGACATGACCCGGTTCTTGTCGTATACGTCGTGGCACGAGTCGCCATGCGAGAGCGCCAGCCTGTACGTCACGTCCGCGTCCGCCAGGGCCGGATAGTCCCGCACGACCTGGTCGTCGATCACCGCGACCTTCACGCCCTTGCCCGTCAGTCCGGCATCCCACGCGTCGCGCACGCCCATGTCCTCGATGCGCCAGTCGACCGTCCCGTCCGCCGCCGCCGTCCGCGCGCACAATCCCGCGCACAGGCCCGCGCACAGCAGGCAGGACGTCAACGCCGACACCATACCGGGCAACCGCCCCCGACGCCCGAACCGCACCATCACAGCACCACCCCTACTCGGAAGACGACGAACCGGCGGACACCGACCCGCCGTCCGAAGAGGACTCATCCAACGTGATGATTTTCGCCATCCCGGATGCCGAAGCATGTCCGGTGGAATCCGCGGACGGCGCCGCCGCCACCTTGGCTTGGGCGTCATTGATGGCATCCATCTGTGATTCCTCGGTTTTGGTGAAGATGTCCACAGTGGTGCTCAGCCGCTGTGCATACTCCTGCACCGCCTCGTGAAGACGCTCCCTGGATTGCCGGAACGCCAGAGCGGACCGCTTGAGATCCTTCTCAAGCATCTGTTCGAAGAAGTTGGCGTTTCCGCGCGTCGCACCCTTCCATTGGGCATCGGCGTCCCGTACATCCTCTCCCATGTCGTTCAAATCTTTCGCCTGGGTTTGCACCGTTTCAGGCTGCAGGCTGACTTTTTCAACCATCTGTCCCCCTTCTTCCCATCATGTCATCGATTGCATACGAGGCGGTGAGGTCGGGATGCCCCACCCTGTGCGGGGATGTCCCGACCTCACCGAATCCCGATGTTTTAGAAGCGTCCCGCGGAACGGGCGTCGGACTCGACATACTGCTGGGCGATCTGCGAGGTCGCCTGAGAGATCTGCCCCAGAATCTGGTTCATCTCCTGCAATTTGCCGTTCCAATCACGCTGGGCCTGATGGTATGCCTCACGGGCCGCACCATCCCATTGCTCGATCAAGGACTTCACCTGGGTGTCGAGATTGTCGAGTTCTTGAGCGATGCCTTTGGCATCATTGGCGATATCGGCGGAAAGAACATCCACCTGCTCGGGACGAACGGAAAAAGAGCTCACCATTGTTGTTTCTCCTTACAGCTTGTCTATGTTTCTCGTCCTTCAGCCCAGCAGGGACTGCAACTTGGACGTGCGGGATTGGTTGTCTTCCTCGTTCGCGGCCTGATCCTTGGCGGTGCCGCGCAGATTATCGCGCAGATCGTTAAGAATGCGGTTCAGGGCGCTGGCCTTCTCCTGCCAGCTCATCATCAGCGTGTTGAAGGAGTTGGCGGCATCGCCGCTCCAGAATGAGCCAAGTTCAGCCATCTTCGACTCGATATCCTTAATGCGGTTATCGATGCCGAGTCGTGCGTTTTCAACCGCAGCGGCGCCCTTTTCAATGGCGCCTTCCTCTGCTCTGATTTTTTCCGCCATGTTTCGTTTCCCTCCCGTAGAGAACCATTCTTTATTCGCGTCACACTGGATGACAGCAATGCCCCCATCAATGCAACGACTCTTCTCAGAGTAATTTAAGTCTACGGATTTCGCAATTGTATACCCCCGTACTTTCCATAAAAGAAACCCCTTTTATATCAAATATGCCTATCCGAATATAGCTAAATTCTCAATTACAACACAATCTCTTAACCGTACGTCTTCCGCGTTTTTTGTCGTCCCCAAAAAACTTTACATCATTTGCATGATTGATTAAAAGTTTTCGGCAGTATATGCGATATACCCCCGTACTTTCATCAAGAGTCATCCTCGGTGGATTTTTACAGAAGGAGTCTATATTATTTCACATCAGTAGTCATAAATATAGATTTGTCACATACGGAATTTTGCGAGAGAAAAGATAGAAGATATGAATTTCAAAGCGGGTGCAATGCCGTATGATCCCCCTGTCCGTCCACGATCGGCGGCCCCCATTCCCCTACCGCACGTTCCCAGTGCGAACATGCTGCGACTGACGATCGCCTATAACACCCGTACCATTACGCTCACGGTCTCGGACGGACCGATCGTTGCGGATCTTCTTCCGGACATCGCCCGCAGGCTCGGCGTACTGGACCCCTCCATCGTGTATGGCGGATACCGATTGATTACCGCTGACGGGGAACCGCTCTCCCCCTCACGAACTTTCGCGGAACAGCATGTATCCGATCGGAGCGTACTTACGCTGGAGCCCGGCGCGTCAGTCGACACGGACATCGTGTATGACGACGTGGTCGAAGCCGTCGGCGCGAGTGTGCAACGGGTCTACCGTCCTTGGACCAAGGATCACACCACGCTCACCTCATTGCTCATCAGCGTGGGCATGCTCGCCATCAGTGCCGGCTGGCTGGCATTGTTTCCCGTTTCGATATGGAACGCCGCGCTTGGCATCGGCTTTTCCGTAGTACTGATCGCCTTGGCTGCATTGCTGCACGGCAAGACCATGACCGTACAGGCCACCGTCATCGGACTGACCGCAAGCGTTTTCGCCGCGGTGGGAGGCTATCAACTGGCTTCGTACCTCGTACCGGATCAGGCGTTTCACACGTTGCCGCTGGTCGGAGCCAGTGCAGGACTGCTGGTTTCGGGATGCCTGATGGCCGTCGCCGCCCCTAGCACACGACCCTATGGCTTCATTCCGATCATCATCGGCCTGTTGGCGGCCATTCCGGGCATACTTTCCACATTGCTGCCTTCATGGATGGCGAACATCTGGATCATTGCGACGATGTTCGCCGCCTTGGCTGCGAATGCACTGCCTTGGATGTGTCTGTCGTTCGCCCGCATCAGCGTGCAAAGCCCTCATAGCGATGCGGAAATCTTCGCCCTGCCGGAACCGATCGATTACGCCGAGGTCAAACAACGCTACATTACCGGCTCCACCATGCTGTTCATCGGACGGGTGAGCGTCGCCACGATGCTGCTCATCGCCATGCCATTGCTCAACTCTCTCAGTACACCACTCGGGGCGGTGATATGCCTGGTCGCATTCCTCGCCATGCTGCTTGACTCGCGCCAGATTCATACGTTGCGTGAGATGTGCGTTACCGTAAGCGCTGCAGGTCTTGGCATCATATGCACCGGCCTGATGAGCGTGCGCATGCATCCGGAATTCAGCATTCCCCTGACCATGCTGATGCTGTGTTGCGCTTTGGCGACCATCGTGTTCACGCATGTCACACGCAGACGGTCGCTATTCGCCACCCGCATGGCCGATGCAGCGGAAACCCTATGCATCATGATGCTTCCGCCACTCGCCTATCTGGCGATCACCCTGTGATATTCGTCGCTCTTGCCGCATAAAGGATGTTGTCATGGCAGATAAGAAGGATCTTTCCGAAGCGCAAAGCTATTCACGGCGTCGTCTGGTCACCGCATTCACCAGTGGCATTCCGGACGGCGTGGAGCTGATGCCGAAGAAGAACCAGACTCCGGTGATAGTCGGTGTGGGCCTTACCATCATCGCCATGCTCATCAGCATGTTCTACGGCATCATCAGCCCTTCGCTGCCATCCGGTTGGGAGAACAACAAACTCATCGTGGCCAAAGGCTCTGCGGCACGCTATGTCAGCTCCCACGGCACGCTGCATCCCGTCATCAACGCCATCAGCGCACGATTGTTGATCCCCTCATCCGATTTCAAAGTGCTCACCGTTGCCGATGACCAGCTCAAGGGCATTCCCATCGGTTCCACCATAGGCATTCTCGGCGCACCGGACTCATTGCCGGACCGTGACAATCTGATCACCGGATCCATCCGCAGCTGCACTTCCGAGCATGGTCTCGACACGATCGTCAGCAACGCCAATGCGAGAAAACAGACCTCACGCGAGGCCATAGTCGCTTCCGTGGATGGCATCGACTATCTGGTCACCGGATCCCATCGATACCAACTCCCCTCCGAACCGACGTCACGCGACGCCTATCTGAGAGCGCTTGGCATACCGCAGACGGCCGTCATCACCGCCACCACGCAGTGGATCAACCTGTTCGAGCAGGGCGATGCCATGGAACCCATCGCCCTGCACAATGAAGGTGAGATTATCGGCATGCATGGCGTCGATGTGACGGTCGGCGGTGTGGTACAGCAACAGGGGGATGCCAGACAGACCAGATACGTCGTGATGCCGGACGGATCCCTGTCCGCCCTCAGCGATTTCACCTACGGTCTGTACATCATCGGAAAACCGGAACGCCTCACGCAGCCACGTACGCTCAGCGCCACCGATTTCCAGTACTTCTCCAATTCCGCGACATCGGTGATTCCCGACACCTGGCCGGTCGACGCACTCGTTTCGGCGCAAGGCAGGTCATCGGCGTGCGCCGTATATCCGTTGCATTCCTCCGGTAAGGCGACCCCATCGCATGCGCAACTGGCCGTCACCGGCGATTATGGAGCTTCCACAGACGGCAGTCATTCCGATTCCGTAACCATGCGAGACGGAGCGGGAGCATTGGTCCGGGCGGCGATAGGAACCTCTGACAAAGGAACCGTATTCGCCATCGACTCCACGGGTACGGCTTACCCCGTCCCCGAGACCTCCGAGGAAATACTCAAGCGGCTCGGCTATTCCGGCAATGACGTTCGCACCATTCCGCGCGCATGGATCGACGTGTTCCCCCAAGGCGTGCAACTCACCACCGCGGCGGCAGGCTCGGCTCCGACCGTTTCCGCCGAATCGAAAGGCATGTCGGTCGACGCCGCCGTCGCGGACGGGCAGGAGCAGTGCCAGGCGGGTGTCGAGAACTACATCACGCAACGCCCGTGGACCAATGATCTGTTCGATCCTGACACCCTGCATCAACAATCCACCGGCAAAGGCGTAACCGTCGCAGTCATCGATTCGGGTGTGGATGTGGACAATCCTCATCTCAAAGACGCCGTGGTTCCAGGTGTCAGCTACCTTCAGGAAGATCCCACCAACGGCACGACCGACACCTACAGTCACGGCACCGCCGTGGCCGGCATCATCGCCGCCCGCAACGTACAGGGATCCTCGGTGCAAGGACTCGCACCGGAGGCCACCATTCTACCGATCCGGGTATTCGAGAACATCCGTGAGGAAAATGGTCGGCAAACGGGCGCACCATCCATGGAAACGGTCAGTCAGGCCATAATATACGCAGTCGACCATCATGCGCAGATCATCAACATCTCGTTAAGCGACACCCGTGACATTCCGCAGATGAGACAGGCCGTGCAATATGCGGAATCGCATGGGAGCCTCATTGTCGCCAGCGCCGGCAACCGGCTGACTTCCACCAGTACCAAGGACGGTGCACGCTACCCCGCGGCTTACGGCGAGGTCGTCGGCGTCACCGCGCTGAACACCGACTTGAACGTCACTGAGGATTCCGTGCACGGTGATCAGGTGGACGTTGCGGCACCGGGCATGATGACGGCATCGACCATCCCGGGAGGCGTGGATTGCGTGTTCGCTACGGACGCCTCATCCACAAGCTTCGCTACCGCCTATGTGAGCGCCGAAGCGGCACTGATCGCCGCACGATACCCGAGTGAGACACCGGCCCAGTGGAGGCAGCGCATCCTCGTCTCGGCGAATCGTCCTCATTCCGATCAGCGCAACACCACCATCGGATGGGGCATCATGGATCCGCAGAACGCCTTGGCACTGTCCCTATCCGACACTCTGCGCGGTCCACGGCTCAACGGCGAAGCGGCAATGCGGCACGGCGGCACGGCATCGTCGGACAAGCCGCTCATACTGCACAGACGACACGACTCGGACGCCACCATGAAAATCATTGCCGGCGTCACCACCGTGACGGTGCTCTGCATGTGCGCTACTTCCTGGCTGCTCGCGATGCGCAGACGTACAGCCAAGAAGTAGCGTGTTCAGGCCGATGCCTACCGTGCGACTTCGAGCGCTTCCTCAAGGCTGAAGGCACGGGCGTAGAGCGATTTGCCGAGAATCGCGGAATCGACGCCAAGCTCGGCGAGTTCCTTGATATCGCGCAAATCATCGAGTGTGGAAATACCGCCGGATGCGGTGACCTTGGCATCGGTGCGCTCAGCGACCTCACGCAGCAGCTCGATGTTCGGACCGCTCATCATGCCGTCGCGCGCCACATCGGTGACCACGTACCGCGAGCAACCGGCAGCGTCGAGGAACTTCATGGTCTCGAACAGGTCTCCGCCTTCCTTCACCCAACCGCGGGCGGCAAGGGTATGGCCTCGAACGTCAAGGCCGACGGCCACACGATCGCCGTACTTGCCGATCACGGATGCGGTCCAATCCGGATTCTCAAGCGCCGCGGTGCCGATGTTCACGCGGGCCGCGCCGGCTTCGAGGGCCGCGTCAAGCGAGGCGTCATCGCGCACGCCGCCGGACATTTCGATATTGGCCTTATCGCCAAGCTCCCTGACGATGGCGCTCAACTGATCGCGGTTATCGCCCGTGCCGAAGGCCGCGTCGAGGTCGACCAGATGAATCCACTGCGCTCCGGACTCCACCCATGTGCGGGCGGCTTCCAACGGGGAGCCGTAGTCGGTTTCGGAACCGGATTCACCCTGACGCAGGCGCACGGCCTTGCCGTCACGAACATCGACTGCGGGGAGCAACGTCAAAGACATGTCATTACCTCTCTTCTCAAATCAGCGTTCTACAGTCGGCGACGGTAAGGAGAACACGGAAAATCGCCGACGATCGAATGGACAATCAGAATGTCGCGATCCAATTGCGCAACAGTTGTGCACCGGCTTCGGCGGACTTCTCCGGATGGAACTGCGTGGCGAACAGGGGCCCGCGTTCGTAGGCGGCGACGAAACGGCTGCGACCATAGGTGCACCAGGTCACATGTTCCTCGGCACCGCCGAAATCGATCTGGTCGGTCGACATGTCGGCCGGTGCAGCACCCATTGCGGCAAAGGAATGCACGAAGTAGAACCGTTCGTGTTCCACGCCCTTCATCAGTACGGAGCCTTCCGGAGCTTCGACGGTATCCCAACCCATGTGCGGCACCACGTCGGCGTCGAGCAATTCCACGTCTCCCCTGATCAGGCCAAGACCGGGCTCGCCATCACCATGTTCCATACCACGTTCGAACATGATCTGTTCGCCCACGCATACGCCGAGCACGGGATGGCCGGCACGGAGGCGATCTTTGATTACCATATCGCCTCCGACGCTTCTGAGGCCTTCCATGCAGGCCGCGAAGGCACCCACGCCCGGCACCACGAGACCGTCGGCCTCCAGCGCCTGCCGATGGTCGGAGGTGAGCGTCACATCAATGTCAAGATTGGCCAACGCACGCACCATGGAGCGCACGTTGCCGAAACCATAGTCGAAAACCACAACGGAAGTCATGGGCATTCTCCTTCGTTCGATTGGTCCGGTTGTCCGAAAAGCTATTCGATGGCGGCACCGCCGCGTCCGAATCTCGTATGCTCGGCGATGACCTTCATGGCATCGTCACGGTCAAGGTCAGCCGAATCCACAATGGTGAGACCGGAATCCTTGAGACCATCCAGATCGGTGATACCGAGCATGAGGTCTTCCACGAACGATGCGGTGGAGGTGAACAGCACCGGCGGCGCGAAGGTCTGGCCGGATTCGCCCTCCACATACAATGTCGCCTCAAGCTTGTCCGCACGGTTCACCGCGAGGATCACCGGCATACCGGCCACCACCGTGGTGATATCCCTGGCGGCCGCCTCGGGACCGTCGCCATCCAGATTGCGCAGTATGGCGACGGCGCCTTGCTCGGAGCCGACGCATTGCGCGGAGATGTCGGAAATCTGGCAGAAGGCGGCAAGCAGTTGCGGCGAGGTCAGCCGAGTTATGATCACCGCCGTCTTCGCACGATTGCCGAGCAGACCTTGCAGTTCATCCTCGAATTGGAGGGAGGATTGCGCCGCATTCAGCACGTCGGCGGCATCGCTGTCGTCATCGGTCTTTTCCGCTTGCGATTCCCGCTGCTTGGCCGCTTCGGCTTCGTTGAACTCGCGTTCGAATCCCGCCATGGCGGCTTCCAGCTCCTCCTCGCTGAAATGCATGTCATCGGCGTTGAAATCGTCCGGATTCAAATCCTTGTCGCTCATCACAGAGCACCTTTGGTGCTGGGGATGCCGTCCACACGTGGATCCGGTTCGATGGCAAAACGCAACGCACGTGCCAGTGCCTTGAATTCGGCTTCGGCAATATGATGGGGATCACGACCGGCAAGCACCTGCAGATGCAGGCAGATGCCGGCGTGGTTGGCGATGGATTCCATGACGTGGCGCACGAGCGAACCCGTGAAATGGCCTCCGATCATACAATATTCGAAGCCTTCCGGCTCGCCGCTGCACACACAGTACGGTCGGCCGGAGATGTCGACTACCGCCTTGGCCAGCGCCTCATCCAACGGCACGGTGGCATCGGCGAAGCGACGGATGCCACGCTTGTCGCCAAGCGTCTGCCTCAACGCCTCGCCAAATACGATGGCGATGTCTTCCACGGTATGATGCGCGTCGATGTCGGTATCACCGGTCGCCTTGATGGTCAGATCAATCAGCGAATGCTTGCCGAGCGCGGTCATCATATGGTTATAGAACGGCACCGACGTGTCGATGTCGGTTTTGCCGGTGCCGTCGAGATTCAGGCTCAGTTCAACCTTGGATTCGCTGGTCTCACGAACGATGGTTGCGGTACGCGCCATGGTTGCGACTCCTTTATTGGTATGGTTCAGTCCTGTTCCACAATACGCAGCACTTCGACCAACGCTTCGCGGAAACGCGCCATCTCCTCGTCGGTACCCATGCATACGCGCATCCAACCGTCGGGGCCGACCACGCGGATGAGTACGCCACGTTTGAGCAGTTCGTCGAAAACGCGTTCGCGATTGTCGAAATGACCGCCGAAGAGAATGAAGTTGGACTGCGTTGCAGCGGTTTCGAGCGGCCGACCCTTGTAGGTCTGCTCGCGAAGCCATGCGGCGGTGGCATTGCGGATTTCGCGCAGGTGAGCCACACGGCTGAGCTGCTCATCGGTATGGTCGAAGGCCGCCAAGGCCGCCGCCTGGGTTACTGCGGACAGGTGATACGGCATGCGCACGATACGCACGCAGTCGATGATGCCCTTGCTGGCCGCGAGATAGCCGACACGTGCACCCGCGAAGGCGAAGGCCTTGCTCATGGTACGGCTCACGGCGAGGTTTTCGTATTCGTCGATGAGTTCGAGCGCGGTCGGCGTGCCCGGATCGCGGAACTCAACATAGGCCTCATCCACCACGACCACCGGATGCACGCCTTCGGCGGCCCCGACGACCTCTGCGGTCTTGGCCGCCTCGAGAATACGTTTCAGGTCATCCATCGCAAGAGGCGTGCCGGTCGGATTGTTCGGGCTGGTAAGCACGATCATGGCCGGCTTGACGTCATGAATGGCCTCAATGACGTTTTCGGCGTTCAGTGAGAAATCCGCATTGCGGTGTGCGACCTTCCACCGGGTGAAGGTGTCACGCGCATATTCCGGATACATGGAATACGTTGGATCGCAGCCCAGGGCAATGCGTCCCGGACCTCCGAAAGCCTGGAACAGCTGCAGCATGATCTCATTGGACCCGTTGGCGCCCCACAGCTGATCCACGACCAGATCGACGCCGGATTCCTTCTTGAGGTAGTCGCAGAACGCCTGACGCAACGCGATATGCTCGCGATCCGGATAGCGGTTGAGCGTCGGGGCGATCTCCTTGACACGCTGCGCGATGCTTTCGACCACGGCCGGTTCCGGCGCATACGGGTTCTCGTTGACGTTGAGGCATACCGGTACGTCAAGCTGCGGAGCACCATACGGTTCCTCACCGATCAGGTCGTTGCGCAGCGGCAGATATGCCGGAATCGCATTGCTGGAGGTTTCGCTCATCGCAGGCCCGCCCGTTCTTCCTGTTCCGTGATGGTCGCCTTGTCGTACGGATCGTCAATGAAACGGCTGAGCACGCATTCACCGTGCGCCGGCAGATCTTCGGAAACGGCGAAGGCATTCACACGGGCGGCAAGGGTCTTCAGGCCCTGTTCGTCGTATTCGATGACTTCGACCGGCTTCATGAAGGTGTGTACACCGAGGCCGGAGGCGAAACGTGCGGTGCCGGAAGTCGGCAGCACATGGTTGGAGCCGGACATGTAGTCACCCAGCGGCACCGGGGAATACGGGCCGCGGAAGATGGCACCGGCATTGCGGATCTTGGCGATGACGGCATCCGGATCGGCGGTCTGGATTTCGAGGTGCTCGGCCGCGTATGCATTGGCCGCGTCGATGGACTGTTCGATGCCGTCGGTGAGGATGATGCCGGACTGACGACCGCGCAGCGACGTTTCGACACGTTCGGCGTGTTCGGTGCGCGGCACACGGTACTTGAGATTCTCCTGCACCTTGGCGGCGATATCCTCGCTGTCGGTGATGAGCACGGAGCCGGCAAGCTCGTCGTGTTCGGCCTGGCCGATCAGATCGGCGGCAAGCCAGCTCGGATTGGCACCCCCGTCGGCGATGATGGCGATTTCGGTCGGACCTGCGACGGCGTCAATGCCGACGATGCCGGAGACCATACGCTTGGCGGTAGCCACGAAAATGTTGCCCGGACCGGTGATCTTGTCGACCGGATCGCACAGGATCTCACCGTCCTGCGGCTCGGAGCCCTTGGCACCGTAGGCGAACATGGCCACGGCCTGGGCACCGCCGACCGCATAGACTTCATCTACGCCAAGGATGGAGCAGGTGGCGAGAATGGTCTTGTCGGGAAGACCGTCGGCATTGTTGCGGCTCGGCGGGGTCGCGATGGCGAGGGATTCGACGCCTGCGGCCTGTGCCGGCACCACGTTCAT
Organism: Bifidobacterium dentium JCM 1195 = DSM 20436; assembly: GCF_001042595.1. Lineage (NCBI taxonomy): Bacteria > Bacillati > Actinomycetota > Actinomycetes > Bifidobacteriales > Bifidobacteriaceae > Bifidobacterium > Bifidobacterium dentium. The sequence goes on from NZ_AP012326.1 coordinate 1,775,045, forward strand.
GATGACGGAGCTCGGATACACGGCTTTGCCGCCCGGCACATACAGGCCGACGCGCTGCACCGGAATCCAGCGCTCGGACACACGGGCTCCTTCGGCCAGATCGGTGTGGAACGGGGCCGGTACCTGGGAGGCGGATACGGCGCGAGAACGGCGCACGGACTCCTCGATGGCGGCACGCACCTCCGGGTCGAGTTCGTCGACGGCGGCCTTCATGACCTCGACAGGCACGCGCAGGTTCTCGGGGCGAATATGGTCGAACTTCTCCGCGAAATCGCGAAGGGCCGCAGCGCCGCGGGCCTTCACGTCGTCGAGAATCGGCTGCACGAGTTCAGTGGCCTCGTTGGTGCCCATCTCCGCACGCGGCATAGCATCCAGCATTTCGGCTCGGGTCAGCTTCCTACCACGCAGATCAATGATTCGCATATAGTTTTCTTCGCTCATAACGCCCCATCGTAACAACGTCGGGTCACGAGACCTGTCAGAAATCTCACGTTCAGCCGCATTGTGAGACATTCCCGCCCCATGAGCGCGGCCGACCACCCCGGACCCCATGATCATAAGGGTGGTCATGCCACGATGTGTTACGGCGGCGGCGTTACATGGCGATGCTAGTTTGCATAGCAATCAACAGTGATTACGACGGCAAGGAGAACCGCCATGTCCCAAGCGTCACCCGCATCGACGGCACCCGAAAACACCACGGTCACCAAACCGAAGTTCTTCTACGGGTGGTGGATCGTCATCGGCGGTTTCCTGATGATGTGCACCTGCTACACGACATTCGTGAACTGCTCCTCACTGTTCCAGGCGCATATCGTCTCCGATCTGCACATGACCATCGGCCAGTACAACACCGGCACGTCGCTTGCATCACTGATCTCCATCGTGGCGACGCTGTTCATGGGTGCGCTCATCGATAAGCTCGGCGCACGCCAGATCGCCTCCTTCCTAGTGATCCTCTCCGCGTTGCTGCTGTTCGGATATTCCGCCGTCACCTCCGCATGGCAGATCTACGCGCTTGCGGCGATCTCCGGCACGCTGATCACTTCCGGCGTACGTCTGTTCATCTCCGTCGTGGTGACCAACTGGTTCAATCTCAAGCGTGGTCTGGCCGTATCCGCGGCCCTGTGCGGCTCCGGCTTCGGTGGCATGATCCTTTCCCCGATCGCCAGCACCGTCATCGCCAATTACGGATGGCGTACCGCCTATGTCGTACTCGGCATGATCTGCTTGGTCGCGGCACTGCCGATTCCGGTCATCTTCTTCCGCACCAAGCCGAGCGAGAAGGGTCTGCTGCCGCTTGGCGCCGAACTGAGTGACGAGGAGATCAAAGAGGCCGAACGCAGGAGCGGGCACTCACTGTCCGAAGTGAACGTGGCCGTGGGCTGGAAGGTGCTTCGCAAGCATGCCGGATTCTGGTTGCTGGTACTCGGCTTCCTGTTCGTCGGCATCATCAACGGCGCGGTTTCCGTGAACATGGTCTCCAACATGACGTCCGTGAACAACAACGGCACCGAGGTGGTCACCGGTGGCCATAGCGTGGTTTGGGCCGGCTACATCATGTCGCTGTACATGGGTGTGGTGTTGGTCGCCAAGGTCGCACTGGGTTGGATTTTCGACCGTTTCGGCATGGTGGGCGGCGTGCTTGTCGGCTCCGTCTCCTGCCTGCTCGCCTGCCTGTTCCTGTGCTTCCCGTCCACGAATTGGGGGCCGATTCTCGCCGCGGTCTTCTACGGCATCGGCACCTGCACCGCCACGATCGGTCCATCCATCATGATTGCACACGAATACGGCCGCCGTGATGTCGGCAAGCTGACCGGCATTGCGATTTCCGCCACCGCACTTGGCGGCATCGTCGGCGCGATCGTCTCCGGTATCGCCTTCGATGCGGCGCTCTCGTTCACACCGGCATGGGTCATCGGCATCGTCTGCTCGGTATTCATGGGTGTGACGCTGATCGCTTCGGCCGGTATGGCCAAGGGCGTGGTCGCCAAGTGCATCGCCAACGGCGCACCGCACATCGACGCCGAAGGCAACATCCTCGAAGAGGCCCGCTGACCTCATTCAGGCCATGGGCAAGGAGCTGGGACCGAAAAGAATCTTGATCTCGGCGAACAGGGAGGTGTCCCGCTTCACGCGGAAGCGATCGCCGAAGGTCAGCACCTTGGCGTTGCCCTGATCGTCCATGATGGCAAGTCTCACCTCGCAATAGCCGGGATGGTCGTTCAGAATCCGCCCGAGCCGCATCACATGATCACGGTTCAGTGCAACCTGCGGCAGCGTGATCACGAGCGGCCTCTCGTCCTCCGCCTCCAAGGTCGGTACCTGGAATTCCGTGGCACGCAGACTCACGGTTTCGTCGCGCCGCTCGACTTGGCCCCGGATCTGCACTACGGTGTCGACCGCCAGTTCCGGCGCGGCCGCTTCATATACCTTGCCGAAGAACATGCACTGGATGGAGCTTTCCAAATCCTCGATGGTGACGATCGCCCAAGGATTGCCCTTCTTCGATACGCGACGGTCCACATTCGTAATCAGCCCGGCTACCGTGACCTGCTGCCCGTCAGGCATGGTTCCGGCGCGATCGATCAGATGCGCGATCGACATCTCACGCAGACTCGACAACACCGACTGCATGCCGCTCAACGGATGGTCGGACACATACAGGCCCAGCATCTCACGCTCGAAGTTGAGCTTGGTTTTCTTATCCCATTCCTCCACATCCGGCACGCTCACCATGGCGTCTCCCATGCCGTCTTGTTCGGCCGAATCATCCAGATCGGAGAACAGATCGAACTGCCCTTCCGCCTGCTTGCGCTTGATGCCCACCACCGAATTGATGGCAGCCTCATGAATGGTGAACAGCGCACGACGGTTCGGATCGACCGAATCGAAGGCTCCGGCCTTGATCAACGATTCCACCAGACGACGGTTCAAGGCACTCAACGGCACGCGACGCACGAAATCCGGGAAGTTCACATACTTGCCATGACCGCTCTCGCGCTCCTTGATGATGTCATCGACGGCGTTCCTGCCGACATTGCGGATGGCACCGAGACCGAATCGCACGACATCGCCGACCGCCGAATATTCGAATACCGACTCATTCACGTCCGGAGACAGCACCTGAATGCCCATGCGCCGCGCCTCGCCGAGATACAGTGCGGTCTTGTCCTTATTGGTGCTGGCGCCCTGTAGCAGGGCGGCCATGAATTCCACCGGATAGTGCGTCTTCAGATACGCGGTCCAATAGGAGATCAAACCGTATGCGGCGGAATGCGCCTTGTTGAACGCATACCCCGAGAACGGCACCAGAATGTCCCACACGGCCTGGGCCGCCTCCTGCGAGTAGCCATGCTCCTTCATGCCCGCAAAGAACGGGATTTTCTCCTTGGCCAACACTTCCGGCTTCTTCTTGCCCATGGCTCGGCGCAACACATCTGCCTTACCCAAAGAGTAACCCGCCAGAATTCGCGCGGCCGACTGCACCTGCTCCTGGTACACGATCAGACCATAGGTCTCGTCAAGCACCTCCTTGAGCGGTTCGGCCACTTCGGGATGAATCGGCGTGATCTTCTGCAGGCCGTTCTTACGCTTCGCATAGTTGGTATGCGAATCCATATCCATAGGGCCCGGCCGGTACAAGGCGATCAACGCGGAGATATCGTTGAAGTTGCTGGGCTTCAACGTTTTCAGCAGCGAGCGCATGCCGTCGGAATCGAGCTGGAACACGCCAAGGGTGTCGCCTCGCGACAGCAACTCGTACGTGGCCTTGTCATCCAAAGGAATCCTGGTATGGTCGATGCGGTCCTTGCCGTTCGCCTCGATGTTGTTCAGGGTGTCACGAATCACCGTCAAGTTGGAGAGCCCGAGGAAGTCCATCTTGACCAGACCCAGCGTTTCGCACGTGTGATATTCGAGCGTAGTGGTGACGGTACCGTCGGTACGTTCCAATAGCGGCGAGGTGTTGGTAATCGGCTCACTACCCATGATGGTGGCGCAGGCATGCACGCCGGTCTGACGAATCAGACCCTCGATGCCCATCGCCTCATCGGTCACACGCTTGGCATCCGGATCGGAATCGTACAGCTCCCGGAACTCACGCGCTTCGGCATAGCGTTTCGAGGCCGGATCGAAGATATCGTGCAACGGGATGTCCTTGCCGCCCGTCTGCGCCGGTGGCAACGCCTTGGTCACGCGCTCGCCCATGGAAAAGTCGAAGCCCATGATGCGTGCGGAATCCTTCAAGGCCTGCTTGGTTTTGATGGTGCCGTAGATCACGCATTGCGCCACCTTGTCACGACCGTATTTCTCGCCGACATAGTCGAGTACGCGGCCGCGGCCGTCCGGATCGAAATCCACGTCGATATCAGGCAGGGAGACTCGCTCCGGATTGAGGAAGCGTTCGAAAATCAGACCGTGCTGGATCGGGTCGAGTTCGGTGATGCCCATGGCGTATGCCACCATGGCGCCTGCAGCGGAACCACGGCCGGGCCCCACCATCACACCGTGCGTCTTGGCCCAGTTGATGTAGTCGGCCACGACAAGGAAGTAACCGCAGAACTGCATCTGGCATATTACGCCGCATTCGTAGTCGGCCTGCTTGAGCACCTCGATCGGCGGATTGCCGTCATATCGCTTTTCCAGGCCCTCTTCGACTTTCTTCAGGAACAGCGAGGTCTCGTCCCATCCTTCGGGGCAGTCGAATTGAGGCATGAAGGCGCCATCCTCATGATCGTCGAACATCACGTTGCAGCGTTCGGCGATCTCCAGCGTATTGTCGCATGCCTCGGGAAGGTCCTTGAACAGTTCACGCATCTCTTCGGCGGATTTCAGGTAGTAGCCGGTACCGTCGAACTTGAATCGTCCCGGCTCGTCGAGGGTGGAGCCGGAGTTGATGCACAGCATGGCGTCCTGCGCGCCGGCATCCTCCGCACGCACGTAATGGGAATCGTTGGTCGCCAGCAACGGCGCATTGAGCTTTTTGGCGATGTCAAGCAGCCCGTCGGTCACCTGTCTTTCGATATTCAGCCCGTGGTCCATGAATTCGATGTAGAAGTTGTCTCGGCCGAAGATGTCCTGCAGCTCCCCCGCCGCACGTAGTGCCTCATCGAATTGACCGAGCAGCAATCGGGTTTGGATGATGCCCGAAGGGCAACCGGATGAGGCTATAATCCCCTTGGAATACTTGGATAGGATCTCCTTGTCCATGCGCGGGTAACGCATGACACGCCCTTCCAGGTTCGCGTCGGTCGAGGCTTTCATGAGGTTCACGAGGCCTTCGTCGGTCTCCGCCCACATGGTCAGATGCGTGATCAGGCCGCCGCCGGACACGTCGTTGGGGTTGCGTTTGCGATGGTTCGGGTCAAGATCCGGGTTCCAGTTGGTATCCCAGCTCACTCGGGTCGGGTCCTGGCGTGCGGTTTCCGGCGTGACATAGGCTTCGATGCCGATGATTGGCTTGATGCCCGCATTGACTGCGGTGCTCCACATCTCATAGGCGCCATGCATGTTGCCATGATCCGTGATGCCGACGGCCGGCATGTTCAGTTCCTTGGCGCGTTTGACCAGATCCGGTATCTTCGAAGCGCCGTCGAGCAGCGAATAGTGCGTATGGTTATGCAGTTGCACGAAGTTTCCGGAAGTAGCCATGCTCTCCAATCTACCTATGATTCCTGACGGCCGACTACGCCGAGAGCCGCAATTCACCGCATCGAAACAACCGACACGCGTACCTCGTCACCGTGGTCGCCGCACGCGGCCCGTCGCTTGCGACACGCCCGGAGCCTGTGGATAACCCGTTTGGTGCGTCCACAACCCCTGGTTGCGCTGGACATACGCCTTTGCACCCGTTAGCGTCGCAACCAACCGGTATCCGCATCTTGCGAACAAAGGAGTGCCATGACCGCGAAAACCCGCTGTACATTGCGTTTCGTTTCCCTGATCTATCTGATCGTGGCCATGCTGTTGGCCGTGGCGATCGTTGCGGGAATGCTGTATCTGCAGCGAGGCAGCTATGATCCGTTGGACTCGTTGGTCCTGATTGCGGTATGCATGATGGTCGCGACCTGTCCGATCTGTCTGCTGGCCGCAATCGTATTGTTCGTGATTCAGTTCCTCGTCGGATTCGCGTCACGATGACGATTGCGCATCACATCAAGCGCATGCTGCAGGTCGACGGGATAATGCGACCGGACGGTGGTCCACACATGAGTACGCGGATGACGGAATTCGAGCTGCATGGCGTGCAGCCACTGCCGTTCCAATCCGAGTGCCTCGCTCAGCTGCGGATTGGCGCCGTACATGGGATCCCCCACCAACGGATGTCCGATGGATGAGAAATGCACGCGGATCTGGTGCGTACGTCCGGTTTCCAGATTCACGGAGACGAGCGTCGCTTCGCCGAAGCGTTCCATCACGTCCCAATGGGTGATGGCCTCCTTGCCGGCTGGCGTTACGCAGAACCGAAAATCGGAGACCTTCGCGCGGCCGATCGGCGCCTCGATGGTGGCCTTGTCTTCCTTGAGGTTGCCCTGCACCAGCGCATGATAGGTTTTGACGACTTCATGTTCGGCGAACTGTCGACGCATTTCCACATAGGCAAGTTCGGATTTGCATACCAGCATGAGCCCGGAGGTGCCGACGTCAAGCCGGGAGACGATGCCTTGACGGCCTGCCGCGCCGTACGACGTGATGCGTACGCCACGGTCAAGCAGACTGCCGAGTACGGTCGGTCCGGTCCAGCCGACGGAAGCATGCGCGGCCACGCCTACCGGCTTGTCGACCACGACCACGTCATCGTCTTCGTAGACCACGGCCATGTCATGAGCGATCGGTTCCGGCTCGGAACGTTCCTCGACGATATCGAATTCAACGGTCTCCCCCGCCTGCAGGCTCGACGATTTAGCGATGTCACGGCCGAGTACACGAGCCTGGCCGGTCTCGATCAGGTCCGCGGCTTTGGCTCGTGAGATGCCGAGCATCTTGGCCACGGCCACGTCAAAACGCTTTCCGACGAGTGCGTCGGGCGCTGGAACCAACCGGCTCATGCGGCATTCGCCTCGGCGTTCTGCTCGTCAAGCTCCTTCTGACTGAACGGCTCGCCGAGCAGAAGCAACAGCACGGCGGCGATTCCGGCAATCATCAGAAAGATGTCGGCGACATTGCCGACGGACCATCCGTAGTTCAGAAAGTCGACCACCTTGCCGTTAAGGAAGCCTTCGGCATAGACGACGCGATCGATGAGATTGCCCAACGCCCCAGCGAACGCCAAGGCGAATATCACGGTCCATTTCATGGAGATGGTACGCAAGGTCAATACGATCAGCACCGCGCAGGCCACGATGGCCAACAGGGAGATCAACCATGTCATATGGGAACCCATACCGAGCGAGGCACCCGGATTATGCACCAGCGTGAATGAGAGAATCCCGGGAATCACGCGCATGGTCCGCCCATCGGCCAAGGCATGTTGGGCCCATGCCTTGGTGATCTGATCGAGCGCCAGCGCGATAACGGCAACACACGCAAAGACGGCCACGCGGGTGCGCAGCCGTCCTTGTTCATTCGTCATAATGTCAGACACAGCCTAATCTCAGTTGTTCTGATCGACCTGGCTGTAGTTGTTCGTATCGGACACCTGGGACACGAGCTGACCGAGGAACTCGGTAAGACGCGCGCGGTATTCGGTTTCGAACTGCTTAAGGCCCTGAATATTGCCTTCGATGACCTTGGACTGGGATTCAAGGTTGTCACGCACCTGCTGTGCGTAATCGTCGGCGGCGGAACGGGTCTTGGCGTCATAGTCGGCGGCGCGACGCTGCACTTCGGACTCATAGGTGTCGGCCTCGGAGTGCTTCGTGGAGAAGTACTGGTCGGCCTCATTGGTCTTCTGCGCAACGTAGGAGTTGCCCTCGTTCTGCCTGTCGGACAGATACTGATCGCCTTCCTGGGTCTTCTGGGCAACGTAGGCGTCGCCTTCGTTCTTCTTCCGATTCAGGTACGCATTGCCCTCTTCGGTCTTCTCGGCCATATACTGGTCGGCCTCGTTGTGACGATCCTGCATGTAGGTGTCGGCATCCTGACGGGTCTTGGCTGCGTAGGCGTCGGCATCGGAACGGGTGTCTTCGGAATAGGAGTCCGCATTGGCATGCGTGTTCTTGTTGTACTCGTCGGCTTCGGAGCGGGTACGGTTGGAGTAATCGTTGGCCTTGCCGATGAGCTCATCGTACTTGCGCTGGCTCAGCTCGGTAATCTCCTTGGCCTTGGCCTTGCCCTTGTCGACATACTGGTCGTGCAGCTGCATGGCCAGGGTCAGCATGGCGGTGGCGCGCTCCGGCTCGGTGGAGGCTGCGGCCGCGGCGCCGGCGATCTTCTGCAGGCTGCCGGTCTCGGTGCTCGGCTCGACCTTGGAGACCTGGTCGCGCAACTGAGCCTCACGCTGCTTGGATTCCTCAAGCTGCTGGGACAGGTTCTTGATCTGCTCGGCCTGCTGCTGGGCCACGACGACCTGCTGCTGAGCGGAAGCCAGCTGGCGGGACAGGTCTTCGGTACGGGCGCGGAACTCATCACGCTCATGCTGCACGGCGTTGAGCTGCTCGCCAAGATCGGCCTGACCTGCGGCTTCCGCGGCCTGAGCGGTGAGCTGATCCACCTGAGCGGCCAGACGATCCACCTGATCCTTAAGCTGTTCGTTCTGAGCGGACAACGCACGGTTGCTTTCCTCAGCCTCCGTGAGCTTGGCGGCAGCGACCTGTGCGGCCTGTGCGGCCTGATCCCCGGCACCGGCGGCCTGCTCGGAGGCGGACTTCAGCGTCGCATTCTCCTGCTGCAGGGACTGCACTTGGGCATTAAGCTCGGAAATCTTGGAGTTGAGCCCCGCGACATCCGGACCAAGAGACTGCGTGGCCTGACCGACGGCGACCGCCTGCTTGCCCAAGGCCTCAACGGTCTCAGTTACCTGATCGAGGAAATCGTCGACTTCATCAACGTCATAACCTTCCTTGAAACGCACGGTTTGGAAGGTATGCTCCCTAATATCTTTCGGCGTCAACAGAGCCATAAATCTTACACCTCGCTTTGGGCTTGATGCCTCGCTGTGTTGTATCAACTTCCGATGCTATCACGGAACCTGCGGATTCATGCGGAAAAAGGGCGTTTCACCTGATATTAAATGAGGAAATCAATCACGATGAGAATGAAATACAGTACGATAAACGCCACATCGAAGTAGATGGGACCCATCGGAATGGGCCGAATATATTGCCGCAACCAACGCAGCGGCGGCTCCGTCAACTGATAGACGGCGCCGATCAGTGAGGAGATGATGCCGCTGGGGCGCCAAGTCGGTGACAGTACCGACACCCAGTCAAGAATCATGCGCACAAACAGTACGAAAATATACGCGTTAACAAGCAGATGGACAATCTGACCGATCAAAGACAATATCATGCGACCCACCCTAGCAACATCACATGAGAATAGGCTGCATGAATGCGTTGCATGCATTCCGACCGCCTCTCGCCGCCACAAGGCCTGCGGACGGCGAGAGGTGAATGAAGGATGTCAGTCGGCGAAAAGATCGTGGGCGGCGCTCGGAGCCTGCGGCTCCTCCACCTTGATGTTCACCTGGGCCGGGCTCAGCAGGAACACACGCGGAGTGACACGTTCGATGGAACCGCGCACCCCGAACACCACACCTGCCGAAAAGTCTACGATGCGGTAGGCCACGGACTCGGCCACACCGGTCAGGTTCAGCACCACCGGAATGCCGTCACGGATGGCACGGCCAACCAGCTGAGCGTCTTCATAGGACTTCGGATGAATCGTCGTAATACGGCTCACACGACCCCCCTGAAACGGATTGCTTTGCTCACGAGACGAAGCTGCGGAGGCAGAAGACGTGGTGGGTGTCGAAGCCAGGGGTGTCACCGAGTGGTCGGAGTCGAATGAGGTTTCGGTGCCGTCGGCTTCGTCGGTGAAGTCATCGTCATCCTCAGCCACGTCGGACATGCCCAGATAGGACATCGCACTCTTCATGAATCCTGCCATGAATGTTCCTTTCGCCTGTACGCGTCAAGTCTAGCGCAGGAAATCCGGAATATCGAGATCACCCGGATCGTTCGGGGAGACCACTTCATGTTTGGTGGTCTGGTCGAACGACTGAGGGGCACCCGGTTCCGGGGTGGATGGAATATAGCTCGATAGCGGCTGCACCTGCGGTGCCGCCGGAGTTTGCACCGGCTGAGGTTGCACCTGCGGCTGCTGCTGGGGAGTACCTACGCTCAACGCGGAAACCGGCACCGTGGCAGATGCCTGCGGTTGCGGCTTGTCCTCGGCGACGGCCGGCTCTGTCTTTTTGGAGTTGGCGTCGAAGCCCGCCGCGATAACGGTAATGCGCACCTCGTCGCCATAGGCGTCGTCCAGGGACAGACCCCAGATGATCTGGGCTTCCGGATGGATGGCTTTGCGTACCAATTCGGTGGCTGCCGCAGCTTCCTGCAGTTTGATGTCGGTCGGGCCCGCGATGTTGATGAGCGCGCCATGAGCACCCTCGATGCTCTCTTCCAGCAACGGCGAGCTGATGGCGATTTCGGCGGCCTGGGTGGCGCGGTCCTCGCCCCGTGCGGAACCGATGCCGAACAGCGCCGTGCCGGCACCGCGCAGAATGGCGTTGACATCGTTGAAGTCGACATGAATGTAAGAGTTGGCGGTGATCAGATCGGTGATGCCCTGCACACCTGCCAGGAGTGCGGTGTCGGCGGTCTTGAAGGCGTCGACGATGCCGATCGTGCGGTCGGACAGCTCAAGCAGTCGATCGTTGGGAATCACGATCAGCGCATCGACCTCCTTGCGCAGATTCTCGATGCCTAGCGCAGCGGAAGCCGCACGCTGAGGTCCTTCGAAGCTGAACGGTCGAGTCACCACGGCGATGGTCAAGGCACCCTGCTGGTGCGCGGCGCGTGCGACAATCGGGCTGGCGCCGGTACCGGTGCCGCCACCTTCGCCGCAGGTCACGAACACCATGTCGGCGCCCTTGAGCGACTCCTCGATATCGGACTGATGATCCTGGGCGGCCTTGGCGCCCTTCTCCGGGTCGGCTCCTGCGCCGAGGCCACGGCTCGAGGCATCGTTCAAAGAGATCTTGACGTCCGCGTCGGAACGCAGCAGATCCTTTGCATCGGTATTGATCGCGATGAACTCAACGCTCTGCAGACCTTCGGCAATCATGCGATTGACGGCATTACCGCCGGCTCCACCGACACCGACGACCTTGATGTTGGTCTTGTCGTTGAAATTGTCAGTCTGGGCAATCTCGCTCACCATTGTCTCCTGTCACTCACGTTTACGCATAACTCTATCGCAGACGGACTGATATTACGCGCACTTTTCCGGGCGTGTACCGGCGTTTCGCCGACTTTTTTATCTCACCGACGTTTCCCATTCGTTCCAAGGTCCGGACGGAATCCGCCGTTCAGTAGCTCGCATCCATCGGATCGTCCCCGAACAGCGCCTGCCGCTCGGCATGCGTTGTTTCGCGGGATTCCAACCATCCGTAAGGCAGATGGACCTTCTTGGCAAAGCGCACGCGCCCCCTCGGTTTGTCTACCACCCGCTCGGGGAACCGAATGTCAGGATCAAGTTTTCCAATCTCTCGGCGAACATCCTCAAGGTTTTCACATTCCATGAACGCACGACGCGTGGAACCACCCACCGGGAACCCCTTGAGATACCACGCGACATGTTTTCTCAGATCATGAACGGCCATCCGCTCGTCGCCATCATAGAACTCCGTCAGCAACTGGGCGTGACGCTCGATCACCGTACAAACGTCCCCCAAAGCTGGGTCGATGCGTTCGTCGCTGCCGGCGAATGCATTCTTGATATCCGCGAACAGCCATGGACGCCCCTGACAGCCGCGGCCGATGGCAACTCCCGCACAACCGGTCTCGGACACCATGGCCAATGCATCGTTGGCGCCCCAGACATCACCGTTGCCGAATACCGGAATGTCCAATGCCCCGACCAACTCGCCGATACGGCTCCAATCGGAATGCCCACCATAGTATTCGGCGGTGGTGCGCGCATGCAGGGTCACGGCCTTGCAACCTTCCTCCTGCGCGATATGACCGGCCTCGAGGAACGTCTCGTGCTCATGATCGATGCCGACACGGATCTTGGCCGTCACCGGCACATTCGCCGCATCGCAGACCTTGACCACGCGCTGGATGATCTCACGGAACAGATCCGTCTTCCAAGGCAGTGCCGATCCGCCGCCGCGCCGCGTCACCTTGGGTACGGGGCAACCGAAATTGAGATCGACATGATCGGCCATGTTCTCGTCGATAACGATTTTCGCCGCCTGTTCCACGATCGCCGGATTCACGCCGTAGAGCTGCAGCGAACGGATTTTCTCGCCGGGAGCGAAACGGCACAGCCGCAGTGCCTTGGGATTACGGGCCACCAATGCACGCGCGGTGATCATCTCGGCCACATATAGACCGTCCGGACCGTAGCTTTCGCAAATCACACGGAACGGCCAGTTGGTGACTCCCGCCATCGGCGAAAGCACGACCGGAGTGGCGACATGCACGGGCCCCAGATCGACGGGCCTGATAACGGGAGGAACCGACGGCCGTGCCGCGTCGGTACGCGGATCGAGCACGTCGGATTCCTCGTAGGCTGTCACAATGCTATCGGGCATACGAATGCTTTAGTACAGACCACCGGCTTCGGCGATCTTGACGGACTCGGGCCATGCCTCGCCGCCCATCTCGACCGGCACCTGCGGGTAACGGACGTGCTTCTCGCCGATGCGGGCGGCCACGTAATCAGCCACCTTGTCGAGGGCCACACGCTCCTGCTGCATGGTGTCACGTTCACGAATGGTGACGGCCTGATCGTCGAGGGTGTCGAAGTCGACGGTCACGCATAGCGGGGTGCCGATCTCGTCCTCACGGCGGTAACGACGGCCGATGGCACCGGCCTCGTCGTAGTCGATCATCCAGTCGTGCTGACGCAGGTCATCGGCCAGGTTCTGGGCCACGGACTGCAATTCCGGCTTCTTGCTCAACGGCAGTACGGCGGCCTTGACCGGGGCCAGGCGCGGGTCAAGACGGAGCACGGTGCGCTTGTCGACGCCGCCCTTGGTGTTCGGCGCCTCGTCGACATCGTAGGCGTCCACGAGGAAGGCCATGAGGGAACGGGTCAGGCCGGCGGCCGGCTCGATGACGTACGGCACATACTTCTCACCGGTAGCCTGGTTGAAGTAGCTCAGATCCTCACCGGAATGCTTGGCATGGGCGGACAGATCGAAGTCGGTACGGTTGGCCACGCCTTCGAGCTCGCCCCAATCGGAGCCTTGGAAGCCGAACTTGTATTCGATGTCGACGGTGCGCTTCGAATAGTGGGCCAGCTTCTCCTTCGGATGTTCGTAGTGACGCAGGTTCTCCGGCTTGACGCCAAGGTCGATGTACCACTGGGTGCGGGCATCGATCCAGTACTGGTGCCATTCCTCATCAGTGCCCGGAGCCACGAAGAACTCCATTTCCATCTGCTCGAACTCACGGGTGCGGAAGATGAAATTGCCCGGGGTGATCTCGTTACGGAAGGACTTGCCCATGTTGGCGATGCCGAACGGCGGCTTGGAACGCGAGGAAGTCATCACGTTCTTGAAGTCCACGAAGATGCCCTGCGCGGTTTCCGGACGCAGGTAGTGCAGCGAGTTCTCGTCCTCGACCGGGCCGAGATGGGTGCGCAGCATCATGTTGAAGTCACGCGGTTCGGTCCAGTTGCCGCGGGTGCCGCAGTCCGGGCACACGATGTCCTTCAGGCCATTCTCCGGCAGCTTGTCGCCATGCTTTTCGGCATAGGACTCCTCAAGCTTGTCGGCACGATGGCGCTTGTGGCAGTTGAGGCATTCGATCAGCGGGTCGTTGAACACGGACACGTGGCCGGAAGCCACCCACACGGCCGGCGGGAGGATGATGGACGTGTCGACGCCCACCACGTCACCTCGGGTGACGACCATGGAACGCCACCATTCGCGCTTGATATTGTCCTTCAGCGCGACGCCAAGCGGACCGTAATCCCATGCGGAACGGGTTCCGCCGTAGATTTCACCGGCGGGGAACACAAAGCCGCGACGCTTCGCGAGGGATACGACTTCATCGAGTTTGGATACAGCCACAATGCACCTTCTGGTTTGAACGGTTTGGGGTCTTTTTACAAGCGCACAGCCTACCGGCATGCACTGACAGCAGACGGGGCTGTCTAACTGGAATCCGTACCGCAGAATGATCTCCCCCGACCATACGTCACACGCATGAAACCATATGTTGGCGATGCCTTCAATCATATGGTCAATGGCAAGGATTTCGGTTGACCCGAATGCCTTGTTTTCGCAGCATGCTCACCGCGATTCACTCGCGGCCCGCACGCGCTTTGACGTAGCCGACGAAGCGGTCGACCGCCTCGGGGGTGTCGTGATGGAAGAACAGGCTGGTCTTGGTGTCGAGTCCCGCGATGGTCTTCATTTCGTCGTCGGTGAGACAGAAATCAAAGATGTTTAGATTCTCTTCCATACGCTCCTTATGCGTGGACTTGGGTAGGGCGATGATGTCTCGCTGGGTAAGCCAACGTAGGATCACCTGCGCCACGGATTTGCCGTGCGCTTCGCCAATCTTGGCTAGGGTCGGATTGGAGAACATGTTTTGCATGCCCTCTCCGAACGGCGCCCACGCCTCATGCGCCACACCACGCTTAAGCATGTTCTTATGGGCTTCGATCTGCTGGTTAAGCGGGTTGGTCTCGACCTGGTTGACCATCGGGGCGATTTCATTGAAGGCGACCATATCGGCCAATCGATCCGGATAGAAGTTGCTCACGCCGATGGCACGAATCACACCGTCTTTGTAGAGCTTTTCAAGCGCGCGCCATGCGCCGTAGGTGTCGGAGAACGGCTGGTGCAGCAACACAAGATCAAGATAATCGGTACCGAGCTTCTTCAACGACACGTCAATGGATTCGAGGGTATTCTCATAGCCGTAATTGCTGATCCATACCTTGGTGGTCAGGAACAGATTCTTACGGTCGATACCGGAATCTTTGATGCCTTGACCGACTTCCGCTTCGTTGAAGTACGACTGTGCGGTGTCGATGTGACGATATCCGGTTTCGATGGCTTCACGCACGCAGCGAGGAGCGTCCTCTTTGCCGACCTGGAAGACGCCGTAGCCGATCTTCGGAATCTCAACGCCATTGGCAAGTTTCAGATATTCCATTTGATTCCCTTCCATGAGATCACTATTTGCGACCGACGGCTTGCCGGTCGGTGATGCTCCACATTAGAATCCGGTAGTTACTACCGGTCAAACGGCAACACGCCGGTAGAAACTACCGACAGAAACTACCGACAATGGAAACCATGTACACGATGAAGCAAGCATGCGAACTCACCGGCATGAACTATGAAGCGCTGAAATTCTACTGCAATTCCGAACTCGTTCCCGCGGTTGGGCGAGACGGACGCAATCATCGCATCTTCGACGACCAAGCCATTGCATGGATCATCGGTTTGAACTGTTTGAAACGATGCGGCCTCAGTATCAAGGAGATGCAACACTACACCAAACTTTGCCAAGAAGGCGATTCCACTATTGCGCAACGCAAGGAAATACTCGCGCAGAAGAGGGCCGTCCTCGAACAACGACTTACCGAAATCCAAGGAGACATCGACTATATCGACAAAAAGCAGCAGTACTACGACATCTTGCTTGCAGGAGAAACCCCATCCCCCGGAATCCTTGCCGAACTCAGACGCAGGCCGGACAGCGCCCCACGCCAATAACATAGACGTGACGTCTCAAACACGGCACTGTCAAGGGGCGCGTATAGGTTAAAAGCACTTTGTACATGCAGGGGAGCTTTTCGGCGGATGGTCGAAAGCTGAGAAAGGCGGCAAGCCTGACCCTTTGAACCTGTTGGTTAGGACCAACGTAGGGAGCAGCGTCATGAGTGACAACTCATATATCGATACCTCATATAGCAGTGCCTCTATCGATGCACTATGCGGAGATGCACTACGTGAACGGATCGCGCAAGCCGTCAACGATGTGCGTGAGCAAACGCCGCTGGCGCAGTCGTTTACCAATTTCGTCACCATCAACCTCGTAGCCAATGCCCAGCTTGCGGCGGGCGGCACCGCGGCCATGAGCTTCCTGCCGGATGACATCATCGACACCGCCGAAATCGCAGGATCGAACTACATCAATGTGGGCACGCTCCTGCCGTTCTACAAGGAAGCGCTGCCTCAGATCGCCTACGAGCTGCACAAGAACGGCAAGACTTGGGTGCTTGACCCGGTTGCCGCCGGCATCGGCAAGACGCGCACCGCGATTCTCGAATCCTTCCGCATGTATCCGCCGACCATCGTGCGCGGCAACGCCAGTGAAATCATCGCACTCGACGCGATGTGGGGACTCGCCACGTCCGACTCCGTTACTTCCGGCACCCGTCCGGCAGGCGTGGAGGCCGTCGACGAGGTGGACGCCGCGATCGAGGCCGCCCAGCGCATGGCGCGTCACCTGGCGAAGCACTCGCCTTCAGGCAAGGGTGCCGTCGCCGTATCCGGCGCCGTCGATCTGGTGACCGACGGCGAGCATACCTTCCGACTGCCCGGCGGCAGCGCGATGATGACGAAGATCACCGGCGCCGGCTGCTCGTTGGGCGGCGTGACCGCAACGTATCTGGCGGTCTCCGAACCGCTGGTCGCAGCCATTTCCGCATCGTTGCTCTACAATCGCGCATCCGAAATCGCCGAGCAGGAATCCAATGGACCGGGATCCTTCCAGGTCGCACTGCTCGATGCCCTGTGGAATGTGACCGCCGAGCAGGTGGCCGCTTCCGAAATCATCGAGGACTGACGATTCCACCGCACGTCACGCATGCATCGTTCCTTCGATGCCCGGCCATCATGCATGGCAACGTGCGATGGCAGCAAAATCGTGTACGTACGGCGGCATAGACCGGTAGTTCCGACATCACATCATCACAAGACTTCTGGATTACTTACCACAAACAAGGGGGAACCAACAATGAATGATTATCCATACGCGTCGATGCGCGACTGTTTCGACATGAGCGCGTACTTCGTGGTCGGCCCGCAGGACTGCAAGGGCCGTCCCATCACGGACGTGGTCGATGACGCGTTGCGTGGGGGCGCAACCTTCATCCAGCTGCGTGCCAAGAATACGGACGCCAAGGATCTGACGCTCATGGCACAGGACATCGCGCAGATCATCGAAGACAACGGCAAGTCCGATGCCGTGGCCTTCGTGATCGACGACCGTGTGGATGTGGTCTGGCAGGCCCGTAACAAGGGCATCAAGGTCGACGGCGTGCATATCGGGCAGACCGACATGGAACCGCGTGAAGCCCGCGCGCTGCTTGGCGAGGAAGCCATCGTGGGCCTGTCCGCCGAGACCGAAAGCTTGGTGAGGCTTATCAACGAGCTGCCGAATGGCTGCATCGACTATATCGGCGCCGGACCGCTGCATGTCTCCACCACCAAGCCGGAGGCTTCCGTAGGCGGCAATGACGGTTCCGGGAATACGCTCGACGAGGATCAGATCAACACCATCTGCACGGCGAGCGATTTTCCGGTCGTGGTCGGCGGCGGCGTCACGGCCGATGACATGGAGATGCTGGCCCGTTCGAAGGCGGCCGGCTGGTTCGTGGTGTCGGCGATCGCCGGTGCGGACGATCCGGAGGCGGCCACCCGTGAGATGGTGACCCGTTGGAAGGCCGTACGCGGGGAAACGAAGCATGGCTTCGCGCCGCGAGTGCAGTCGGCGGATACGGCAACGACCACCGATACGCAGATGACGGAGAGCAACAACGGGAAGTTCACGAACGCCAAGGAAGCGAAGGCCTCTTCCAAACTGGCCAAGCAGCAGCGCGTAGACATCGCCGCCCGCGGCTCCAAGCAGCGCGACAAGGCGCATGTCCGCAAAACCACGCCAGTACATTTCGAAAACCGATTCGGCTCCTACGACCTTGAAGTGCCATATACCGAAATCAAGTTGTCCGACACTCCAGGCGTAGGCCCGAACGCGCCGTTCAAGGATTACAACACCGAAGGTCCCAAGTGCGACCCGAAGGAAGGACTGGCGCCGCTACGTCTCGACTGGATCCGCGATCGCGGGGACGTCGAGGAGTACGAGGGCCGTCGGCGCAATCTCGAGGATGACGGCAAACGCGCCATCAAACGCGGCAAGGCATCCAAGGAATGGCGTGGCCGCCAGCATAAGCCGCTTAAGGCGAAGGACCATCCGATCACCCAGATGTGGTATGCGCGTCACGACATCATCACACCGGAGATGCGTTATGTTGCCGAACGCGAGCACTGCGACGTGGAGCTGGTACGTTCCGAACTGGCCGCAGGTCGCGCGGTCATGCCGTGCAACATCAACCATCCCGAGGCCGAGCCGATGATCATCGGCTCGAGATTCCTTACCAAGCTCAACGCCAACATGGGCAATTCCGCAGTGACCTCCTCCATCGACGAGGAGGTGGAGAAACTCACATGGGCCACCAAGTGGGGAGCCGACACCGTGATGGATCTTTCCACCGGCAACGACATCCACACCACCCGCGAATGGATCCTCAGGAACTCCCCCGTGCCGATCGGCACGGTCCCGATGTACCAAGCGCTTGAAAAGGTGGAGGACGACGCCTCCAAACTCAGCTGGGAGCTGTTCCGCGACACCGTGATCGAACAGTGCGAGCAGGGCGTGGACTACATGACCATCCACGCCGGCGTGCTGTTGCGGTTCGTGCCGTTGACCGCCAACCGCATGACGGGCATCGTCTCGCGGGGCGGATCGATCATGGCCGAATGGTGTCTGCAACATCATCAGGAAAGCTTCCTGTATACGCATTTCGATGAGCTGTGCGAGATCTTCGCCAAGTACGACGTGGCGTTCTCTCTGGGCGACGGCCTGCGGCCCGGCTCACTGGCGGATGCCAACGACGCGGCGCAGTTCGCGGAGCTCATGACCTTGGGCGAGCTCACCCAGCGAGCATGGGAGCATGACGTGCAGGTGATGATCGAAGGCCCGGGACACATTCCGTTCGACACCGTACGCATGAACATCGAAATGGAGAAGGCGATCTGCAAGGATGCCCCGTTCTATACGTTGGGCCCGCTCACGACCGACACCGCCCCCGGCTACGACCACATCACCTCGGCAATCGGCGGTGTGGAGATCGCCCGCTACGGCACCGCCATGCTGTGCTATGTGACGCCGAAGGAGCACCTCGGCCTGCCGAACAAGGATGATGTCAAACAGGGCGTAATCGCCTATAAGATCGCCTGCCATGCAGCCGACATCGCCAAACACCACCCGCATGCCATCGACCGCGATAACGCGATGAGCAAGGCGCGCTTCGAATTCCGTTGGCTCGACCAGTTCAATCTGAGCTACGATCCGGACACGGCCATCGCCTTCCATGACGACACCCTGCCCGCCGAACCGGCGAAGATGGCGCACTTCTGCTCGATGTGCGGTCCGAAGTTCTGTTCGATGGCCATCTCGCAGAACATCCGCAGGAAGTTCGGCAATGCCGAGGCGCAGGAAAAGCTCGTGGCCGACGCGCAATGAGCCAGAGCAAACGGTCTCCCCGACCATCCCCAGGCCCTTTCACGGCAGCTTCATCCATGGGAATCACAAGATAACAAAGGAGCATTCATGACCAGCACATTGCCACCGGTATTGAGCATCGCAGGATCGGATTCCTCCGGCGGCGCGGGCATTCAGGCCGATCTGAAGACCATGCTCGCCAACGGTGTATTCGGCATGACCGCCATCGCGGCGCTGACCGCGCAGAACACCACCGGCGTGCGCATGGTCACGAATACCCCACCAGACATGCTCGCCGCACAGATCGACGCCGTGTTCGAGGACATTCCACCGCTGGCGGTGAAGATCGGCATGGTCTCCAGCGTCGAGCTGATTGACGTGATCGCCGATCGACTGACCTTCCACAAGGCCACGAACGTCGTACTCGACCCGGTGATGGTGGCCACTTCCGGAGCCAAACTCATCGAGGATGACGCCATCGCGGCGCTGACTTCCCAACTGTTTCCGCTGGCCACGGTGATCACGCCGAACATGCCGGAAACGCAGGCGCTGTGCGATCTGGCCGTCACGCAGGGCGCGCAGCCAATCAACTATGACAATGGCGAAAGCATCTCCACACCCGCCGATATGACGGTGGCAGGGCATCTGCTAGCGGATCATTTCGACTGTGCGGTACTCGTCAAGGGCGGCCATGGCACACAGGATGCCAGTGACGTGCTGGTCGAGCCGAACGGTCGAGTGACCTGGTTCACGGGTCATCGCGTCGATAATCCGAATACGCATGGCACCGGATGCACGCTGTCGTCCGCCATCGCATCGCATCTGGCGCTTGGCGAGGATCTGCCGACCGCCGTCGACCATGCCAAGCTGTATCTGACGGGCGCCTTGGAGGCGCAGCTCGATCTCGGCCATGGCTCCGGCCCGATGGACCACGCGTGGCGGTGGCGCTGACCGTACGGGCTGAACCATCGCATAAGCTGAATCATAATGAAAAGACGAGCCGAAGAAAGGAATACCATGTCCCTTGATCGCAACGCCGAACGGCAGGAGGTGCCGGTCGACCCGGCAACCGGCAAGCCGTATATCAACACCTTGGCCGCCGTCGCCATCTCCCCTGCCGGCGCAAGTCCGGAAAAATCCACCTACGTGTCGCAGGCGGTCGACGTGATTCGCCAATCCGGACTGCCGAACGAGACCAATGCGATGTTCACCAACATCGAAGGCGACATCGACGATGTGCTCAAGGTGATCCGCGATGCCACCATGAAGCTCGCCGGACAGGGCTACCGTACCGACGTGGTGATCAGGCTTGACATCCGTCCCGGATTCGAAGGCCAGATTCACGCCAAGCAGGAACTCGTCGATGAGATTCTTTCCGGCGACCAACAATGATGCGGCACTGACACACCGTCGGTTTTCTCAAGAAATGCAATCCTCCGGAATAAGGGAAGGTATAGTGTTGCCCTTATGACGACGATGAAGGAAATTGCCGAAAAGACCGGTGTGTCCGTATCCACCGTTTCCCTGGTGCTCAATAAACGCGATGTCGGGCGTGTCAAGCCCGACATCGCGCAACGCGTTCGTCAGACCGCCACCGATCTGGGGTATAAGCCCAATCCTCTGGCGCGAAGCCTTCGTACCAGCAAGACCCGCATCCTCGGGTTCATCAGCGAAGAGGTCGCGACCACTCCGTACGCAGGCGGCATCATTCTGGGCGCTCAGGATGCGGCCAGCACCTACGGCTATATGCTGATCACCGTCAGCACCGACGGACAGGCCAGCGAGGAAAGCGAGATCGCCGCACTGAAGCGGTACGGCGTGGACGGCTTCTTCTATTCGAAGATGTCGAACCGCATCGCCACCGTGCCGAAAAGCCTGTCCGATTATCCGGTCGTGCTGGTGGATGCCACCGACGCGAACAACACACTCCCCAGCGTCGAACCGGACGAATTCCAAATCGCCTACGATGCCACCAGTCGTCTGATCGAAGCCGGTTGCGAACGTATCGCCTATGTCGGCTGCTCCGAGAACATGATCGCCCAGGACGGTCGTCTTGCCGGCTACCGCGCCGCATTGGAAGGCACCGACCACGGTTTCGATGCATCGTTGGTATGTAACGTATTGAACAATGGTCCGGCCTTGCGTGCCGTGGATGCATTGTTCAATACGTACAATCCCGATGGATTCTTCTGTTTCAACGATGCACGCGCCTGGTATGTGTACGAGTGCGCCGCCCGCCGTGGTCTGACCGTAGGCAAGGATCTCTCGGTCGTTGGCGTGGATAACCACCGTGTGTTCGCCGAGACTTTGGAACCACAGCTGACCACCGTGGAACTGCCTCATTACGAGATGGGATATTGGGCCGCCTGCAAGCTGATCTCCATGATCGAAGGCAAACCGGTCGACACCACCAAATGGCCGCGAACCACATCTCCCCTGCCACCGCTTGATGCCCCGATTCCCGCGAAGATTCATTGCGCCCTGATCGAAAAGGGCTCTGTGGCCCGCTGACGCCCCGGCGCCCCACCCCGACGCAAGCCATCGACCATACTCACGACACGCCGAAGGGGTGGTATTGGCATACCCCACTTTCGGCTTCATTCCGGCAATTGTGTATATCCTTTGCGATTATTGGCGTCAATCGATTTACGTCAATCGATTGACGTGTTACACTTGAGTCAGTTCGCCACCCGACATGGCAGCTGGGAAGACGAACGGTAAACAATACAACATCAGCAAATAACAGCGGTGTCGCACGGCAGCGGCACCAAGAAGAGAAAAAGAGAAATCAATGGCAAGCTCAACTCGATCTGCATGGAAGAATCCTTCCTATCTGCAGAGCTCCTTTGGCATCTTCATGTTCTTCTGCTCCTGGGGCATCTGGTGGTCCTTCTTCTCCAGGTGGCTTACCGACCCGACCCACGGCTTGGGCATGACCTCCGCCGAGCAGGGCCAGATCTACTCCATCAACTCGCTGGCCACTTTGGTCATCATGTTCGCCTACGGCGCCATTCAGGACCAGCTTGGCATCAAGCGCAAGCTCGTCATCTTCATTTCCGCCGTAGCGGCACTGGTCGGCCCGTTCGTGCAGTTCGTATATGCCCCGATGCTCACCGCCGGCGGCGCAACCCGCTACGCAGGCGTGCTCATCGGCTCCATCGTGCTGTCCGCAGGCTTCATGGCCGGTTGCTCCCTGTTCGAGGCGGTCACCGAACGCTATTCCCGTAAGTTCGGCTTTGAATACGGCCAGTCCCGTGCCTGGGGCTCCTTCGGCTACGCAATCGTGGCGCTGTGCGCAGGCTTCCTGTTCAACATCAACCCGCTGCTCAACTTCTGGGTCGGCTCCATCTGCGGCCTCGGCATGCTGTGCGTCTACGCCTTCTGGGTTCCGTCCGAGCAGAAGGTAGAGCTCAAGAAGGAAGCCGATCCGAACGCCACGCCGACCAACCCGTCCTTCAAGGAGATGATCTCCGTCCTGAAGATGCCGACCCTGTGGGTGCTCATCGTCTTCATGCTGCTGACCAACACCTTCTACACCGTGTTCGACCAGCAGATGTTCCCGAACTACTACGCCTCCCTCTTCTCCACCACTGAAATCGGCAACGCCACCTACGGCACCCTGAACTCCTTCCAGGTGTTCCTCGAGTCCGCCATGATGGGCGTGGTTCCGATCATCATGAAGAAGATCGGCGTTCGCAACTCCCTGCTGCTCGGCGCAACCGTGATGTTCCTGCGCATCGGCCTGTGCGGCGTGTTCCACGACCCGATTTCCGTGTCCATCGTCAAGCTGTTCCACTCCATCGAGGTCCCGCTGTTCTGCCTGCCGGCGTTCCGCTACTTCACCCTGCACTTCGACACCAAGCTGTCGGCGACCCTGTACATGGTGGGCTTCCAGATCGCCTCCCAGGTCGGCCAGGTGATCTTCTCCACCCCGCTTGGCGCACTGCATGACGCCATGGGCGACCGTCCGACCTTCTTCACCATCTCCGCCATCGTGCTCGCAGCACTGGTCTACGGCACCTTCGTCATCAAGAAGGACGACCAGGAGGTCGGCGGCGATCCGTTCTACACCGACAAGCAGCTCAAGGCAATGGAAGCCTCCAAGGCCAACGCCTGAGTCGCAAATCCCGAATCGTAGAACGACCTGAAAACGTGGTGCTCGAAGCGGTTTTCCCCTTTTGCCGCTTCGGGCATCATCACCATAACCAAACACATCAATCACATTCCCTCATGAAAGGCAATCAACGATGACTGGCTTCACCCCGGACGCACCGGTGCTCAACGAATTTACGAACCATGGCGAAGAGCTGGCCAAAGCCGAAGCGGGCGTGGCCGCAATGTTCGCCAAGCGCAACAACCGCTGGTATCCGAAGTTCCACATCGCCTCCGACGGCGGATGGATCAACGATCCGAACGGCCTGTGCTACTACAAGGGTCGCTGGCACGTGTTCTACCAGCTGCACCCATATGGCACCCAGTGGGGCCCCATGCACTGGGGTCACGTCTCCTCCACCGACATGGTCAACTGGAAGCGCGAGCCGGTCATGTTCGCCCCGTCTCTTGAGCAAGAGAAGAACGGCGTGTTCTCCGGTTCCGCGGTGATCGGCGACGACGGCGAGCTCAAGTTCTACTACACCGGCCATCGTTGGGCCAACGGCGTGGACAACACCGGCGGCGACTGGCAGGTGCAGATGCTCGCCGAACCGGATAACGACGAGTTGACCAGCGCTACCAAGCGCGGCATGATCATCGATTGCCCGACCGATCAGGTGGATCACCACTATCGTGATCCGAAGGTGTGGAAGACCGGCGACAAATGGTACATGACCTTTGGCGTCTCCTCCGCCGAGAAGCGTGGCCAGATGTGGCTGTTCTCCTCCGACGACATGGTGCGCTGGACCTATGAGCGCGTGCTGTTCGAGCATCCGGATCCGAACGTGTTCATGCTTGAATGCCCGGACTTCTTCCCGATTCGAGACGCGGAAGGCAACGAGAAGTGGGTCATCGGCTTCTCCGCCATGGGTGCGAAGCCGAGCGGTTTCATGAACCGGAACGTGAACAATGCCGGATACATGATCGGCACGTGGACCCCGGGTGAGGCTTTCCAGCCGGAAACCGAGTTCCGCCTGTGGGACTGGGGTCACAACTACTATGCCCCGCAGTCGTTCAATGACGACAAGCGCCAGATCGTCTACGGCTGGATGAGCCCGTTCGTCGAGCCAATTCCGATGCAGGACGACGGCTGGTGCGGCAACCTGACCCTGCCTCGTGAGATTACGCTGGGTGCCGATGGCGATCTGCACACCGCTCCGGTCGCCGAGATGGAAGGTCTGCGCGAGGACACGTTCGACCATGGCGCGATCTCGCTGGGCGTCAATGGAGAGAAGACCATCTCCGATGACGCCGAGGCCGTCGAAATCGAAATGACCATCGATCTCAACGCCTCCACCGCCGAACGTGCCGGACTGAAGATTCATGCCACCGAGGACGGCGCCTACACGTATGTGGCATTCGACGCTCAGATCGGACGCGTGGTGATCGACCGTCAGGCCGCCGCACAAGGCGACCGCGGCTACCGCGCCGCACCGCTTTCCGATGAGGAGCTGGCCTCCGGTGAGCTCAAGCTGCGTGTGTATGTGGACCGTGGCTGCGTCGAAGTGTACGTGAATGACGGACGCCAGGTCATGAGCTCCTTCAGCTACGCATCCGAAGGACCGCGCGCCATCAAGCTTGTCGCCGAATCCGGCACACTTGAAGTCAAGTCACTTAAGCTTCACCACATGAAGTCCATCGGTCTGGAGTAAATCCCGATCCACACGGATCATAGTCCAGCGAAGAACCTACGCCGGAGGAATGGTAGCGGAAAGCGCCCATTCCTCCGGCGATTTCGTAATCTCCATATGTCCGCCGCGGTCCTCGATCAGACGCCCATACCGCGCCAAGCCGCTGCCATGCACCAAATCAGCATCACGGTTGGCAGGAGTATCGATAAGCGCTATGTGCACGGCGTCGTCTTCGATGCCGACAGTCAGCACATATCCTTCCGAAAGTTCGGCATGTTTGATGATGTTGCCGTACAGCTCCTCCACGAATCCGGCAATCAGATCATCGCAGGCGACTTCGCCTTCGCCGGAGACGATCGTCCTTCCGGAACAGCCCAGTTTGGTAAGCCTACGTTCCATGAGCTCGGAAATATCCTGCAGTTTCGACCGCAATGTCACTCCATTCCGCATCGGTTGCGCCTTCGCCGAGCCGCGAGACCGCGCATCGCCGGAATCTTGAGAGTCCTCGTCCCGTTCGATCAGATCAATGACCCGATGCGTATGGGTCAGCGCATTCGCCGCGACGGACCGCAATTCACGCAGCTCGGCATCATCGGGAACATGCCCTTCGGCGATATCGCCGTCGATGCGCAACACCAGATAGGCCAGATCATTGGACACATGATCGTGGATGCTTCTCGCCGCACGGGCACGCCGCCGCCGCTGTTCCGCACGCATCCGTTCCAATTGCCCGTCATATCGTCGGCGCATGCAATAGCCGCCGAATACGAATCCAATCGGCAGCACGCACACCATAATCATCACCTGCCATGGGAAACCGGATGGCGTTACGATTTCGACATTCGCATCACCGCTGCTTCCGGAATCGCCATAGACATCATCCGTTTCAGCGGACCCTTGTACTGCGGACCGTTCCGGCGACGATGCAGACGTTGCCATGAACGGCATGTCCGCATCATGCATCAGCGGCGCGATGCTTTCGCACATCATCAGCCAGGCGACCATCGCAAGCATCGCACATATGCCGGCGACGACCGCACGCCGGAATGCCATCACCGCCAACGAGACCAACATCAACGCAGTCAGGCCGACCGGCGTCACGCCAGCCACCAGGCATAGGGCGATCCACATCGCAACGGTCGCCATTGCGGCCCTTAGGGGAAAGCGAAGCATCAGCATCGCTACGCATGTGGCGAGAAGCACACAGCAGCCCAGCGGAATCCCGATCTCCCCGATCAGCATATGCCAGATGGCTTCCGCGGCCGAGCCCACGCTAAGTGATATCAGAGCGACCGTCCTCCACTTCATCAGAACTCATGCCTCCGTATGCAGATCGCGATGGCATGCGCCCTCGAGCGTGCGTTCAGTTTCATGGTCGCCCGTCGTTCGAAGGTGGCGACCGTCGCCACGCTTACACCCATTCGCCCCGCGATTTCCTTGGTATTCAGCCCATCCGCATAGAGTCGAAGCGTTTCGCGTTCCTTGTTCGACAGTTTGCCCTGCCTGGCATACTGCTGATCCTCTATGTAGTTGCTGGCATCCTGCAAATCCATGAACCGTACTGCTTCGCCATTGGTCGCCTGCGTCGCTTCGGAAGTCCGCCCGCCTTCGACTCCGTCACATGCTTTGATCGGCATTCGATACGCCTTGCCCTGCGCCGCATCGCAAATGGCGTTCCTGAGATTCGCTATATCCGTTTTCGCGACCAGCGCCTGCATGCCGCTGAAGGCCGCCGCCTCCCGGAAGCTCGATACGGTGTAGGAGGTGACGCCCACGACGCCGACCTGTGAGGTGCGGGCCCGAATCGCGCGGCTGATTTCCGGACCGTCCGCACCCGCCATGGCCATATCGGTGACGAGCACATCCGGACGTTTGGCCGTGCTGACGCAACGACTGATCGCCACCGCACCTATGTCGGTGGTCCAAATCACTTCGAAGCCGGCATCAAGCCGTTCTATCAACGTTTTCATTACCGTAAGCGCATATGGGTCGTTGTCTACGATTCCGATTCGAATGGTCATGGCAGGCCCTTTCCTACGTTTCTATCATTATCCGAAATGCACGATGCCGGGCAAGTTGTCATTGAGGCTCTGACAAAAGATGACCTTCCACGCACGGTTCGATATGCTGAAAGCCAACAGACGGCAATCCGCCATTTCGAAGATGACAGGCGGGTCTCATACCAGGTACGAACACCAGACATATCGGCATATTGTAAAGGAAAGGACAAGCCATGAAGCGCATCGATCTGAGGGGCACGACCATAGTCACACCGAAGTCGGCGCAACGGAACAAGGCCGGCAGACGTGTCATCATCGCGATCATCGCGGCGGTACTTGCCATCGCAATCGTAGTGACGGGGGGATTCTGGTATTTCGCTTGGGACGGACGTTACACGGTGGCCGACCTGTTCAGGCCAAAGGCAGTTGCGGCGAGCGATGCCGCGGTGGAGTCATCACGGTCGTTCGCCTACGAAAGCGCGGTGAAGTTCCTTGCCAAGCAGAAGAACGTCAACTACTCTCCCGCTTCGTTGCAGATGGCGTTGCTGGTCGCCGCGCAGGGAGCGAAAGGCGATACGCTGTCGCAACTGCAACAGGCGCTGGCCAGTGAGAAGCTGAGTGACAGCGATCTTACGTCGATCTACCGGTCGATTATCGGCAAACGCAGCGGCAAGTCACGTTTGGATGCGGCGAACTCGATATGGGCCCGTCGCGATCTTACGCTGAACAAGGACTACACCGATGCCGTACGACGTATCTTCGGGACGCAAGTCAAGCGCGTCAAGGCATTCGACAACGACACCAACAAGGCGATGAGCACATGGATCAGCGACCAGACTCGCGGCATGTTGAAACCCGAAATCGACACTCCCAAGAATAACGGCATGTCGATTCTCAATACGCTCTACGCCGACGGCCGTTGGAGCGACCCGTTCGACAAGGCATCCACCAAGAAGTCCACTTTCCACACGCTACAGGGTTCGACGAGCACCATTGATTTCATGCATAAGACCTTCGAGACCGAACAGCATGCGGATGATGTCGACGCGTACACGAAAGGCGACGGCTGGCAACGCGTGGATCTTACGTTTGACAATGGCGGACGCATGAAGATTCTGCTACCGGACAACAACACACGGTTCAAGGCGTTGCGAGGTGACGCCGCCGCATTACGTAAGGCGTTCTCTGCCAAATCGAATGCGCAGAGCGATACCGAAGTCAATGTAAGCCTGCCGAAGTTCAGCATCGACAGTACGTTCGACAGTGATTCAATGATCAAGGCGATGCAAGAGATGGGCGTCACCGACGCCTTCAACGTGGATAAGGCTGATTTTTCTGGAATGTCGGATGCGCGGATGTTCATCGGAGCGATCGTTCAGGGCACGCGCATCGAAGTGACGGAGGCTGGGGCCAAGGCCGCGGCTTATACGCAAATCGATATGGAATTGGCGATGATGCCCGTCGAAACCGTCGATTTCAATGTAGACCGCCCATTCCTCTACGAATTCGACTCCCCTGACGGTCTGCCGTTGTTCATCGGCGCCGTGACCGAACTGTAAAACAGTCTGATTTCCACGGAAAGCGGCTTATTCATGACGCCCACGTATCATGAATAAGCCGCTTTCCGTGGAAATCCGCCATTTGCTGTTGGAGATAAGTCCCAATCCATCCGAAAACACGATAATGCACTCCGCACCATGGCCTATACTGGTCTGCCGGTAATGAACTTTTCTGACCGGAGGGCGGGCAGGCTCCTCACCTTACTGATTTCCCTCCGCCGGTCGCGTGGGCGCCCACTTTGGCGCAGAAAGCAAGGTGAACGATGGCTCAAACGCGCGTTCAACACATCCCTTCGGCTGGGAACAAGGCCTCCGCGACGGCGCCTGCGACTTCGGATTCCGTCATCATTACGGCACTGCATCGCTTCATGACAATCTGCACAAGACGTGTTCCCACGATTGCCGCAATCGTGTTGCTACTGGTGATCTGGGAGGCTTGGGTACGGCTCGGCCATGTGCCGAGCACGATGATCGCCGCTCCGAGCGAAATCGCACAGGCCACCGTCGAAACCTGGCCGACGCTTTGGCCCGCAACGCAGGTCACGTTATTGGAAGGCACCGTCGGATTCCTGTTCGCCGTAGCATGCGGCATTCTGATTGGCATTCTCCTGTACTGTTCGCGCACGGCGAACGCCGCATTGTTTCCGCTGCTGTCGGCCGCGCAGACCATGCCGCTGATCTCGATCGCCCCGTTGTTTCTGATTTGGTTCGGTTTTGAGATTTCCGGCAAAATCGTGATCGTGACGGTTTTCGGCCTGTTCCCGATCGCGGTGCAGACGATTCGCGGACTCGAGGCAGTGCCGCAATTTTATTCCGATGTCGCGTTAACCTGCGGTGCGACGAAGACGTGGACCCTGTGGCACGTGAAGCTGCGCGTCGCCGCACGGCAGATCTATGGCGGCATCCGCGTCTCCGCAGCCTACATTTTCGCCACCGCCGCGACCGCGGAATATCTGGGCGCACGCAAAGGCCTCGGCATCTGGCTGCAGGCGGCATACAACTCGTTCCGCACACCGCTGATCTTCTCGGCCACACTGGTCATCATCGTAATCACCGGCATGCTCATGTGCCTGGTGAACCTGAGCGAACGCATCCTCCTCGGCCCCGCCGACGCCGACGAGGATCCGGATGCGGAGCAGTGAAACCCTCAGTTCCATCACACGTCACACCAACCCGTATAATGGGTGACGCTGTTAAGCCAATGTGTGGCAAACCGGCCATATTCCACCGCCCGCTGGGTACATCCATAGGGCACATAAGGAATCGTCGGGGGCATTGGACGAGCGGAGGGCTTGGGCCCTTCGTACCGTTTTCTGCCCGAACTCCGCCCGCAGCACATCCCTAGAAAACGGTAGAGAAGCAAGATTCAAGGGAAATCACATCGTATGAAGAACAGCATCTTCAGCAAATTCGCCGGCAAGGCAATCGCACTACTGGGCTCTGCGGCCATGGTTTTCAGCGTCTCCGCATGCGGCCAGAGCAACGACACCTCCGCCCAAACCGATTCGGATGGCCTGACCAAGGTGACGTTCATGCTTTCCTGGGCTCCGGATACCAACCATATCGGCGTGTACGTGGCTAAGAACAAGGGCTATTTCAAGAGCGTCGGCCTTGACGTGGATATCGTGGCCGTAGCGCAGGCCGGCGCCGAGCAGGCCGTCAACAACGGCGTGGCCGACTTCGCGCTGTCGAATCTCACCAATGTGAGCATGTATGCCGTCAAGGGCGCGAAGATCAAGCAGGTCATGCAGGTGCAGCAGAAGCCGAGCGCCATCTGGTGCTCGCTGGTGTCCAACACCGAGATCACGTCCCCGAAGGACTTCGACGGCAAGACCTTCGCCACCTTCGGCTCGAACGAATCCGACGCGGTGATTCGCCGCATGATCCAGACCGACGGCGGCAAGGGCACCTTCGACAAGGTGACCGTCGGCACCTCCACCTTCCAGACCCTGTCCAGCAAGAAGGCGGACTTCGGCGGCTTCTACGCCACTTGGGAGGGCGTGCAGGCCGACATGTACGGCCCGAAACTCAACTGCTTCACCGAACCCGATTACGGCGTGCCCGGCAATGCCGACACCATCGGTGTGATCACCAGCGACAAGACCATATCCTCCAATCCCGATCTGGTGAAGAAGTTCGTCGAGGCCACCAAGAAGGGCTACGAATACGCGTATTCCAATCCGGACGATGCAGCGGAAATCCTTGTGAAGGAGGCTCCTGATGCGAATCTCAAGCCCGCATTCGTCAAGAAGAGCATGAAGACGATCGTGGACGGCCAGTATTGGGGAGATCCGTCCAAAATCAAGGACGGTTCGTTCGTGTTCGGCACGAACGACACCGAAGGTGCGCAGGAGTATTTCGACTTCCTCGCGCAGGAAGACGCCTACACCGATTCGCACGACAAGGTGATTCACGAGGCTCCGCAGGCCGATGATCTCGCCACCGACGAATTCCTGAAGTAGGTAACGACATGCGCTTTCGTGCCGAATATGCGGAACACGCTTGGAACACGCGTGATAACACTGCATGTTCGGCACGTCTTCTACGGCATCGATTCGGTACAGTGAATGCATGACCATACAGTCTGAAGAACCCATGAACGACCGCAAACTGATTCTCGACGTGGACACCGGCATCGACGATGCCTTGGCTTTGGCGTATCTTGCGACTTTCGATGATGTCAACCTGCTCGGCGTAGTTGGCACATACGGCAATGTCGCGATGGGAAAGGCCGTTCGCAATACGCAGTATGTGCTGGAGCGGTTGGGGCTCCGGCACATTCCAGTGATGCGCGGATCGTCGCATCCATCTTGGGCTGCATCATTCATTCCTGACGCCGGCTGTGCGCAGTTCCACGGCACGGACGGATTGGGAGGATTCGGGCCAGACGCTTCCGCACTTGCCGGAATGTCCGATTCTGGCGAAACGGACATTCCGGCCACTTCCGCACCCACCTGCGTGTCCGATTCGGCCGAATCGGACATGTGCAGGCTGATTTCCGTCGGCGGCTATGACGTGCATGACCCGCACGCGAATCCTGCCGCTGACTCGTTTTCACTTACCTTCTCCTCCCCTGGTGCCGCAAACGTCCCTTGCTCCCCTGTCCTGTCGGAAGGCGTGCGTTTCATCATTGACACGGTCCGCCGATATGGCCGTAACGTCACGGTGGTGGCCACCGGCCCACTAACCGATGTCGATATGGCTCTTACCGCAGCACCGGACATCGCCGGCAGACTGCGACTGGTGATGATGGGCGGCACACTCACCCAGGAAGGCAACTGTTGGGATCTGACCGCCGAAACGAACATCATCCAAGATCCCGAAGCAGCGGACCGTGTGTTCCATTCCGGCGCGGATATCACCATGATCGGTTTGGATGTAACGCACCAGTGTCTGCTGGGCGGCATGGCCACTCGACGTTGGAGGGAGACTGCAGACCTGCGGGCGCACGCCAGGCTGGATCCATCGGCATCCTTGGAAGGCGTTGCATGCTCACATCGCTTATCCGACCCAGGCACGCTGCGATTCCTTGCCGATATCGCTGACTTTTCCATCGCCGCCAATCTCAGGGCCGACGCACGCCTCTTTTCCGCAGGCATGCCACTGCATGATCCGCTCGCCGCAGCCGTCGCCGTCGATTCGACGTTGGTCCGCTGCCTTGACCTGCCGATGAAGGTCGAAACGAAAACGGGTGACTTCCACGGTACGCGCGGCCGTACCGTCGGCGATCCGGAGGGTCTGATCAATCCGCAGGCGCCCCGCATCCATGTCGCATTGCATGTCGATGCCGAACGCTTCGTAGATGAATTCGCGAACCGTATCGACGGCATCCGGCGTTAGTCGGGCTGTACCGGCACGGCACTTGGTGGTTCGTTCGGACGAAATTTGGAAGATGGTGGTTTGTTCGGACGAAATCAGCCCGGATTTCGTCCGAACAAACCACCAATTCCGTAGAAACGTCTGAACACACCACCATCAGCCATAATTAGCCGCACGATTCCCGCCTTGGCACACGCGCACTCTCCAATCGCCGCGTCAGGGTTCGAGCATCGTCCAAATCCGTGTAATACATACGAATCATGTCCACGCCTTGCTTGCCCAAACACCGCTGCCGATCGCGCTCTTCATCGACAACCTGCCTAATCGTGCGTCCCGAGGTCATCGACGGATCCACATATTTTCGTACTCCATCAAATTCCCCGGCGATCAGCGTGCCGTCCTCGCGTTTCCACAGGAAATCCACCCTATGCATATGACCGTGACGATTCGAGCAGGGAAACTCAGCCTGAATCCAATGCACAGGAAATCCTAACTCATCCAATACCGCACGGCATTCCGATTCTCCGCCGTTCTCGCTGCCACCATTGCCCTTGGCGATTACGGAGCGAATGCGTTCCCTGCCGCGCAGCATCGGAAGAGCATCCGCATACGCCAGCAACGACTCGATTGTGATTCTTCCCTGACGCAACGCGGAATCAATCGGTGCCAACGCGTAGCGAAACGGCATCATCGCGGCGCAATCGACAAGCGTGCGCTGGATTGACGTCACATGCACGCCGTCAATGACTACGGCATCGGGATCATTGAGAACGTGATACCGCACGTTCGCCTGGCTTTTAGAACGACGGCACCGATCCACTGCGACATGAATCGGATACAGCTGCCGGTATGAGCATTCCAAACCGTGCATGACCGCCGCACTTGCCCCGCAGAACAACCATTGTTCATGCCATTGCCCCAGCGAACGGATGACATGTCGCAACCGTTCATGCTGGTCAAGACGCTCCCAATACTCCTTGACCGCATATAGACCGCGATATACCCGCACAATACTGCCTTGCTTGACACGTCGCGAAACCACCTTGACATCCGTATCCCAGAACGGACGCATGCAACGTCGCTCCTGCTGCGCCTTCGCAATCAGGAGATTCAAAGAACAGTGCGCTTCTTTTTCACCCATTTGCGCAGTCTAAACGACCTGACCATGTCAAGACAAGTTGACGGTGCGGTCGGAAGGGCCGGGCTAAGGCACACGTGTGCGGCTCATTCGGACGAAATCAGGGAATTGGTGGCTCGTTTGGACGAAATCGGCCCTAATTTCGTCCAAACGGGCCACCAATTTCACGGAAACGTCCGATTGAACCGCCAAGAATGCCCGGCAGATTCCAAAACGCTTGGTGAAATCCTACTTCTTAACCCCACCGAACCGGCGGTCACGGTCAACATAGTGGCTGATGGAACGCCACAACACCTCACGGCCGCAGTCGGGGAAGAGCTCCGGCACGAAGTCGAGTTCGGCGTAGGCGGCCTCCCACGGCAGGAAGTTGGAGGTGCGCTGTTCGCCGGAAGTACGGATCACCAGATCGCAATCCGGAATGTCCGGATTGTACAGGTGATCGGCAATCATCTTTTCGGTCACACGGTCGCCGGAAATCCTGCCGTCACGCACCTCACGCGCGATGGCTGCGCAGGCGTCGGCGATTTCGGCACGGCCTCCATAATTCAGGCAGAACACCACATCGATGGTCTTGTTGTTCTTGGTGCGCTCCTGCGCCACCTCAAGTTCGTCGATGACGGACTTCCACAGTTTCGGGCGGCGACCGGACCAGCGCACGCGTACGCCCCACTCGTCCATCTGCGCCACACGACGGTGGATGATGTCACGCGAGAAGCCCATGAGGAAGCGCACCTCCTGAGGCGAGCGCTTCCAGTTCTCAGTGGAGAACGTGTACAGCGACAAGTAGCGTACGCCCGCCTCGATGGCACCGGCAATGGTGTCGAATACCACCGGTTCGGCGGCCTGATGGCCGTCGGTGCGGATCAATCCGCGCTGCTGCGCCCAACGACCGTTGCCGTCCATGATTACGCCCACATGGCGCGGTACCTTGTTCTTCGGGAAATCGGGAATAATCGACGGATCGGAAAAAGGAGCCGCCGGAATGTCAAGCGACTTGTAGTCCACGTTCTCAAAAGCCATACCCGCTAATCTAGCAAGCGCAGCGAACGAATCGGCCGCTCCAGATAGTACTCGCCCCATTTTTCCACCAATTGGCGGGTTTCGGCGGTCAGTGGTGCCGTATCCAACTCTCCCCAATCGCCGTCGACCAGCGCCTGCATCTGGCAGAGTGTGTTCCAAGGAATCAGCGTGGATTCCGGAGTGTGGTCGGCGGAGCACATCACGCCACCGGCTGGAATCGAAAAATACCAGGTCCTTCCGGCATCGATCGGATCTCCGCAGACCACGCAGGCACGCAAGCGCGGAGTCCATCCTGCAAGTGCCAATGCCCGCATCACATAGGAGTCTCCGATCGCATTCGAATCATGCGCATGTTTGGCAAGCGCATTCAACGCACCCAACACCAGCCGGTACTGCATCGTCATACGCTCGTGTTCGCCGGCCACGAGTTTGTCGGCGGTTTCGGCGATCACATTGGCTGCGGCATAGGCGCCATAGTCGGCGCAGATCGGTCCGGCATAGGCGGAAATCGATTCGGCCTGTGAGATCACATCAAGGGAGCGGCCTTCGGCTACCAGCACATCCACACGCATGAACGGTTCCAGACGCCCGCCGAACCGTGATTTGGTACGGCGCACACCTTTGGCAACGGCACGGATCTTGCCGTGGTCGCGCGTCAACAAGGTGATGATGCGATCGGCTTCACCGAGTTTTGCCGTGCGCAGCACGACTCCTTCGTCCTGATACAACGGCATGATGTGCACCTCCTTTCCGGATAATCGCCCTGCGTTGTCTTTTCCGGCCCCAGCGGATATCTCAGTAGATGAACAGTCCCCAGAAGGCGAAGACCAGCAGCACGTCCAGCATGGCGATAGCCGTCAGCCAGAACAATATGCGACCGAATCGTGTGGAGGCAAGCACCGGCTGCCGGCCGGAGACTATTTCCCTGATGGCGCCTTGACGTGGAGGCCATTGCGCAAGACCTCGACTGCCCGCCACTTCGATCAGTCTCATGAACACACGCGACCACGCCCAGACCACGGCCACGCAGACAATCTGGATGACGGGCCAACTCCAATACATCATGCCCGGATCCTCGGCTGGCGCACTGCCCCATGCCAATTTGACCACGCCCATGATCACTTCGCCCAGGCCCGCGAAGAACAATACCAATGTGGCCATGGTGGCGATGGTCAGCGTGACCAGCGCATTGCCGAAACCATGAGCGAACCCTAGGCGGTAACGACGCCGATGTGCGCGCGCCCAAATCTTACGGATCAACACCGCCAGCCATACCACCGCAATCGCCAGCAGCAACAACAGCATGCTGACATGCAATACGACCAGATAGATGGTCAGGCCTCGATTCGCCTTCAACTCGAGCGGTACCGCAATCGACTGGTACAGTTCGGCTCCGGCAACGCGTTCACTGGTCTGTGTCAGACCTTCCGTCGTGCCGACGGCCCAACTGATCACATCATTGACATAATCGTCGGCGAACGGCGTGCCGGTGTTCGCCTCGTCCCCCAGGCGCAACACATGATTGGCGATCGGGTAGCTGCGTACGGTCACGTCCCAGTTGCCGGCCTTGTGCGCCATATCCACGATTTTTTCGGTGCCTTCGACCTGTGCGGTCATCACATCCTTGGTACCGTAGGCCACCAGCGTCGGTATCGAATAGGCCTGCGGCACCAGCGTCTCGATATCGAAATTGGTCAGTCCGAACAGTTCCGGATCGATGTTGAAGACGCGACGCACGATCGACTGGTAGCCGTCATGCGCGCCAACCAGCGCGAAATCCTGCGCGGCGAGAAATCCCAACGAATGTCGTGGC
The DNA here is from genome assembly GCF_001042595.1 of Bifidobacterium dentium JCM 1195 = DSM 20436. Lineage (NCBI taxonomy): Bacteria > Bacillati > Actinomycetota > Actinomycetes > Bifidobacteriales > Bifidobacteriaceae > Bifidobacterium > Bifidobacterium dentium. Next base: position 1,811,817 of record NZ_AP012326.1, read on the forward strand.
GAGTAGACCATGGGGCTGAGGAGCACCTGAAACGCTACGTCATGATCCTGCTGCAGCAGATATGAGGAGATCCATGTGCTTTCGGAAGTCGCATAAATGCCGACCTTCGTCTCGCTGACATTGTCGAGGGAGCGCAGATATGTGATGACCTGATCGTAGATGGCGACCGATCCCGGATAATCACGAGTCGCATCATTGGTGGACCACACCGGCTTGTCGAGCACGGCTGTGACGAAGCCAGCGGAGGACAGATCGTAGGCGATGTCGCCGAAGGAATTGTCGCAGGTTCCGTACCCGGCTCCGTGCATGAAAACTACGCCGGGCCGATTGCCGCCGGCGCCTTTCGGTTCACGGATGAGCACTTTGATTTTTTGGATTTCCCCAGTGGATGGCTGTTTCGCGTCGATGGTGATGTAGCGTTGACTCACCTCATAGTCGCCCTGTTGGGTGACGGCCTTGCCGGTCGTGTCGTCGAAGGTGATTGCAGTATCGGACGCCAGTGTTTCGATGGTCTGTCCGGTCGGTTCGTAATTCCACGTGGTCGCGGTCAGATTCGAGATGGAAACCAGAACACCCAGCAGAATAATGAAGATGGGCAGGCTTACCATCAACCGTCTGCCGCGCGACCATGCCCGCGCCGGGCGAGCGGTTTGAAGCTGACGTTCCTGATGTGACACGCCGTTCATTCTACCGACTCCGGCTGAGATGACCTTCAGTGCGTAACGGGTACGACCACCGGTCCGGTGGCGTTGACCGGCACCTGACCGTCGCTTTCCATCTGTGCGGCGATATCCTGCGCCTTGGTGAGCAGGGTTTCGACGATCTGGTCTTCCGGCACGGTCTGGATGACTTTGCCTTTGATGAAAATCTGTCCCTTGCCATTGCCTGAGGCCACGCCCAGATCGGCTTCGCGAGCTTCGCCGGGGCCGTTGACGATGCAGCCCATTACGGCCACGCGAATCGGCGCGGTGATATCCTTCAGCCCCTCGGTCACGGCATTGGCGAGCTGTATCACATCGACCTGCGAACGGCCGCAACTCGGGCAGGAAATGATGTCGAATTTGCGTTGCCGCAGTCCCATGTATTCGAGCAGCTTGCAGCCGACCTTCACTTCCTCGACCGGCGGAGCGGACAATGACACACGAATCGTGTCGCCGATACCCTCCGCCAGCAACGCGCCGAACGCGAGACACGACTTGATGGTGCCCTGCCATGCCGGACCTGCCTCGGTGACGCCGAGGTGCAACGGCCAGTCGCCTTTGGAGGCAAGCAGACGGTAGGTTTCGACCATGGTAATCACATCATGGTGTTTTACGGAGATCTTGAAGTCATGGAAGCCGACGTCCTCGAACATGTGGGCTTCTTTCATGGCGGAGGCGACGAGCGCTTCCGGGGTCGGACCGCCGTATTTGGCGTACAGTTCCTTGTCTAGCGATCCTGCGTTCACGCCGATGCGCAGGGAGATGCCCGCATCGGTGGCCGCCTTGCAGATGGAGGGACCGACTTCGTCGAATTTGCGGATATTGCCCGGATTCACACGTACCGCGGCACAGCCGGCATCGATGGCCTGAAACACGTATTTGCTTTGAAAGTGAATGTCGGCGATGATCGGAATCGGCGATTTCCTTACGATTTCCGGCAAAGCGTCGGCATCATCCTGGCTGGGCACGGCCACACGCACGATGTCGCAACCGGCCGCGGTCAGTTCAGCGATCTGCTGCAGGGTCGCGGGAACATCGGCTGTGAGCGTATTGGTCATGGACTGCACGGAGATCGGCGCTCCACCGCCGACAGGCACCGGCCCCACCATGATACGGCGGGATTCGCGGCGCGGGTGCAGCGGACTTTCGCTGATGGCGGCTTCACCGGTCTTGCGGAACGGCTTTTCGATTTCTGGCATCGTCAATAATCCTTGTAAGTCAAAGCATCGTCGGCGGAGCCAACGAAACCACTACTGAGCAAACCACTACTTATTTATCAGTTCGTCGGCACGACGGCGAGCTTCATGTTCGAGTTGGCTCATTTCCTCCACGGATGCGAACAGCGGATTGCCTCGCATTTCACAGTCCATGTCGTCAAGCACCTCTTTGACGGTATCGACGATGCCAAGGTACGGTAGACGATGCTCCAGGAAGGCATGCACAGCCTGTTCGTTGGCCGCGTTCAGTACCGCGGTATGCTTTTCGGACGCCTCAAGGCAGTGGCGTGCAAGGTTTACGGCCGGGAACGCCTCATCATCAAGCGGTTCGAAGGTCCATGTGGCAGCCTTCGTCCAATCACAGGCCGCAGCGACATCGCCAAGTCGTTCCGGAGCGGAGAGTCCCAACGCGATCGGCAGCCTCATGTCCGGCGGCGAAGCCTGCGCAATGGTGGCGCCATCACGGAACTCGACCATCGAATGCACGATGGACTGCGGGTGCACGGTCACCTCGATGCGGCTTGGCGGCACGTCGAACAATCGGCTCGCCTCAATCACTTCCAAGCCCTTGTTCATCAACGTGGACGAGTTGATGGTTACGACCGGCCCCATATGCCAAGTCGGATGGTTCAATGCCTGCTCGGGCGTGATGTCGATCATTTGATTGCGCGTCCAACCGCGGAACGGACCGCCGGATGCGGTTACGACCAGTTTGGACACCTCGCCATGCGTGCCGGAACGCAGCGACTGCCAGATGGCGGAATGTTCGGAATCGACCGGGTTGATCTGCTGCGCACGAACCTGCGCGTCGAACAGCAGGTGACCGCCGGCCACCACGGATTCCTTGTTCGCCAATGCAAGCTGGGAGCCGGATCGCAGCGCCGCAATGGACGGCTCAAGACCAATCGAACCGGTAATGCCGTTGAGTACCACATCGGCACCGGAACCGGCCATATTCACCACGGCTTCGGGTCCGGCGGTCACTTCGACATGTGCAGCTCCCGCCTGTGCCAGAGCATCACGCAACGGTTGCACGGCATGCTCGTCGAACACGGCCACGCTTGAAACGTGAAACTGCGCGGCCTGCCGGGCAAGCAGGTCCACATGCGCACCGCCGGCCGCCAAACCGACCACGTCGAAGCGATCGGGATGGCGTGAGATGACGTCGAGGCCCTGCGTGCCGATAGAACCGGTGGATCCAAGAATTACGACTGTTGAAGTCTGCATAAGCTATGCGTTTTCTCCAGTGTTGATAGATGCGACAATCCGATGATCGACCGACGACAGTTGCCGATCAGTCATCGAATGTCGGGAAGGACAGATCGGGAATGTCGACGTTCAGGCCATGCGAATCACCGGGGAACAGCGGCGAAACCTTCGATTCGTCCTTCTTCTCCTCGGTCTTGCCCGCATCCTCCACAGTAGGGGCCTCAGGCTTCGTGGCGGTTCCGGCGGGCTCAGCCGGTGCCGCCGAAGGTGCGGAAGCGCTCGAAATGTCAATGGACGGAGGAACCGGCGTATGCTGGGCGGCCAACAACGAGGTCATGGAGCTCAGGTCGAGAGCGTCGGTGTTGACCTGTGGCACGCTTGGGACGGACAGATCCGGAACATACGGCGCAGACGAGGTTTCGGCCGGGGACGGCTCGTCGGTCGATTCAGCCATATGGGCCAAAGCGGCCAGCGAGGAATCGGCAGCGGGCTCAGCCGGTTTGTAGGCCGGGGCCGCAGGAGCGAAGCTCGGCGGCATATCAGAAACGGGAGCTTCAGCGTTCGCGTCTTCCTCGGCCTTGTTTTCCACGGAGGCGCGAGTGACGGACGGTTGGAATACTGGAGGCACAGATGGCGGGAACGTCGCCGATGTCTCCGCCTCCGGCGTGCTGACGGGAGAGACGGCCGGAGCCGCGAAAATCTCACGTTCGGCCTTGTTAAGCGCATCGAACGACTCGCCCGGCTTCGAAGCCGTTTCGTCGTCATGTTCCGTCGTCATCGCAGGCTTGGCGAACAGCGGAGCGATCAACTGGGTCTCCTTGGCATCGGAGGAGGCCGACGTCTGCTGCGAGGTCTCAGTGGGCTCGCCCACGAAATCGGCCACGCGGGCGTATGACTCCAGACGGGTCAGCAGCTGCACGCATGAACTCAGGTAATAGTCCACCTGCCGTTCGTCATAACCCCGCTTGCCCTTGCGTTGCGTGAAGATCACGTTGGCGACGGACGTCGAATTCAGATCGACGAGATGCTTGGCATCCTCACGGGAGATCTTTTCGATGTCAAGTTCGGAAGCGGCTTTCGCCATGCTCTGGTCGATGATGCGGTCGACCTGCTTGCGGTCGTAGGACGGCGTCTTCGGCTCCCCCGACTTGAAACGTTCGCCGGCCGCACGCTTGGCATGTTCGTCGAGCTGACGGTATAGCGCCTCGGTCTGGGCCTTCCAGGCCACCCGGCCATGCTGAGAGATCTCCCACGTGGTCTGCTTGTCGGCTACGGCACGTTCCAGACGGGCCAGAGCCGCGTCGACCTGGGCAATCACGTAGCCGCCCTTCACCAGATCGAACGAGACATTCTGAATGTCATGCTGGGTCAGCTGAACGCCTTCGCTCTCATACAGCATGTGCGCACGCTCCAAAAAAGCGTCCACCTGCGCAGGGTCATACCCCCACTTGCGCTTTCCGGTGCGAGCGACTCCAGATGCGTTCCTACCGGCTTCAGGTTCCTGCGCCATTGGCTATCGACCTCCTACAGACAGTATTCAACGTCATCACTTTACGTGATTGATTCGACGCCCATGCGATTTCATGCAAAATGTCGCGGAAACAACACGCGAAACACGTCGGAACATACCTGCGGGGCTCGCGCGACTCGCCCGACACGCGATGCACGACGCACCATACGGTACAGTAGAGCGTTGCGGGCGATTAGCTCAGTTGGTTAGAGCGCCACCTTTACACGGTGGATGTCGGGGGTTCGAATCCCTCATCGCCCACGGTTTCCTGCAATCATCAGCGAATGAGCATTCTTTATTTTGCCCCCGTAGGCACGTATCCCCTTACGGCAAGAGATTGTTCTATTGCCTGTTGTAATCGCATTTCTGGCACTGCGCCATCACATTGTCGCTGCTTTCCCGTTGAAAAATACCAGCCCATTTGCAGATATTCTGAAGAATCGGCACCACTGATTTTCCTCTGTCCGTTAAGGAATATTCCACCCTCGGCGGTATCTCATCGTATTGTTTGCGAGCAACAAGACCATCGTTGATGAGTTCCTTCAATGTGGAGGAAAGCACGGCATCGGTAACATTGAGCATTTCCTTGCGAATGGCGCTGTATCTCAGAACTCCCTTTTCATTCAGCACACAGATCACACGGGATTTCCATTTACCGCCGAACACTTTAAGCCCATATTCCAAAGGGCACCTAATGTCCGCCTCCATCTTCTTCCGGTACATTTCAACGCCTCCCGATTTTTCATCTTCACCATAGCATGATTACTTCGATGGATATAGTTACTATTAAATTTATAAGTAACTTATAAACTTCTTTATATCTTCCATTCGCTGAGTTAGCACGATATGCTCGAATCGCATCCGGAAAGGTGCAATGCAAGCAAAAACGCTGATAATCGGAAGGATTCATAATGAAGGTGCAAGCTTATCTTGAAATCACCATGGTCATCAATCCGGAAAACCGTCCGGCCGCGGCAAAGGTCTACACTGACTATCGTCAGCCGTTCCTTGACACCATCGAAGGTGCCCTGACAAAAGAGCTCCTTATTCGCGACGAGGACGTTCAGGTTATCCACGGTTTCGACAGCATGGAGCATGCAAAGGCATACCTCGAAACCGATTTGTTCAAGAACGATGTTTTCGTCGGGCTCAAGCCGACTTGGGCCGCTGACCCTGATGTGCGCTTCTACGAAGTTGCATAACCATACCTTTTGGCCCCTGTAGAGTTCCGTTGTCGGTGACATAGGCAACGGAACTCTACAGGGGCCAAAATTATTGTAGAAAACGTCCGTAACGGACAAGCCGACCTGTTCCATCAATGAAAAATGGCTTGAATCCTATTGGAGTCAAGCCATGGAGCATCGTGTTCACGGTGCATGCCGCACTTGCGGCAGACGCTCATTCGTCTGACGCACACCGCCCGTGTCGAGCGGAAGTCTTATCTGCCTTTGCCGAAGGCGCGCAGCCGGATACCGTTCCAATCGGAGCTTACGGTCAGCGGCGTCGCAGCATTCATGCCTGCGGTCTTGGCCGCGGACTGCACCGTGCTTGAGCTTGCGGCGCCCGGACGTCCCGGTTTCGGGGTCAACACCCACAACGGGCCATCATCGCCAAGAACCGCATACGCGTCGACGATGGTATCGGACAGCTCATCCTCGTCGTCGCCGTCACGCCACCAGATGATTACGCCATCGACAGCGGAATCATAGTCCTCGTCGACCAGTTCCTCACCGGTCAGTTCCTCGATCTTGGCGCGGATCGAGTCGTCCACATCGTCGTCCCACAGCCATTCCTGTACCAGGTCGCCGGCTTGGAAACCGAATTCTTCAGCGTTATCAGATGCCGTTTGGTTCACGTTCGCCAATATACCAACACAGCTCGAACATATACGTTACGAACGCTGGAATTGCTCACTGTTCGAGATTGCATCCGCACTGATTGCGCCTCTACGATCCGATCACCCGCTACTCGGCCTTGCACCCCGAAAGAGATGAGCCTTTCCCGTCACGGATGGCGATCAATGCCTGATATGCCTCGTCAAGGGTCGAGACCTTCACCACATTGAGTCCGTCGGGAATATGACCTACCACACCGTCGCAATTGGATTCGGGCGCCAGGAACCAGGTGGCCCCGTCACGTTTCGCTCCGAGCATCTTCAGGCGGATGCCACCGATCGCACCGACCTTGCCCTGATCATCCATCGTGCCCGTTCCGGCGATGATGTTGCCACCAGACAGCCGTTCGCCGGAGATCTTGTCAATCAGACCCAACGAATACATCATGCCGGCGGAAGGCCCGCCGATATCATCGACATGCATGGTGACCTTCGCCTGTGAGACGTCATAGCCCTTGTCTTTGAGGAAGTTCAGGGCCGCGGTGGTGGCGGAATCCTGCGAAGAAGTCATTTCCTTTTCGCTGCTGCTCTTGTATTCCTCGGTAGTCTGTCCGACCGGAACCACGGCCTCGCGCGGCATCACCGTGGTATGAGAATCGGCCCAGCCCCACAGCGCCTGCGCATTGGTGACGGGATATCCCGGCACACCTGAGGCGTTGACGGTCACCAGCAACAGCTGACCGGAATCCTTATGGGTCTTGACCCCCGATACGGCGATGACCTGCTTGCCACCGGACTCGCCAAGCACGTTCTGCGTGGGGCCGGGCGTTTCGACCACATAGGCACTGGGCAATACCATCACCAGCACACACAGGACCACGGTGAACATTCCCGTGAGATAGCGCCATGAACGGGCCGCGAAGAAGCCATCCACGCGCTTGCCGATGCGGTTGAGTGTGCTTTTGGCGTGAAGTTGACGTGTTACATGCATATTGGGCATACCTCCCATAGTATGGAAGCATCTGAACTTAAGAAAAACATGCAGAAAGCAGGGAACGGCATGGACGAGAATGCGATCCGCCAGTGGCTTATCGAGTGCTTTGGTCCGATTCAAGGTGAAATGGCTTGGAATCAGCTTTCCAACCTTCCCGATGAGATTCGCGAGCAGCTGCTCAGCCAGGACCCCAGCAAACTGCCGAATCCGGCCGAAGTGCAGTCCCTCATGCAGGCCTTCACCGCCGGAGGTCTCAATACGATGGGTGACATGCAACGCACGGTCGAGGAGGGCCCGATCAATGTGAAGTTGGCGAAATCGCTGGCTTTGCAGCAGGCGAACGACTCCGGTTCCGAAGGCAGCGTCAGTGCCGGCGACGGTGAAATCGCACGCAAGGCGATCAGCGAGGCGAATCTGTGGCTCGACACCGCCTGCGAATTCAATCCGGCTCCCGGCGAAACGCAGGTACTGACCCGTGCAGGCTGGGTCGAAGGCACCATTGACGCTTGGGCGCAGTTTGCCTCGCCCGTGGCCCAGTCCATGAACGATGCCCTGGCCTCCGTAATCGCCGACCGTCTGGGAGGCGCCGTCCAAGGTGAAATCGCCGGCATGTTCGCCGGACCGGTGCCGATTCCGATTCCGGAAGGCATGAAGGATCCGGAGCAGCTGATGAAACTGCTCGGCAACACGTCCTTCGCCATGCAACTCGGGCGCGCCGCCGGAGATCTGTCCCATGAGGTGCGCGGTAGCTTCGACCAAGGCATCGCACTGCTGAAGAATCCTTCCGGCGCGTTGATTGCGCAGAATGTCGTGGAATATGCGAAGTCGCTCGACATCGATGTGAACGAGGTCATGGCATTCCTGGCATTGCAGGAGCTGGCCCATGCCCGCCTGTTCGCCGCCGTGCCGTGGCTGATGCCGCGTTTTGAAGCGTTGATCGGCAAGTATGCGCGCGGCATCGATATCGATCTCGATGCCATGGAGGAGCAACTGCGAGACGCGGGCACCATGGATCCGGAATCGATGGCCGATGCAGTCAATCTCACCAAGGTCGGCATTCCGGACACTCCGGAACAACGGCAGGCGATGGCTTCGTTGGAGACGCTGCTGGCTCTGGTCGAAGGTTGGGTTGACGCCGTGGTCTGGCGCGCCGGCATGGCCCACATTCCGCATATCGAGCAGCTTCGCGAGATGCTTCGCCGTGAACGCGCCATCGGCGGTCCGGCCGAACGCACCTTCGAAAATCTGCTAGGCATGCAGCTACGACCGAAGCGCATGCGCGAAGCGGCGGCACTATGGGAGAGCATCGGAGCACAGGAAGGCCCCGAGGCTCGCGACGCGAAATGGTCCCATCCGGATCTGCTGCCGCAGTTGCCCGGTAACGACGCGTTGACAGGCGCGGCATCGCAGGTCGGCCATCCCGCTGAATCCGCCAACCCGCCCGCAGACAGCGAGGCGGAGAACAACGCTCCGGCCCCGGAGTCCGGCACCATCGACTGGGATGCGGAACTCAGCAAGCTTCTCGACGAGGAGCAGGGCGACGGCGGAGAGCGGGAAGAACAGCAGTAAGGCCTTCCGCCAATTCAGGACACGTCAGCTCAGGAACCGGCTGACCCGACGGCCTCGACCATCGTTGAGGCCGTCTTTGGAGCGTGCATACGACAGATGCAGGGTGTCTTCGGCGCGAGTCACGCCCACGTACAGCAGACGTCGTTCCTCCTCCAGCTGATCGCCGTCCTGCGGCGAACCGTATGGCAGGAGTCCTTCGGAACAGCCGATCAGGAACACATGCTTGAATTCCAGGCCTTTGGAGGCATGGATGGTGGAGATGGTCACACCGTTCATGTCCGAGCCGACACCCAACGCCTCCAACATGGCCAGGCGCGTCTGCGCGTCATCAGCGAGCGCGGAGTTCTGCCATCCGCTATCCCGGCGAATGCGATAGCGCAGATGCTGTTCCTGCAATGCCTTGCAGAGGATCTGTTGCTGTGCGTTGATGCGGGTCAGAATCGCACAGTCGGAAGGAGATACCCCCTGCGAGGCGAGTTTGGCTATGCGCATGGCCACGCCCTGCGCCTCTTCCGTATCGCTGGCGTATACGGTCTGTGTGACCCTCGGGCCTTGTTCCCGACCGGATTGCAGTACAAGATAGTCGTCCCGCTGCGGTGACGCTTTGAGTACTCGATTGGCGTAGTTCACGATCTGCGGTGTGGAACGATAGTCTCTGTTCAGGCTGATATCGGCCGAAAGCGGACCGAATTCACCGGCGAAATCGAGCAGACTGTAGCTGCTGGCCCCAGCAAACGAGTAGATGGTCTGCGCGGGGTCGCCTACCACGCAAATGTTGCGGTTGCCGCTCAGCCATCGTGTCAGCAGGCGATGTTGCAGTGGCGAAACGTCCTGGTATTCGTCGACGGTGAGCCATCCGATGGATGAGCGGATGGCGGCTGATGCTTCGTCATAGCTCTCCAGAACATGGCATGCGATGAGCAGGATGTCGTCGAAGTCGATTTCGCCGCGCGCCGTCTTTTCGGTTTCGTATGCCTGATACACGTCCGTGAACTGATCGGGTTCAAGCCCTGCCGGAGGTTGTCGATGCGTGGCTGCGCATACGCGTTGGTAGTCGTTCGGTGAGACCAGGGAGATCTTGCACCAGTTGATTTCCGCCTGTAGATTGCGTACCGTTTCGTCATCGACCTGCATGGTGGTGACTCTGCGCAGCGAACGCGCCACTAATTCCCTTGGCTGCCTGCTGATGTGCGGAAACGGTCCTTCGCACAGGTCGGGCCATACGCGACGGATTTGATGCAGTGCCGCGGAATGGAACGTTGCGGCCTTGACCGCGCCGTCGACTTCGAGTTGCGACAGTCTGGAACGCATTTCCGCTGCGGCCTTTACGGAGAAGGTCACGGCGAGTGCACGCCGTGGATCCCATTCGCCGGTGGCGCATGCATAGGCGATACGGCGCGTGACGGTACGGGTTTTGCCCGCCCCTGCGCCTGCGATGATGCGTACGGGTCCGTTCACCGTCGTGGCCGCGGTCCGTTGCGCATCGTCCAGCCCTTCAAGAATCGTCTCTGCGGATGCGTCCATATGCACCATTGTGCACCCTCGCATGCCATGGAGGTCATCAACGTCGGCAAGTCGGTGTTGTTTTACGCCTTTACGCCTTATGTGTATTAGTGTTGACCTTGTGACCGAACGAAGCAAACTCATGATGGCCGCCCTGACGAGCGCGGCGATGCCGAATATCGCCGTGGCGGGCGTACGTGGCAGCGAACAGACCAATTCGACCGACGAGGGTTGCGGCATCGATCATGCCGTGGTCCAGGACGCCGCCGGCAAACTGTATGATGTTTTCGCATCCAACACCGTGGCTGGCCGTAAGCGTCTCGCGGGGCGTGTGCGTGCCGCGCAGACGTTGCATCAGGCACGTGAGCTGGCCGGTCTGGGTTTCGATCTCGATCACGTCATCGCGTTTTCCAATGGCGATCTGGAACGTTCCGCCACTGGGGACACCACGGTCATGGTCGCCATGCATCATGTCGGTCAGGCCCGTTCCTTGGATTTGCTGACGCTGGACGATTGTGCCGGCGTAGGCACCGCCTTGGGTGCGATCCATCGGTTGCGGCCCACCTTTCTGCAGGAGGCGAAGTATCCCGCGTTCACGACGGGCCAGATTCGCGCCCAGCTGACCGCTTGGATCAAAAGGCTTCGGCAGGCGGGCCACGTTCCGTCGGAAATCACTACGAGCTGGTCGAACATTCTTGAGACCGACGGCCTGTGGTCGTTTACCACCTGTCCGGTGCATGGCGGTTTCCATGACGGCGATTTCCTGTTTTCCGGATCTTCCATCACTGCGATCACCAACTGGCAGGATATGCAGATGAACGATCCCGCCCGCGACCTGGCTTGGATCTTCGCCAAACTTGATGAGAACCATCGCAATGCGGTGCTGTCTTCGTATGGTCGCATGTTGGGCAATCGTCTGGATGATTTGATCATGCTACGCGCCAATCTGTGGCTGCAGATGGAACAGGTCGGCGATTTCATCTCCGCATTGAACCAGGCCGATAGCGCCAAGATCATGCAGTTCAAGGCGCAGGTCGAACGTCTTGCGCACCAATTGGGCGTCGCTACGGCCAAGACGCGCACGCAGTCGGCCCCACGTCCGCAGGATGACCGCAACGGCGACCGTCCGCCGAGCACCATCACCGTCGGTACGCTGCTGAATGAATCCGAACGTCGTCGTGAGGCGGCGCAACGGTCGCTCATCAATGATGATACCGGCGAAACCGATGTCACCGGCGAACGTCATATCGAAGCGACTTCCGAAGTCGAGGATGATTCCACCGGCGAGTTCGACGTGACCGGCAACCTCGATCAAACCGGCTCCGCACAAATCCAGGCTTCCGGAGATTCCGTCGATGATGCGACCGAGGCTTTTGACGTCACTGGCGGCCAGCATGCCGATGACGGTCCGGCGGTGCCGATCAGCACGTTCATTCCGGAGCATTCCGCGAAGGAATTGCATGATACGATGCCATCTTCCGCCACTATCGTCATCAATGGTCCGGCCGGTGACGGCGACACCAACGAGCAGACGATTCCGCAGGAGCACAGCGATGCCGCCACGATGATCATTCCGCTGTTGCAGCGTGACGAGGCCACCATGCAGCAGGCTCAGGCCAGGATCGACGGTCAGGACGTCTCCGACGCAACCGGCGGGAATACGCAGGTACAATAAATGCCAGCGCCGGGCAATACGGCATGTGCATCATCACTACTCACAAGGAGCATCATGGATATCGAACTGGGCATTCAGAACGTGGCACGCACCGTCACCTTCAGCACCGAGGAAAGCGCCGAAGCCGTGAACACCGCCATCGCCGATGCCGTGGAGCATGGCAGGACCATCAATCTGACCGATGACAAGGGCCGCCGCATCGTAGTGCCGGCCGGATCCCTCGGCTATGCCATCATCGGTTCCGAAACCAAGCATGCCGTAGGTTTCGGCAATCTCTGATTCATGTACGTTTTGGATGCCCGTTGGCGAAATTGCCGGCGGGCATTTTCATGTACGCACCGAACAGCGGCAGCACGCCTCGACGGACGATCTCACGCACGGTGTCCGCATCGGTGAGGTTCTCCCCCAGCTCGTTCGGTTTGCCCTTGCCATGCCAATCCGAGCCGCCGGTCACCAACAGATCATGTGCCGAAGCGATTGCCAGCAACCGTTCACGCTGTTGCGGAGGATTGCCGCGATGCCACACTTCCAGACCATCCAAGCCTTCCGCGATCAGGCTTTCGATCTGTCCGTCGGACAGCAGCCGCCTGTTGCGGCTCAGATCCCCCGCATGGGCGATCACCGTAACGCCGCCGGCGGCCTTCACCGCGGCGACCACATCATGCGTAGTCGGCGAAGGCGTGGGAATGTAGTACTTGCTGGAAGTGCTCACCACGCCGGCGAACGCTTCGGAACGGGTTCGATACACGCCGGCCGCCACCAGCGCATCGGCGATATGCGGCCGGCCGATGGTGGTGCGCATGCCTTCATGCGCCTGAACCTGTACGCTGTGCCACGTAATCGGATAGTCCTCGGCGATATGCTCCACCATGCGCTTGGTGCGCCGTAATCGCGCAGCCCGCGTATTGGCGAACATCTCACGAATCTGCGCATTGTCGGGATCATACTGGAATGCCAGCATGTGTACGGAGATCCGATTGTCGTCGGCGGTGATTTCCGTACCGCGCAGCAACGGCAGTTCCGCCCATGTCGCGGCCCGTTGCGCATCCGACCAGCCGGCGGTGGTGTCGTGATCGGTGATGGCAACACCCTGCAATCCTCGGGATTTCGCCTGTTCAAGCAAGGTGCGCGGCGTTTCCGTACCGTCGGAGAACACGGTATGGCAGTGAATATCCCAGCCGACGACAGGCGGTGCGGCAATACCAACGTGAGTCATATCACCATCGTAAGCTGATTGGCAGCATAACATGGCGCAAACCAGCCGGTTTGTGTCGCAAACGACCGTTACAAGGATTGACGTATGAGCGAAATCGACTACAACAAGCCACGCGGGTGGCGTCATGGTGCCACTTGGACGTATCTGATCATGCTGCTCGCCTCGGCCGTTGCACTGGTCGTATCGTTCGTGCTGTCAGCCGAGACGCTCGAACTGGCTCGTAATCCCGGGCAGAAGCTCAACTGCGATGTGAACGCGGTACTGTCATGCTCGACCGTCGCCGAATCCTGGCAGGCGGAAATCGTAAAGTTCGCAGGATTGAGCTATCCGAACGCATTCTTCGGCATCGCCGCGGAGTCGGTGTTCGTGACGATTGCCGTAATCGGCTTGACACGGATCGCCGTGCCGCGTTGGTTCGCGATCTGCACGTGGCTGGGCGGACTCGCGGCACTCGCCTATTCGTACTGGCTGACCTCACAGTCGTTGTTCGTGATCAACGCACTGTGCCCGTGGTGCTTGATGCTGATGTTTTCCACGACCGTTCAGTTCATGGCGCTCTCGCATGCGACTGCGGTCGTGCAGGAGCTGCCGATGAACCGCGACGGTGTGCGTACATACTACCGTCTCAACATCGATCTGATGATCGACGCCGTTTGGCTGGTCGCCCTCGTCGTCATCATCCTCGTCAAGGACGGCCCGATGCTGTTCGCCTGAGCTTACAGCAATTCCACTTTGCCGACGATCGTGGCGCTGCCCGTAAGCGTCACGTCATCATCGGTCACGTCCACGCGTAGGGTGCCGCCGCGAACCGTGATGGTCCAATGGTCGATGCCGGTTTTGGAACGCAACGTAATCGCCGTGGCACACAGGCCGGTACCGCAGGAGAGCGTTTCGCCGCAACCGCGTTCGTTCACGCGCATGGTGGCCTCCCCTTCGTCGTCGCCTTCGCTCTGCTCGTCGATGCGCACGAATTCCACGTTCTGGTCGGTCGGAATCTCGGGCGAGACCACCGGCTTGGCGACCAGGTCAAGCTCTTCCACGGTCGGTAGCGAGGCGAACGCATCCTCGATCACCGCGACCACATGCGGGTTGCCCATGTCCACGAACGTGCCGCGCGCCGAACCGGCGGTTCCAGGAATCGACACCTCGTACCCGTCGACGTCGCCTCGCTGCCATGAGCCCATTTCGACGCGGAACACGTCCTTGCCGAGTCCTTCCACCTCGCCGAGCGACGTCAGGATCTTCACGCCGGCGCGCGTACCAAGGCGGAACGGTTCGCCACCGGGCCGGTCGGCGAGCCCTTGCCGTTGCGCGAACAAGGTAATCGCACGCGTGCCGTTGCCGCACATTTCGGCCAGGCTGCCGTCCGCATTGCGGTAATCCATGAACCATTCGGCTTGGCCCGCGGCGCAGTCGGCGAGTTGCGCCTCCTTCAGGTCGGACACATCCTGCGGGTGCGCGAGACGAATCAGCCCGTCGCCGCCAATGCCAAAATGACGGTCGCACAGGAACCGAACTTCGTCGGCGGTCGGCTCGTATCGGCCGTCGGGATCCGCATAGACCACGAAATCATTGCCGGTGGCGTGCGCTTTGTAAACAATGCTGGGGATACTCATACCGATTCACTGTACACGCGGTAGGCTATGTGAAGACGTCATGACGGGAAGATGGGAGGAATCATGACTTCGACGGCACCGATCGGCGTGTTCGACTCCGGCTTGGGCGGCATCTCCGTGGCACGTGAGATCCGCAAGGGTATGCCGAACGAGCAGGTGCTGTACTTCGGCGACTCCGCCAACGCCCCGTATGGCACGAAAACACCGAAACAGGTGCGTGATCTGTCGTTCGCCATCGTCGAGCGTTTCGTGCAACAAGGCGCGAAGGCGATTGTAATCGCCTGCAATACCGCCACTTCCGCGGCTGCGGATGCCTTGCGTGACGCGTATGACGTGCCGATCATCGGCATGGAACCGGCATTGAAACTCGCCTGCGAGCGCGGGCAGGGGCAACGGCAGCGCGTAATCGTCGCGGCGACGCCGCTCACCTTGCGCGAACGGAAATTCGCGGTGTTGATGGACCGTTTCAAATCGGATCATACGATTTTCCCGCAGCCTTGCCCCGGTTTGGTGGAAATCGTCGAACAGGGCCGACTCGACGATCATGATCTGGTGATGCGCACATTGCATGATTATTTCGACCGGTATGATCTGTCAACGATTGATTCGGTGGTGCTTGGCTGCACGCATTTCGTGTTTTATCGTGATTATTTCCGCGAGTTGCTGCCGGATTCCGCTGCGATCATCGATGGCAACCAGGGTACCGTCCGTCACCTGAGCGTCGTTCTCGAATCATTGGGCAAACTCGCTCCGGACCAAGCCGTCGGCGGAATCGAACTCGCCAATTCCGACACTTCCGAACGAATTGCCGAATTAGCCGAAGCCCTTCTTCATCGCTGAACGCGAATGTCCCCAATACGCGCGTAAAGTCGTGGGAACGGACGAAAGGACGGCATCCATGACGAACAAGACGGCGATGATTGATGTTGGCGGTGGCTTCCGGGCGATCTTCGGAGCGGGCGTGATGGATCGCATGATGGAGGACGGCATCAGCGTCAACCACTGCTATGGCGTCTCCGCAGGCAGCGCGAACATGGTCTCCTTCATCGCCGGGCAACATGGACGCAACCATAAGTTTTACACGGAGTATGCGTTCCGTAAGGAATATGCCAGCTTCGACAGTTACATCAGAAATCACAATTTCGCCAACCTGGACTATGTGTACAGCACGCTGAGCAATCATGACGGCGAATATCCGGTCGACTATGAAGCCTTCGAGGCGAATCCGACCGGTTTCACCGTCGTCGCCTGCAATGCGGAAGACGGTTCGGCCAAATATTTCGACAAGTCGGATGTCGGCTACGACAATTTCGACATCATGAAGGCCTCTTCCGCCGTGCCGGTCGCCTGCGAACCGTATGTGATCGACGGCATACCGTATTACGATGGCGGCATCGCTGACCCGGTGCCGGTGCAGAAAGCGCTGGACGACGGCTACGACCGTGTGGTCGTGGTCCTCACCCGGCTGAAGGATGTGCTTCGCGAGCAGAAGAAAGACATCGGGCCGGCCAGAATCCTGAAACATATTCATCCGGCTGCGGCCGAACGCCTGCTGAACCGCTACCGGACGTATAACGACGAGGTCGCATTGGCCAAACAGTATGAGAAGGACGGACGTGTGCTCATCCTCGCGCCGGAAAGCCTATACGGACTGAGCACGTTGAGCAAATCGTTCGAAGGACTGGAACGCATGTATCGCGCCGGCTACGCCGCAGCCGAAGCCATTCCTGATTTTCTCAACAGCTGACGGGCGGACGCCGCACTCCCCTGCCACCCTTCGGGCAGGCGACGCTGACTCTCCTTCAGTTTGCAAGTATGTTCCTTCAGCCTGCAAGTAATGTGTTGCGTCTGTTCAACGGACTTTTCGTAACGTAAGGATTGTCCACGATGAAGAATCGGCGCAGCCGCTCTGCCGCCTTGCTGATGCCGATTCTCGGGGACGCTGCGATACGCTCGCCTTCCAGCAGGGCATTGCGTTCCAAATACAATGGAGCCGTGCTCAGGTCATGCCCGTACAGTTTCAGATCGATGCCCATGGCCTGACATAGTTTTGCCGGACCGTTCGTCAAATCGACGTCCTTGCGATTGCCGACGGTTGTGCGGCTGCCACTTCGATTCGCAAACCGCCGTTCCCGCATGATTTCAACGCCCCGCACCGGTTCAACGGCACGAATCAACGCTCCCGCGCCGAAGCCGTCATCCCCCGCACTGACATTGAAACAGCGATGCATGCCATAGGAGATATAGACGTATGCGCGTCCGGAAGGGCCGAACAGCGCCGCATTGCGTTCGCTTCTGCCGTGAAAGGCGTGACTTGCCGGATCGTTCTGATCGTAGGCCTCCGTCTCCACGATGCGGGCGGCCGCGATACCGCCATCATCGAATTCACGGATCAACAGACAGCCAAGCAATCCAATGGCCGCCTCATCGGCCGAACCGGACAATATGTCATTCGGGAAATCCCGTGACGCCATGCACTTCCTCATGCAGCACCGCCTTTCCGCATGTTTTTTCGTACGCTTGTTCATACGTTTTGCATTGCCGTAGAACGGCCTCGCGTGGTGAAACAGCTTTCATGATAGGTCGGGCGCTACGATTACGCCGACCGCATGCGTAACGGTTGGATTGCCATTCGTTGGCCTGCATATAAGCTGATGGTATCAGGAATCTTCAGAATCAAGGGAGACGCATATGCGCATAAGAACGGTGACGAACATCGATTTCGGCAGTGACGACAACCTGCTGTTCCTAGGATTCCACGGTTTCGGCAACGACGAAACCGAAATGATCCGCATCATCGAAGCACTCTACGACGGCTCCGACCATGAACCGAACTACATGTCATTCCGCGGCACATACAGCAGACCGTTCATCGGCAACAATCATTGGTACCCCGACGGCTGCTCCACGGAAGAACGCCGCCGCGAATGCCATGATGTTGGCGACGCCGTCATTGAACTACTGCGCTCGCCCTCGTACGTACGGTTCCGTAAAGTGTTGATCGGGTTTTCGCAAGGCGGCTATCTGTCGTACCGCATGGTGTTGGAACACCCCGATTCGTTTGACGCCGCGATACTGATGAGCCCGTCGTTCAAAGGTGAAGAAGGTTCTGCACCCATTACCGGCCGCACACGGTTCGCATTGTGTTATGGACGTGAGGATCGCACGATTCCCGCCACGGACCAGCACACCGCACGGGCCAAACTCGAGCAGACCGGCAATCTCACGTATTTCGAGTATCCCGGCATGGGCCATGGCATCTGCGATGCCGAAATCGCTGACTTGCGTAAGTGGCTGGGGTTGTGAGGGGGTATGAATGCCGCAAGCCGTGTACTTGTTTACAATCACGGTACATGTTTGGGATTGCCATAACTGGTGACGCCGGAATTAAGTGCAGAAAGAGAGCTTTGGGGAATGGACAGAAAAGGAAGTGGTAGACAAGAATATTTAAAATTATACTTACGCCTTATGTGTTTTATGTCGAAGCTCCGTTACTTATCGTCATCGTCAAGCAGTTTGCGAGGATTAGCCACATGCAAGGCATCACACAGCTTCACAGCCATGGTGAGCGTAAGATTACCCTCCTTACGGGCACCAATCTCAATGGCAGAGATACTCCCGCGCGTAGTACCGACCTTTTCGGCCAGCTGCTGCTGCGTCATGCCGCGCTTCAACCGTAACTCCCTCAAACCCATGACGAAATTCCTTTCAAGATCAGTCGTCGTCCCCGATAGTGCATTCCGGGTCAAGATATTCAACACCATCCACGCCATAGTGGACATTCAGAATCGTAGCCGGGTCATGCAACGCCACGAACCAGTCCACCAGCCGTTCCAACGTCATCGACGCCGCAAACTCGTGGACACGATCATAGAACGAATCCCACACCGATTGCGAATCCTCACCCGCATCCACCAATCGGTCGAACTCGCCGCGCAAACCCTCATCAGGCAGCACGGCCGACGCGAAACGCACGTCATCCAAACCAGCCCAATCGGACGCACACCGGCCAGCCAACTCCTTAACAGGAATAAGCATCGTCCCGCCATGGCGCTCCAACCGTGAAACAATAACAACCTCAGCCTTCATCACAATATCCTTTCAATCAATAAGAAAATCAACAGGGTCACATTGCAACGCCTCCGACAGGCGTCGCGCAGTATCCAAATACATTTGAGACACAGGACGATACCCGGTCTCGAACCAAGAAATATTAGGCTGGGGGATACCCGTCAAGGCTGACAGCATCCGCTGCGTCAAATGCCGTTCCCTACGAATCCTCCTCAACCCGGTCACGCCGGCTGACACGCCGCCACGCCACGCATCCTCATCCGGATACAAGTCCAACACGTTGCAATGCAACGCGTCGGCAATCCGCCGAGCCGTACCCAAATACATGTTGCGAGCCTCGGACGCATTGCACTCCAACGTGCTCAACCGCGTGTAGGCGATACCGGTCAACGCATCCAACTGGAGCAACGTCAACCCGCAACGCTCACGCCGTTCACGCAATCCCATGGCCGCTCCCATCATGTTTTAATCTCACTCTCCGTGAGGAGAGCGACCACCAGGGCCGACGGGGGACCGGGAGCTCGGCGTATTTCAATCCACGCTCTCCGTGAGGAGAGCGACTGCATGAGCGCGTAGCAGCCCTCCAGGCTGTCCTCATTTCAATCCACGCTCTCCGTGAGGAGAGCGACTCGCCGAGAACGACAGCGGACTCTTCGATCGGAAATTTCAATCCACGCTCTCCGTGAGGAAAGCGACAAGAGTGTAGTCGTTGCCGCATGCCACGTCGGTATTTCAATCCACGCTCTCCGTGAGGAGAGCGACATTGCTCCCTGCGGATGTCGGTGTGCGCGTGCATATTTCAAATCCACGCTCTCCGTGAGGAGAGCGACCCTCCATGCACTTTCGCCTTGACTTCACGGCTCATATTTCAATCCACGCTCTCCGTGAGGAGAGCGACTGGGCTATCCTCAACCTCAGGGCAATGGAACATGAATTTCAATCCACGCTCTCCGTGAGGAGAGCGACGTGATGTTCTCCGCTATCTCACGTTCCAAATCGATTTCAATCCACGCTCTCCGTGAGGAGAGCGACGGCGCTGATGCCTCCGCCGATGTCGCCGGACAGATTTCAATCCACGCTCTCCGTGAGGAGAGCGACATGTCTTGCTCCCCGTGCCGTTGACGCCGGTGAGATTTCAATCCACGCTCTCCGTGAGGAGAGCGACGCCGCCTGATGGCGGCGAATACCCGTCCTTGTCATTTCAATCCACGCTCTCCGTGAGGAGAGCGACGCATGTCATCGACTGCGACCTGCGTCATCACGTATTTCAATCCACGCTCTCCGTGAGGAGAGCGACTGATACGCCGCGGATGCCGACGCTTGCCGTGTAATTTCAATCCACGCTCTCCGTGAGGAGAGCGACTTTGCGGGTGATCTTGACCGTCGGCGCGAAAGCATTTCAATCCACGCTCTCCGTGAGGAGAGCGACTTGGTATTATTTCGTCCAGACGTGCGATTACGTATTTCAATCCACGCTCTCCGTGAGGAGAGCGACAGGCCACGAGACGCGCATGCAGGGACTTTGCCATATTTCAATCCACGCTCTCCGTGAGGAGAGCGACCACGCCGACCTGATCACGGAACACTCTCGACGGAATTTCAATCCACGCTCTCCGTGAGGAGAGCGACATAACCGTATGGTGGTTTGCCGACTATTTTGGCTTATTTCAATCCACGCTCTCCGTGAGGAGAGCGACTGGTCTGCTGGTTCGAAAGGTTCGTGCTGGCCAATATTTCAATCCACGCTCTCCGTGAGGAGAGCGACCGGCGACAACGAGCCACTGTCCGGCATCAGTTATTATTTCAATCCACGCTCTCCGTGAGGAGAGCGACGAAATGTATCTCCGTAGTTCGACCTGTCCGGAGATTTCAATCCACGCTCTCCGTGAGGAGAGCGACGACGTGGACTCGACGCAGACGCAAGACCAACCAATTTCAATCCACGCTCTCCGTGAGGAGAGCGACCCAGCTTGTGGACATCAGCGCCCGAGCCGTCCACATTTCAATCCACGCTCTCCGTGAGGAGAGCGACATGTTCGTCTTTTACCTGGGCCGCACCATGCGCATTTCAATCCACGCTCTCCGTGAGGAGAGCGACGGGTACGCACTCTTTCGAGCCGATTTGCGGATAGATTTCAATCCACGCTCTCCGTGAGGAGAGCGACGGTGGCGGCCGCACCGATCGCATTCGCCGCACCCATTTCAATCCACGCTCTCCGTGAGGAGAGCGACTTGTTCCGTCTGCTCATGTTCACACCTTTCATAAATTTCAATCCACGCTCTCCGTGAGGAGAGCGACGGGGATAATATGACCAACGTTCCGCAAATGGTTGATTTCAATCCACGCTCTCCGTGAGGAGAGCGACCGGCATCTGCCTCATCGAATTGACATCCATCCTGATTTCAATCCACGCTCTCCGTGAGGAGAGCGACGGCGAACAGGGTCGCGCTCACCTGTTCGTTGGTATTTCAATCCACGCTCTCCGTGAGGAGAGCGACCCTACGCCGATTTCATGTCGCGTGAGGTCAAGGCATTTCAATCCACGCTCTCCGTGAGGAGAGCGACGCCACCACGCAAGACTCGACAGCCACCGCAAGCAGTATTTCAATCCACGCTCTCCGTGAGGAGAGCGACGGGGAGGCGACCATGGCGTTACGGACGCTCAACATTTCAATCCACGCTCTCCGTGAGGAGAGCGACGTAGCCGAGTACGGTAAGCGTATCACGGTATGAATTTCAATCCACGCTCTCCGTGAGGAGAGCGACACGCGACCACCGACGCCATGGTCAGCCTGTTGAGATTTCAATCCACGCTCTCCGTGAGGAGAGCGACCCGGATCCTGACCCACATGCAAACCGAAATCGAGATTTCAATCCACGCTCTCCGTGAGGAGAGCGACCAACCCACGCGATTCCAGGCATATGGCCAGCAGATTTCAATCCACGCTCTCCGTGAGGAGAGCGACTGGCTGATCAACGACCCCGTAGCCTACGATAAGGTATTTCAATCCACGCTCTCCGTGAGGAGAGCGACCCAATTCGCCGGTCAATCCGATTGACGGCACCAGATTTCAATCCACGCTCTCCGTGAGGAGAGCGACCAACTTCCATATCCCGGGCAGATACCGGCATTTATTTCAATCCACGCTCTCCGTGAGGAGAGCGACTCTACAAGCGCAAGCAGGACTGCAAACGCATGGTATTTCAATCCACGCTCTCCGTGAGGAGAGCGACTAGTAGTAGTAGGAGTAGTAGTAATAAGAAAGAAATTTCAATCCACGCTCTCCGTGAGGAGAGCGACTTGGCGGAGGCTTCCACTTCCGCATCGGTGACGGATTTCAATCCACGCTCTCCGTGAGGAGAGCGACGCAATCATCTTGCACCTTAAACACGTATTTGGTATTTCAATCCACGCTCTCCGTGAGGAGAGCGACCGGCCTCCGCCGATGCTATTCGTTCGCGTGAGGCATTTCAATCCACGCTCTCCGTGAGGAGAGCGACTCGACTGCACATGATGGCGGCGCGTAAGGTTGCATTTCAATCCACGCTCTCCGTGAGGAGAGCGACGAAGCTGGTCCGGTCCACGTCGAATTTCACATCATTTCAATCCACGCTCTCCGTGAGGAGAGCGACGTACAATACTTTTGATTTTTTAGGCTCCAAATCATATTTCAATCCACGCTCTCCGTGAGGAGAGCGACTGTCGTGTTGAGCAGTTTCGGCAATGGGTTTGTATTTCAATCCACGCTCTCCGTGAGGAGAGCGACGGGTGCGACGGCCTATCTGACGGCGTACACGCCATTTCAATCCACGCTCTCCGTGAGGAGAGCGACCCACCGCCGATAAGACTGATGATGACCGCCGACCAATTTCAATCCACGCTCTCCGTGAGGAGAGCGACTTTTATATACGACGCGCCAGTTGCTCGTGGATGTATTTCAATCCACGCTCTCCGTGAGGAGAGCGACTTTTTAAGGCGGTTATATCATGGCCCAGCATGTCATTTCAATCCACGCTCTCCGTGAGGAGAGCGACGGTCGCATACGTCTTGGCAACTTCACTCTTAATGATTTCAATCCACGCTCTCCGTGAGGAGAGCGACATCATCCAACGACGAATGCCAACACAAGGCAATCATTTCAATCCACGCTCTCCGTGAGGAGAGCGACGGGTTACTGTGCATGCAAGCGCAAGCCGTCGCAGTATTTCAATCCACGCTCTCCCTGAGGAGAGCGACGGGAACTGCCCATCGACTGGGCCTACCGGGGTGAATTTCAATCCACGCTCTCCGTGAGGAGAGCGACAAATGGCGTGGGAAGAGCTCGGCTGGGGGCCGGAATTTCAATCCACGCTCTCCGTGAGGAGAGCGACTGACGCGGCCACGGATCCTCATCTCCCAATCGGGATTTCAATCCACGCTCTCCGTGAGGAGAGCGACATGAGCATCTGGCCGTCCGCGTCGCCGAGCTGATTTCAATCCACGCTCTCCGTGAGGAGAGCGACACGGATTAGGGGTGATAGACCCCCTATGCTTGTAATTTCAATCCACGCTCTCCGTGAGGAGAGCGACATTCGAGCGTATTGGCAAAACGCTGGATGACTTGATTTCAATCCACGCTCTCCGTGAGGAGAGCGACCGGACTCGGCATCCCGAACCTGCCATTCAAAGCGATTTCAATCCACGCTCTCCGTGAGGAGAGCGACTGGTGTGGGCATTGACATAATCGCATGTCTGGATATTTCAATCCACGCTCTCCGTGAGGAGAGCGACTGGCGCTGATGCCGCCGCCGATGTCGCCGGACAAATTTCAATCCACGCTCTCCGTGAGGAGAGCGACTCGGTGATCCATTCCACGTGCGAGCTGCCGTCGTTATTTCAATCCACGCTCTCCGTGAGGAGAGCGACCGGCTGATCCACGAATATGCGCGTGCTGCAGAGAATTTCAATCCACGCTCTCCGTGAGGAGAGCGACGGATTCGAAGACTACTACGAGCAGCTCCTCCGAATTTCAATCCACGCTCTCCGTGAGGAGAGCGACCTAACGTGTCCTCCATCACTTACAGGGACTTTATATTTCAATCCACGCTCTCCGTGAGGAGAGCGACGGCAGACTCAGGGCACCCTATCGGCATCGAATGATTTCAATCCACGCTCTCCGTGAGGAGAGCGACCCACGCGCACCGTGGCTCGTACCGCTTCCCCGAATTTCAATCCACGCTCTCCGTGAGGAGAGCGACGCGGCATTTGCCTCATCGAGCTCACCTCAATCCTTATTTCAATCCACGCTCTCCGTGAGGAGAGCGACGGTGCTGTTCCACGTCGGTGCGGCGCAAATAAATATTTCAATCCACGCTCTCCGTGAGGAGAGCGACCCAAACGATTCGGGCATGGTCGCGGTCGAGGACATTTCAATCCACGCTCTCCGTGAGGAGAGCGACACGCTTCATCCGACAGCACGTTCGTCATTTGCAGATTTCAATCCACGCTCTCCGTGAGGAGAGCGACTTCCCGTCATGGTACGGGCGGTGGAAGTGTCATATTTCAATCCACGCTCTCCGTGAGGAGAGCGACTGTATACGGTAGCCATTGTTTAGTCCTTTTCTCATTTCAATCCACGCTCTCCGTGAGGAGAGCGACCTGTCCGCCAGCCGCGGCCGGAGTACGGTTAAGATTTCAATCCACGCTCTCCGTGAGGAGAGCGACTGTAAAACGTTGCATCATCCATCGTGACCTTCTGCATTTCAATCCACGCTCTCCGTGAGGAGAGCGACCGGATATTGGCGTGTCCACATGAACAACGACTTATTTCAATCCACGCTCTCCGTGAGGAGAGCGACTGCACAGATGGACAGCATGTTTCACATTGTGGAACATCTATCCTTCGTACAAGTTCAAGAGTAGCAGGGTTTGAAGTCAAAACCCGTTATTCTAATCACTCTACCAAAAAATAATAACGATTCTTCTCTCTGAAATTATCAAACAGCCAAGGAAAATCGACTTACTTTTCGATTCCAAGTTCCATCCAGGTGCGAAGCTTGCCTTATTCGATGAGAGCTTCCACTTCGCACAACGACAGGCCTCGGCGTCTAAATCATCATCACATCATCTACAGGAAGATGCCGCTGTACACCATAATGTTCAATCTTCTCAGAATATTTTGTCCCTAATTTATATAAGCGCAGGCTATCCTTTTCTTGATCCATGATTTTCATCACTTCATTTACTAAAGTTAGATAATCCGATGAAGTGACCGAGCACTCGAATACGCTATTCTGCACCCGTTGCCCATATTTCATACATGTCTTCGCAACGTTACGCAACCGTCTCTTCCCCGCAGTTGTCTCAGTATTGACATCATATGCCACGACCACCATCATGTCTTATCACTTCCACATAAATGGTGGATAAGCATCTATGTCCCCGCGTAAGAAGCGCGCTAATAAAAGCGCCTGTACATAGGGAACCAGACCCCAAGAAATTTTTTCCTGCAGATACGGATGAACAATTTGTTCGGCTTTCTTTCTTTGCCAAGCACCAAGCACTGCCTTTCTTCCTGTTTCTGAGAGGAACACGCTTCCATTTTCGCGTTCTTCAAAGTCTTTCATCTGTATTGCACCAGTATTGACCAGAGTCAAAGCGAATCTATCAGCTATCACCGGACGGAACTCCTCCACTAAATCTAGGGCAAGTGATGCACGTCCGGGCCGATCGACATGCATAAAACCCACGTAAGGATCCAGTCCCACTCCCTGTAGTGCAGCACAGCAATCATTGGTAAGTACGGAATAAATGAATGACAACAATGCATTCATTCGATCAAGTGGCGGTCTTCTTGTTCTCCCCTCAAAGAAAAAGTTATCTTTATTTCTCAAAATTAAATCATCAAAAGCATAAAAATACTCTTTCGCCGCCATCCCCTCTAGGCCACGCAGTGCATCCATGGAATCGCATTGACGGATTTCTGGTAGCCGTTGTGTCAGTCGATTACTTTGCTGAGAAATCCGTTCCACATTCACTCGCAAAGCATGATCCCGTTTCGTTCGTTCTAGCACCCACTTCGCATTAAAAATCTTGCCAATGATAAATGATTTAGCAACAGGGAGAGCATCCATCTCATTATCTGCTCGACGGAATTGTTCTCTCCTCAACAGAACATTACGATTCTTCTCCCCCATGATTGAACAATAATAATGCCCTCTTGGTGAATAGAAGGACATGCTAACGCCCATCTCTCCACAACGTCCCATAAGTGATGGAGATGCTCCCTTATATGAAAAGCACAGTATTGATTCAATGGAACGAAGCGGTATTTTCGCCAGAATCACATCTTCTTGGTGCACAGCCACATTGTCATTTTCCAGTGCTAAGTATGCATCTTCGGTCATTACGAATAATGTGTTGAGAAGCTGTTTCATCGCAATGCCTCGATTCAGGAATTCATACCGTTAATTTGGAGATCAATATATTTCTGCGCAGACCTAGTTTTTGTTAACTCGGGTAAACACCAATTTCGCAAGGAGCATGCTGAGCATGCCTTTGTAGGTCTCACTTGTGGCGTATGAGCACGAGCAAACAAGTCATGCATCTGTAAAAAATCTTTCTTTACCGTATTCCGCAATTCGTCATTAAGAGGAATCCTCTCCCGCCGTTTTATCCGTTGATAAAACAAAGCACCTTCTTGAATCGTGCACGCAAGCATTTCCTCCAAGCACATCGCCTCGGCACACAGCTGTAACCGATCAGCATCATTTGTCTTAGGTTTTCCATGCTTATATTCAACGGGATACGGGTCCCATAAACCATCCCTTCCGTGCAATTTAATTCCATTTGCAGCCCTATGGAACTCCACAACATCGCAAGCACCAGTGATTCCGAGAGATCTCGAGAATACTCGCAAATCTCGCATAATTAACAAGTCTCCACGACTCTCAGAAGACTCATAATCGTGCACACGAGAATGCTCAAGCTGCCCAGCTGTGGTCAGATAATTTTCCGACCATAGCTGCTCGATATGAATCAGAGCCCACTGCCGCTTGCAAAAAGCAAAATGCTGTAGGCCAGACAAGGCCAGCCAATCTTCTTCCGGATATTCAGCTGGTCTTGTCATGGCAATCTCTCATCTTCTCTAAGCAGTCTTTAGGGTTAACGACCTTCGATGATTTCAAAGTGAAGCCCAGGAATAGCACTCTCGTCAACACTGATTTCGCCGGCAGAATCCACAGAAATAGCACGATGAACTTTAGCAGAGGAATATTGTCCACCCTTGCAGTTGTGTTCGAACCAGACGACGTTAGTTACTTCCATCGAACCTGAAGGCCGCGCTGAACTTTCATCATTCTCAAATAAGGAAATCAATGCTTCCTTAATCTTTCGTGCATCTTCCTCAGAGAAGCCAGTTCTTTCCGCCAGCTGAGGACTGATGCTCCCAAATGTTGTATATACGGCACGCCCAGAAACACGATACTTCATGCCCATAGTATCTGATGATTTCTTACCCGTATCCGTCGTCTCGCTGTTCACAGACTTCGTAATCTGCACATCATCGATGGCTATAGGCAGAGTAGAGAAAGCCGGTTGGATCGACACCGGACCTCGTACACCAAGAGAAACCTCGTCGACATCTTTAGCTTTCTTGAACGCAAAGACCTGTCCGAAAGCCCGAACATCCAACCAGTGTTCACAGACTTTGTGAAAAACAATATCCTTTGTTTTTTGCTCATCTTTCGATAGGGTCTTCAGGTAGGTATTAAAGCGTTCAGACAGAGACTTGGCCCCATCATCAGAACGCTCATCCATCTGTACAAAAATAGATTCTCCAGCATCCTGCAAGCGATTACGAATCTTACGCTTCAAGGCCACATCAGAAACCTCACCAAAGCCATCCGACGTAGTACGGGGGCGATTCCCATTCAACGGATCACCATTAGGATTCGCGTTCTCTGCAGAGAAAACCACTGCGAAATCAATCTTGTTTTTCAAGTTAGTCATGTTTTTCTTCCTTAATCTGTATAGTTTTAATTCTTAGTTCTGCTTATCTGATTCGTCTTTGTGCAGTCGTGTTGGGTTTCTCAAAGAGCGGCGCTGAGAAGAATATCCCAAGAGGAATAGAGGAGACAGTGTCTTATTATCCTCAAAATCACCCTCCTCAAAAAGAGCCATAACATCATCGATTCCGGACTGGAACCATTCAGCTCCATTCATGGTCTTCAAATACGGGATCAATTGTTTCCATAAGGCTCCCCATGTTGAATATGGTTTTGCGATAAAGTTGCTCATCAACTTCACCGCATTTGTAGGACGATCTACTTGCTGTTTCAGTAGCACACCCCGCTCAAAATAATCAGCCAGAGCTAAAAGTCGACCATATAAATAGTCACGATCCTTTCGCTCCAAATTCAATTCCATGGATACCTCCTTACTATCATGATGCCTCTTTGCTTCATCATTGAAATGCTTCTTCCACAGACTGCATGCAATTTCAAAATCACGCTCCCAGACTAAATCGCCTTCGTTATAGCTTATCGGTCTAGTTACTTTATGGAATGCAGCGTTTAAAATCGAAATAGGTAGAGCTCGATCACCGAACATACATTCGATAAGCCTCTTCTTCATGTATTTAGCATATCTTTTGTAGCTCTTGCTACTACGATCTGAAGCATCGTATGTGCAATTGATAATATCGACGAAAGACGGTGCCCCTATATAAGGGGTTCGTTTGAAGGATGTTTTGTCTCCATTTTGATTTCGTTCAAAATAAGTCAAAGGCCACGCTGTATCCGTATGCCATTTTAAAATGTTTTCAAGATACTCGTTTTCTCGTAATTCACGATAGAACGTAACACTTAGTCGTCCGGATGTCGCAGCATCAAGAATGACTATCGCCATCTTGTTTGCATGCTTCTGCAAAAAATCCGGACTGCCATACCCCCGCAGTAACGCACGAAATCTCTTCGCGTAGTTCATATCTGTTGCTATAAGCGCATCTTGCACCACATCATGTTGTTCTGATTCGCTATTCAACAGCATATGGCTAAGAGTCTCAGCGAAATTTAGCTCGGGATTCACTACGTTCTCTTCAGGTTTCTTTACCGCCCAGATGATGATGGCTTGCGTATCCGTAATCGTTGCATGGTTGTTTACAAGCCAACGCAGTGTGGAATGAATCTTTTGAGAAGTCTCCGAGTCAATTCTCAATGCCTCATCCCTATTCCCAAAACGCCCTCTATAAGTGAAATTCGTATTGTCATTTGCCGAGATGAGTTTCGCGTTTCCCGCAGTGCTGACGATGTTCTTAGGATAGTTTGAAGCCTGTGAGTAAAAATCTCTTCCAAAGATATCGGTACCAGCCCAAGCATGCTCTCTCTGCTGGAATTCAATCCATCGATTCCTAATTTCTGGATCATCGGCAACCGGGCGACACGCTTTCCCAGGTATCTCGACCTCGAAACATACACCAATTTTCTCGTCTCTACCGGTCAACTGTATACCGTATTGTATCGCATCTTTGCTAATACTATGCTCAGATACATACCGGTAAATCGCATTTAATTTCTCGTCATCGCCTTTCCATTTTGCAAGTTGGTCCAGATACATACAAGTTCTCTTAGCATCGCAGACTTTATCCACATATTGCAGCTGATCACATAATGGGTGAGGAACAGGTTTACTGGTTCTTCCCATCGATTCCTCGGTACAAGGAATAATCATTGTCCATGCAACTGCTTCCTTTTTTATACTCTCAAGACAGCCATCGGATTTCAGAATCACACGCAACTGGCCAGGCATAGACATATGATCAAGCGGTAATAGGATTTTTTTCGCCTCATCGCCATTGCCGTAGCCTTGATGTCCACGCCCCGAAGCGTTCTGTACTTCATCATACGTCTCAAGTAAGCTGGACCACAGACTCATCATTCATCTCCTTCCAGTATTCTGAAGTTTTCGCCACTCTTAAATGATTTAACCGTTTGATTCTCGCGGATAATCCGGCAATCAAGATTTGCCGAATCGGGACGATCGAATTCAATGACTCCGTTCCTCATTGTCGGAGCCCAGAACCTCGCCACCAAATCATGTTTTGGATTCTCATCCGGATAAGTGAACCCATGGAACATATAACCAAGATTCCATTGTCCGTAATCATCATAAAATCCGATATTTTCGCCGAACGCACAAGGTTCCACATATCCTTGGCATTCTCTGGTTCCAAGAAATACATCCCTGCGTCCACCTTGATTTACTGAACGTTGCGCAATTTGATAATGTTTGTTCTCATCTCGATCATCGGTAAGATCCGGTCTCTGTTCGTTCCACTCAAAATGAGCTAAAACTTGATATCTCACATCTTTGAGATATGTGTAATAGGATAGGTCGTTTCCTCCGCTCATCTTGATTGGACGGATTCCTTTTCCTTCAGTCTGTATTTTATTCATCACGCGAACTGCATCAATGACCCATGTAATTGTAGGCTTCCAGTAGATGCTTTCCGTCATGCCCTTTAATGCCTGATAGGTAGGTACTTGGTAGGAGTATTTTTCACCACCAATCCTAGTCACTGCCTCCGAGAATAGGGCATACGCCCCTGAAACCTCATATTCAATGGAATTTTTATATTTCTTCATAAGAAATGCTCACTTTCAGATGTAGAGTAAAGACATCTCTGTCTCCGTCACAACACCATATTCTTCCTTGTAATAATCTTTGTTCAACATGTAGATACCAAAATCCTCATTTTCCAGAGTAATTGCTCCTCGCTCATCCAGACTGCGGTACTCATTATCAAATAATGACACCGAGTAATCTTGCAACTGTCGAAGCGCCGCAAATTGCTCTCTTAAATTCCCCCTTGAAAGTCGCTCCATGTGCTTCTCTACACGTCCATAAGGTACCACGACATTATGATTCTGATTGGGAATGACACGGAATCGATTCCCAACAGTTTTAAATGCTTGAGCATATACCTTCAAGTATTGCGTCCCCGAGCTATTGACATACTGACCTCTTGCTGCACGATTACAGGAAAGTAAATCGTACGCATATAGGTTCTGCTTTCCTGGAATTGGATAATCCATAATTCCAAATCCATTATCGTTACCGGATTGTATGCCTTCGAAGAACAGCTGGTAATATTCCAACAGCATTTCATTGGAAAGAAGATCTTCGTCAGGATGCTCCCGAACCATTCGCTCGGTAATCTCCTTTCCCATTTTGATATCAGGTAAATAACTCAACCCTTTCTCATCCTTGATTCCAAATACATAAACTTTTTTCGGCGATTTTGACTCGCCATTTCGATTGCAACGACCAGCAGCTTGTAGAATGCTATCGAGGCCTGCCATGGCACGAATAACGCAAGAAAACGAAACATCTACTCCCGCCTCAATAAGCTGTGTACTTATGCAAATTACTGGCTTTCCTTTATCGATACTAGTCAATTGCCGGACGAGTTCAAGCTTATCTGTCCTATGCTGACCACACATTGAAGTACTCAAATGAATAATTTTAAAGTGATTGTCTCCATTCAATGTTTTAAGACACTGATATATTATTCTCGCCTCAGATTTAAGATTAACAATGGCTAAGCAATTGCCGTTTTCCTTTGCCTTCTCATAAATTATTTCAGCTAACTCGTCACAGTTTTTCATTTCTGTTGCAGCAACTACGCATGTACGTCTCAGCTTCTCGAAATATTCTTGAGAATCATCAATAAGATTCGGACAATCCGCCAACAATAGGTTTTTTCTACTGGTCCGTTCAAGCAGCGGTTGCGTAGCCGAACAAAGCACTATAGTCGAGCCCAGAATTTTAGAAAGAAAACTTACTACTTCATTGAAAAGATTGATAGCGTTCGTAGGCAGCGATTGAATTTCATCGAATATGATAATGCTATCCGCCATGTTGTGGAATCTCCGGAGATCGCCACTCTTAGAGGACATTACTGTTTCTAAGAATCTGACCATGGTAGTCACAATGATTTGACTGTCCCAACGTTCGGTAGCAAGTTTTCTTTTTGCATTCTGTTCGTCATCCTCTTCTTGGTCAAATTCGGATTGTGTATTGGTAAATGTATCATCATCCTTTCTTCCACCTGCGGATGAATAGTGTTCGAGTAGTGTTTCAGTATCATCCTCATCCAGCTCGAGAATCTCACGAAAAACCTTCACGGTCTGCGAAGTAATCGACAGGTATGGAATTACATATATGATTCGTCTTTTATTGGTCTCTATTGCATGATGTAAAGCAAAATTAAGTGAGGCCAGTGTCTTACCTCCACCTGTTGGAACAGCTAATCTATAAATTCCAGTACTTCGTTTCCCCTCCAAGCGGCATTGCTCGGAAATTTGATTACGAATCTTATTGATTTCAGAGGTATGATCAAACTTTCTTATATTCTTTTCGAAACGATCGATCAAAGATGACCAATCAATCGATTTGGA
Source organism: Bifidobacterium dentium JCM 1195 = DSM 20436 (assembly GCF_001042595.1). NCBI lineage: Bacteria > Bacillati > Actinomycetota > Actinomycetes > Bifidobacteriales > Bifidobacteriaceae > Bifidobacterium > Bifidobacterium dentium. The sequence goes on from NZ_AP012326.1 coordinate 1,844,370, forward strand.
TCTGTATGTTCTCCGTTCTTCAAAACAAGCAGCATCTAATCTATCTGCATCAATTAATCGAGAGTACACATATTTGGCAAATAACCCAAGATAGAAATAAAAGCTATCTGAATTTGTTATGCCTCCCATATTAAATTTCTGCATGAAATGCTCGACATCCCTGATACTTTTGTCATAATTACCAGCAATATCAAGGTCAAGATACGAGATTCTGTCCTTAACTTCTTGATACGAGAATCTGATTTCATTCTTCCGATCCGTAGCAAGACCGTCAAAAAAAGTCGAGAATCCATCCACATCTAAACAGTCCGGCAACTCACCATGATGTTTAGCAATGGCAAGTTCAAGTATCTCCCTAGTGATCTCTTGTACCGCCTGCTCAGCAGCCGATTTTTCAGAAGATAAGGCACATGCATCATCAACTAAAAAAGCTCCCTGCCATGCATGAATTACAGAACCGCGATGTCCCTTTGCAGATAACAGATATTCCTGAAAATCTTCTGAAGCTTTTCCGAGGTCATGCAACAAAGCAGCAGTGTACGATATCGCAGAGAATTCTTCTTCGAAGTCTCTCGCCAGTTTTCCCGCGCCGTGCAAATGATCACGGAGAGTTTGTACAGCTCCAGTCGCGTCTTTGCGTGCAAGCAATTGTTTCGAGTTCATGCGATGCTCCTTTGATCGGCAATGTACTGAATTGCTATCCTCAGTGTAGCACAGCTTTTGAAGTATCCGCTCATCATACACCGAATCTTTTCTTTGATTCTTGGAATCAGGTATGCTGAATAACGGGTCTTACACCCATAGTCGTTCGCAATGAACGTGGATTGAAATGGTGTCTGATGTGCGGGACCATTAAAGGAGCTTGTTCCACGACCATATCTAACGATCGTGGAACAAGCCTCTAGCCGTCTAGTCGCAGAAGCTAGACATCCATCAATTCAGCTAGATCGCATAGTCGCAGAACACGCCCATGCCGTGTCTCGAACCGTTCCTCGCCTCCATATACCAAAATTCTGTGATTCGTATCGATCTCCATGGCGTCAGCCAGCTTATCGATGTTGGCCCATGCGTGCACGTCGTAGGTACTGGAGGCCTTCACCTCGATTACGTATTGAGGCCTACCACCTTTTTCGACAATAAAATCAATCTCCAAACCCTTATTATCGCGCCAATAGTAAAGTTTAGGCTCACTGCCTCGCATGTAATACTGCTTCACAATCTCCACCGCAACGGCGTTCTCGAACATATTTCCCCACATCTCACCATTGCGCAAATCGTCCGCAGCATCTAAGCCAATCAGATTCGCAGCAAGTCCCGTATCGTAGAAATACATCTTCGGCGCTTTTACCAACTGCTTGCCGTAATTCTTGTAATACGGCAACATACGGAACGCAATGAAGCTCGACTCCAGTACCGACATCCAATCATTGGCAGTCAGTCTGCTGATGCCGCATGCTTCAGCAAAACTCGTCGCATTAAATGACTTTCCGCATTGGTGCGCGGCATAATGCACGAAACGGTCGAAACCCGCAATCTTGCGCACACCTAATTCGTTACGCACATCCCGTTCCACATATGTCGAAAGGTAGTCGCCATAGAAATTGGCGATTCGGATATCTCCGTCATATAAACGCGGATATCCGCCTTTGAAAATCCAATTCGCGGCATCGCAAGTCTCGTTTGATTCCAATAGTTCCGAATACGCAAGAGGCAACAGGTACCGTACCGCCACCCGTCCGGCAAGAGTCTGCGAAATAGTATTCATTAACAGGAAGTTTTGCGAACCCGTCAACACAAACTGCCCGGGTTCGTTCGTTCGGTCAACGGCCTCCTGCAGATAGGAGAACAGTTCCGGCGTTCGCTGCGCTTCGTCGAAGATGATGTGATTCGAATATCTTTTCAGGAAATATCGTGGATCGTCCATGAATTCCCTACGTACATCCGGATTCTCCAACGTCACATACTCATAATCAGGGAAACATGCCCGCACCAACGTGGTCTTGCCACTCTGCCTCGGCCCTGTAAGAGTAAGTACTGGCATCTCTCTGGCAGATTGCAACAGCTCCTGTTCCAGACCTCTTGAAATCATGGACATTCCAACCCCTCCAGTGCACTAGCCTACTATTCTTCGTTTTGTTATTTCACAAATTCTACCATTCCTACTTTACGATTTTTCCTTTTCCTACTTTACAATCTATACCATTCCTATTATGCAATTCCTACTGAGCCGCAACGCATGCCAGACCTCGCCGAACGTTCCCACAACAAAAAAACAGAATCTACAAAAGAAAACCGGAAGGGCGGATACTACGGAAATTAATCCGCAATAGTCCACGTCTTCCGGCAGTGCGACTGCTTCTCATATGTGTGCTTGACTCACATGGATGGTACTGAGAACCATTCGCTCAACGATCTGCTCCCGCATGCATGACCGAACATGCGCACGGAACACAAATCAAGTCGTAGGGCTTAAAGCCAATGCATAACTGTAGCCGCACGTTTGAATAATCACAAATCCAGCCAACAGGCATGCAGATAGACGGCAAATACATACATGGGAAGCCCCTATGCGAAAGGCGGCAAGTCGCGCCCACACGGAACACGGCTCACCGCCTAGATTATGAGGTTATAAACCTCACAGCCCGGCTCAGGCCTTGGCAACCTCAACTGCCAACTCGGAGCCCTCGGCGCCGGCCACAACCTCGAAGGAGGTGGCAAGCGTTTCGGAAGCCACAAGATCCTTGAATTGCTCGACCTTCGCCACGTCACCCGTCGGAACGGTCAGCTTCAACGCAATACGGTCGGAGATCTCCAGATCGGCAGCCTTGCGGGCATCCTGCACGGCACGGATCACGTCGCGAGCATAGCCTTCGGCAATCAGGTCGTCGTTCAACTCGGTGTCGAGAATCACGAAACCACCGGTCGGCAGCGCAGCGGACACGGAGCTGGCGGCCTCTTCGGCGTTCTTCTCCTCCACGCTGTTGATCAGCTCATATTCACCCTCTTCCAGTGCAATCTCACCGTTCGGAGTCTCGCACACCGGCACGCCGGAGGCATCGACATGCCAGGCACCGGACTTGGAAGCCTTGATGGCAAACTGCACGTCCTTGCGCAGACGCTTACCTGCGACTCGGGCGTTCACGCGCAGCTCGTTGATGATCTTCAGGCCGCGGGATTCGGCATCCTCAAGCGTGCACAGCTCGACATCCTTGACGTTGAGCTCGGACTTCAGGATTTCGGCGTAGGCAGCAACGGCATCAGGATCGGAGACGATCACAGTCAGCTTGGAAAGCGGCTGGCGCACGCGAATCTGCTTCGCCTTACGCATGGACAGCGTGCTGGAAACGACCTCGCGTACCTTCTCCATAGCATCGACCAAGGCCGGATCATCCACCAGCACGCGACCAAGTTCGGTCGCCTCGCCAGAAGTCGGATCAGCCAGGAACGGCCAATCGGCCAGATGCACGGACTCGCCGCCGGTCAGGCCACGCCACACGGCTTCGGCCTCCATCGGAGCAAGCGGGGCGATTACGCGCATGAATGCCTCAAGCACGGTGTACAGCGTATTGAACGCGTTCTCGTCCTCGTTCCAGAAGCGGTCGCGATTGTTGCGAATGTACCAGTTGGTGAGCATGTCGATGAAATCGGACACGGCTTCGCAGGCGTCGGAAATCAGGAAGTCATCCAGCGCAGCCTGGGTCTTCTCGATCAGACGTCGGGTGCGGGCCAGCAGGTAACGATCCATTTCCGGCAAGGCGGCAACCTCGTCGGCACGTAGCGAACGAGCGTCGAAACCGGCACCGCCATTAGCCGCGTTGGCATACAGGGTGAAGAAATAGTAGGAGCTCCACACCGGCAGCATCACCTGACGTACGGTATCGCGGATGCCGTCGGCGGTCACGATGAGGTTGCCGCCACGCAGGATCGGCGAACTCATGAGGAACCAACGCATAGCGTCGGAACCGAAGTCGTTGAACACGCCGTTCACATCCGGATAGTTGCGCAGATGCTTCGACATCTTCTGACCGTCGGAACCGAGCACAATGCCGTGGCAGATCACGTTCTTGTATGCCGGCTTGTCGAACAGGGCGGTGGCCATGATGTGCAGCACATAGAACCAGCCACGGGTCTGGCCGATGTATTCCACGATGTAGTCACACGGGAAGTGCTGTTCGAAGGTTTCCTTGTTCTCGAACGGATAGTGGTACTGGGCGAAGCTCATGGAACCGGATTCGAACCAGCAGTCCATTACGTCGGTGATGCGGCGCATGTGGCTCTTGCCGGTCGGATCGTCCGGGTTGACGCGGGTCAGTTCGTCGATATACGGGCGATGCATGTTGACATTGCCTTCATGATCGCGCGGATAATCACCGAAGTCGGCCTTCAGCTCCTCAAGCGAGCCATACACGTCGACGCGCGGATACTTCGGATCGTCGGATACCCACACCGGAATCGGCGAACCCCAGAAACGGTTACGAGAGATGGACCAGTCGCGGGCATTGGCAAGCCACTTGCCGAACTGCCCATCCTTCACGTTGTCCGGAATCCAGTTGATCTGCTGGTTGAGCTCGAGCAGACGGTCCTTGATCTTGGTCACGGACACGAACCAAGAGCTCACCGGCTTGTAGATCAGCGGGGTGGCGCAACGCCAGCAGTGCGGATAGGAGTGCACGTAGCTCTTCTCCTGGAAGAGAATCGCGCGCTGGTCCTCCGGCACACGGGCCAGCGGACCATCGCCTGCACGCAGGTTACGCAGAATCGGCAGATTCGCATCGAACACATACTGACCCTCGTAATCCGGGCACAGCGACGTGAACTTACAGCCCGCGTCAAGCACGTCCACGCTCTTGATGCCCTTGGCATTGAGCGTGTTCATATCGTCCTCGCCGTACGGAGCCTGATGCACGAGGCCCGTACCTTCGACGGTATCGACGTAATCGGCGGTGAAAATCTGATAGCCTTCCGGCCCCGGAACCTGACCCTCGGCGGCATGCTCGTCGCCAGCGAAATACGGGAAGACCGGATAGTAGCGCCAACCCTCCATCTCGGCACCCTTGAGCTCGCGCACGATCTCATAGTTCTCGCCAAGCTCCTTGGCATAGGAGCCGAGCAGCGGCTTGCCCAGATAGAATTTCTTGCCGGCGAACCTGCCTTCGGTCGGACGTACTTCGACATAGTCGATGTCGGCGCCGACCACGATGGCGAAGTTGGTCGGAACGGTCCACGGGGTGGTGGTCCAGAATACGGCGTAGGCGTCTTCCTCGTCGCGCAGCTTCACGGCCACGGACACGGTGGTGTCCTGACGGTCTTGGTACACGTCGGCGTCCATACGCAGCTCGTGTGCGGAAAGCGGCGTCTGATCCTTCGGGCAATACGGCAGCACACGGTAGCCCTGATAGGCCAAGCCCTTGTCATACAGCTGCTTGAAGGCCCACATCACGGATTCCATGTACGGAATGTTCAGGGTCTTGTAGCCATGCTCGAAATCGACCCAGCGCGCCTGACGGTGCACGTAGTCCTTCCACTCATTGGTGTACTTGAGCACGGAGGCACGGCAGGCGTCGTTGAACTTGTCGATGCCGATTTCCTTGATCTGGTCGACGGAGTCGATGCCCAGTTCCTTCTGCGCCTCGAGCTCGGCCGGCAGACCGTGCGTATCCCAGCCGAACACGCGGTTGACCTTGCGGCCCTTCATGGTCTGGTAGCGCGGAATCACATCCTTGGCATAGCCGGTCAGCAGATGGCCATAATGCGGCAGACCATTGGCGAACGGCGGACCGTCGAAGAAAACGAATTCATTCTGGCTGTGATCTCCGGATGGACGACGCTCGACGGACTTGGCGAAGGTATCGTCCTTCTCCCAATAGTCAAGCACGGACTCCTCCAGCTTCGGGAAGCTGGGGTTCGGCGCGACGTTGGCGCTCTGCTCACCGGCAGCAGCCTTCGGATACACATGATTGGTGGTTTCGCTCACCGTATGCTCCTCGTTTGGCAGGTTTCCTGTTCTTCTTAACTACCTACGAGGACGACGACTTACGCACGATTGCCGCACGTCCGCCACCGCGGTACCACCTCGCTTGCCGCCATCCCCTGCATACTGCACAGTGCGATTGCGACCGCTTGCGTTCGGCTGTTCGGGCCGATCCCGCCGGCTCTACTAAGCCTGCGATTGCACTGTACGGACTTACGCCCCCTGCAATCGCCGCCGTTCTTCCGGAAGCTCCCCGCTGATAACGGATCACTGCTATACGTTTCAGCAGTTCAGCCTAGCACGCCGTATGAACGTTGCATACGGAAAGAGCCGCACGGCGTCCACCATGCGGCTCCCTCAACCCACGAATCGCATACCGGTTGCGATCAGGACTCAGACGGCTCCCCCTGCGCGAGCTGCGATTCGAGCTGCCTGACGATGTCATCGTGCATCTTTTCGCTGATCTTCACCTTGAAAAGAAAGACGAGCAGGCTCAGCACGATCACGGCCAGCGGCACATAGAAGGCGCAAATCTGGAAGGTATGGATGTTGGAGGCGGTCATATCGGCGGCAGTGGCGTTGCCGATCATGCCGGCGGCCACGGCCACGAAGCCGACGATGCCGTTGGAGCAGGCACCCGCAATCTTGTCGAGCATCGGGCGCACGGACAGGGTCACGGCCTCGTTGCGCTTGCCGTTCTTCAGCTGGCCGTATTCGATGGAGTCGGTCAGGGACAGGATGGCGGTCATCTGGATGAAGGTCTGCGGCAGGTAGAAGAAGACCAGTCCGACGGTGACCATCGGCAGGCTGGACGAGCCGATGATGAACAGCAGATAGCCTATGATCATGAGCGCCATACCGCCGAGATACAGGTAGCGGCGCGGAATGCGCTTGTTGAGGACCGGGTATGCCGGAGCCATGATCAGACCAGTGATGACCGGGATGACGCCCACGATGGAGTATGCATTGGAATTGTTGAGGATGTACTTGAACAGGTACATGAGCACGCCGGTGGTGGCCACATTGGCGATGGCGTACAGCAGGTAGCTCAGGGCGACCCACAGCAACTGGTCGTTCTGGGCAAGGGCCTTGAACGCGGCGAGCGGGCCGCCGTTCTCCTCGGCGTTGGCACGCAACGTGCTGGAGCTTTCCTTGGTGCCGAACGCCACGGAGCATACGGTCAGGATGCCGAGAATGGCCACGATGATGGCGAAGCAGGTCCAACCACTCTGGCTTTCCGTCCGGTTACCGGTGAACACGAAGCTGAAGTAGGTGACGATCGGGATGACGATGATGGTCAGGCCGTTGTAGCCGATGGAACCGCCGAAAGAGCCGAGTGCGGTATAGGTGGAACGCTCATGGGAGTCGTTCGACAGCGCCGGGATCATGCCCCAGTATGAGATGTCGCGCAACGAGTAGAACACGTCAAGCACGATGAACACCACCACGAACAGCACGATGAACCAAGTGGTGTTGACATTGACCAGACCGAACAGGCCGGTGTACACCACGACGAGCAGCAATGCGGAGACCGTACCTCCGATGAGCTGCCACGGCTTGAAACGGCCCCACTTGGTGTTGGTGTTGTCGATGATGTTGCCCAGCAGCGGATCGATGAAGATCTCCGCGATGCGGATGATCACGACGAGGCTGGTGATGATGCCGATGAGTTTGGTGGCGATGCCTTTGTCGACACCTGCGAACAGCGAGCTGGTCACATACACGATGAAGTATGTGCTCAGGGCGTTGTAGAACGCAGACTGGCCAACGTTGCCGAATGCATATGCCATACGGGATTTCAGGTTTGAGCCCTGCTTATCCACGGTGAGGGTTTCTTCCATCGTTACTTCTCCTTAGAAGTTTCCGTGCAGTCTTCCTTCGACTCATGCATCAGTATATGCCTTAACCCTCGTTAAGTAAAATGTGATACTAATCATTACACTTCGCCGGCGTGTCGCATTTTGTTCGATAATGATAGAAAATGCCACATATCATGTGTGTTCAACGATTGATTCGACCATCAAAGCAAACATGAACACACCACGCCACGCATATGACGTACGTACTTGCGAGTTTTGATAACGAAAGTTACTATTTATCAGTAAAGGATTTTACATCCTTCGCACAGAGCCGTGACACTATAGAAAGAGAGCAGGCAGATCATGTCGCATATCTTTTCCTCAACCGAAGCACAGGAATCGTGGCTGACCGATCCTACCGTTTTCGCGGTCAACCGCCTTCCGGCACATTCCAGCCACCATTGCTACGACCATAAGCCACTCGCCGGTGAGCCGACCGGACTCAAACAACGGCTTGATGGCCAATGGCAGGTCAAGGTCGTCGACATGTCCGAAGCCGGATTCCCCAGCGACTTCGCCCAGACCCAATGCACCGAATCCGGATTCTCATCCATCGAAGTGCCATCGAATCTGGAAACCAAGGGCTTGCTGAAACCGCAATACGTCAACGTGCAATACCCATGGGACGGCCATGAGGATCCTCAGCAGCCGAACATTCCGCAGCACAACCACGTGGCGCTGTACCGCAGGGAATTCACGCCGTCCGCATCCGTGACCCGTGCCATCCGCGAAAACCGTCAGATCACGCTCACCTTCCACGCCGCATCCACCGCCATCTACGTGTGGCTGAACGGTACATTCATCGGCTACGCCGAAGATTCCTTCACACCGAGTGAATTCGACGTGACCGATGCCATTCAGGAAGGCCACAACACCCTTGCCGTCGCATGCTTCGAATTCAGTAGCGCAGCATGGCTCGAAGACCAGGACTTCTGGCGCCTGCACGGACTGTATCGCAGCGTCGAACTCACCGCCATCCCCGCCGCACACGTACGCGATTGGAAAATCGACCCCGATTTCGACGCCACGACCGGCGATGCGACGCTCGCCTTCGTCGCATCCATCAGCAATGCGGACGCTGCTTCCAAGGCCGTCGCAACACTGTACGGAACCGATGGCACCATCGCATGGCAGTCCGAACAACTGCCGGTAAACGAAATGATCACCACGGAAGCCGTAATCGCGAACATCAAGCCGTGGAGTGCGGAAGAGCCGAATCTATACACGCTCGACCTGACGCTGTACGGTGCGGACGGCACAGTGATCGAAGTCAGCCGCGAGCGCATCGGCTTCCGGCATTTCGCCATCGAAAACGGCGTGATGAAGCTCAACGGCAAGCGCATCATGTTCAAGGGCGTGAACCGTCATGAGTTCGACGCCCGCCGTGGCCGCGCGGTGAACGAGGAAGACATGCTGTACGACATCACGTTCTTCAAGCAGCACAACATCAACGCCGTGCGCACCTCACACTATCCGAATCAGGAACGCTGGTACGAGCTGTGCGATGAGTATGGCATCTACATGATCGACGAAACCAATATCGAGACGCATGGTTCATGGACCGCACCGAGCGACCCGGTCACGCCGGACACCAACGTGCCGGGCAGCAAATCCGAATGGCAGGAAGCATGCGTGGACCGCATCGAGTCGATGATGCGCCGCGACTACAATCATCCGGCCGTGGTGATCTGGTCGTTGGGCAACGAATCGTATGCAGGTACGGTGTTCAAGGCGATGAGCGATTTCGCGCACGCCAACGATCCGCTGCGTCCGGTGCATTACGAGGGCGTGTTCTGGAACCGTCAGTTCGATGACATTTCCGACATGGAAAGCCGCATGTATGCCAAGCCGGCGGAAATTGCGGAATATCTCGAAGCCAATCCGAAGAAACCATATATCTCATGCGAATACATGCATGCCATGGGTAACTCCGTCGGTGGCATGCATCTGTACACCGAACTGGAACGTTACGAGCAGTATCAGGGCGGCTTCATCTGGGATTACATCGACCAGGCGCTTTTCCAGCGTCTGCCGGACGGCACCGAACGCCTGACGTATGGTGGCGACTGGGACGATCGTCCGAACGATTACGAATTCTCCGGCGACGGCATCATCTTCGCGGACCGCACTGCCTCCCCCAAGGCGCAGGAAGTCAAGCAATTGTATGCGAACGTGAACATCAAGCCGGATGCGCACGGTGTGACGATTCGCAATGAGAATCTGTTCGTCTCCACCGCCGACTACGTATTCACGGCGCGTATGCTAATCAACGGCGAGGAGCGCTGGCAGGCTGACTATCGCTTCGACGTGGCGGCCGGTGCGAGCGAACGTTTCGACATTGCATTCCCTGCCGCGTCCGATCTGATGGCGAGCCGTTGCGACGAGGAGTTGCCGAATGGTTCGATCGAGGTGACGTACGAGGTCGATCAGCGGCTGGCCGAGGCCACCGCCTGGGCTCCGGCCGGATTCGAGCTGACGTTCGGGCAGCATGTGCAGGTCTTCAACGATGCCGCCGACACCGATGCCGCCGCGATGACCGACGGCCACACGCATGATGTGACGGTCACCGACGGACGCTGGAACGCCGGCGTGAAGGCGGGCGGCCGCGAGGCATTGCTATCCAAGGCACAGGGAGGACTCGTCTCCTTCACCCGCGATGGCCATGAAATGCTTTCGCGCAAGCCGAGCCTGCTGACGTTCCGTCCTCTGACCGACAACGACCGCGGCAATGCCTCCGGCTTCGACCGTGCACAATGGTTCGCTGCCGGCCGTTACGCCAAGACGGTCGGTACCGAAATCGTCCGTGATGGCAATACGATCGTCGGCACGTACACGTATGAACTGGCAATCGCGCAACGCACGAAGGTCACCGCACGCTACGAGCTGTTGGAAGACGGGCGAATCCATCTGACCCTCACCTATCCGGGCGGCATCGAAGCGGCTTCGCTACCGGCGTTCGGCATGGAATGGATGCTGCCGGTCGAGTATTCGAACCTGCGCTTCTACGGTCTGGGACCGGCCGAAACCTATCGTGACCGCCTGCACGGCGCCAAGCTCGGCGTGTTCGAGAGCACTGCCGAAGCAGACAACGCACCGTATCTGGTGCCGCAGGAAACCGGCAATCATGAGGGGCTGCGCTGGATTGAGGTGACCGACCGCCATGGCCACGGCATGCGTGTGAGCCAAGCCGGCGACGAACACTTCGCGGCAAGCCTGCTGCCCTACAGCACGTTGATGCTGGAAGAGGCGACCCATCAGGAGGAGCTGCCAACCCCACGTCACATGTTCCTGCGTCTGCTTGCAGCGCAGATGGGCGTCGGCGGCGACGATTCGTGGGGCGCACCGGTGCATGAGCGGTTCCAGCTACCGGCCGATCGACCGCTCACGCTTGATGTGATGCTGGAGCTGTTCTGATACGGCATCACAACGGCTGAAAGTCACCGTTCCGCCGGCACGAAGCTGTCACGTACGACCAACGAGGTCGACAGATAGGCGTGCTGGCGGATGGTTCGCTTGCCCGCGATGGCATCCGCCAAAGTCAGGATCGCCACGCGGGCAAGCTCGCTCTGGTCGATGGCGAATGTGCTCAAAGGCGGTGACGTAAGCTGGGCAATCATCTGGTTGTTGATGCTGATCACGCTGATGTCGCGCGGCACAAGCACTCCGGAGGCATTGAAGGCCTGCAATACGCCGACCGCAATCACATCGGCGGCGATGATCACCGCGTCCGGCAGCGCACCGTTGTGATCGTGCACGAACCGTTCGCCAAGCCTGCGGCCGTTCTCCACGGTAAACAGGCCATCCGAATAGATCAGACCCTCGGCGTCCAATCCGAAACGCTTGACTTCACGCCGAAAATAGGTGGCGCGATTCTCTTCGTCCAGCTCATAGAAGTTCATTAGGCAGCCTTTGCCGCCAATGAACCCGACACGTTTCATTCCCTTCGCCGCACAAGCCGCAACGGCATCATGCACGGTCTGCTGCAGGTCAGGCTGTACGGAATCAAACAGACCCGGCGCTGGATTCACGTCGATGAACACGCCATACGGCATGGCATCATGCAACCGTTCCAGATCCTCTTCGACGATCCGGTCGGCACCGATCGACATAAAGCCGTCAAATCCGCTACTTTCGGCAATCATATCGTCAAGATCGCGGAACACGGTCAGTTCCATACGCTGCTGCCCAGCATTGCGTTCGAGTGCCGCACGCAGATCAGTGAAATAGGAATCACGCAACGCCTCATTGGATTCCTCGTTGTCAAGCAAGGCCACCTCATGCGGAATCACGATGCGTTTGGTCTGCATGCTGTAGCCAAGTTCCTCGCTGACCTGAATGATCTTGCGACGCGTCTCCTCGCGGACGGATAATGTGGGATCTCCATTCAGCAACCGAGATACCGTAGCTTGCGAGAATCCCGTCCGTCTTGCGATTTCCTTGATGGTCGCCATCGATGTTCCTCATTCGGTGAAGTAAAAGCTTTACCGAATCAGGGTACCTCATCTTCCTATCAGATTGGTAATCAAGTGCACCCTATCGTGCGATCTTATCGCACGCCGTCCGTCATTGACTTTCAACAATACCGTCATCAGTACCGCCAATGCGGCGAACACGGCGCCGACAGGACCGAGCCAACGCAATCCGGCGGCATCGTAGGCCACGCCACCAACTGCGGAACCGAGCGCAATACCGAGGTTGCAGGACGTGGAGTTCAACGACGAGGCAAGCGTGCCGCAGCCGGGATAGCCGGTTTCGGCCACATATGAATACAGCACCTGCGAAGGCGAGTTCTGCAGATAGATCGTAAGACCCAGAACCACCAGCAACACCGATCCAAGCATCGCGTTCGCCGTGGCAAAGGGAAGTAGCAGCATGCACACGAACTGCAATGCGTAGGCCTTGCTCATGCCGACGAGCGGCCAAATGCCGGTGCCACGCGTGGCGAGCTTGCCGCTGTACAGGTTGCTCCACAGGCAACAAGCGCCGAACGCCACGAGCGCGACGCTCACATAGGCCGCCGGCACATGCAATTCGTTGGTAAACATGGGTGTCAGGTAGGTGTACCACACATAGCTCGAGGCGAGGCCGAACACCACAGTGAGCACGCCGAGGATGATTCGACGGTCGGAGAACAGCTTGAATTGGCCGAGAATACCCACCTGCGAAGGCACGGAACGCTTCGGCAACACCACGAACATGACGCCGATCATGACTACCGTCAACACGTCGATGACGACGAAACTGGTACGCCAACCCGCCAACCCCGCAATCCACGTACCCATCGGCATGCCGAACACGGAGGCGATGGAAAATCCGGAGAACACCCATGACATGTATCTCGGCTGGTTTTCACGACTCGTGACGTCCGGTCCGAAGGTGAGCGCCACCGCCACAAGCACTCCCGAAACGGAGGCGGTGACCACGCGAGCAAGCAGCAGCATCGGATAGTTCACGGCAAAGGTGCAGATCACATTGCCGGCAAGAAATACAAGCAACAATGCGATCAGTGCACGGAATCGCTGGAATTTCGAACAGATCGCGGCGCCAATCGGTGTGAGCGGCGCATACACGAACGCGAAGATAGCCACAAGATTACCCACCATGGTCACGGCAATGTTGAGATCGGAGGCAATGTCGGGAAGTACGCCCACGATGATGAATTCGCTGGTACCGAGCAGAAAACTCTGAAAGACCAGAATGGCCACGGGAAGCGTGAACAAGCGGTGCGATGCCATATTCGTATCTCTCCATCAATGTAGAAAATCTTCTTCTTTACATGAAAAGAGTAATATTTATCAGCATTCAGAACACACGATGCGATATCATTGAATCGTTTGTAAATAGCAAAATCGTATTGCATTGAACGGAAAACCCATCGAAAGCGAGAACGGATGAAACAACGTCAACCGTTACAGCCTTTGGCGGTATTCTCGGATCTTTCCGAACGCATCTACTACAATCAGCCTGATCTGCCGCTGTATACACGCAATGATGCGCTCTCCCGCTTCGACTTCCGCATGGCCTGTCACTGGCATCGCGACCTGGAGTTCGTACATGCGCTCACCGGGTCGATGAAATACTTCGTCAACGGCGCGATCGTCGACATTCCGACCGGCGACGGACTGTTCGTCAATTCGAATCGGTTGCATTACGGATTCTCACCGACCCGCGAGGAATGCCATTACCCGGCGGCCGTAGTGAATCCTTCGCTGTTCGAATCATTATGGCGACCGGCGAGCGCCGAACTGGACATGCTGTGCGGGCCTGATGCACCGGATTACATGCTGTTGGATCATACTGATTCACGGCATCGGCGCATTCTGCAACTGATTGACGATACCGTGCGGTTCAACGTGCCGAATGCCGACGAAGCCGCCAATCCGCAGTCCGATACGATTCAGGCGATTGGAACGGCGATCCAATTGTGCGGGGCGGCTTTGGCGTTGGTTCGGGAGAGCATGGCGAAAGCGTCTGGCCATCCGACGACCGGACGACCGGAGCCGGCACAGGACCGACAATCACCATCCTCAAATCATTCGGCATCGCACTCCCCCGCCAATAATCGTGACTTGATGAGTGCGTTGACCATGACCGGCTTCATTCATCAGCATTTCCCGGAACGAATCACATTGGCCGACATCGCGGCGGCGGGTACCATGAGCCGCAGCCAATGCTGCATCGTATTTCGCGAGTATGTGAATCGCACGCCAAATGAATACCTGACCGATTACCGCATCGAGCAGGCCATGCACATGCTTTCCGGCACCGCTTCCGACGTGACCGAAGTGGCCCGTGCCTGCGGTTTTTCGACGCCCAGTTACTTCATCCGCGTATTTCGCAAGCGTGCGGGGCTCACTCCGCAACAGTGGCGGCGAGCGCACTGACGGGCGACCATCAAATACAATATCCCTTTATGCATGCGCAATTCCATAAGTCGAACTGGCCAAAGCCGGATAAACAGCAATCCTTTGCCCCGCAGAGCTTCCGAGGCAAAGGATTCACGAAACCATTCAAGGCCACCGGTCATAAGGGTGGCATCAGCCGGCAAGGTTCCAAGCGGGGTTAGAGGGGCATGCCCGTTATCCAATAGGCGTGCCCTCAAACAGTTCAGCATGGGATGCAGGCTGCGAGAACCAACGTGCCACTCAACAGGCAGAGCCTCAAACCGGTACCGAAAAGGGCCGAATCTGCGAGAACCGAATGGTTACCCAACAGCCACGGCCCCAAATCACCCGGGAAAAGGTCCTAACCTGCGAGAACCAACCCGTTATCCAACAAGCAGAACCTCGCAACCAATAACATAAGCAAGTCCCAAACGCAAAATGGCTGTGACCACACTCGGCGGTCACAGCCATTTCATTGCGGTTCCTACTCCAGTTCCACGGCTCCCGTGTACAGCTGGTAGTACTCGCCCTTGAGCGCAATAAGCTCATCATGCGAGCCGCGCTCGATGATACGACCGTGATCGAGCACCATGATCACATCGGAATTGCGCACGGTGGACAGTCGGTGAGCGATCACGAACACGGTACGCCCCTTCATGAGGTTGTCCATGCCGGCCTGCACCACTTCCTCGGTACGGGTATCGATGGACGAGGTCGCCTCATCGAGAATCATCGCCGGCGGATCGGCCACGGCGGCACGTGCGATGGAGATCAGCTGGCGCTGGCCCTGCGACAGGCCGGAACCATCACCCTCGAGCACGGTCTGGTATCCATTCGGCAACATGCGGATGAAGCCGTCGGCATTGGTCAGGCGTGCGGCTTCGATGCATTCCTCATCGGTGGCGTCGAGTCGTCCGTACCGTATGTTGTCCATCACGGTACCGGTGAACAGATTCACATCCTGCAACACGATGCCGAGGGAACGGCGCAGATCCGGCTTGCGGATGCCCTTGACGGAGATACCGTCGTACAGGATCATGCCTTCCTGAATGTCATAGAAGCGATTGATCAGGTTGGTCACCGTGGTCTTGCCGGCACCGGTCGCGCCGACCAAGGCGACTTTCTGACCGGGTTTCGCAAACCAGGTGATGTCGTGCAGCACCGGCTTGTCGGGGTTATACCCGAAGGTCACGTCGGTAAAGCGCACGTCGCCCTGCAGCAGGGTCAAGCGACCATCCGGCGAGGTGATCGCGTTTTCGCGAGCCTTCATCGCCACTTCCGCGGCGCGCGGACTCAACGCATGTGCGGCCTTGAGCGAACGGGTGCCGTCATCGCCTTCCTCACGCTTCCAAGCCCAGTGACCGGTTTCGTGATCGACTTCGGTCATGGTGCGACCGTCGGAGGCGAGCTCCACGTTGACGAGCGTCACGGAACCGCCATCGTCTTCCGGCTTTTCGTCCATAAGCTGGAAGATGCGGGATGCGCCGGCGAGCGCCATCATCACCATGTTGAACTGCATGGAGACCTGTCCGAGCGGATTGATGAAGGCTCGGGACAGGGTCAGCAATGAAATCAGCGTACCCAAGGTGAGCGTACCGAATCCGGACAGGCCGAAGTTGCCGACGCCCGACAGCGCCATGACCCCACCGAGAACGGCAAGCAGGATATACAGCATGTAGCCCATGTTGCCCACGATCGGCATGGTCACGTTGCCCCATGTGTTCGCTTCGGCGGAGGCTTCGAACAGTCGCTCGTTCTTTTCATCGAAGTCCTTTTGCGTGGCATCCTCATGGTTGAAGACCTTGATGACCTTCTGCCCGTTGACGGATTCCTCCACGAATGCGTTCACGTCGCCGATTTCGATCTGCTGCTTGACGAAGTAGCGCCCGGAACGGGAGACGACCTTGCGCACTACCACGAACAGCAGTGCGGAGAAGACCAGCACGAAGACGGTGACCGGCACGGAGAGCCACAGCATCGATATGAGCGCTGCGATGGCGATGATCGCGGACGAGAACATCTGCGGGAACGACTGGCTGATGGCCTGACGCAACGTGTCCGTATCGTTCGTGTAGCGGCTCATGATGTCGCCGTGTTCGTTGGTGTCGAAATAACGGATCGGCAGGCTCTGCTGATGGGCGAACATGTCGTCGCGAATCTTCTTGAGCACGCCCTGCTCGACGGTGACGATAAGCCACTGCCACAGCCAGCTGCAGAGAATGCCGGCCGCATACAGGCATCCCATAAGCGTCAACGCGCGCAGCAGCGGACCCCAATCAGGATTGTTCGCACCGACCATCGGCAGGATGTAACTGTCGATCAGTGATTGCAGGAACAGCGCGGATCCGGACTGTGCCGCGGCTCCGATCAGAATGCACAGCACCACGATGGCCACGCGCCACTTGTATAGCCGAAGATGCGTTTGGTGGTGCCGGGAGCGGCCTTCTGCATCGGTTTGCCTATGGGACCATTCGGCCCGCCCTGCGACTTTCGTGGTTCGCTTTCCGCGGTTTTCGCCTCGTCGATCGCCTCTTGGCGCTCGTTCATCTCGGTCTCTTCATCGATGATCATTTCAGTCATTGCTCTCTCCTCCTTTCACTGAAGTTCCTCAGGCTGTGCCTGGTTCCTGGTCTGCGATTCATGGATGGAACGGTATTCGTCACAGCTTGCAAGCAGTTCGTCGTGGGTGCCGGCGGCCATGATGTGGCCGGCATCCATGACGAGAATCATGTCGGATTCCTGTACGGAGGCGACGCGCTGCGCGATGATGATCTTCGTGGTGTCGGGAATCTCGTTGTGGAACGCCGCACGAATCAGCTGATCGGTTTTGGTGTCGACCGCGGAAGTGGAATCGTCGAGGATGAGGATCTTCGGCTTCTTCAGCAAGGCGCGGGCGATGCACAGGCGCTGACGCTGGCCGCCGGAGACGTTGGTGCCGCCCTGTTCGATGTATGTATCGTACTTATCGGGGAATTCCTGGATGAATCCGTCGGCCTGCGCCAACTGGCATGCGTGACGGATTTCCTCGTCGGTGGCGTTCGGATTGCCCCAACGCAGGTTTTCGGCGATGGTCCCGGAGAACAGCACGTTCTTCTGCAGCACCATGGCCACCTGGTCGCGCAACACTTCAAGGTCGTAATCGCGCACGTCGACGCCGCCGACCTTGAGCGAGCCTTCGGTCACGTCGTACAGTCGCGGCACGAGCTGCACCAGGCTGGACTTGGCGGAACCGGTGCCGCCGACGATGCCGATGGTCATGCCGGAGCGGATCTTGAGGTTGATGTCGTCCAGTACCGGCTTTTCCGAACTGTCGGAATAGCGGAATGTCACATGATCGAAGTCGATCGAACCGTCGACGACCTCCCTGACCGGATTGTCCGGATTGGTGACGGTGCTTTCCTCATTGAGAATCTGGCAGATTCGTTCGGCGGAAGCCTGCGAGATGATGAACATCACGAAGATCATGGAAAGCATCATCATGGCCATGAGGATCTGCATGGCGTAGGTGACCAATGCGGTCAGGTCGCCGGTGGTCAATCCAAGGGCCGCGTTGTTGCCGGAAGCGACGATCTGCTGTGCGCCCATCCATGCGATGAGCAGCATGGTGCCGTAGATGCAGATCATCATCAGCGGGCTGTTGAAGCTCATGATGCGCTCGGCCTTGGTGAAATCCTTGAAGATCCGCTCGGAAATGCGACCGAACTTGCCTATTTCATGCGATTCGCGGTTGTACGACTTGACTACGCGGATGCCCTGCAGGTTCTCGTCGACCACATTGTTGAGCTCATCATAGGTGTGGAACACACGCTCGAACACCGGGTGCACGATGACGGCCAGACCACACAGGCCGATTGCGAGAATCGGGATGCAGGCGAGGAACACCAAGGAGATCGACGGGCTGATGCGGAACGAGAAAATCCATGCCACGACCACCATGATCGGGGCTCGCACACCCATGCGGATCATCATGCCGTAGGCGTTCTGCAGATTGGTCACATCGGTGGTGAGCCTGGTGATGATCGAACCGGTGGAGAACTTGTCGATGTTCGTGAAGCTGAAGCCCTGAACCTTCTCGAACTGGTCCTTACGCAGGTTCTTCGCAAGGCCCGCGGCGGCGATCGCCGCGAATTTTCCGGCAAGGAAGCCAGATGCCAGGGAGAACATCGAACATACGAACAGGATCACGCCGAATTTGATGATCGCCGGCATGCTGCCGCCGGAAATGCCCTGATCGATCAGCGACGCCATGACCGTCGGAATCAGGATTTCCAGCACGCTTTCCACCGCCACGAATGCAGGCGCCAGCAAGCTGTCCTTTTTGTATTCACGCAGCGATCTGCCCAACGTGCGTATCAGATGCTGTTTTGGCCGTGACTGGTTCTTTGCAACCGAAACCGTTTGCGTTGTTGCGCTCACCCCTCTTCCTTCCCTTCGTTTTCCGCTTGCGATTCATCCGCCCGCACATCACAGATCGCCAGACTGGAGTAACGTTTTTCGTCTCCGATCATGCCGGTCTCCACCAGATTGGATTGCATCACGTCAAGCACGTGCATGAACTGGCGAATGTCGTCATCGTTCAGCCCCTGCAGCAGTATGTTCTCCATGGCGACGGCGTTTTCACGCAACGCTTCGGCGATGTCGCGGGATTTGTCGGTCAAGACTATTTTCTTGAGCCTTGCGTCGCGCCGCACCGATTCACGAACGATCAGTCCTTTTCGTTCCATGAGTCCGAGCACCCTGCTTGACGTCGATCTGGTCACGCCGAAGCGCCGTTCCACATCCTGTGGAAAAATCTCACGTTCCGAATGACGGGCGAGGAAAGCGATGATGTCGATGTTGCCACCGCTCAATCCATCCACTTGCTCGGGACGCGTCGACGCAAGATACCGGTTGATGACGTTGTGCAGAGATCTGATGGCGACGCTCGGCGGCTTGCACACACCTTGGTCCCACGCCTCGGCGAACGCCGGGTTCACCGAAGTCGTTTCATTGTTTCGTTCATCTGTCACGCGCTATATCATAACCCGTTGCACATACAACAGTTGCATATACAACATTCCGCGTGTCGTCGGGTTTTCTCCGACGAGAAGGCACCGGTTCAAGGATTGCCGAAACCGCAAAAACAATCATGGTGCGAACCTCATGACCCCACCCGTAAAACTCGGGATACGTCACATAAGGTTCGCACCATGATCGATTGTGCAGCACCCTTATGGCTTATGGCGATAAGGGCGGCAGACGAAATCACGCCGCGTCACGTGCCTTGATGCGTTCCATGAATCCGGTGCGATCCTCGTCCGTGATTTCGCGCAGCACACGTGCGGGATTGCCGACGGCGATGCAGTTCGCCGGAATATCGTGCGTCACCACGGCTCCGGCGCCGATCACCGCACCGTCGCCGATGGTCACGCCGCCGAGCACGGTCACATGACCGCCCAACCATACGCCGTTGCCGATCACGATCGGCTTGGCCTGGCACGCGCCGTTTTTGCGCTCTTCGAAATCAAGCGCATGATTGGTGGCGAACAGACCGACCATCGGCGCGATCCACACATAGTCGCCGAGCGTAATCGGCGCATTGTCAAGCATCACGCAATCGAAATTGATGTAGGCATGCGAACCGATGGTGATGTTGCGGCCGACCTCACAACGAAAGTTCGGTTCGATGAACACGTCTTCACCAATCGATTTGAACAGCCGTTCCATGATCTCACGACGACGTTCGACATCCTCGTAATCGGTTTTGTTGTATTCGACGAACAGTCTCTTCGCCTCGGCGCGCTTGCGTTCGACGTCCGGATGCGAGTCCTGATATACCTCGCCGGCCACCATCAACTCCCACTCGTGACGACCCGCTTCGCTCATGCCAGCCGTCTCGTCGATCTCGGTCATTGTGCCTCCTTGCATGCACTCGTCGTCTCGCCCATCTTACCGGAGCGAGATGCCCCTTACCGGCAAACATGCCGGCAAATCGTTATGTGAAAGGCCGAGGGCCTGGTCCGCACCGGTTCATTCGCGGACTAGGCTCTCGGCCCAAGTCTGTTTGGGTTCCTTTTCCGTCGCCTTACTCGGTGACCTTGGCGTATTCGTCAAGCATGAAGGCAGTGATCTTCTTACCGCCTTCGCTCATGAGCATCGGCATGGAGTTGATCGGCATGGACCTGAGGAACATGCGCATCATGTCGTTATCGGGCATCTTCGGCAGATTGCCGGCCTCGCCCTCGGCATACACGGATGCGACGATCTTGGAGCCGACCGGATCATCGGACCATTCGCCGAAGGTAGACCATTCGGTAAGCGGTTCGGCCTTGCCATCGCCATCGAGCTCAACCATGCCGGTGCCGGCGATGTCACGACTGGAAGTACCGACCTCAATGGCGTATTCGCCGGATTCGACATGCCAGTCATCGAACTTCTCGGACCAGTAGGCGAAGGCGCGCTCGTCCAGGTCGAAGCTCACTTCGGCAGATTCGCCAGCCTTGAGGAACACCTTCCTGAAACCCTTGAGCTCGTGGATCGGACGTGCCACGGCGGACTTGCCCGGAGCCACGTACACCTGCACGGTTTCGGCGGCGTCAACGTCGGAGGTGTTCTTCACGACCGCGCTTACGGAAGCGGTGTTGGCGCCGGTCTTGGCGACCTTCACGTCGGACACTTCGAAGGTGGCGTAGCTCAGGCCGTAGCCGAACGGGTAGTCGACCGCCTTGTCATAGGTGTCGTAGTAGCGGTAGCCGACGAACACGCCCTCACCATAGTCGACATGGCCTTCCTCGCCCGGCCAGTTGATCATGCTCGGGTCGTCGTTGATGTCCATCGGAACGGTCTGGGCAAGCTTGCCGGACGGGCTGACGTTGCCGAAGATCACGTCGGCGAGCGCCGGACCGCCGGCCTGTCCGAGCAGCCAGGATTCGAGGATGCCCTTGGCGTTATCCGCCCACGGCGCCACGGAGACGACGGAGCCGTTGGAAAGCACGACCACGATGTTCTTGTTTTCGGCGGCGACGGCTTCCAGAAGTTCGACCTGTTTGGCCGGAATGTCGAGGGTTTCACGGTCGAAGCCTTCGGATTCGGCGGCTTCCGGCAGACCCAGGAACATGAGCACTATGTCGGCACCCTTGGCGACTTCGACGGCATCGGCGGCCATTGCGGCATCAGCCGGTTCGAGGTCGAGGGTGAAGCCCGGCGCGAACTTGGCGTCCACGCCACGTGCGGTGAGCGTGTCAAGGAAGCTGGTCATCTTGGTCGGAGTGATATGGGAGGAACCACCGCCCTGATAGCGCGGGGTACGGGCGAATTCGCCGATGACGGCAACCTTTGCATCGGATGCGACCGGCAGGATGGCGTCGTCGTTCTTGAGCAACACCATGGATTCGACGGCGGCTTGGTGGGCTACCTCGTCGTGGGCATCCACGTCGAAGCGGTAGCCTTCGACGCTCATGGCGGCGCGGGTCTTGTTGACCAGGTCGATCATGCCTTGGGCCATCCTGTCGAGCTGCTCAGGCTGGATGCGACCGTCGCGGGCGGCGTAGACGATCTGATCGTCGGTGTAACTCGGCGGCATTTCAAGGTTGAGGCCGGCGTTGAGGGAGGCGACACGGTCATGGTCTGCACCCCAGTCGCTCATGACGATGCCTTCGAAGCCCCATTCGTCACGCAGCACGTCGGTGAGCAGCCAGTGGTTCTGCGCGGAATGCACACCGTTGATACGGTTGTAGGAGCACATGATGGTCCACGGTTGAGCTTCCTTGACGATGTGCTCGAAAGCCGGGAAGTAGATTTCGCGCAGCGCGCGCTGGGAGATGTTGGCGCTGACGCGCAGGCGATCGGTCTCCTGGTTGTTGGCGGCGAAGTGCTTGAGCGAAGTGCCGATGCCCTTGGACTGCACGCCCGCAACGATGCCGATGGCCTCATGGCCGGCCAGATACGGATCTTCGGACCAGTATTCGAAGCAACGGCCGCCGAGCGGGTTGCGCTTGATGTTGACGCCGGGGCCGAGAATCACGGCCACCTTCTCCTGAATGCATTCCTCGGCCATGGCCTCGCCCACTTGGTGGATGAGTTCCGGATTCCAGGAGCTGGACAGGCCCGCGGCCGGCGGGAAGCAGGTTGCCGGCACGGAGTCGTTCAAATCGGTTTCACCGGTGCTGGATGCCAAGGACTTGCGCAAGCCGTGGGGGCCGTCGGTGATCATGTAGCCCGGAATGCCCTTGGCTTCCACGCCCTGCAGATGCCATGCGTCGCCGCCGGAGGTCAGTGACGCCTTCTCCTCGAGAGTCAGGTCGTTGACTTCAGGATAGGTGCTTTCGCTCATACGAACCTCTTTCGTTTGCTCGGCAAGAGTTCAACTCCGAACTCTTTACCAACCGATTGGTAGGTACTTTATCAAAATCGAATACGCGACACGCCAATCATCTTTGGAATTTCAGTTAACCGACCGTAAGGTAATCATAATTTTCCATCCCGATGAGGAACTGTTGTCAGAGCTGCATAGGAGAGAACATGGCCAACGACGAAGTCGACCGCAGAAGCGAAATCCTCAACGCGGCGGTCGAATGCTTCGGCACGCTCGGCTACTACGGAACGTCACTGCAGAAAATAGCCACCATGGTCGGCCTGACCAAAGCGGGCGTACTGCACTATGTCGGCAGCAAAGAAGGCTTGCTGCATGCGGTGCTCGACGAGATGTACGATCGAGAAACCGAAGACATCACCGCCGGCATGGTGCGCAACGAACACCCTCACATCGCCGAAATGTGGCGTAAGACCGTGGCGATCAACGCCAAACGCCCCAAGCTTGTGCACATGTTCTCAACCTTGAGCGCCGAGGCGCTGAACCCCGATCATCCCGCGCACGACTATTTCGCCAACCGCGAGGAGCGTATCGTGGACGTGGCGGAGAACATCCGCTGGCACGTGCCCGAAGGCGTCGACGCCGAACAGGTACTGCGCGCCGGCTTCGCGATGATGGACGGCGTGCAGCTGCGCTGGCTGCGCAAGCCTGGCCAGGATCTCAACGCCATGTGGGTCGAATGCGAGGACGTGCTCTTTCCGCTGCCTCAGTGGGATGGCTACCGCTAGACGCCAAATTCCTCCAGTCACTGGAACAATCAACCTGCTCAGGGACCTCTCAGAGGTACAAAACATCCAGCGACTGGAAGAATTGACCCACTGAGGAGCCTTTCAGAAGGATGAAACTTCCAGACATTGGAAGAAACAGGACGCAGAGAAGCCATTACGAGGTAAGAAACCTCCATCTACTGGAAGAATTAACCCGTTAAGAAGCATCCCAGCAGGGTAAAACCTCCAGTGGGTGGAGGAATCAAGACGCAGAAGCGAAATCACACGACGGCGCGCGGCCCGTCCTGCAGATCACCGAAGACCGGCGTCTACAACGTCACCATGGCACCTTCATCCGCCGCCTTCTTGACGGCGTTGAGCACCTCCAGCGACTTGATGGCGTCTTCCGGCGTGACGATCGGCTCAACCTCACCGCGCAGCACCTTCAGATAGTGCACCAGCTGAAGACGATGCGGCAGTCCCTCCTTCACGCCCTGAATCTCACAGGTGAGCGGCTTCGTCCAGTCACTTACACCATCCCGGTATGTGAAGAGCTGCAATCTCGGCAGAGACAGTGACCCCTTGGTACCCATGATGAAATACGCGTCAGTGTCGAACGGCGCGAAGAACGGGTTCTCTCGTGCGGTCGCTTCCCAATTCCACGGGCTGGCCGCCGCGTCGGAAAGCGTGATCGAGCCAAGCGTGCCGGATTCGAAGCGTACATTGACCACTGCGGAATCCTCCACTTCGAATCCTCGAGCGCTGTTGGCCGCCATGCCTTGAATTTCCACGGGTTCGCCGATCAGATAGCGCATGAGATCAACATCGTGCACCATGTTCACGAGAATCGGGCCGGCGCCTTTCTGCCTGCGCCAGGGAATGTCGTAATACGTATCCGGCTTGTAGATGTTGTAATGCACGGAAACCGTCACGATGCGGCCGAGCACGCCGGATTCGATGATTTCCTTGGCACGCTGCACCTTCGGATTATGCCGGCGATGCTGACCGACCAATACCGGAAGGCCGATTTCGCGGGCCTCCTTCGCGAAGATGCGCGCGTCGTCCAGGTCGTCGCTGATCGGTTTTTCCACCAGTGGCGGCACGCCATGTTCGAGTGCCGCGCGCGCCATGGGCAGGTGCAGGCCGTTCGGCGATGCGATCACCACGCCGTCAAGCGCCACATGATCGAACATGTCATTGTAGTCCGCATACCATTCGACGTCGATGGATTTCGCCAATTCCTCCGATTCGGGCATCGGATCGGCGATCGCCACCAATTTCGCATCAGGATTGTCTTGAATGTAACGGATATGGTCGCGCCCCATAGCGCCTGCGCCGATTACGGCGAGTTTGAGCTGTTGCGTCATAAGTAACTCCTTTGTTGGCGTCGTTTCGCTGTCTGGTTCTTCCTTCGGAATATTCCGCGACTGCGTCTACTTGCGTTTCGGCATCATAGTGCCGGTTTTCCTAACCTTCGTCATCAGCAGCAACACAACGGCAAGGCCGATGAGCGTGATCACGGCCGCAGCATAGAACGCGTTGCGATATCCGACCGTCTCGTCGAACAGGCTGGTGGCGATGCGCGGTCCGATCCATGCGCCCAGCGCGTACCCTAGGAACATGATGCCGTAGTTGATGCTCAGATGCTTTGTTCCGAACGTCTCGCCGGTCAGTGGTGGGTAAATCACCAGCAGAGCGCCGAACGCGAATCCGAGTACGATTACACAGCCGATGAAGAACGGCGCGTTCGTTGCGAACGACATGGCCACCATCGCCAGCACGGTAGCAATCAGCATCACGGCAAGGCACTTGAACGCGCCCAGCTTGTCGTAGAGGGCGCCGAACGCAAGACGGCCCACGAAATTCGATAACGTGTTAATCGACACCACCATCGCTCCGAAGGCGGCGGCCGTCATCGCACCGACCTGGCCGACCTAATACTGGGCGATCGATGACAGCGCACCGACAAGCATGGTGCCGGCGGTCGCCGCGGCCGCGTAGACGAGCAGCAGCACATAGAACCGCGGCGAAGCGAGCATCGCCTTCCAATCAAAGCCGTCGTCTTCGGCATTGTCGGCGGAGGTTGCGGGAGTAGGCGGATTCCAGCCTTTCGGACGGTACCCTTCCGGCACCGGCGAGACGAACAGCGAGCCCAATGTGATGGTGATCCAGAACGTCATGCCGAGAATCTTCAACGCGGTGGAGACGCTGAACGTGCTCGACAGGAAGCTGGCGATCGGAGACAGGGTGGCTGGCCCGATGGCGGCCGCGGCAAGCAGAATGCCGGACGCCTTGCCGCGGATGTCGGGGAACCAGCGCTGTGCGGTGGTGAGCGTCGGGTTGTATACCAGGCCGTTTCCCATGCCGGCGATCACGCCGTGGCAGAGGTACAGCATCGGAATGCTGGTGGCCATGCCGGTCAGGAACCAGCCCAGGCCGAATACCAGTCCGCCGACGATCATGACCTTTCGTGGACCGAATCTGTCGGAAATGCGACCCGAAAAGATGCCGGTGACGGCCATGACCGTCTGGAAGATGGAATACGAGAGGCTCACGTCGGTTTTGCTCCACCCGTTCTGTTCGCTCAACGGTGTCAGAAATACACTGAACAGGGCGATGGATGCCACGAAGAACATGACCACGAACGCGGCCGACAAAATGCCGTAACGGTTATGTTCCTTGGTTGCGGTTGCCATATAAGGCTTTCCTTTCCAGCAATTGCTTTTCGAAACCGCAATTGCGATTGTCCGTGCGAAGCCACGCCCCTTTGCGCGGCTTCGCGTTATACCGAGATTTTCGAGTACCGCTTACAGCAGTCCGCGCTGCTTGAGCGAGTTGATCGCGAACTGGCGACGACCGCCCGGCTTCGGCGTCAGATCCCCCATCATCAGGTGGAAGCCACCGTCCACGTTCACTTCGTCTCCGTTGACGAAATCCGATCGTGGCGACGCCATCCATGCCACCGCATTGGCGATGTCCTGCACTTCACCGATGCGACGGGATGCAATCAGCCGTTCGCGATCCTTGGTGACCTGCGGATCGGCGTAGCATGAGGCCGACATCGGGGTTTTCACAAAACATGGGCATACACAGTTGGACCGAATACCGAACGGCCCCCATTCGGCCGCGATCATCTTGGAGAGCATGCCAAGACCGGCTTTCGCACAGGAATATGCGCCGGAGAACGTTTCCGGAGAGTGCGAGGCGACCGTGGAGATGTGCACGATCCGACCGGACTTGTGCTGCAGCATCACCTTGCCGAATGCCTGTGAAAGGATGAATGCACCGGTCAGGTTGACGTTGATTACATCCTTCCAATCCTGCAAAGGCAGATCCTCGAGCGGAGCGAACCGTAGAATGCCGACGGCGTTGACGAGCACATCGACGGTGCCGAAGTCCGCGACGATCTTGTTACGCAGGATCTCGACATCGGCGGCATCGGAGATGTCGCAACCGTACCCTTTCGCCTCTGCGCCGTAGGTCTGTGCGACTTCGACGGCAAACGTGCGGGTAGCCTCTTCGCTCACATCCACCAACGCCAGTCGGGCGCCGGCTTTGGCGAGTTCACCGCAGATCGCGGTGCCCATGCCGCCAATGGCACCCGTCACCACGCATACGTCGCCTGCCAATCCCAGCCAGTCATACTGTCTTGAAGCCGGATTTTCAATCATCTTTTCATTCATGGGAGCTTCTCCTTTAAATTTTTCCCAGATTCCGCATCTTTGTCGGAATAATCAGCACCGATGGTAGACTTTGCCCCGAGGGTAAGGTCAAGGAGGACGACGTGGACGCGGAGGACGAACTGCTGACGATTGGCGAGGTGGCCAAATTGGATGGCATCACCACCAAAGCGCTGCGTTACTATGACGCGCATGGCATTTTGAAGCCCGCAGCCGTCGACCCGATGACCGGATACCGCTATTACACACCCGACCAGATGCTTGACGTGGATGTGATGCGCATCTTCATCTCTTCCGGCATCCCGCTGGAATCGTTGGAACAATACCGTTTCGAAGATGGGTCATTGGATTGGCGGAGCGTACTGGCAGCCGCACAATCGCAAGTTGACGAACGCATGAGGCAGTTGCGATATTTGCAGACCACGATCAACGATTATGCCGGCGAACTGGTCCGCAAGGCGCACTCCCCCGCTGATGGTGTGGTCCGTTCCGATCTGCTCCCAACGTGGCTGGTCTCAACCGATTGGCCGTTCGACGCTCCGTGCAACATGAAGCAGTATCTGCGCACGATGACGGACCTGCGCAAGGCCATTCGCGAAGCGTCGGCACCGCATCTTTTACGCCGGGGCATACTTATGGATTTGGAACGGCGACAGGCGTTCGCCTTTCATCAGTTCGCCCCTTCGCAGCACATGCTTGACGTATTCCATTCCGGCGATCGTTCACGATTGATATGCGATTACGATTTTCCCGGTAATACGACCGTCATCAACCCGCCCGGAGGCCCTGCAGAAAGCCAGGTGATCGAGCGTGAATCCCTCGTGGAATGCTTCAACGACGGCACTGCGATGGCGTTGAAACTCAACCCGCGGGATTGGCCGCACGTGACCATGACGGAGATTTGGGGCAGCCGCACGCCCGACGGATCGGTACGCATCCGCTTCACCCGCCATCGCTGCACGCCGCTCTACGCCCTACAATCGTAATTATTCAAATTACGATTTAACAAATTACGATTTGCCGCTCGGAAAAGCACTATCTGCTGTTCGCGCTCAACGGTTTCAGCACCGAACTGGAGAGACTGGCACAGGACAATCCGTCAATACGGCTGGTATCCGTTGAACAGCTCTACCAGTAGTAACGCCACCGATTCACGCGGCACGAACACGCAACACCGTGCGCGCCCAGCTACTGTCCGTCGGCGTAGCCATCCATGTCAGGACCGTCAAAACCATCGTCGAAACCCGGAACTTCCGGGCCGGGGCCACTAGGACCACCAATGAATTCACGAGCGGACATGCCGTTTTCCTTGCGGGAGGCATCCACGGCTTCCTGTAGCGCCTGCCGAACTTCGAAGCCATGCACGATGTTCTTCAACACCACGACACCATTGCCGGACGACTGGTCACGCGTGTCAAGAACCAGCGTACTCATGCCGAACAGACGCTGCAGGAACGAACGCTCGACACTGATGTCGACGATACGAAACAGTTTGATCAGATTGAATTTCTCATTCAATATGCCCGTTTTGATGCTCATCTCCTTATCGGTGAGCGTATATACGGTGAAGGTGAACGGAGTACGGCACCAATTACGCTTACGCTGCTTCCACAGCACATTGCCGCTTGCAACTTTCATAGGGGCTCCTTTGTCTCGTACAATAATTGCCACAACACGACGTTTCACGCATATTGTACCGGTTATCAAACGACACAGCCCGCATCATCCACACATGTTCAGCAATCGGCAACATCGCACTCCGTCAATCATGACCCAACGGATCACGATTCCTTGAACGGACCGGAGACGCGATCAACCCACGCGCTTCGAGAAGCGAAACATGAGCAGGGCGAGAATCTCACCGACTACGGCCATGCCAAGGAACACCCACATGCTGGTGGAGAATCCCGCCACGTAGGACGCCGACTGACTCATTCCGGAAGCGGCGTTCGCGCCTGCACATTCGGCGATGAGCGTGGAAGCCACCGCCGTACCGATGGCACCGGCAAGCTGCTGCACGGTGTTCATCACGGCGGATCCATCGGCGTTCATCGAAGCCGGCAACTGGTTCAGCGCATGGGTCTGATCAGGTACGAGCACGAACCCGGAAGCCGCCATGAACAACGCGTAGGCTATCGCCACCGCCCATTCATGCGCACCGCCAAGCATCATCGCAACGTCCATGACCGCCACGCCCACGAAACCGCAGGAGATGAATTTCGGCGGGAAATGCGCTTTCAGCGCACTGCCGATCAGCGGAGCGGAAACCGCGCCGACCACGGCTCCCGGCAGTAGAATCAGGGCGGCGATCATGCTGGTATGTCCAAGACCTCGCTGCAGCAGAATCGGCAACAGGAAGTTGACGCCGAGCACGCCACCGGACGACATGAGCAGAATCACCATGCCAAGCGTAAAGCCAGGGTACGTGAACGTACGCACTTCGATCAGCGGATGTTCCATCCTCAGCTGCACGAAGGCGAACACCGCCAACACCACGACGGCACCGACGAGTACGGCCCAGAATCGCCAATCGCCATTCCATTGCGCGAAGAAGCTGGCCGCGACGATGACCCCGGCCAGACCGAGCGCGATCAGCAGCAACGACGGCGCCGACAGATACCCCTTCTCACCATGACGGATGTCGGGGATGGTTGCGGTACCGAGCAGGAAAGCGATTACAAGGAACGGAATCATGGCGTAGAAAATCCAATGCCAGTCAAGGAATTCCATGACCAAGCCTCCGAACACCGGGCCGATGGCCGGGGCCGCGCAGGTCACGAGGCTGACCAGGCCGAGCATCATGCCTCGCCTGTACAACGGCGCCTTTTCCAGAATGATGTTGGTCAGCAGCGGTAGTGAAACGCCCGTTCCGAGCGCCATGATGAGTCGCGCCGCGAGCAGCATCGGGAAATTCAGCGCAAGAGCTCCGACCAGAG
This sequence comes from Bifidobacterium dentium JCM 1195 = DSM 20436, assembly GCF_001042595.1. Classification (NCBI taxonomy): domain Bacteria; kingdom Bacillati; phylum Actinomycetota; class Actinomycetes; order Bifidobacteriales; family Bifidobacteriaceae; genus Bifidobacterium; species Bifidobacterium dentium. The sequence continues at coordinate 1,874,757 of NZ_AP012326.1, forward strand.
TACCCGCCGAGAACAGTACGATGGCGGTGACGAACAGTGCCTTCGTCGAAAAACGTCGCACCATGAACGGTGAGGTCGGAATCGCCACCGAAAGCAGCAACAGATAGCCGGTGGTAAGCCATTGCACCACGTCAGCGGAAATGGCGAATTCCTCCATCAGTGTCGAATAGGCGATGTTCAGTGATGTTTCGGACAGGATGCCAAGAAACGTCAGGATGGCGAGCGCCACCACCACGACGGTGAGCCGTCCCTCATTCATATATTTGCCGGGCTGCGATTCCTCCCGCATTGTTTCCATCGGTTGCCCCTGCTGTTTTTCGCGTTCCGTCATGATTGGCGATTCCTCTCTCTTCAACATGCGCGACCGCATCGTGTGTCGCACGATTCGGTTGTCCATCTGGTCTATTGCTTCGTCGCCGTATGCGATCGGGACTCGTCACCCGCCATCAGCGTTTCGACGTGCGCCGGCCAGGCATCGGCCACCTGCGTGGTCCACTCCCCTCCCCGATCTGCGCCCATCAGCCGATGCATGGCCTGCAGCGTGGCGACCGTGGTGGCGGCGTCTTGCGGATCGATGCCGGACAGTACGCCGCACAGGTGTTCGTGGAACTGATGCACGTACAGTTCACGGATTTCCTCGGCGGCTTCCGTCAGGCTCAACGTCACCGCACGACCGTCGGTTTCGGATGCGTGCTTGACCACAAGACCTTTGCCGACCAGCTCGTTGACCAGTTTCGTAATGCTCGGTGCGGTCACTCCCAGAAAAGCGCTGATGCCGCTGACCCGTGCGACCGGAGTCGGGGATTCGGCCTGATGATTGAGATTCCAGATGGCGTCGATGACGTGCACATGCCGCGGTTTCATGCTTCTCGGTAGTTCCGGCAACGCTTCGGTGATACGTTTCGCCGTCCAGCATGCGTCGATCAGATCACGCACGTCATCCAAAGACAGTTGCCGTCGGCCACTTCGCGATTCCGTCATGACGCCTCCACATATCGTTACCAATAGTCATTACCAAGAGTAAGTATATGAATGCCCTAGACAACCGGCGGACTTTCCGTATCAGCCGCCAGATCATGTTTCGGAAAACCATAATTTCATCAACGAAACAGGCGTGCACCCATTGGATGCACGCCTGTATTCCACAAAAACCTCAATAGCCTTTTCCGCTACGCACGGCGAGCGGCAAGCTCCCTGCCGATCCGGCCGATGCGCCCGTCAAGATCGTAGAAGAAAAGCAATACGGCCATGACCACGACCATGGCGACCGGCACCCATACGAAGGTGTTGACCATGGCGGACACGGTGACGGCGGACTGCGTGGCTCGCGAACCGTCATAGCCGCTGGCGCCGAGGACCCATGCGATGGCGGCCGAGGAGACGCCCATGGCCACCTTCATGGAGAAGCTGGACGAGCTGAACACGATGCCGTCGGAGCGCACGCCGCTTTGCCATTCGCCGTACTCTACCACGTCGCCGCTCATGGCATTGAGCGCGGCGTTCATCGGGATGATGCCGATCATGCGCACGACGATAGAGACGAAGAACACCCACAGATCGCTCGGATCGATGAACACCAGCAGACTGCCGGCGGCGACGAGCACAAGTCCCGCCATCGAGGAGTTGCGTTTGCCAAACCTGGCCACAAGAGGGCCGGCGAACGGCAGGCCGATGACCATCGGGATGACGGTGGCCAAACCGATTACGGCGGTCAGATTGGAATTGCCGAGCACATACTTGGCGATATAGGCGGCCATGCCGTTGGCGATGCCGTTATAGGTCCACAGCGCGAAATTCAGGCCAAGCGTGAGCCACCAGTACTTGTTGCGCACCAGCGCTTTGAAATGTCCGCCCACGCAGACCTTGCCATCGTTGCCATCCGTGCCGCCGTCAGATTCGAAGGAAGCGACTTCACACGTATTCGCGAAGGTGAACCAGTAGCCGAACGGAATCATGACGGCAATCACGCCGAAGAAGACGCCCCAGCCGATCGACGTTCCCCCGAACGCGTTCACAATCGGCATGGCGAGCACGTAGACGAGCATGGCACCCACATTGGCGATGGTCATGCGGAAGATGTTGAGCTGCGTCTTTTCACCGGAATCGGCGGTCAGCAGCGAGGTGAGCGAGGCATACGAAACGTTCACGGTCGAATAGGCCACGTTGACGATCGCATACACGGCCCACGCATAGATCACGCCGGCCGGAGAGTTGCCGAACGGGTCGAGGAAGAGGAACAGGAACGCAATGCCGTAGGCGATGCCGCCGAACAGCATCCACGGGCGGGCCTTGCCCCAACGGGACTTGGTCTGGTCGACCAGAATGCCGACGGTCAGATCCCAGAAGGCCACCACCAGACGCACGACGAGCAGCATGGAGGCGACCATGGACGGCGAGAGCCTGACCACATCCGTATAGAACATGGTCAGATAGGTGGCCATGGCGATATTGCCGATGGACGTCCAGAAATCGCCCATACCGAAGGCGAATTTCGTCAGGAACGTCAGTTTGCCCTGGGGTTTGATGGTTGCAGACATAGTTCTTCCCTCATGTCGCTTTTGTGAGATAACAGGCAGGCCCCTCCCTCTGATGAGGGAGGCGGCAAAGCATGATGTCAGGCCTTGCGAATGCGCACGGCCATGTATTGACGGCCAAGATCGACGCGCACGGAGTTTTCGTAGGCGTCCGGCAGCGTTTCGACGGTCATGTTCCACGTGTCGATCACGTCGACCACGTAGGCGGATCCGGCCGGCAACGGGATTTCACGATACTTCGGACGGAACCAGCCGAAATAGATCAGCTGGTAATCGTCACCACCGCGCAGCACGGGAACGTCCCAGTACTGTGCGGCCTTCTCGACCGCAGGTGCCACGTTTACGGATCCGTTGATCGGATTGGCAATCGGCCATGCCCGATCGGCGTCGAGATCGCCATCCAACGGCGTCGCGTCGAGCGGAACGTCGTCGAAGATCGAACGCATGAACGCGATGCGCGCCGGGGCGTCGCCGTGCAGTTCGCCGCCATGCGCCCACCAGATCTGCTCGTCTTCGTCGATGAACGTCTCACCGTGGGTCACGTAGCCGCCGCGCATGGCACCTTCCCAGAAGCGACGCATGAGTTCTTCGCCGGTCAGGTTGCCCCAGCCCCAATAGATGTTGCCTTCGTAGCCCGGTTCGTCGCATACGACCGGCTTGCCATAGGCCTTACGCCAGTCGGCGATGCATTCGGTGGTACGGGTCACGTCCACACGCTGGATGGAGCAGTGGGTGCACCACGGTTCGTTGTAGTCGTAGATCGGAATGCAGTTGTGGATGGAGCGCAGGTGGCCGAACGCATCGTTGGCCATAACCACACGTGCGTACTCACGCCAGTCCTCGAGCGACTTCTGAGGCATGAGATCGTATTCGTTGGCCAGCGACCACCACACGTTCTTGTAGGCACCGTAGCGACGGGCCATATAGGCGAGGTACATCTCGTCTTCAACTTTGGTCATCTTGGAAAAGCCCCAGTCCGGCTTGTCATACGGGTGCAACAGGATGATGTCCGCCTCGATACCGAGCTCGTCAAGCTGGGCGATGCGGCAATCGAGGTTCGCGAAGAATTCCTCGTCGAAACAGGTGTGGTCGAAACCGGTTTCACGGGTGCCCGGATAGGCGTAGGCCCATGGGTCGGCGGTGTTGAAGTCGTAGAACTTCGGGAATACGCACATGCGAATCTTGTTGAATGGCGCCTTGGCGAGCGTGGCGACGGTGCGGTCCTGCACGTCGGTCGGCTGGCTCACCCATGCGTAGCAGGTGGTGCCGTAAAGCTGGTACGGAGTGCCATCCTCATAGGTGAAACGGTATTTGAGTTCGCTGCCATAGGCTTCGCGGGCCTTGCCGGAAAGCGCTTCGGTTGCGGTAAGCACACGACCGTGGTTGTCCTGCGTCGCCGGAGTCACGGTGAAGACGCCGGTTTGACCGTCGAGCGCCGGATCGGTGCTCCGGGTCGTGAATGCCCACCGCCCCGCCGACGATGCCATGAAGCGCACGGAGTAGTTGCCGTTGCCGCGATAGAAGCCGCCGACGACAACGATCTGGCCGGTCTCGGCATTGGTGAAGTCGGCGGAAAGCGTCACATCCTGATATGGGTTGCCTTCCGTGGTTCCGGTGAGATTGATTTCGAACAGTCGGTGCTGCTCGACCTGTGTCTTGTATTCCGCCATGATTGCCGCCCTTTGGTTGGTCGGTGCCGCACGACGACGTGCGACGCGTTCGAACGTGTTGACTGGTAGCAATCAACAGCAAACGGATACCGGAACAACAATCCGATTGTTATTGATTACTAACTAGTAACTTACTGGTTGATAACTTACTTGTCAACCCACGACACGCCCACAGCCGCCCCGACCCCGACCGACATTCGGCTTCCTTGACATGCCAGGCAAAACACGAATCATCGACGCTCGCCCACGAATCTTCCGCGGACGTCACCGATACCCATCCCACTGCGGCGACGGGAACAGATACGCCTCATATCTTTTCCACTCCTCCAGATAGTCCACGCCCTCGGGATCGGCCAGCCAACGGCCTTCAAGCCCATACATGGCGGCATTGGCCAACTGATATGCCAGCATGCCGTCCACCCCTTCGGGAACCGCCCAGTCAAACTGCGCGAAATTATCCCACATGCCTTTGGTGCGCTCCACGAAATATCGATGCGCCGGATGTTCGGCCGACATGGCCTCGGTGTTGAGCATTTGGAACAGCCGCACCATTTCAGGTTGCCGCACATTCTGTTCGACCACCGCGCGCAACGCGGACGGGATATGCGGACGCTCACCCGCCCTGTCGCCGCCGGCGCGGAAATGGCCCAGATATTCAGTCTCCGCCCCCGACATGTCATAGTAACGTTCCACCACCAGCACCAGCAGATTGTGCTTGCTTTTCACGCGATGGATCACGGCCGTCTGCGTCACGCCGATTTCCGAAGCGATGTCCTGCAACGACAATCCGTGGTAGCCCTTTTGACCGATCAACCGCACGGCTACGTCGATGATCTGGTTGAGGCGCTCTTCGGCGCTCATCCTTTTCGACACCGCTTTCTTCTTCGGCTTCGGTTCCGCCATCAGCGCGGTGATGGCCGATTTGTCGAGCACATCAAGATCGTCGGCGTCCACCTTGTCAACCGCCATATCGAGCCTCCTGACACATCAGACAATCACTTAAGTTACCAATTAATAATTATGCCGCAAGTCGTATGTGAAAATCACGGAAAACCAATAAGACACACCGCAATCACATCAATGATTTGACATCGAAGTTATCGGTAGCTAACTTATAAGTTATCTGGTAGTAACCAGTAACCGGAACAACGAAGTCATCCCATAACCAACTGCAATAGGCACCAAGGAAGGTGTATACACATGGAATCGCAGATCATCGCCGCCGAGGAGCTCGCTCCCGACACCGGCAAGCCGGTAAGCAAACTCAACCTCGGCCGTTTCGGCGCAGGCTTCATCTTCTTCTGCATCGTCTTCATGATGTCCGGCACCATCGGATCCACCGTACTGCTACCGGCCCGCTTCAATACGCTGGGCATCGGTCAGGGCGAGACGATTCTCGGCACGATGAACTCCATCGGCATCATCTTCGCCCTGATTTCCAACGTCATCTTCGGCGCGCTGTCCGACGCCTCGCATAGCCGCTTCGGCAAGCGTACGCCATGGATCATCGTCGGAGGCCCGATCGCCGGCCTCGGTTTCTACCTGACCTCCATCTCCCCCACACTGCCGACCATCGTCGCCTCCTGGTCGTTGCTGCAGATTGGCCTGAACTGCATGATCGCACCGTGCGTGGCGATTCTGTCCGATCGCGTTCCCCAGAAATACCGTGGTTCCATGTCCGCCTTCTACGGCGCCGGACAGATCGTCGGCCAGTCCATGGGCACCATCATCGGATCCGCATTCATCGACGCGCCGAAGACCGGCTTCATGATCGGCACCATCTGCTGGTGCCTGTGCGGCATCGGCACCGTGCTGCTGCTTCCGCGTGAACTGTCCGCAGCCACCGACACAACCGAAAAGTTCGACATCAAGCAGGTCGCCATGCAGTTCCGCCCGCCGACCAAGGGCGCACGCGACTTCTACCTGGCGCTCATCGGACGGCTGATGCTCATCTTCGGCTACAACATGATCGTCGGCTACCAGCTGTACGTGTGCATGAAGTACATCGGACAGGATGCCAAGGCCGCCGCGGCGACCGTGTCTACCATGGCAGTGATCACCATGATCGTCTCGCTTGTCGTATCCCTGGTTTCCGGTCCAATCTCCGACAGGATCGGCAAGCGCAAGCTGCCGGTGTTCGTCTCCTCCGCCATCATCGCCATCGGCATCGCCGTGCCGTGGGTCCTGAAGTCCCAGTTCTCCATGTTCGCCTATGCGGCGCTCATGGGCCTTGGATACGGCATCTACATGGCCGTGGATCAGGCACTGAACGTCGACGTGCTGCCGAATCCGGACGAAGCCGGCAAGGATCTCGGCATCCTGAACCTCGCCAACACCCTCGGCCAGGTCATCGCACCGATCGTCGTCTCCTCCATCGTGGTCGCCACCGGCGGTTACTTCCTGGTATTCCCCATCGCCATCGCCGCCGTGATGGTCGGTGCAGTGGTGATCCTGTTCATCAAAAAAGTGAAGTAGGTTCACCGACCGCAAGCGGCCCGCACAAGCCGCATAACCGGCAAAGCCCGTTCCCTCCGAGATCCTCCGCTCTCTCCGCTTTCGGAGGGAACGGGCTTTGCCATGCCAACAGGTCCGTCCGTTCGAAAGCCATCCATTACTTCATTTGCAAAACCATCCCTCAACTGCTAAACTACCAATTGGTAATTAAAGGACATCGCTTCAATGAGGAAAGTGAGCAATCCCATGACCGGCAATACCACCGAACTGCCATACAAGAACCCCGAACTTCCCGCCGAAGAACGCATCGCGGACCTGCTCGGCCGCATGACCCTCGAAGAGAAGGTCGGTCAGATGATGCAGCTTGACGCCCGCAGCGGCGATCTGGACGATCTGATCGTCAACAAGCACGTCGGCTCCATCCTGCACACCTCTCCCGCCGACCTGCCCCGCGCGGTCGAAACCGTGAACACCAAGACCCGCCTCGGCATTCCGCTGGTCATCGGTGACGACTGCATCCACGGCTACTCCTTCTGGCCGGGCGCCACCATCTTCCCGGAGCAGCTCGGCATGGCCGTCAGCTGGGATTCCGAAAAGGTACAGGCCGCAGGCCGCGCCACCGCCGAGGAAGTATCCACCACGGGCGTGCACTGGACCTTCTCCCCCGTGCTGTGCATCGGCCGCGACACCCGTTGGGGCCGCGTGGGAGAAACCTTCGGCGAGGATCCGTATCTGATCGGCGAGATGGCCTCCAGCATCGTCAAAGGGTATCAGGGCGGAGCCAAGGCCGGCGAACCGCTCGCCAAGGATGCGATCTTGGCCTGCGCCAAGCATTTTGCAGGTTATTCCGAAACCCAGGGCGGCCGCGACGCCTCCGAAGCGGACCTGAGCCATCGTAAGTTGGAATCCTGGTTCCTGCCGCCGTTCGAACGCGTAGCCAGGGAAGGCTGCGGCACGTTCATGCTCGGCTACGAATCCATCGAAGGCGTGCCGGTCACCTTCAACAAGTGGCTGCTGTCCGACAAACTCCGCGGTGCTTGGAACTATCAGGGCACGCTGATCACCGACTGGGACAACGTCGGCCGTTCCGTCTGGGAGCAGAAAGTCAAGCCGGATTACGTGCATGCGGCCGCCGACGCGGTCAAGGCCGGCAACGATCTGGTCATGACCACCCCGCAGTTCTATGAAGGTGCGCTCGAGGCGGTACGCACCGGCTTGCTCGACGAATCACTGATCGATGCCGCCGTCTCCCGCATTCTCGCACTCAAGTTCCGTCTGGGCCTGTTCGAGGATCCGCGCCTACCGGATCAGGAACGTATCGACGCGGTCATCGGCTCCGACGAGCATCAGCGGCTCAACCTCGAGTTGACTCGCGAATCCGTGGCGCTGCTTAAGAACAACGGATCCCTGCCGTTCGCCGCAGACGATGCGAAACGCATCGCCGTGGTCGGCCCGCTCGCCGACGACGCACAGACCCAGCTGGGTGATTGGGCCGGCAATTCCGGACAGGTCAATTGGATGCCGGACGGCCATCCGCGCCACATGATCACCACCGTGCTCGATGCGTTCAAGCAGCTCGCACCGGCAGGATGCAACGTGGTCCACTCCCGCGGTGCGAATATCGTGGATCTTGTACCCGATCCGGAAGGCGAGTTCTATCCGGATGGTCAGCCGCGACCGAAAATCGGCGTCTCCGCCGCAGTGGACCAGACCATGATCGACGAAGCCATCGAGAATGCACGACAGTCCGATTTGGTTGTCGCCGTGGTCGGCGATGTGGTCCAGCTCATCGGAGAGGGCTGCTCCACCGGCACGCTGGAACTGCTCGGCGGGCAGAACGCACTGCTCGAGGCGCTGTCCAACGTAGCTCGCGAAACCGGCAAGCCATTGGTCGTGGTGCTCATGAGCTCCAAGCCGATGGTGTTGCCGGCCTGTGTGATCGGCACCAATGGCGTGATCGTCGACGAATCCGCCGCCGAAGGTACTTCCGCACTGCTGTGGGCGCCAAGCCCGGGCATGAAGGGCGGCCAGGCCATCGCCGAAATCATTCTCGGCATCACCGAACCGAGCGGACGCCTGCCGATCACCTTCCCACGCCACGCAGGCCAGCTGCCGGTCTACTACAACCAGATTCGCGGCCAGCACGGCAACCGCTACGCCGATCTCACGCAGGATCCGGCATTCGCATTCGGCGAAGGCTTGGGCTATACCACGTTCGAGTACGGCGAACCGGCCATCACCAACGTTCCGGACTCCGGCGCCTTCACCGAATCCGACACCGTGCATGCCGAAATCACGCTCACCAATACCGGCGAACGCAAGGGTATCGAGGTGGTGCAGGCGTACATCGGCGACATCGTCACCTCTTACAGCTGGACCGATCGCGAGCTTAAGTCGTTCAAGCGCGTCGAGCTCGCGCCGGGAGAAAGCAAGACGGTCGCATTCGACATTCCGGTCGCCGACTGCACCATCGTCGACCCCGATGCCAATCGTATCGTCGAGCCGGGTGAATTCGAGCTACTCGTCGGCCATTCCAGCCGTCGCGAGGATCTCAAGCGCACCGTCTTCACGGTCGCCTGACGTCTTTCCTCTTACATAGTGGGTGAATGCACCGCGCTCACCCACATCCTGACGAAAGCACGACTTGCCGAGAACGCCGTTTTCGGCAAGTCGTGTTTTTTCTTTTCCCGACTGCGAACATATATCCGAGGTTAATTCTATTAGGATTGCAGAGCACGATTCACGCAAGGTGCCGCAATACCGAATCGTGCACGACCGACCGGCTCCAGCAGCTTCGACCAGCCCCTGCAGACCCAATCAGCCCGACAGATTCAATCAGCGATACGCATCCCACAGCGGTGAGGGGAACAGCAGATTCTCCATTTCGGACCATTCCGTATACAGATCGACCTCCGGCTCACGCAACCACCACAGCTGAATGCCATCCATGATCTCCATGGTCTTACGGACGATTGGCCGCATGCTCTCATGCCACGAACCCAGCTGCGGCGGGACGAGCCACGGATACCTCGAATAATTTTCCCAAATGCCGTCCATGCGCGACATGAATTCGTCATGCAGCGGATGGCCAGGATTGAGTGATTCGGCCGCCAGTACCGTAAACAACTGCACCATCATGCGACGGCGCGAATTATGCCGGACCAGATAGCGCAAGTAGGCCGGAAACAACGGCGCGGTCGGATCACTGCCGGGCATGCCCGATGCAAAGAAATCCTCCGGAGTGCCGGTACCGTTGTAATACTCGCTATACACCATCGCCAGCATATGATCCTTGTTGCCGACGTATCGCAGCACACCCTGTTTGGAAATGCCGACCTTATCGGCCACATCCTGCACGGAGATGCCGTTGTATCCACGTTCGCTGATCAGCTGCACCGCCGCATCCAGCACTTCCTCACGGCGCTCTTCCGGCGATTTGCGCACGCGCCTCACAACCTCTTCTTCAACCATGATTTCGAGTCTAGCGCCGATGCTGCTTCATTCCCGTTATTTCGCGTCAACCATCATCATAATGAACCGACGTTCCGCAACCGACAAGGAGCGGCCATGAATAACCCCATCATCAACGAGCAGATTCCGCATTCCTAAAAATTCACTTCACCAGCAACGAGACCTGAACCGTGAAAATCGGAGGTATGGCGGTGACGAGAACGTCGCCGCCATAGCGTTTGGCTATCCGTCGTATGCTTTTCAGGCCCAATCCATGCGCGAACGTGTCCGTTTTGGTGGTCTCCGGCAGCCCATCGACCATCGTCAGCTCACCTTCGAAATGATTGTCGACCGATAGTACGATCAGCTTCCCCCGCTGCCGGGCGCTCACCGAAATCACGCGCTTGTCCACATCATCAAAACGCATCACATAATCACAGGCATTATCGAGCGCATTGCCGAGAATCGTATACAGGTCGACCACGTCGATCGCGCTCCAGTCGCAACCAGCCAACGAGCAGGTCATACGGATGTTATTCCGGGCACAGATAAAATTGCGCTCCGTGATGAGCGTATCGAGCGCATCGTTGCCCGTGTTGGCCGTCGCATCATAGACGGTCAACGATTCGCGCACCTCCTTGACCAATTCGCTGCGGCGAGAGCCTTCCATGTATTCCAGTGCGTCAATCTGGTGTTTCAAATCATGCGACTTACGGTTGATGTAGTCGATATTCGCGGAAATCGTATCGAATTGGCGACTCTTCTGTTCGGCGAGTACCTCCAACAGCATGCTTTCCTGCTGCAGTTCGAGCGTGTGGTAGATCGCGTACTGGAACAGGAAGATGAGCACTGCCATCAAACCGGCCATGCCGGTACTGAAATACAGTATGAAGCCGAGCAGACGCTCCCCTTCCGCATCACCGCCGATCAGGCTTCGCAACGTGCCGATGTAGCTCTCGCTAATGCCCATGGAGGCGTTCGTCACCACATACAGCCCCACGAATCCGAGCGCATACAGCAGACACATCGCCCTTCCCGGCGTGTGAGGCATCACATCTCGCACGAACAACGGTGCCAGCCATAAAGCCGCGGCCCCCAAGAACATAACATAGGCGAACAGACTGATTCCCATATAAGCCAGTGGATGATCGGCTTCGAAATCCTTGACGATCACCAGAAACAGCCAATTATGCACGAATGACGTGATGAATCGTTCCACGCACAAACCCATCATCCAGCGTGACATCGCATTCGTCCACGATGTACGGCGGCACAGTTTGATCGCCGCCAATGCCAACAGGAACACCGTGGCAATCCAGATCCGCACGAAATTGGACTGGCTGAGCCAAGACAACGAGACGACCGCCCCCAAACCCACATACAGTGGGTTTGCGATGGCCAACAGCGTCCCGACCGCCATGATTACACTGAGCCACAGGCCGTATCGGGTACGTCGCGTAGCCGAGCCACGGGCGAAAATCCATGTGGCGGCAAGCACCGAGAACACGAATCGGAAGGAATCGAACCAGTCGCAGGCAATATTCCAGTCGGCGGCGGTCATCGTTCCACACTTCCCAGGAATCGCAGATATTCCTGCATCAGCGACGTCTTGTACGTCCGTCCAATCGGCAGGGTCGTTCCGGCGCAGTCAAGTCCAGCGGCACCCAACAGTTTGATGTGCCGCAGATTGACGCAATAGCTCTTGTGGATGCGCGCGAATCCATACGATTGCAGCGTTTTCGACTGCTCATTGATGCTGCCTCGAGCCTTATATACGCCGGATTGCGTATGGAACAGCAGATAATGATCCAGCACTTCAACATAGTGGATCTCCCCTATCGCGAAGGAACGCAATCCGTCGACGGTATCGATCGTCACCACCGTTTCGGCATGCCCCTTGGCCAAACGCAACGCTTTGGTGAACTTCAATTCAAAATCGAAATAGGTCAGCGGTTTGACGATATAGTCCGAAGCCGCCACCTCATAACCGTGAATTGCGCACTGCGCCATATTCGTCACGAACACGATCGTCACGGCATCATCCACCCGGCGTACCCGACGGGCTACCTCCAATCCGTCGGTTCCGGGCATTTCGACGTCCAGAAACAGTATGGCGAAACGTCCACGCCGATAGTCCGCCAGCAAATCGTCACCATTGGAAAAACATTCGACATCGAAGTGCATGCCACGCTCTTCGCCGTAACGCAGGCAATGGCCATTCATCACAACACGCATGGCTGCGTCATCGTCGACGATGGCGATTCGCATGACCACTCCTCTTCAAGTCTCATTCCTTATCTTGATTGTACGCAACCATTGTCGTTCACGACAAAAAAATGACGTTCACGACAATCGAAATCCTTAAAATTTCCCGCGAAATAGGATGAGATTACCACAAGTTTCAAAGATAGCAGCATGTGGGATTTGAATATAAAGGAGAGCACCATGACCCGCAATGGCAAAGCGAAGAGGCCTCTGCCGCTAGCCGCGTCAGTCGCCATGTACGCAATCGCGATCATACTGGCCGCAGCCACGGCGATAGGCAACGTATACGCCAACAAATATTCGGACCTGATTTCCGTCTATTTCAATCAGCCGACCTCCAAGGTCGTATCGGCAAGCAATGAGACCACGGAGCATTTCACATCGGATTACGCCTCCGACGACGAGCGCGAACAGGCACTGGCCGACATGGGCACCACCATTCTTCGAGAGGGTGTGACGTTGCTCAAGAACGAGAACGGTACGTTGCCGCTTGAAGCAACGTCGAAGATCTCCGTATTCGGCCAAGATAGCGTTGACTCGGTATATGGCGGTGGTGGCGCCGGCTCCATCGATACCTCCAAGGCCCAATCGCTGATGGACGCGTTCGAGCAAGCCGGATTCGACGTGAATCCGACCCTGACCGAGTTCTACACCACGGGCGCCGGCAAGGACTACCGCAAGACCTCCACCGACGCCTATGGCAAGGGCACCTTCGCCGTCAATGAGGTACCGGCCTCCGCATACACCGACGATGTGAAGAAGTCGTTCGCCTCCTATAATGATGCGGCGATCGTAGTCATCGGCCGTTCCGGCAGCGAAAGCCAGGATCTGCCGACCGACAAGCTGGCATCCGGCTATACGTACCTGCAACTCGACGATGACGAACGTGCCATGCTGAAGATGGCTTCCGACAACTTCGACAAGGTTGTGGTGCTGCTCAACACCCAGAATCCGATGGAGCTCGCCGACCTGGAAGACGATTCCATCGATGCCGTCATGTGGATCGGTTCGCTCGGACAGACCGGCGCCGGCGGCGTGGCCGAAGCGCTCAATGGCACGGTGAACCCGTCCGGCCACCTGCCCGACACCTACGCCTACGACCTGAAATCCGCCCCGTCCTCCGCGAATTTCGGTTCGTATGCCATCGTCAATGGCACAGACCGTTTCACCTCCTCCTACATGGCATATGCCGAAGGCATCTATGTCGGCTACCGTTATTATGAGACCCGCTACGAGGATGTGGTGCTCGGCAATGAGGCCCGCTCGAATTATGATTACACCAAACAGGTTGCATATCCGTTCGGATACGGCCTGTCCTACACCGATTTCACATGGTCCGATTATTCGATGAAGAAAGCCGATGGCGGCTTCGACATATCCGTGAAAGTCACCAACACCGGCAAGACAGCCGGCAAAGATGTCGTGCAACTGTACATGCAGTCCCCATACACCGACTATGACAAGGCGAACGGCATCGAAAAAGCCTCCGTCGAACTGGTCGGCTATGCCAAGACCGATACGTTGAAGGCCGGAGCGAGCGAAACCGTCACCGTTCACGTCGATCAGGAATCGATGAAAACGTACGATTCCACAGGCGAAGGCACCTACATCATGGACGCGGGCGACTACTACCTGGCCGTCGGCACCGATGCACACAATGCGTTGAACAACATTCTCGCAGCCAAGGGCAAGACCACCGCGGACGGCATGACCGAAAACGGCAACGCCGCCCTGGCCGCCAAACACACCGTGCACTCGCAGGACAACACCACCTACGCCAAATCCGCCGCAACCGATGAAAAGATCTCCAACCAATTCGACGACGTTGACCTGACCACTTATGATAATTCCTTCACATACCTGTCGCGCTCCGATTGGACCGGCAGCTGGCCAGCCACCTATGCCGATGGCAAGTGGACCGCTTCCCAGAAGTTCCTTGATGCGTTGAACATCGACACTGCGCAAAGCGAGCCCGAGCAAAAACCGACCACCGACACCGACAATCCCTCCTATGGCAAACTGAATGCGTCAATGCTTATGGACGCCGACTATGCCGATGAATCCTGGAGTGCATTGATCGGGCAGATGAGCGTCAAAGAACTCGACCAGCTAGTGCGCATCGGCGGCTACGCCACCAAATCCGTAAGTTCCACGCAGCTTCCGGCCACCACCGACAAGGACGGCCCCGCAGGTATCTCCTCCACTTTGGTCGGCGGCGAAAGCGGCATGGGATACCCGAGTGAAATCGTAATCGCGGCAACCTGGAATTCCGATTTGGCCGAATCGTTCGGCAAGGCGATCGGCGAGGATAGCCTCGCCTTGAAGGTGGCCGTCTGGTATGGCCCGGCCTGCAATATTCATCGCAACCCATACGGCGGCCGAGCGTTCGAGTATTTCTCCGAGGATTCATATCTGTCCGGCGCAATGTGCGCCAAAGTAGTCGCCGGAGCCGGCTCCAAGGGCGTGGTGTCCACGGTGAAGCATTTCGCACTCAACGATCAGGAGACCAACCGCATGGGTGGCGCGATATTCGCCAACGAACAGACCATTCGGCAACTGTACCTGAGGCCGTTCGAGATGAGCGTACGCGACGGCGGCGCCACCGCCATGATGGCCTCCATGAACCGAATCGGCTCACGGTGGACCGGCGGACATAAGGGCCTGATGACCAATACGCTTCGTGGAGAATGGGGGTTCAACGGTTTCGTAGTAACCGATCAGGCCTCTTACTCCGTGTTCGCCTACGAAGATCTGCGCGAAGGACTCGAAGCGGGCACCGACCTGTGGCTCAACACCGATGCCGGACTGTGGAAGTTGCCCGATGACGACATGACCGATGGTGTGATCGCCAATATGCAGCGTGCCGCGCATAACATCAGTTATGCGATTTCCCGCTCGAACGCGATGAACGGCTTGTCAGCCAACTCGAAGATCGTCAAAGTGACACCGCTGTGGCGCTGGGGCGTGTATGCGCTCGACGGCGTAGTGACGGTCGGAGCGGTTGCATTGATCGCCATTGCGACCTTGCAGATCCTGCGCCGACGCAAGCGAGACGCAACGGTAGCTGCGGAAACCGGTGAGCCCGCCGCCAATGACGGTGAGTAGTCACGAGTCTGCCCATGCATAACCAATAATCAGCGCGGATGGCCCTGCCCCACAAGGCCATCCGCGCTTCTCATCGATACTCGCCCGAAATTCAGTCGACCGGCTTGGTCTCGTCCGCCTCGTAATCGAAGAAGTCGAAGTCGGCGGTCTTCTCATGCAGCGAAGCGTCGGTGACGGCGATACCGACCATCGTGCCGGTGAATTCGCCATACTTGCAGTATTCATCGGAGAAGGTGGTGGTGTCGAAATCCGGGCCGATCGTAGTCCAGGTCTCGCCGTCATAGCCCCACTCGAACCAGGTGCGGCGGCCTTCGATGCGAAGACGCATGTGAATCGGCTTGTCCTCAACGGCCACGCGGGTGTCGAGCATCTCCGTCTTCTCGCCGTTCTCAAGGCGCACGATGGAGATTGCAGGGCCACCAAGCGTTTCGGAGTAATACTTGCGCAGGAAGACGTTGTTCATGTTGTCGTAGTACACGGTCAGACCGGCGGAATGCTGGTAGACTTCCGGCTCGAACTCCATCTTCGTGGTGACGGTGGCGTATACGCTGGTCAGCTTGCGGGCGATCAGGCTCGTACGGTTGAGCGATGCGAGTGATTCCTCGCCACGGATGCGCAGCCAGCCGGGACGTTCCGTCACGTTGGCGAAGGTCGTCGGCATTTGGCGCGGCGAGTAGTACCAGTTG
The DNA here is from genome assembly GCF_001042595.1 of Bifidobacterium dentium JCM 1195 = DSM 20436. NCBI lineage: Bacteria > Bacillati > Actinomycetota > Actinomycetes > Bifidobacteriales > Bifidobacteriaceae > Bifidobacterium > Bifidobacterium dentium. The sequence goes on from NZ_AP012326.1 coordinate 1,890,921, forward strand.
CCGATCTCATCGCCGTCGAAGTCATCATGCTGCGGGATTTCCGGCATCGGCACATCCGGCAGATTCGGTTCCTCGACCTCCAGCTTGGCCAGATTGGAGCCGTCGGCCATGCGCAGCCAGCCGTCGTCGGTCCACGTCATCTTCTGAATGGCGGTCTCACGACCGAGCGTGCAGCGCAGTTCCGGCACAAACGGACGGCTGGTCAGGTGCACCAGATACGTTTCGCCGTTCGGCAGATCCACGTACGATCCGTGACCGGACTTCTGCAATACGGATTCCGGATTGAAGTAACGCGGCTTCAGATGGTCGTCATCGGCACGTTCGTTGGATTCCTTCGGCTGGGAGGTGACGAGCGGACCCTTCGGATCCGGCTCGTACGGACCCCACACATTGCGGGAGCGGCCCATGGTCACGGCATGGTTGTAGCCGGTGCCGCCTTCGGCGCACATGATGTAGTACCAGCCATCACGCTTGGTCAGATGCGGCGCTTCGATGCAGCCACGGTCTGTTGCGCCTCGCCAGATACGCTTCGGATAGCCGACCACGTGCTCGGTTTCCGGATCGTATTCCACGCAGCAGATCACGCCGGGCTTCTCATAGCCTTCACGGGTTTCCCATTCAAGGCTGACGATGTACTTTCTGCCATCATCGTCATGCAGGATGGATGCGTCGAATCCGGATGAGGTCAGATAGACCGGCTCACTCCACGGACCTTCGATGCTTTTGGATTTGATGAGATAGTTGTTCACGTCGAAATATCGGGCATTCATGGAGTTCATGACGCCATAGATTACGTAGAACATGTCTTCGGCCTCATTGTAGGTGAGGCATGGAGCCCAAATACCCTTGGCGGAGGGCAGCTTGGTGAGGTTCGGTGTGGCGTCGTCGGTAAGCACATGGGTCAGCAATTCCCAGTGCTTCATGTCCTTGGAATGGTAGATCGGGATGCCCGGGAACCATTCGAATGTGGAGACGGCCACGTAGTAATCGTCGCCTTTACGGCAGATGGCCGGGTCGGGATTGAAGCCCTTGAAAATCGGATTGTGCAGCATTGCTTTTCCTTTGTTTTTGGTGTACGGGATTACTTTTGGATCGGGAACCAGTCTTGGGCGATGCACCGGCCGAGATCCCATGCATCCCAGCCAATCCAGCCGGGAGTGTTGACGGTGTCGGTGAGCAGCTTGTAGTTCCAGTAGTAGAAACCGTGGCCCTTGCTCCAGGCGTTGAGCTGGGATTCGGCCACACCTTGGTATAGCGCGCGCTTCTCTTCGGCAGAAAGCGTCTCGGCCTGTGCGCCTTCCTCACCGTTGAGCACACTTTGACCACCATGGGTATCCACGCCGCAACCGACGGAGTTGAACAGGCACCACTCACCCACGATCGTCGGGAAGTATTCGCTCATCTCCTCGATCATCGGCGCATACGTATTCCTCACGAAATCGTCGTAGCCTTCGACTGTCTGCGGGCAACCCATCATTTCGGCGGTCATCAGATACTGGTGGGTGTCGAGAATCACGTTCTCGAATTCCGGTGCCAGCTTGCCGTCATCACCGCGCATGAAGTCCTTCCACTGCCCGATGTCGAAACCGTCGTGGAACACCACGGCCTTATCGGTCGGCAGAGCTCCCCTGTCGGCGTCGCGCAGGCGATGGTAGGCGGTGACATAGAAGTCCTTCAACCAGTCGAACGCAATCGGTCCGGTGCCTGCGGCCAGTTCCGGATCGACCGCCTTGTACCGTTCGGTCACGTTCATCATCGGCCAGGAAGTGGTGGTGTTCGGTTCGTTGATGATTTCAATGCCCATCAGCGCTTCACGGTTGCCGTAACGCTTGGCGAGACGTTCGAGCACGGACAGCACGAATTCCACCTCGTCGGGCAGTTGCGCCCACTTGCACACGCCGGAGATGCCACCATTGTCGAAGCCGTTCTGGCTCATCGGCGCGGTATGCAGGTCGATGAGAATGGTCAGACCATACTTATCGGCCCAGTTGAACGCCTTGTCGAGTTCGTCGACGCAGCCGATGAACGGCGGCCGGTCGCCGAAGATGAAATACGGCACCGGAATGCGCACGGAGTTCAGGCCCCATGATTTGATGGTGGCGAAGTCGCGTTCGTTGACGTATTCGGCGCGATGCGTTGCGATGCGCGCTTCGTAAACGGCTGGATCAAGCTGGGTCGGCAGATAGTATTCGTCATCCGCGGTGGTGCCGTCGAACAACGTCGGGTTCATCCACTTCTCCAGAACCAACCAGTTGCCGAGGTTCACGCCTTTGATGTAGTTCAGATCCATATGCACTCCTTTGTACGGTCTCATAGTAGTTTCTATGTACTTAGTAACTACTTAGTTAAATCATAATATAATTATCCGAGACATGCAACCGGCAGATCGCCACGACGCTCACGGTTCATGAATCGACCGTTCGCTCGCCATCGGCGCCTTCGTCGGTCGATTGAGCCATCCATCCGTTGCGCCATACACACGTCAGATCCCATCCTTCCAAACCGTTGCCACCGCGGGAATCCCCCATCGCATCATTGCCCAACAACCGGTAGCTCCAGTAGATCTGCCCCGCGGACACGTTCCACGCATCCAACTCAAGCCGGGCCACTTCACGGTAGATCGCCTTGCGTTCCACCGCATCGCGCTGCCGTTGCGCGAGAGTATTCATCAGGCACCACTCGCCCACCATAACAGGAACATGCCGTGCGGCCAGCCGAATCATCGCCTTGCCGTATGCGACGAACAACCGGTACAGCCACATCGCAGGCACCGGTACGAATGTCTCCATGGCGATGATGTAGATGTGCGTGTCCAACATGACGTTCGTCATGCCTTCCTTCCCGAACCAGCCTCTCCAAGCGCCCAATCGGAATCCGTCATGGAACACGATCACGCTTTCCGGTTTCAAGATGGCTCGCAAACGCCGATACGCGTCGCGATACAGGTCTTTCAAGAATCTCATGGGCACATGCCCACTGCCCTTGGCCTCCTCCTTGTCCTTGGCATGGCCGGTGGACGGCGCCGTCCAATATACCAGCCAGCTGATCGGCTCGTTCAATACTTCCATGCCATACAATGCCGGCTCATTCCGGTAGCGCTTGGCGAGACGTTCCAGCACCGTCAGCGCATATTCCACGGCCTCCGGGTCCTTGCGCCATGTGCATACGCCTGTGATTCCGCCATTGTCGTAACCGTTTTGCGAGCCCGGCACGGTGTGCAGGTCAAGCAGCACCTGCAATCCGCACCGATCGGCCCAAGCAAAAGCGCGGTCCACATATTCGATGCATCCCGGATGTCCCTCCACATCGTCGAAGACGAAGTACGGAACGGGAATGCGCACCAGATTGTATCCGTGTGAGGCGATGGCGATGAAATCCCGCTCGGTCACATATGTTTCACGATGGCGTCGTAGCAGCGCTTCCAACCTGGACGGTTCCATCGTGCGATGCATCCAGATTTCATCATCCTCGCCGCATTCTTCGAACAGGGCCGGTTTCATCCATTTTTCCAACACCAACCAGTTGCCGAGATTCACGCCATTGATCTTCTCGTCGACTCCCAACGTCATGCAGGCTCCTTTCGCAGCATGTTGACGCCTGCCATGCGGAACCAGTAACCAATTCCGTCAGGCAGGCGCCTTGCAATACAACACCGGCTTCGAGGGCGACGGTGGGAAGAGAAAGGAAAGACCACCGTTCGGCAGACCCTCCAAGCCGCTGTCAGCTCAGTCCATCGACCGAGCCGCCGTCCCCGCTAATCCAACACAAACGTGTTGAACGAACGCGGAGCCAGCGTCACCTTGAATCCACGGTTAGCGGACGAAGGATCGGCAAACTCAAATGGACGCTCCTCATCGAGGGCGTTCTGGACCACGACCACCACCGTGCCGTCCGGATTGCGGAATGCGATGGCCATCGAGTTGAAGTGGCCGGTAGTGCCGAGCACCTTCGCACCCGGCTTGACGTAGTGCGAGAAGTGGCGCATCACGTAATATTCCGGATTGCGGCGCACTTCATGCTTGTCGGCGGTGATGGTGAACAGCGAGTTCTGCCACCATCCCCATGTGGAATCTTGGTCGTCGAGGATCATGTTCCAGTAGGTGTAGGCGGTGGCGCCGTTGCGCAGGTAATGGTTGATCAGGTGGAAGATGTACTCTGCATATTCCCAGCTGTTGTCGCCGGTGCCGCATTCGGATTCCGACTGAATCAGCTCGATTTCCGGCCACGACTCATGCGTACGTGCGATGCAGTTCTGTCCGGCCCACTGGTAGGCGATGCCTTTGATGTACTTGCGCGCATCGTCATCGAAGAGGATGTTGTCGACGAAACGGTTGTAATTGTTGAGCTTCATGCCGTAGCCGCCGCCGGTCCACGCCATGTCTTCCGGGCCGTTGAGCGTGCCCAGCCAGATGTCGGTGTCGATCCCGGCTTCGTCGAACGCGGGACCGAGATAGTCGCGGATGAACACCTTGAGCGCTTCGGAATCCCATAGGGCGCTCGGGAATTTCTGGTCGGCGAACACCTCGTTCTGCACGTGCAGCTGGTTCACGGTGATGCCGTGTTCGGCGTAGGCCTGCACATACTTGACAAAATACTTGGCGTAGGCCTTGAGGTTCTCCGGCGTCTGCACAAGACGGCCGTAGTTGTAGGCCTTCGGGCGCTTCATCCACGTCGGCGGACTCCACGGGCTGGAGAACAGCTGCATATCCGGCTGCCATTCCTGTGCACGATGAATGTACGGAATCAGAGTCTTTTCATCATGCTCGACGGAGAAATGCTCCATCTCGTAATCGCCGTCGGTCTCGTCGTAGCTGTACCAGTGGTCGGCAAAATCGTTGGCACCGACGGGTGCACGATTGAAGGTGAAGTTCATCTCGTCGGGACTGAACAGTTCCTTGATGATCTGGTCGCGCTCCTCTTCGGTGACCGTTTGCAGTGGCAGCCAGCCGAGCTCGTTGAAACAGCCACCGAAGCCACGCAGGGCCTGATACTCATTGCCGTCGAGCTGCAAGTCGGAGGCGGAGGCGGAGTTGGTGGATTCGATTTCGGAAGTTTTGTCGACGAGTCTGTCGTCTTGTGTGGTTGCGGTCCAGGTGGTCATTGGACACTCCTTGATATCGTCGTTGATATTGGAATCTGCGGTTTTCGGCCTAGGTTTCGACCCATTGCATTCGTCATGGCAATGCAATCGCCCAAGCGGGTACGTTTTCCTGCAGAGGAGCCACGGCGATTCGTTCCGGCACGTTCGGACCATGCAAGGCCGAGTCCTTGCGGTCCGGAACGGACCGCCGTAGCTTCCCTGTTCGCAACGCCGTCACGTCACGTTGCTTGTTATGATGTTCCTTCCGTTCCCGTTCAGGGAAGGATGGCCTACTTGACCTTCTTGATGGCCATGATGAAGAAGCAACCGATGATGGCCAGGGCGATGGAGGTCGGGAACGCGAAGTTGTAGCCGAGGTTCACCACGAGGGCGGACATCACGATCGGGCCGCACATCTGGCCGAGGGTGGTAGCCATGTTCAGGATGCCCAGATCCTTGCCGGCCTCTTCCTTGTTCGGCAGCACGTCGACGAGCAGGGCCTGATCGACCGCGGAGTAGACCGCATAGCCAAGGCCGGCGATGCCTGCGAACAGGTACATGCCCATGGACGAGGGGAAGACCCACGGCATGGCGATGCCGATGGCGAACAGCACGGACGCCACGACGACCGGGACCTTACGACGGCCGATGATGTCGGAGACCGGACCCGAAATGAAGGAGCCGACCAGAGACATGACCATCATGATCATGGAAACGACGGACACGGTGACAGCGGATTCGTCGACGGACTGTCCGATGTAGTTCTGGATGATGTACAGCTGATAGACGGCAATCATCTGATAGGAAACGAGCATGCAGAAACGACCAACGAACGCCTTGTAGAAGTCATGCGCGCCATGGAATGCCGGCGGACGGAAGGAGACGAGCACGTCCTTGAGGGAGCCTTCGTCCTTCGGCAGGAAGTCGGCGGACTCCTCCTTCGGCATGATGAGCATGGAGACGACGCCACCGAGGAACATGAGTACGCCTGCGACGGCGAAGCCCGGGATGAGATTCTTGATGAACAGTGCACCGAGCATGGTGCCGATCGGGGAACCGATGGTGGCACCGGCGCCGTAGAAGGCGGACATGGTGCCGCGGATGCCGGATGGCACGCGATCGGACAGGATGGCGACCATCGGGGCGATCATGCAGTTCAGGCCGAACATGCAGGCGCAGTAGAAGATGGTGAGCAGCACGGCATTATGCGTGGTGCCGGTCAGGAACAGGGTGACGCCGCCAAGCACCGCACCGAACAGGATCCACGGAGTACGACGTCCGAACCTCGAGCGGGAACGGTCCGAGAAGTTGCCGAACATCAGATTGGCGATCAGGGATGCGACCGCGGTGAAGGCGTTGACGATACCGATCAACGCATCCGGATTGACGCCTTCGATGGTCTTGTAATGCATCGGTAGGAGCACTGCGGAAACAATGCCAAGACCCGACATCCATAGCACGCCGAAAATGATGAAACCGGCGCCGAATCGGGCGATAGTGACCTTATCGAGCGGCTTGCCCGTTGCCGGCGAGAGCGACGGGTCCTTTTCCGCCGCCGCGATGTTGGCGTAGTATGCCGACAGACGCTCTTCTTTGCTTGCGATTGCTTCACTCATGAAACTCTCTCCTTCGATTCATGCTTCAGTAGTGAAATGTGTGAGCTGCTTTGCTCCGTTTTGCTAACTACCATATGGTAACTAACTTGTTTTTTACCATAAACCACCCGACGGAAAAACGCAAGTCGGCAATGCCCGACCATCGATTTTCCTTAGGGATCGTCGTTGACCATGCCCCGCAGTACATAAGTTATCTATTACTTAGTAACTGCTTAGTTAAATCATATTACAAAGATATCTGACTGTCATTCTCCGGCGTGTCCCAATGATTTTCAACGATTCCCCCTCCCTCTGCTATAACTTAGTAAGTACAAAAAGGAGAAATCATGCGTCGCCGTACGGAAACCACCACCAAGAAACGAATGAGCGCCGAGGATCGTAGGAAAAGCATCCTCGAAACCACCATCTCGTTCATTTCGCAGTTCGGCTTCTGGGGCTTCACCATTCGCGACGTCGCCCAAGCTCAGAACATCACCGAAGCGGGCCTCCTTTACTACTACAACTCCAAGGAACAGCTTCTCGAAGAAACCCTCAAGTACGCCGATCGCATCAATCAGATCGCCATCGCGAAACATTTGGGCGTCGAAGGCGTGACCGGCGAAGTCTTGCAGGACGGCATTGCATACCATTGCGATCTGGGGCTGAAAGCCATTTCCACAGGCACCGTGGAAACCAATGCCGACCGTCTGGAAATGGTCCGCCTGTACACGTTGCTTGAAAGCGAAGCGCTCAGCAAGGACCATCCCGTGCACGAGTATTTCGAACAGCGCGAGACCAATCTGCTCAAGGAATATGCGTTCGCCGCAAAGCGCGACGGGGTCGCCGATCCGGAGCGCACCGCCTTGCAGGTGCTCTCCGCCATGGAAGGCTTGCAGCTGCGATGGCTCAACGGATCTCACGACATCGACTTCGTGGCCGAGTGGAAGGCCCTCATCGATCTGATCATCCCCTGACGAAAGTCATTCCGCCGTCGTTCCGACCGCCCGGCGTCGGTCGACAAATCTCCTGCGCCGGGCGGATTCGTCTCAACCGACGATAACGACCACGTTCCAGCGGCCAATCGTCAGTTCGTCACCGATGGCAACGGCATCGCCCGCTTTCAGCGCAACATCGGCCGTGGCCACCTCGTCGATCTCGCCTTCCGAGGCGATTACGACCGGCGCGACCACCACCTCACCCGGCACCGGACTGGCGATGGTGACGTCGGAGGCGGAATAGTTGAGCAGATACGTCACCGTCTCGCCTTGAGTGTTCGTGCCCTGGCGAACCGCAATCCGACCTGCGAGCGCAGTGCCGGCGCCCGCGACCCCGGCATATTCCACGGCTTCTCGCATGACGGCGCGAATCGATTCGGCATCCAGCAAGGTGGCGATCCACTCGGCGCTGCCTTTGCCGAAGGTGTTGCGGGTCACGGCCGCATAATCCTTCCATGCATAGTGGCCGTAGGTGGCAAGTACTTCGGTGCCGTCAGCCGGGGTCACCAGTTCGATCAGCGAAAGCGCCTGGGTGGATGGAACGCCTTCGAGCGCGCCGGCGAATTCCACGGATACGTGACCGTTCGGGCGGGTGAACTGGTTATAGGTCATGCCGAACACGTCGGTGAGGTTGTGCGGAGCGCGGTCAGCCCACACGCTCACCTCGTCGTCGGAGACGAAGGAACGCATGGTGGAGACCAGATGGCCGCCGTTTTCCACAAACTTACGCAGACGGTCAGTGGTTTTCTGGCCTGTGCAGTACAGGGCCGGGGTCACGATCATCCCGTACCTGGCAAGGCGTTCGGCGTCGGCGTCGGACGGTATGAAGTCGCATTCCACATTGAGTTCGAACAACGCGTCATACACATTGCGCACCACGTCGTTGTACTTGAGGCCGCCACCGAACGGGAAGCCGGATTCGATGAGGAACCAGTCCAGCGCGGACAGCGATTCATTGGAGACCATGATGGCCACCTTATTGCGCTTCTTCAGGTGGACAAGACGCTCCCCCACTTCTGGCTTGGCGATTTCGCGACCAAATACGCCGGCCTCACGGTAGGTCGGGTTCGGTTCCAGGTCGTGGCTCAGCAGGCCTTTCCAGTAGGTTTCGAATGAATTGTGGATGGAATGCCAGTGCCAGTATTCCACCATGTCGGCGCCGGAGGCCAGATGGGAGTATGCCTGCAAGCGCAACTGACCCGGGAACGGAACCCAGCCGTGCTGGCCCTGCGCTTCGGTTTCGAGCACCAGGTAGTTCCGGCCGTCCTTGGTGGAACGGGTCATATCGCCGCCGAATGCGATCTCTTTGCCGGTCAGATCGTCTTCGGTCGGATGGTAGATGTCCACACCGGTGATGTCCACAGCGGTCGAAGCCTTGAAATGGTCGACGGCCGGCTGCACGCCGAAGGAATAACCACGCCATTCGAAATCGAAATTGTGGGTAATGAACTGGTTGTCGTGCGCATATTCGCGCACGATGTCGGCCTGCCACTGCAGGAAGGCGCGCACCTGGTCGCGGCGGAACTTGTCGAACTCACCGCCGAGGGATTCGTTGATGGTCGCGGTCACATCCGGGAAGTCCTCCCAGGAGTCCACACGATTGGACCAGTAGTCGAGGCCAAAGTGATGGTTCATCTCATCGAGGTCGCCATCGAATTTCTCGTACAGGTATTTGACGAACAGACGCTGCATGTCGTCGGAGACCGAATCGTAGTACTTGGTCTCGTTATCCACCTGATAGCCGATGACCGCCGGATGGTCGGCCACGTGGGAGATGAGCCTGCGGATCACGCGCTCACCGTAGAAACGGTAGGTGGCGTTAACGATATTCATGATCTGGCGTGCGCCGTATTTGCCTTCGCCGTTCGGGGTGACGGCGAGCACGCTCGGGTCGAGCTTGACGAGCCAGCCGGGCACGGCGTAGGTCGGCGTACCGACGATGACGTCGATGCCGGCGCGCTGGGCCGCGTCGAGGGCGCGGTCCACATAGGTGAAGTCGAATTTGCCCGGTTGGGGTTCACAGGTGCTCCACGTGGATTCGGCGATGCGAATCACGTTGAGCCCGGCGTCCTTCATCATCCTCATATCCTCATCGATACGATCGATGCCCTTCATCATGAGGTATTCGTCGTAGTAGGCGGCGCCGAAAAGGATATGGTCCACGCTGTTGCGACTCATGGCTCCTCTTTCTATTGTCTTCCTTGACATGCACTTGCATTTATATCTAACGGTTATTAGATATAAAGAAGATATATCTCGACACGGCAATTTGTCAAAAACGGCGAGAAATCAGGCATGTCTTATCTAACATCCATTAGAAAACAATACCTCTCGCAAGCATGCGAGTCCGCACGCATGAGTGCAGATGTCAGGCGACGAAGCCTACCGGTAGTTATCCCACACCGGGGAGGGGAAGATGATCCTCTCGAAGAGCAGCCACTCATCGTACAGGTCGATCGGAGGCTTGCGCATCCATCGCAACTGAATGCCATCCATCGCCTCCAGACACATGCGCACCGTCGGCCGCATATTCCGCCATCCACCGACCTCAGGCGGAATATTCCACTGATATTCGGAATAATGCTCCCACACAAGGTTCGGGCGCTCTTCGAAATAGTCATGCAACGGATGCTCGGGGCTGAATCCTTCGGACTCCAACACCATGTAAAGCTGCAACAGACTCTGTCGCTTCGCGTTGTACCGCACCAGAAACCGCAGATATGCGGGAAAACTCATGCCGTTCGGATCACTGCCGGGCAAGCCCGATTCCATGAAATCCCGCGGCGTTCCATAAGCGTCATAGTTATCGGTGACGAGCATCGACAGCAGGTTCTCCTTATTGCCGATATAGTGCAGCAACCCCGGCTGACTCATACCGATCTCATCGGCGATGTCCTTCAACGACGTGCCATAGAAGCCCTTCTCCCCTATCAGCTTGACCGCCGCCGCAACGATTTCGGCCTTACGCTCCTCAGGAGATTTGCGAACACGTTTCTTCCCCGCACCAGTCATGCATCCCAGTCTACCGACCAGCATCCACCCCACGGCCAACACGGCCCCGTTCGCCGACACACACATCATGGTGTATCGTTTTCCTAACGTCTGTACAAAGGAGCGCTATGACGCAGCCATCAATCCCAGCGGTCCCAAACATGCAACTCAACAATTCCGTCCCCATTCCTCAGATCGGTTTCGGCACCTATCAGATTCCGGCAACCGCTACGCAGCAGGCCATCGAGCAGGCTCTGGAAATCGGCTACCGGCACATCGACACCGAGAACGCATGAGACAGAACCTGGATGTCTTCGGATTCAAGCTGGATCCGGATGAGATGCAGGCCATCAGAGCCCTGCACAATCCTGCCATGCGCATTTCCGGCGACCCCAACACGTTCAGTCAATCCCAGTCCCGGGCCAACCAGCGAGCGCGCGGAAACGTCACGGCCTAGCAAGGCACCATCAGATCGACGGAGCCTCCACGAAGGAGACGGGAAGCACCACACTCCCGTCTCCTTCATATGGAATCCCGTTTTCCTTCGCCCGAATCTGCAACAACAGATCATGCGCGGCGGCGCGCCCCATCTCTCTGGGATCCTGCTCCAGCAAATAGATGCCATCGTGCACATACTGGCTCCAGCGCCAATCATCAAAACTGACCAGACCGACGCCATCCGGGAAACCGACGCCCAAGGCGCGCAACACCGCCAACACATCGAACAGCAACGGCCCCATCAACGACACGATCGCGGTCCTACCGCTCAGATGACCCAACGCGATGGACAGCTTTCGCTCGATCCAGTCGACGTCATTGTCCTTGACATCAATCGCAATCATCAGAATACCGGATTCATCTGCGGCCTTCCGCAACCCCTCCACTCGATGAGCCTGTGCGGAAATCTCGCTTTTCATACGCGAAAGCACCAAGACATTGTCATAGCCAGCATCCACCAGTCGCTTACCTAGCCTCATGCATGAATCCTCGTTATCCGACATCACTCTCGATACGGAATCGGGAAGATTCTCCGGCTCCCTATCCACGACGACCAATGGCGTGCGCGCCGTGATAATGGAAGAATATGCGTTGAAATCGGAGGCATTGGGCTGAATCACCAGCCCATCAACCCTTTGAGACAACAGACGGTTGATTTCGGCACGCTCCTCCTCGAGAGAATTATCGGAATTCATCAGCATGACATCGTATCCAGCCGGACGCAACTCCTCATCGATGCCTTTGAACAGCAATGACGAAAACACATTCGAGATATCAGCGACCACGACACCCACCACATGCGTATTTTGCTGACGCATCCGCCTTGCCGATGCGTTCGGCCTGTAGTCCAGACGATCCACAGTCTCCTGAATGCGAGATTTCGTAGCCGCGCTCATCTTCCCATAGTTTCCGTTAATAAAACGCGACACGGTCGTCACCGACACCTGCGCCTCACGTGCGATATCCGCAATGGTCGCCTTTGCCATAGCAACTCCCTTTCCGTCGGAATAGTCAATCATTGTACCGCCCCTTCTTCATCGAGTCCGTTCCGTCAACGACACGCCCATCCGACATGCTTCAGTCCCCTGTGCCCCAAGGACCTGAGGCCATGTGGATTGACAATCGTCCATATGGTGTTTATCATAGGGGTATCGATACACCTAACACAACAAAGAATGTTGATTACCAGAAGATGTATCGTTAAACTAACCATCACAAAGCCAACGGAGGCATCATGGAAGAGTTCTCACTCAACAGCTTCAATCTGGCGGATAAAGTCGTACTCATCACGGGCGGCGCAAGTGGCTTGGGGCAGTATTACACCCAAGCCGTAAGCAAAGTCGGCGCGGATGTGTTCATCGTCTCCTACGACCGACAAGGGTGGGAGGAGACCCGAGCTGCCGTAGAGACCAATGGACGCAAGGCAGTATTCATGCTGCAGGACATCACGGAGCCAGGTGCGGCCAAAAAGATCGTTCAACAGGCAATGCAGGAATTTGGACGAATCGATGTGCTCATCAACAATGCAGGCATGCAACGCAGACATGAACTCGTGGAATTCCCCGACGAGGATTGGAAAGCCGTCATCGAACTCAATCTCAACGCCCTGTACTACCTTTCCCACGAAGTCGCAAAGATCATGATTGAGCAAAAAAGCGGCAAAATCGTCAATATCGGTTCCATGCAGTCCTATCGGGCGGGCAAGTTCATCTTTCCGTACGCGGCAAGCAAGCATGCAGTCATGGGACTGACCCGAGCCTATGCCGATGCCCTGGCCCCCTACAATGTGCAGGTCAATGGTCTCGCTCCCGGCTACATCAACACTCCTATGACCAAGGCCCTGCAAGAGGATCCAGTACGAAGCGTTGAAATCCGAGAACATATTCCGGCGGGCCACTGGGGAGAGCCGAAGGAACTGATGGGAGCGATGGTGTTCCTGTGCTCCACGGCATCCGATTACGTGACCGGTGTCATGCTCCCCGTCGACGGCGGATACCTGCTTCGCTGACATATCGCCAAATACATGACCTCATACCAAGAAACATAAAGGTACCACCATTGTCGCGGGTCCGCTGTTCAACATGCTCCTGCATCGCGTTCGCCCGGATCTATATCGCACAAACATCGACATCGCAGTACTCGGTGATTTCAAAGAATTCAAGGAGGAAGAGACCCCCAGCTTCGCCATCTCCGTACTGACCGCCATGATGCCGGTCATTCTGATCGCCATCGCAACGATCTGCTCTTTCATTCTGCCGGAAAGCAATCCGGTGAACGAGGCCATCCAAGTCGTCGGGGCACCTGATGCCGCAATGCTGCTTTCCTTGCTTTTCGCAATCTGGTCGATGGGATTCGCCCGCAAAAAGACCGTGTCCGAAATCAGCACGTCGATGACCGAGTCCGTCAAGCAGATAGCGATGATGCTGCTGATTATCGGCGGCGGTGGCGCATTCAAGCAGGTACTTGTCGATGGCGGCATATCTGATTACGTATCCTCGCTGTTCGCCAATCTCAACATGTCTCCGCTGATTGCCGCCTGGCTGGTGGCCGCAGTATTACGAGTCTGCCTTGGCTCCGCGACCGTGGCGTCTCTCACCGCCGCCGGACTGGTCGCTCCCATGCTGGCGATGTCTTCAGTCAATCCGGCATTGATGGTGCTGGCAGTGGGTGCAGGATCGGTCATCGCAGATCATGTCAACGACGCCGGCTTCTGGATGATCAAAGAGTATTTCGGTCTTTCGCTCAAGGAGACGTTCCTGTCTTGGACCACCGCCACTACGGTAATGTCCGTAACCGGACTGGTCTCCATACTGGGCTTGTCACTATTCATCTGACAAGCAACATCCAAGCCTGTGGGGCAGCAACGGCATGCCCCACAGGCTTTTCTTATCAGTAGCCGACCGCAGGCCGATTGAAACCGGCACTCTCGGCCCTATGCCTGAAACACGTTGGGATGCTTCGGATCGCCTGGCTCGTCGGCCAGTACACCCTCCAGTCCCAGGAATTCCTGCCAGAATTCCAGCGAATTGCCATAAGGAGCGGACTGGCGTCCACGTGCCTGCAGATTCGCCTTGGCCTCAAGCACATCCTCCTCGCGAATGCCATCGAAATATGATTCGAGACGTTCACGATTCGTGGAGTCGTAGAACAGCGAGCCAATGATTTCAGTAAGCCGTTGCGCACGTGCGATCGGCAATGAATCCCAATGACGGAATTCAATGAAATTCTTCAGACGAACATCGTTGAAATGCGTGGAGATCACATGATTGATCTCATATGCGTTAAGCTCACGATCCGGATATGCATCGTTCGCGTTCTCGTAGAATGCAGGATGGTGCAAATCGGCTCCAGGTGTGGCCAGTGCCTCCGGCGTATGCGTCAGATCGGCAAACATCAGCGGTGTGGACAGCACATCCACCGCGTAATCCTCCCAACCGAAACGCGGGTCAAACAGTCCGGGAATCACATTGGTGCGTTGGAAATCCAAATAATCCCACATGCGTTGACGCAGCAACGGATAAGGATTTTCCTGCCCTTCGAAATACGGGGTGTTACGGAAAAACCATGCCAGAATCGGACCGATAACCGTTCCCAAACGCAACTTGGCAATCGCATCCCTCTCGGAAACATAGTCGATGCTCACCTGTGTGGAAGCCGAGCATCGCATCATACACGGGCCGAACTGACCGACGCGGCCAAGATAGGCGGTCATGGCCTTATACCGGTCCTTCGGATTGACGGGAATATCGGCATAGCCCGATTTCGGCTGGTAGCCATAGTTCACCAAACGGAAATCCAACTCATCAAGCACCGGATCGACTTCACGTCGGAACGCACCGTACAGTCTGCTCAGTTCCTCGGGTTTATGCAGGATGCCGAGCGAACATTCGAGCTGGCCACCCGGCTCGAGGGAAACGGAAATGCCCTCACGTCCAAGCCCGACAAGACGTCCGTTCTCCCAGTATTCCTTGCTTTCGTCGTAGTATGGACGAATACGGTTCAACAACGCCTCGATACCGTTTTCCTCGTAATAGTTCACGGCGGTATCGTCACTGTTGTGCACCGGCAGGTGTTCGATCTCCACACCGAAGCCACCGGTTCCACGGCCTTGGCAACCGGATTCGAAAAACTTGACCAGGCTTTCCACATGCTTCGGGTTCGGCTCGGTCAGCAGGTGCGCATACGTAATTCTTGGTGCTGTCATGATGGTCATCCTAACGAAAATCGGCATCCGCAACGCAGGAACCGCTATATGGAAAATCGATAACGCTTATACGCCACCTCAATCTGCCGACGCTGAGGGCCCGCCACCGTCGGTAGATTGAGGCTGATCTCAATCTACCGACGCTCAGACCGTCTCACCGTCGGCAGATTGGGACGACTTCCAAACTACCGACGCTCAGACCGTTTCAGCGTCGGCAGATTGAGGAAGGCACTAGGCTGCGGGCTCAGACTGGTGGGCCCTATACGCCTTCTTCGCCGCCGAAATCATCAGCTTGATACGGTTGAGCTGGTTGGCTTCGGAAGCGCCCGGATCATAGTCGATGGATACGATGTTGGCCTCCGGATGCAGACGCCGAATCTTGCCGAACATGCCTCGGCCGGTCACATGGTTCGGCAGACAGGCGAACGGCTGCGCACAAATCACGTTCGGGCATCCCGATTCGATGAGTTCCAGAATCTCGGCGGTCAGCAGCCAGCCTTCGCCGGCCTGTACGCCCACGGAAGTGACCTCACCGGCCTTCTTGACCAGTTCAGGCATCGGCAGGTCCTGGGAGAACTTGCCGTTTGCCAGACCGATTGCCTTGCGCACCGGATTCAAATACAGGTCCAAGCCCTTACGCATCAAGGCATAGCCAAGCTTGCTGCCACCCATGCCGAGATAGTGCTCGTTCCAGTCGGCAATGTACGGACGGGTGGTCATGAACTCCATGATTCCCGGCACCACGGCCTCGCAATCCTGTGATTCAATCACATCGACCACGTGATTGTTGGCATCCGGCTGGTACTTGACCAGAATCTCACCGACTACGCCGACGCGCACCTTGCGCGGCTCGTCTTTCAACGGCAACTTGTCGAAGGACCTGACGATTTCCTTGACAAGCTCCTGATACGGCAGATACCCTTTGCCGATGAACTTGCGTGCCGTCTTGGAGAAACCGTGATGTTCAAGCGTTTCACGCACGATGACATCCCACGTCTCATACAGCTTGTCGGCACTTCCTGCGGTCACTTCGTACGGACGCACCCGATACAGGCATTTCATCAGCAGATCGCCGATGACCAGCGCCTTGACGGCACGATGCAGCAGAGATGGGGTCGCCTTGAAGCCCGGATTGTCTTCGATACCTTGAGTGGAGATGGCAATGACCGGAATCTGCGGATAGCCGGCATCCACCAGCGCCTTGCGGATCAGGCCGAAGTAGTTGGTGGCGCGGCACATGCCGCCGGTCTGCGTGATGGCGAGCGCAGTGGTGTCCGGATCATACTTGCCTTCCAGAATCGCATTCACAAGCTGGCCGATAACCATGATGGCCGGATAGCAGGCATCGTTGTTCACGTACTTCAGGCCGATTTCGACATCATCGCGGCTGGCGTGCTTGAGAATGTCGAATTTATAACCGCCGGAACGGATCACGGATTCCACCAATGAGAAGTGAATCGGGCTCATCTGCGGAGCCACGATGGTGTAGTCCTTCATATCCTTGCCGAATGGAATGCGGTTCGCATATTTCGACATGGTGGCGGAATTATGAGCCGTCTTCTTGCCTTCCCGACTTTCGCCGATGCCATTTTCAGCGGCACGCCTGGATGCGGCCTTCACGGCTTCGGTAAGCTTCGGATTGGCCTTCATCACCGTATCGAGCATGATCTGACGGCCCGGAGTCGGGGCGGCGGAACCGGTCTTGCGGAATCCACCCTGTCCGGCCTGCTTGATGGCCGCGGTTTCGGCGGCCTTGAGCTCAGCCTCAGCGGCCTTGAGCTGTGCCTTGACCTCGTCAAGCTTGGCTTTGGCGTCGGCTACGGCGTCGGCATTGCCGGGTTGATCCTGCTTGGTGGGCATGGATGCGGCAACGGCGCGCTTGTGATTGCGTTCGCGCTCCTCGACGGCGGCCTTGAGCGAACGCAGTCGAATCTTGGCCGCACCCAGATTGGACACCTCGTCGATTTTCAGCATGGTGTACACGTCGGCCTTGTCCGCAAGGATTTCGGACACCTGATCCGTGGTGATGGCGTCAAGACCGCAGCCAAAGGAGTTGAGCTGCACGAGTTCGAGCCCCGGATAGGAGGCCACGAAGTTGGCGGCCGCATACAGTCGGGAATGGTAGGCCCACTGATTGGTGACGCGCAATGGCATCTTGGTCACCTTGCGGTCACCGACATGGCGGAATCCGTTGGCGTTCTTCTTACGCGGATCCTCCTCGCCCTCGGCCAGGAATTCGCTCAGGGCGAGCTTCTGCCCCGGCTGCAGTTCACAAATCGAATCCTCGGAGAGCACCACCATGCCGAGCGCGCAGATAGTTTCCGGAATACCATGATTGACTTCCGGATCGATATGATAGGGCCTGCCCGCAAGCACGATGCCGCGGCAGTTGTGTTCCTTCATGTAGGCGAGCGCCTTCAGGCCCTCCATCTGCACGTCGTGCTTGAACACCTCGTTTTCGGCGTAGGCGGCCTTAACCGCGGTCTCGGCTTCCTCGCGGGTCACGTCAGCCCAGGCGAACTCCTCGACGATACGGTCGATCATAAGTTCGTGGTTGGCCATGTTGAAGTACGGGCGCATGTAGCGCACGCCTTCCTCACGCAGTTCGGGCATGTTCGCACCGATGACCACCGGATAGTTGGCCACGACCGGACAGTTGTAATGGTTGTCGGTGTCCGGAACCAGGTTCTCCTCATATGACACGCACGGGTAGAAGATGGTCTTGATGCCCTTGTTGAGCAGCCATTTGACATGGCCGTGCACCAGTTTGGCCGGATAGCAGATGTTCTCGGAGGCGATCGATTCGATGCCGGTCTCGAACAGCTCGTGCGAGCTACGGCCGGAAATCATTACCTTGAAGCCGAGCGAAGTGAGCAGCGTGAACCAGAACGGATAGTTCTCATACATGTTGAGCACGCGTGGAATGCCGATTTCGCCACGGGTGGCCTTCTTGTCGGTGAGCCTGCGGTAGGCGAAGCAACGCTTGTACTTGTAGTCGTACAGGTTCGGCCTGTCGGAGCGTTGCTTTTTGGAGTCGCCGCCGCGTTCGCAGCGGTTGCCGGTCACATAGCGCGAGCCGTCCTGGAAAGTGGTGATGGTGAGCTTGCAGTGGTTCTGGCATAGCTTACATACGTCACGTTCGGAGGTCATCGACAGGTGGTCGAGGTCCTCGCCGGAGATGATGTTCGATGCAGTGTGCGTCACGCCGTCGATCACGATCTGCTTGATGCCGGTGTTCGCCGCATCGTCAGGTTCGCCATCAAGTCCGTCGGATACATCGGAATAATGCATGCGCGCGGTCAGGGCCGCTCCATACGCACCCATGAGGCCCGCGATGTTCGGTCGGGTGACCTCACGTTCGGTGAGCAGTTCGAAGGCGCGTAGCACGGCATCATTGAGGAACGTACCGCCCTGCACCACCACGGTGTCACCGAGTTCGCCCGAATCACGCAGCTTGATGACCTTATACAAGGCGTTGCGCACCACGGAGTAGCACAAACCGGCCGCGATGTCCTCCATCGAGGCGCCTTCCTTCTGCGCCTGCTTGACGGATGAGTTCATGAAGACGGTGCAACGCGAGCCCAAATCCACCGGATGTGTGGAGTTCAGGGCCGCCTGCGTGAATTCCTGAATGGTCAGGCCCATGGATTGCGCGAAGGTTTGCAGGAACGAGCCACAGCCCGAGGAACAGGCCTCGTTCACGGCGATGGAGTCGATTACGCCGTCCGAAATGGCCAGATACTTCATATCCTGGCCGCCGATGTCGATGACGGCGGTGACGCCCGGGCTCGCCATTTCGGCACCGCGGTAATGGGCCATGGTTTCAACCACGCCTTCGTCAAGGTGCAGGCCAGTGGTGATTAGGCCTTCGCCGTAACCGGTTGCGCAGGAGCGCGCGATCCACGCGTCTTGCGGCAGTTCGTTCTGAATTTTCTTGACGATGTTCACGGCGGCGGTCAGCGGGCTGCCTTCGTTGGTCGCGTATGATGACCATACGATTTCACGGTCATCGTTCACCAGCGTCGCCTTGATGGTGGTCGATCCGGCGTCGATGCCGAGGAAATGAGGACCGATTGCACCTTCCAGCGTACCGATATGCACATGCTCGCGATGATGACGTTCGTTGAACGCCTCACGTTCCGCTTCGGTCGGGAACAGCGGAGGCATGGTCGGCGTGTTCGCAGGCAGATTCTTCAAATCCTCGAGATTCTCGAGAATATCCTCGCAGGTACGTGCCTCGAAATGAACGCCGTCTTCCAGCTGGTCGGGCTCGCCCGCCAACAATGCCGAACCGAAGGCCACATACAGGTGAGCGTCGGTCGGCACGATGAATTCGTCGACCTTGCCTTCAAGGGCGCGGTGGAAGGCTTCGCGTAGTTCAGACATGAAGAAGAGCGGCCCGCCAAGAAAGATCACGGTGCCGTGAATCGGTCGGCCGGAAGCCAGGCCTGCGATGGTCTGTGTGGCCACGGCGGTGAAGATGGAGGCAGCCAGATCGGGCTTCGCCGCGCCATCGTTGATGAGCGGCTGCAAATCGGTTTTGGCGAATACGCCGCATCGCGAAGCAATCGGATAGAGCGTCTCGTAACTTTTGGCCATGTCGTTGAGCCCCGCCGCATCGGTGTCGAGCAGGGTGGCCATCTGGTCGATGAACGCGCCGGTACCGCCGGCGCATGAACCGTTCATGCGCTGTTCCGGAGTCGGCTTCAAGTAGGTGATCTTGGCATCCTCGCCGCCGAGTTCGATGATCACGTCGGCCTGCGGATATTCCTGATCGATGGCGCGGGTCTCGGCGATGACCTCCTGCACGAATGGTACATGGAGATTGTCGGCCAGAGCCAGGCCGCCGGAGCCGGTAATGGCCAGTCGGATCGGCTCATCGCCACGATCCCGAGCCACGAGTTCCTTGTGAATGTCTTCAAGCAGTCCCGCCACTGTGGCGCGTACGTTGGCGTGATGACGACGATAGTCGGAGAAGAGCACGCCATCGAGCGCGTCGGTCTGGTCGAGCACCACGGCCTTCACCGTGGTCGAACCGATGTCAAGACCTACACGCAACGGCTTCGTATCGCGGGATTCGACCGCGGTATCTGCTGCTTCAACCATGTATACCTCTATACCTATTCGTAGTGCCGGTAGGCCTCCCCCGTGTCCCCACAGGTGACCATGGCCCGGTTATCCAAATATGTAATGGTAGTCTGTGGCCACGCCTAAGCGACCATCGTGCCGCATGATTCGCGCGACACAAGGCGTAATTTAGACAATTATTTTAGTCAGCCTGTATAGTTTTCAAGATGGTCAAGGGGACACCCTTCAGGAAGCGTCCCCCTCCCCCGCGGCACGGTCCTTGCCGTAGATTTCCGGAATGACGCGGAGTTGGTCGTGCAGTTTCGGCCAAATGACGATTTCGCCGGATTCCAGTGATTTCGGCACGTCAATGATGCGTTGGTTGGAGCTTCCACGGAACTGCAGCAACGAGTCATGCAGATCCTTGATATAACGACCATCGACAAGAATGTCGACCAACTCAAGTAGCTCTCGCTTGTCGGGACTTTCGCCTTCACGCATGAGCTCCTCCCACGTATAGCCGGTCCAGCACCAGATGTCTTTGGTATGTCCGTACCGTTCGCGGATCTTGCGCGCCAAAGGAATCAGGATGCCGGTGTTGAGCATCGGCTCGCCGCCGAGGAAGGTAATGCCCTGAACGAAGCTTTGCCCGACATCTTCGAGAATCTGCGCTTCCAGTCTGTCATTGTACTCATGCCCGGCCTGAAAATCCCAGATCGAGGAGTTATAGCAGCCTTCGCAGTAGAACGGGCAACCCGAAACATACAATGAGCAGCGAATCCCTTCGCCATCGGTCATGAGAAAACGTTTGTAGTCGGCCACCATGTTGTGACTCATCCGGTTCGTCCATTGGCCGGCTTTGGGGTTATTGGAGCGTTCGGTGGGGATGAACGGCCCACGATCATGTTCGTTCGGCGCGAAATCATGTCGTTTGATCGCCGTGCTGACGCTGCTGATCACATCTGCCTCCTCGATAACACATACCCCTCTCGCAAGGGAGGTGGCATGCGAAGTATGACGAAGGGAGGGACAGTGAAGTCTAGGCTCCCTGATCCCTCCCTACCAAGCTTCGTCGGATGCCCCTCGTCATGAGGGGCATTACATGACTTTACTTGGCCTCTTCGAACCATTCGCGTTCGGAGCCGTCCTGCAGCATGACATGACCGGTCTCACCGCTCATGTGCTTGACGCGATGGGCGATCTCCTCATGGCGACCGTGCACCATCGGGCGTTGCACCGGGTTACCCAAATAGCCGCAGGTGCGCTTGGTCACATTGCACTTGTCCGGGTCGGAGTTGCCGCACTCCGGGCACTTGAAGCCTTCTTCGGTCGGTTCGAAGTCGCCCTGGAAACCACACATGAAGCAGTGGTCGATCGGAGTGTTCGTACCAAGGTAGCCGATGCCGATGTTGTAGGCGTAATCCCATACGGCCTCGAGAGCCTTCGGATTGGCCTGCAGGCACGGGAACTCGCAGTAGTTGATGAAGCCGCCGGAAGCGAGATAGGGGAAGTCCTTCTCGTAATTGAGCTTTTCCATCGGGGTAGGCTGCAGCCACACCGGATAATGGAAGGAATTGGTGTAGAAGTCGTGGTCGGTCACGCCTTCCACCTCGCCGAACTTCTCGCGGTCCATGCGGTTGAAGCGGTCGGTCAGGGATTCGGCCGGCGTGGAGTACACGGAATAGTGATACCCCTCGGCCTTGCACCATTCCTTGCACAATTCGTTCATGCGGCGCACGATCGACAGGGCGAATTCCTTACCCTGCGGGTCCCAGCCGTGGTCGCGCATCCAATTCTTGCCATAGAACACGCTGGTCGCCTCATACAAGCCGATGTATCCGAGGGATACGGTGGCGCGTTCATTGCGGAAGAGCTGGTCGACGCTGTCGCTGGCACCAAGACGACCGAATGCACCGAAGCGGAACAGGGTCGGGGCGTTGACCGGTGCGGCCTGCTTGCATCGCATGATGCGGTACTGCAATGCCTGATGGGCGACGGCCATGCGCTCGTCGAAGATCTTCCAGAAACGTTCCTTGTCGCCGTGGGATTCCAACGCGATGCGCGGAACGTTCACGGTCACGACGCCGAGGTTCATACGGCCGTCTTCGACGTCCTCGCCGGTCTTCGGGTCGATCCATCCCTGCAGGAAGGAACGGCAGCCCATCGGAGCCTTGAAGGATCCGGTGATCTTCACGATGTTCTCGTAGAAGATGACATCCGGGTACATGCGCTTGGTGGCGCATTCGAGCGCGAGCTGCTTCATGTCGTAGTTCGGATCGCCCTCGTCGGCGTTGATGCCATGCTTGACGGAGAACACCAGCTTCGGGAAGATGGCGGTGTGGTGTTCGGAACCGAGGCCGCGGATGCGGTTGAGGAAGATGGCACGCTGTACCTCACGAGAGAACCAGTCGGTGCCCAAACCGAAACCGACGGTCACGAACGGGGTCTGCCCGTTGGACACACGGTTGGAGTTGATCTGGTATTCCATGGTCTGCATGGCGTCATAGATGGCCTTGCGGGTCTGGATCTTCGCCCAGACCTCGCGCAACTGTTCCAGGCGTCCGGCTTCCTTGTGGAACGGCTCGTCCATCGGCAGCGGAGCACGATCGGCCTCGAAGTGCAGGCGCTTCGGCTCGACGTTCTTGGACAATGTGACCTGACGCTCGGCGATTTCGATCGGCAGGTCGTCGGGCATGATCTCGTGGGCCTGCTCCAGGAACTTGGCGTAATCCTTCTTGGCGTATTCGGCCAGATGCTCGTCGGCACGGTTGGCGGTCTGCCCTCCGTACTGGCTGGAGGCCACGTCCTTCATGATCTGGGTGATCTGCGTGGCCGCAATGCTGATGCTGTTCGGCGAACCCATCGGGGCGTTGCCCAAGGTAAAGCCGTTGGCGAGCATATCCCAATAGCTCGGCAGCGAGCAGTTGGATTGTGCGGTGAACGGCGAGTAATCGGCATCATGGAAGTGGATGTCGCCCTTCATATGCGCGTTCGACACGGCATCCGGCAGCATGGAGAAGGCGGATGCCTTGGAGACGGCTCCGGCCAGCAGGTCACGCTGGGTGGAGTACACGTTGGAATCCTTGTTGGCGTTCTCACGCACCAAGGATTCGTCACGATTCACCAGTCGGCTTACGGCCTCGTTGATATCGGTGGCCTTGGCGCGTTCGATATCCTTGTTCAGACGATAGTTGGTGTAGGTGCGGGCCACGTCGTACAGGTGATCCTCGATCAGGCCATGCTCCACAAGATTCTGGATGTCCTCGATTTTGGCCGGACCGTTGTAGCGTTCCTTGATCTCAGCCTCGACCTGGTTGGCGATACCACGGATCATCTGCTCTTCCTGCGGGCCGATCTTCTTGTCGAGATCGGCGAAGGCGGACTTCACCGCGCTGATGATGTTAATCGGATCGAAATCGACCACACGACCATCGCGCTTCTCGACGAGCACTTTCTCCGCAGTGGTTGCGGAGGTCGCGTTCATCGCGCCCAGAACCTGAGTTTCCATTTCTCGTCCTTTCCGAGTCGGGCCTTCCGACTGGTCTCCATGCTTCGCATCGCATGTCCTGTTTATATCGGCTTCAAGTACTCTACGTCATCCCCAGCACTATATCTAGTAGAGGCACGCCGCCATAGGAACTAGATATGGCACTTTTCGGCGCCATTCCGCCATTATCTGATTTGTGTGACAAAGGTAACGATACCGGTTCCGGAGTGTCGTTTGGCATTTGCTCCACAGAGGACTATATACGCGGGGGTAGGCGTGCGCAACCGCGTGCGATCCATACATGGCGAACGCCGTTTTCCGGGCCGTCATTGTCCGCAAGATGGAGGAATCTTGACAACATGACTTGGACTCCGGGATACAACCCCATGGCAACGCAGTCGCAGCCACAGCCGGGCCTCAAACAGCCTGAACAGCTTCCCCGCCTTGCCAGCGAAACCACAGCGGATAATCCTTGGCCGGTAAGTATGCTCAGCGAGAAATTCCATATGGCCGTCGAGCGTTGGCCTTCCGTATGGGTGGCCGGGCAGATCACACAGATCAACACCCGCCGTGCGGGCAGCGCCTATCTCACCCTGCGCGACGATTATCAGGACATCGCGATGGAAGTCAATGGCTTCGGCCAATTCGCGGCGGCCGCCACGCCGTTTGTGCAGGGCGATCGTGTGATCATCCACGGCAAGCCGAATCTGTGGATGAAACGCACGTCGCTTTCGCTCAGAGGTGACGCAATCATCGCAGCCGGCGCAGGCGGCAGTCTGAAGGCGATGATCGACGAGCTGCGCAAAAAGCTCAAAGGCGAAGGCCTGTTTGATATCGACCGCAAAATGCCGCTTCCGGAATTCCCGCATTGCATCGGCCTGATCTGCGCCCCTCAGGCACGTGCGGAAGGCGATGTGATCACCAACGTACGCCTGCGCTGGCCGGTAGCGAATTTCAAGGTGATGCACGTACACGTGCAAGGCGAGCAATGCCCGTCCGACGTGGTCGCCGCCATCCGTGCGATGGATGCCGACCCGGATGTCGACGTAATCATCGTCGCCAGGGGCGGCGGCGCCTTCGAAGATCTCATCGGATTCTCCGACGAAGGTGTGGTGCGAGCCGCCGCGGCGGCACAGACCCCTTTGATCTCGGCCATCGGACATGAGGATGACTGGACCCTGCTCGACCTGGTAGCCGACCTGCGCGCCTCCACCCCCACCGACGCCGCCAAGAAAGTGGTGCCTGACGTCAATGAGCAGACACAACTGATCAACGTGCATCTGCAACGCATGCGCATGCGCATCGACGCGACGATCGCCAACGAGATGCGACTGGTCGAAGGCTACGCGAACAGGCCAAGCCTGACACAGCCGCTGACCATGCTGGAACCGCATCAACGGTTCCTCGATGACGCCCGGAGCCGTATGCGCATCGGACTGACCCGCATTCTCGACGACGCCAGCCTGACCATCGAACGCTCACGCGCATCCCTGACGGCCCTCAGCCCGCAATCCACCCTCAACCGCGGCTATGCGGTAATCCAAAGCGCCGACGGGCATGTGATCGACGACGCGAACAACGTCAAACCCGGGGACGAGCTCACCATGACCCTGAAGCACGGCATGGTCGTCTCCGAAGTCAAAACCGCGACTACAGCAAGGAGTCAACATGACCAGTGAAACCAGCACCCCGGCCTCCAGCCTCACCGACAAGGAACGCGAGGCCATCGAGCAGATGCCTTATGAAGAGGCACGCGACAAACTCATCCAAGCCGTCCAGGCGCTGGAAGCCGGCGGCCTTAACCTCGATCAGTCCATGCGCCAATGGGAAATCGGAGAGGCCCTTGCCAAGCGGGCGCAGAGCCTGCTGGGCGAGGTTCGAGCCAAGCTTGACGCAGCCCAGGCCGAACAGGCCACGGCCGCGAATACCGCAGGAACTCAGGACAACCTGTCCTGAACTAGCTGATCTGCACCGTCGCCAGCAGGGCCTTGTGGTCGGAGCCGTCAATCTTCTCCGACTTCACCTGCCCCGCCAACATGCCGGAGTCGAGCACGATGTGATCGATTCCGGCGAAGGTCGGCACATAATCAATATCCGCAGGCCATGAGAACACGAAACCGCCGGCCGCCTGCCTGGACGCATCGATGAAACGATTCCCAAGAAAATCCCTGAACGGCGTATGGTCGTAGGTGGCATTGAAATCACCCATGAAAATGTACCGGGTATCGGTATTGAATTTCATACGGGCCAGTTCATCCAGGGATCGCCTCCACTGCTGCCAGCGGCTTCGGGTCGGCGAAGTGGTGTGCACGGAAACGAAACGGACGGGCGTGGTGCCGCCGTTGAAGCTCACCGTGCCACCCGGCATGAACGAAGCGCTGGAATCCACATCATCATCCGCAGGGTCGCCAAGCGGGGTCGCCGACCACAAACCGTTGCCGTAGACGCCATCCGAACTGGAAACCTGCGAATATGGCAGATAGTCGGCGATGCCGGCCCTGTTCAACGCATCCACGAAATCATCCGTGGTCTCCTGCAGGGCAAGCACTTCCACATGCTCGCTTTTCACCAAGTCGACTATCTCCTGCGCATCGGCACGTCCTTTATATACGTTGCATGTCATCAGACGGGCATACCCGTCATCCGTGTTCATGGAAGCGCCGGAAACCGCGGCAATCGCGGCGCGAGGCAGTTTCGTCTGATTGTAGAAGAACGGATACTGCCACCATATCTGCAATCCGATTGCTGCGATCGCCATGATTGCGGCAAAGCCACGTCTCGAAATCACGGCAAGAACCAAAGCGACGATGGCAAGAAGGGCGAACCACGGTACCAATGACACGACGACCGGCATATAGGGCCACGCCTGAATCGATTCCGGAAGAATGTGCGTAGCCGTGCCGAGCAGGGACGCAAGCGCGAACACCCAGGCCAGCATGCCGAAGATACAGTTGCGCACATGATGCGACCTACGACCATTCACCAGCCGAATCGGTTGGACCGGTCCGGCTGATCGGGTCGCACGTGATTTCGCTGCCTGAGCCATAGTTCCTCCTTGCGCGCGGCATGATGTCATGGATGCCAGCCGATGACGGCGCGAACACAAGCCGCGCAACGCCCCTACCCTACCGCATCGCGAAAGAAATCTCGCCCGTATTCACCGCCTTTGCACATGCCACGTCCGTAAGGTGTGTAGAATATATCTTCGTTGCCTCAGTAGCTCAGTGGATAGAGCACTTCTCTCCTAAAGAAGGTGTCGTAGGTTCGATTCCTATCTGGGGCACTGTGACGAACACGATTCATTCGGCAATTCCGCATGGCACTTTCAGGTCATACGCATATATCCCAACACCATGAACTTCAAGCGTATAGGATCACGCGTCTTTGGAATGTCTGTCTCCAATCTGGAATTCGTCGACATGCTCGAACATGTACCTGACGCTCAACGGTTCGGCACCGGTCAACTTCTGGAAGTCGTCAGTCTTAATCGCCATCTTGCCTTCGCGAATCGCCTGTGCGAACGTAACCATGCCATCTGAAGAGAATGGAGCTTCGGACCCTTCCTTGAACTCGCCATCAGTGGTGCGAGGAACACCCATGGCGTCAAAGACCCGATAATTCTCCTCGTCCGTGATTGCCTTATATTCCACATGGTTTCCGGTAACCTGATTACCGATTTCACAGAACTTCGAAATGGTCATCAATTCCGGACCGTTGATGTCGAGAACCGCCTTATGCGAATCCTTAGCGACCAAGGCGTACGCCACTGCCTTGGCGCAATCCTTGCGGGAAATGTACGCCATCAGGCCGTCGCCTTGGCTGTTCGTCAGCGGACCACCCATATGCACGTAAGTGAAGTAGTTGGTGATCATGGCTTCCGCATATTGCGAATTGCGCAGGAAAACATAGTCGAGACCAGCTTCCTTGATGAACTTCTCGGTCCAGATATGATCCTTCTTCTCAACGCTCGGATTGGTCGGATCCGCCGCGTTCACCAACGACGTGTAGACGATTTTCTCCACACCGGCGGCTTTTGCCGCATCCACCGCATTACCCTGCGCACGCTGACGTTTGACTCCCACGAACGGCATGGAGATGAGCGCCATCACGCGGCCGCCTTTGAACGCCTTTTCCAGTCCCTCGCGATTGTTGAAGTCCGCGATTCGGGTTTCCACGCCTTTTGCAGCATATTTTTCCAGTGATTGCGGATTATAACCGGTGAAGATCAAATCCTCCGGTTTTGCGATTTCCAACAGATAGTCCGCGGCCTGACCGCCGAGATTTCCGTCAACGCCAGTAAGAATGAGTTTGCCCATACAATCCTCCTTGATTATGTCAATGCAACAAACAAAACCATCGTAAATTCCAGAACCTGAGCATCAGCTGACAAAAGGGGCGAACGCTTCCAAAATCAAAAAGAGACAGCTTTAGACCAATCACCAGCCAATCAACCACCAAATCAGCCACAGCCTTCAGACAAAAAGCAAAGGTGCCAATTCCGGCCGCACAAAGCCGAATCGGCACCTTAGCTAGGGACGAAAGAAATCCTAACGTTCCGTTCCATGGCGACGGTTGACGATCAGCAGAACAATCACCCCGGCAACCACTGCGACCAACAACATCACGGCCAGAACGGCAACATTGGAACCGGTATTGCCAATTGCCTGGCTCTTGCCACTGACCTGGCCCCCGGTGGAGATATCGACCTTCACGGACTTTCCGTCCTTCCTGACCAGTGCGGAGGCAGCCTTCTCCAAATTGGAGGCGGCAGCATCCACATCGGACTGAGACACGGCATCGTCCATGAGCACGGACTTGGCCTTGGCCAGCACGTCGGAGAATGTCTTCCACGACGCTTCCGTGTAGTCGCTGCCCTTAAGCGCATCAGCACGTGCAACCAATGTTTTGAGAGCGGACTCATCCACAACGACCGGCTCCGGATCGCCCTTGGTCTCAAGACCGTTTATGGTGGCCATCAGAGTCTTGGTCGCTTCGTCGATCTCAGATTGCGTGGCATCTTCGTTCCTCAGAACATCCGACGCGATGTGCATGGCTTCCTTGAGGGCCTCCACACTCTTATCGGTGTACCTGCTCGAGTCGATGGCGTCGGCATTGTCGAACGACTGCCGCAAATCGGTCTTGTCTCCGCGCGCCACAAGAGCCTTCTGCCTGTCCTCCAGCTTCGAGACGGCGTTGTCCACGTCATCCTGAGTGGCGTCGACATTGTCGAGGACGGTTTTGGAGGCCTGTAGAATCGCCGCGAATTCACTCCAGGAAGCTGAGGTGAATCGTGATTCCTCCAGTGTTTCGGCAGCCTTGATCGCACTTTCCAGTTTCGTTTTGTCCACCGCGGGAGTGGGCGGATCCGGAGTTTCCTCCTTGACGGCATGCACTCCCCATTCCACGACAGCCGCACCGAAAGTGCCGGCTCCTGTACCACCGTCATACGGTTCCAGAACCAGTCGGAGTGACGCTGTCTTCACGGGGGTGAATATCGCTTCGCTCCAACCCTTGGCTCCATCAGTGGCATGATGAGTCGGATCATTGCGGACCACGGTGTACTTGGCGTTTTCAACATCCTTGTACGTGCCATCTTCGGCCAGATACTGAATCTTCCATTCGGTCGGAATCTCCAGACCACCGAGGGTCTTGTTGGTTTCGGTCATGTTCGCCCAGAACTGCACACGGCTGGAATCGACCAAGGCAGTCTGGTTCCAAGTGTACTGAGCGTACATGCCCGAAGAAGCTTTACCCCAGGTCCCCCATACATAGGCGTTGACATCCTGGTCGTCACCAGTTGGGAAGTTGTCGTCGACGAGCTTGCCGTCGTTGAGCTTGCCCGCAGCCGGGGACCAGCTTGCTTCGGCGCTGACTGTCGTATCAGAGGCTTTACCTTCGATCCAGCCCTCAAGAGGTCCAGGATCGGGTTCCGGGTCAGGACCCGGCTTGGGATCTGGGGTCACGGAATCGGACGGATCGGCAACAACATGCACGGTGATCTTCGCCTCCGAACTGGAGGCCTCAGCCGAACCCCGCACTTCATAATCGCCGATCTTCGTCAAATCGATGGACTTGACGGATTCGTCACGCCAAACCACCTTGCGGTCGTCGAGCATGCCGTTGGGGAAACGCACCGGTACCACGGTAGGTAGGTCAATCGCCTTGGAATTCTGATAAACAGTCTGTTCGAGCGGCTGAGCCGCACCGGAGATCTGGGCCTGCGCGTCGGAACGCACGCCGATAATCGCCTTCGCCCCAGCGAGAGCGCCGGCAACGACACCGGATACCGTGAACCGCGAATCGGAAGCAAGCTGTTCGTCGGTCACTTTGCCCCAAGTGACGGCCAAATTACGACGGGTACCGTCGGTGTAGGCGGCGCTGACCATGGTCGGCAGTGCAAGATCGGATGCCTTGGTACCGGTCTTGACCATACGGTTCACGTCACTCACGCTTACTGGATCGAGAGCATATGCTTCGAATTCACTGACGCCCACATAGGAGCCCTTCGGGAACACTATGCGAAGCTTGCTGGTTTCAACCGTTTCAGCGAACTTCACTTCGTTACCCTGGTTTTCCACGGTGGTGTAGGACTGCCCGTCCGCAAGCTTGACGTCCTTCCAGTTTCCATCGGCATCGGCATACTGCAGCCTCCAGGATTTGACCATCGGGACTCCACCGTGGTCAGTCCAGAAGTACAGTTTCGCCTTCTTGAGCGGTATGGAACCGTCCCATTCAAGTTGTAGCGTTGCGTCTTCGCCGGTGGAATCGCCCCAATTGTTCCAGGTTTCGTTTGGCGTATTGGTATATACAACCTGTCCGTCAATGACCTTCTTGGCATTGTCCTTCGGCTGCCACACATTCGTATAGCTTGCGGTGGCGGAAGATTGGGGAGCCACGTTGACCGTTCCGTCGGACGGAATACCATGCACGGTCACCAGTTTCTCTCCGGTCTTTTCACCGTCAGACGCGGAGAGTCTGAGTACGTAATCGCCTTCCCTATTAAAGGTGACGGTTGTGCTCGTAGCCTGCCCATCGACGAATCTCGCAACACCGTTTTCCGGACCAGAAACCTGTTCCCACTTCGAGATGATCTCGCCATTCGGCAATCCGTCATCCTTCACGGAACCAACGATCTGAGCTCCGGAAGAAGTGCTGCTCGACACGTATGCGTCGACTTCAGGAGTGGCATTGGTCGGTTCTTCGTCCGGTCTGATGCCAGTGTCGTACGCCTGAATTTCCTTAACGCCCACGGCCATTCCCGACTGAGGCGTGAATGTGACGCGGATGGCCTGAGTGTTCACTGGATCGAATTGCACACGGTTATAGTTCGCGCCCGCGTACGTGGGTGTACGCACCTGGTTCGGCAGTACCTGCCATTCTCCGGCTTCATTCTGGAATTCCAGCGTATATACGGATGGTTCACTGTAACCGGAAATCGTCTGGCTGGAAGATGTCTGGTAGAAGTAGAGACGGACATCATCAATGGTTTGCGCGCCGCCCTTGAATTTGACGATGATCGAATCCTTGGCGTTTTCCGTTCCCTTGGTTCCCCAGAACGATTCCATGACGTTCGTGCCATCCACGGCGTTGGCCGCCGGATATCCCTTGGTCTCGTAAGTGGCTTCCACATCTGCATTCTGTGCCACGTTGGCCTGACTCCGGGAAGCCTCGTCAACGTTCTGGCCGGATTGCGCGAAAATCTGGGTGATGCGGCTGGTGGAACCGTAAGAGACTTCGTTGGCGTTCGGCATGGAAGCGGCGACGGCACCACTGATCTTGGCACCGGAATCATCCTTCACTTCAATCGTTCCGCTTGCGGGATCGTAGATGAGATGCGCAAGCCTGTCGGAGGTGAACACCGCACTTCCGTCAAGGTACAGGGTATATCCCTTCGGAACGTCGTACGTTCCGTCGTTGTTCCAGACGATTGACATATCCTTGCCGTGGTAGCTCAGGTTGTTCACCGTAAAATGGTTCCAATCCGGAATCTCGATCGGATTCAGTTCGATCTTGTTGTCTTCACGAGGAACAACGCCGGCGACGTCCTCGATAACGGTCCAGTTGGTGGTGCCGAGCTGGGTGTGGTGTATCCAGGAACGGTACGTGATCTTGCCGCCGTTCTTGGAAGCATCACCGTTCTTTTCCGGAATGGTGCTTCCGGACGAGTTGTTATCCATGTTCCAGAACTCGTTCTGATCAGGGTAACGGTTGTCGCCACCCTGATAGTGGGAGAATGCGACCCAGTACAGCAGCTTCTTGTATGACTCGTTGGTGATGTATCCGTTGTCGGCCGCGTTGTAGTCGCGGATGCCGGCCGAATAGATTTGCAGCAACGGAGTTGCGTTGATAATCGAGAAGTTGTTGGAACCGGGGAAATTCAGTGCCTTCTTATCGGCCTGATTGGCCGTAAAGAACGGGAAGATCGGGAACTCGTCGGCATCCGCGAACAAACGAAGAGCACTGTCGTAGTCGTCGTTTCCGGTAGGCATCAATCCTTCGGAGTACGGATAGTAATTGTTGAGTTCCTTATATTTGGCGAACGATCCGTCGCTGATCCACTTGTGCAGCAGCAGCTTGCTGTCGGAGTCCCAGAGGTTGTCGAGCACATCCTGCTTGATGCTGTCGGCGATTTCCCGCATCTCCTCCGCTTTGCCGGTATCTCCCGCGGCCGAGTACGCCTTGGCTGCGGCATTGGCGTTCGCCCACATGTTGGCCGAACCGTCCGCACGATCCATACGTTGTCCGGAACGTCCGGGCTCGGAGAATGAGACCGCGTCGGCGTCGTTGCCGGTCATCGACCACCAGGACCAGTCAATCAGGCTATTGCCGTTGTCGTTCTGATTGTCGTTGTTGTCCGGCTCGTCCTTCGAATTAAGCAGGCCTTTGACATCCTGTGAACCATAGTCGCCCAGCGCTTCGGCCAGTGAGGATGGTCCGCCATGAACCATGTAGGAGTCCCAGCCCGCCTTGGTGATGTACTGCGTGTAGCTATGGTTCCAGTTGGCCGGATCGCCCGGATTGTCATGATAGTAGTAGTACCCGGATTTGCCTTTCTTGGCGGTCTGGCCGGCAGAAACCCAAGTGCCGTATGAGTATTCGGCGTTACGCAGCCACTTGGTGTCGTTGATGAACATGCCGGACGTCAGCACGATTTGGTTGTTGTATCCGAGAACGCCTTCGATGGACGTCGGATATTGGAAAGTATTACCCGGCATGTTGGCGTCGAGCATGTTGAAGCGGCTCAGCCACCAACGGTAGAAGACGGTTTTGTCGATGTTGTGTTCCGGTGTTTCTACGTACGGTATGTTCTCGTACCACCACTGGTTGTACGTGGTTACGGAATCCTTGTAGGAGGCGGCCGGATCGATCAGGTTGCCGTTGAATCGGGCTTCGTATTCGCCGGTGGAGTCGGGGAGCTCGTTGGCAATCAGCCCCAACTGCAGCTTGGTGGTCCGCTCTTCACCGGCCTTGATGCTTATGGTCGACATGAGTTTGCCGTCTTTGGCGGTGAAGCCATTGCCTGAGAACCTCGGATAGATGGTGGTCAGATCGTTTTTGACGTTTGTTCTGCCGGTCAGTTCGGCGGCTCCATCCTCACCTTCCTGAGCGAATGGTGAAGCCGCAGTCAAAACGATTTCAGCGTCTGTAGCGCTGGACACGGCGAAGTTGGCCACCATCACGTTGTTGTAGGTGATGTACTTGACTTCCGTGATTGTGATGGATTCGTCCGCATTGGAGAAAACCGTGGTGAAATAGCTGGGTGTCTGCTTGCGCTGGTCAACCTGTTCCGACAATGCGATTTTGGCGCCGTTTGCACTCACTCCAACCGTAAATCCGTCGTTGCCGGTTTCGTCCCAGTAGGCCGCATTGCCGACGAATCCCAAGGAGCCGGGCTTATGACTGTACATGTATGCCGCGCGACCACGGCTGAACAGATATTCGTTGCGATCAGCGCCTTCGAACCAGTATTCGCCAGCGTCGTTGCTTCCGGTTCCGACCGGCTCAGAGCTCTTTCTGGTAAGCATTTCATCGATCCAGAAATCATGCGACGTGTCGTTACCGGCACCGTTGGCAACATCTTCATCGAAGACTTGCTTCAAATAGCTGGTTGAGGGGTTATAGGAGACTCCGGCTGATGGAACCGGATCCGCATCTCCTTTGAAACTCGGATACTCCATGTCGGCATTTGGATTGGAAGTAGCACCATTGGCATATGCCGAAACGACGCCACCAGTCAGCAACGTCGCCACCGCAGCTAAGGCGCCCATGGACGCTACTATCCTTTTCTTTCTTCTCGGTTGCATCTTTTCTCCTGTTACAAGCCGTCATTGGCTTACCGTCGATGAAACGCGGCCGTATCCGCGCTTCCTGACTATTGAGGAAATGAGATTGATGTTCAGCAAGTTTAGATTGGAGCACTTGCCAGACAACAGCAAGTATACTTGATGCGAAATTTTTTCACAATTTTTATTTTATGTAGTTTTTCGTTGAGATCACTTGCGAAAATATGAAAAATATTTCTCCTTTTCGATTCACATACGCTATCACGCGATAATGAAAACCGGCCACCCTTGTTACAGGGTGGCCGACCTCCCATTTCCTTCAGCGGTTTGCCTCAGGCTCCAATCTTCGGCATTCCGCTCCTCGCTTTTCATGAAAACCTCACGAAAAACAAGATTCATGATGCCGCTATCGGCGAATCCAAACGGACATCTGCCCCGGCTCACGATTCGCCCATGCGTAGTACGGCACGAGCTTCAAGCTCGACCCCTCCCATTGACGGCACGCCTCCGATTCCGAATACAACGGAGAGCCATCAGCGTCAGAAGCCTCACGAATCGCCGGAATCACAATCGTCTCGACCCCGCCCAACAAATCGGGCTCATACTCGGTCTTGGCGTCAGCACCTCTCGCATCGTCCGTCAAACGATATGTCCACAAATCGCCCTCGTTGTCGACTTGCTCGGCGCAATACACCAGCGGCCCTCTCATGATGGCAACCTTTCCGGCATCACTGCGAACATGGGAATTGGCGCGTATCAGCTTGACCGACATGTCTAAATCAAGCGTTAATCGCAAGGTCTGACCTGCGAAAACATCGAAGTAGACGAATCCGTCTTCAACATTCTTTTCACATGGCTCGCCATCAACGGCGAGCGCGTATGCATTCGCGGACCACGATGGAATGCGCACGCCGAAACGCACAGGTTGTGCACCTTCCGCAAGATTCACTTCGAATTCGACGTGGCCGCTCCATGGCATGTCGGAGCGTTGCACAACGTACAGTCCCGAATCGAAGGTTGCTTCGTTTGCGATGAACTGGTGCGAAAGCACGGTTTTTCCGCCGTCTCGCTCCGTATACATGTACCTGTCCACCGACGCGATGAGACGCGCGATGTTTGCAGGGCAGCATGCGCAGCCGAACCAATCGACCCTGTGGGAGAGCACGTGGTGGCGGTCGGGATTGTCAAGCCCGTCAGGCGTTGATTCCAACGCGTTCACGTAGTAGTACTGCTTTCCGTCGAGACTGATGCCGGCGATGGCCCCGTTGAATAGTTCCCGTTCAAGCACGTCGGCGTATTCGCCCTTTGGTTCGAGAAGCAGCATCTGGCGCGAAAGCATGCTCATGCCCACGGATGCGCACGTTTCTCCGTACATGGTGTCGTTCGGAAGATCGTAATCATAGGTGAACGACTCCCCCACGTGGGTCGAGCCGACTGCGCCGGTAACGTACATGCGCTTGCCGACGATGCTGTTCCACATTCGATGGACCGCGTCAAGAAGACCCCGATCTCCCGTAAGGCGGCCTACATGCGCCATTCCTGTGCACAGATACACAACCCGCACGGCATGCCCGTTGGCATCTTGCTGATTGCGAATCGGTTCCGCGGCCTGAAAATATTCCGGCTTGTAGAAGCCGAGGTCGCGAAAGATGTAGTCGCCATCAACGGATGCCAGCTGTTTCGAATAGAAGTCCGGATCTTCGCCGCGTACGTCGAGCAGGTATCGAGCCAGCTTGAGATAGCGTTCCTCTCCGGTAACGTCATACAGTTTCGCGAGCGCCAGTTCGATTTCCGGATGTCCGTCGACTCCGTGGATTTTGCCGTCCTCCGGTCCGAAGTTCGCATCCAAACAATCGGCCATGCGGCAGGCCACGTCGAGCGCCTGCTGATTGCCGGTCACGTCATGGTATGCGACCGCCGCTTCGATATAGTGGCCCATCACATACATTTCGTGGCTTTGTTGGATGAGGCTGAACCGTTGACGGTTCGCCCATTCTCCGGTTTTGATCTGGTATGGGGTGTCCAGGTAGCCATCCGGCTGTTGCGCACGCGCGATGAGGTCGACCGTACGGTCGCACAGTTCGCGCAGTTGCCCATCCGGATGGTACGACAGCGCGTATGCGGCTTCTTCCAACCATTTGTAGATGTCGGAATCCTGGAAGACCATGCCGTGGAATTCGCCGGTTTCATCGCCCGAGGCGATTCTCAGGTTTTCCACGGCGCGACTTTTGTTGTCGGAAAGCTGGTTGCCGGCCGGGTCATCAGGGACTTCCGTCTCGATTTCGTCGTTCATTACGCCCCATTGGTACGGAATGACGGATTCGACGATTTGCTCGCGGCGCTTTTTCCAGAAAGGTGAGGTGATTGTTACACTCATAATTAGCCCTTCACAGCTCCGGCCATGAAACCCTTGACATAGTACTTCTGCAACGCAAGGAACAAGATGGCGCAGGGGATGAGCAGTATGACGACGCCGGCTTCGGTTGCACCGTAGTCGATGACGCCCATGACCTGCTGGCGCATATTGACGAGCGCCAGCGGCAGCGTGGCCTTGCTCGAGGAAGACAGGTACAGCGGAATCATGAAGTTGTTCCACGCTTCGAGGAATGCCAGCAGACCGACGGTGACCATGGATGGCTTGACGACCGGCACGAGGACTTTCATCAACGCCTGCAGGGAATTGCAGCCGTCCACCAAGGCGGCTTCCTCCATGTCTTTCGCAATGGCGTCGAACGCGTTGCGCATGATGAAGGTGGACATCGGCAGCTGGAACAGGGTGATGACCAGTCCGACGCCGAGCAGAGTGTCGTTCAGTCCGATGTTCTTGTACCAGACCATGAGCGGAATCAGCAGAGACGCATACGGAACCATCAGGATGGAAAGCGTCACCATGAAGCCGAGATTACGGCCCGGATAGTCGAATCGAGAGAAGGAGTAGCCCGCGAGGGTGCAGACCACCACCGAAAACACGACGGCCACCGCCGTCACCATGATCGAATTGAGCAGATACCGAGGCAGACCTTCCTGATATCCGAACAAGGTCAGGTAGTTATTAACGCCCCACCCATCAGACTGGGCGGAACCTGGTTGCGGGCTGAAGGAACAGACCACAACCCATATTAGCGGTGATATGAATACGAGGGCGAGCAACCCCTCAAGCACACGGGCGATGATACGCTTCCACAGCGGAGTAATCATGATGATGTCTCGCTTCTCTTATTTGGTGTTGTCGCGCATGCCACGCAACTGGATGGAATTGATGATCACCAGGGCCGCAAGCACTATCAGGGACAGCGCGGCCGCCATGCCGAGGTCTTTCTTGGAATCGAAAGCGAAGTTGTAGATGAGCTGCACCACGGTCATGGTGGAGTTGTTCGGACCGCCCTTGGTCAGAATAAAGAACTGGTCGAAAGCTAGGATGGAGCCAGTGACACAGTAGACCAGGCACATCACAATGGTCGGCTTCATCAACGGCAAGGTGATGGATCGGAAGATACGCCAAGTACCGGCACCATCCATGCGGGCGGCTTCGTACAAATCACCGGAGATGGATTGCAGACCAATCATCATGAGCAACATGTAATAGCCAGAGAATCGCCAGACGATGACGACGATGGTGGCCCACAGAGCGCTATGACCCGTGGCAAGCACGGAACTGTTAGCGTTCATCAGGCCGAAGAAGCTCATGATTTTCGTTACGGGGCCAACCTGGGGAGAATACAGCGCGTAAAAAAGAAGCGACGCGGACGCCAGACCGGTTGCGGATGGCAACAGGAAGCAGGTACGCAACAAATTGTTCCACTTGGTGCTTTCCTGCACGATCAGCGCCAGACAGAGACCGAGCACAAGCAGGAAGACAGTTACGATCAACGTATATTCAAGAGTAAACAGAATGGAACCGCCGAATAGCTTGTTCCGAAATACCTTGACGAAGTTCTCCGGGAAGTTGACGCCTTGGTTGCCTCCCATGAGAGACCAACGCGAGCATGCCATGATGATTAGCAGAACTATCGGCATGAAGAACAAGATGATGATCATCAGCCAGTCGGGCAGCGCATACAGCCAACCACGGCGGGTTGCTTCCACCCTAGCCGTTGAACGATACGTCCTCGCTGATGCGGTGCCCTTAGCAATAGTGGACATTTTTCTCTCCTTGGAATTTCATTGTCAGGAAGACCTCTTCGAAATCCGCCATAAGAGCCGCAGACCGGACAGTATCCAATGGTGCCGGCGACTCTCATGGCAGACCACAAATGTGG
Organism: Bifidobacterium dentium JCM 1195 = DSM 20436; assembly: GCF_001042595.1. Classification (NCBI taxonomy): domain Bacteria; kingdom Bacillati; phylum Actinomycetota; class Actinomycetes; order Bifidobacteriales; family Bifidobacteriaceae; genus Bifidobacterium; species Bifidobacterium dentium. Next base: position 1,929,380 of record NZ_AP012326.1, read on the forward strand.
CCTGTTTTCAGTTATCTATGTTCAATCGCTATGGAAGGGAAGGATGTGGGATGAAGTTCGTGACGATCACTGACCGAGGACCTCGGAAACGGCCTGATTGTCAGCCTTGAGATCGCCGTTGCCCCAGACCGCGTTCTGAACCAGCAACTGCCATGGAGAACCAGCCGCATTGAAGGCCTCGTTGAAGGACACGGACTTCGGGGTCTTACCGTGGCCATCGATGATAACGGAGTTGATAGTCCGGACGCGAGGATCGGCATCGTTGTATGCGGTCTTCAGGGTCTGGATATTGGAAGCGGTGTCTCCGTTGTTGGCAAAGACTTCCTTCTGAGCGCCGGAACTCATGAGCCATGCGAGGAAGTTCCAAGCCTGAGCGGCATGTTTGCAATCCTTAGAGATACCCATGGCATCGCCGCCGAGGAAGGTAGAGGTCTTGCCTTCCTTGGTACCAGGAATCGGGGTTACGCCGACTTCAAAGCCGCCATCTTTCTCAGCCTCAAATAGAGCGGTGGATGAGGTGTTCGGATACGGCATGACACCGATCTTGCCGTTGGCGAACGGGGCGGTCCAAGTTGCGCCGGTCTCTTCTTTGGAACCCGCACCGAGTCCGTTGGTAGTGTCGGCGAGTTCTTTATAGGCATCAAGAACGGCTTTCATGGAATCGTTGTCCAAAGTGGCTTCGGTGCCGTCTTCGTTCATGACGCTTTCGCCGTCGGCCCAAACGGACGGGAACAGGTCAAACACGAGCGCGCCACCGGACTGGCCCGCCAGATAGGAGCCGGCAATGCCGTCTTCGTTGAGGGCCGCAACCTTCTTGGCCTGCTCAACGAATTCGGCAATGGTGCTCGGACCCTTTTCCGGATCGAGTCCGGCCTTCTTGTAGAGGTCCTTGTTCCACACCATCACGGAAACGTCTGTGATGAATGGCAGGGTGTATTCCTTGCCATCAACGGTGCCAGCCTCGATATGTCCCTGCTGCAGATCGGCTTTGTTGTCGAGGCCGTCAATCTGCTTGGTAATGTCGGTGAAGATGCCTTCGGAAGCCCAGTACGGAATACGGACCACGTCGCCTGCGAGGATATCCGGAAGGGAGTCGGTCTGGGACGCGCCGCCTACCTTGCCTTCCATATCATCGTTCGGAATGATTTCCAGCTTCACCTGGTTCTTGTGGGACTTATTGTAAGCAGAGACCGCATTCTTGGCCTGACGTTCCAGCGGAGAACGTGTCCACAGCGTAATCTCGGTGCCGTCATCCGTACCCGCCGTAGGAATATCGGCGGTGGATGAGTTTCCACCGCTGGTGCCGCAAGCAGCCATCGGAATAAGCAGCGCGGTTGCGGCAAAACCGGCTACGACTCGGGTGATCTTGTTAAAAGAGAGCATTGTTTACTTCTTTCTCCTATCGCACTCAGCGTCGAGGCAATCGGGCGGCATCTCCGCCATATACTTCCTCCAGTAGTCTTCTCCATCGAGTAAAACTGCGAAAGCCCTTTCATAATACAGTAAATTTTCCTTTTTTCAAAATCATTTCATCAAGCCACCCAGAGTGACTTCGACACGCTAGAACTACTGCTATTCCAGTATTTCTCATTACTCAATAGAGACATCAAAGCACATGAACGCAAGCAAAAATTGAAATGCGAAAACTGTTTCATATTTTTTCGCGGTATTTGATAGAATGGTAAAACGCACTATAAACATAGAGGGAAAACACCAACATCAGTCGGTACAATTCTCTAGAAAAAAACGGCATTCACGACAATGCCGACACATGGCGACGGCCCCTCGACCGCCGGGAAAGGATGGACCCCATGGATAAGGACATCCACTTGACAAGTCGCCTGGAAGACGTAGCCACCCTAGCCAACGTATCACTCGCAACAGCATCGAAAGCACTTCACGGCAAACCCCGAGTCAGCGAGCAAACCAGGCAACGCGTCATCGCAGCCGCCCATCAACTCAACTATTCTCCGAACAAACTGGCGCAATCCTTGGCAAAAGGTCATTCCGGGACCATAGGACTGATTACGTCTGATTTGCAGGGACGTTTCTCCACACCAATCCTTATCGGAGCCGAAAACGAGCTTCGCACCCAATCCACTTCCGTGCTGCTGGCCAACGCCAGAGGGGATGACGCGTTGGAACGCATCCACGTGGAAAAACTGCTTTCCCTCAAAGTGGATGGCCTGCTAATCGTACAGCGTGAAACCAATCCCCGCTCCTCTTTAGGGCACGACTGGGGCGTCCCCTTGGTTTACGTATATGGCCCATCCACAGATACTGATGACTGTTCCGTAACCTGCGACAACGTTGAGGCGGGACGTATGGCCGTCAATCATCTCATTTCCTGCGGCAAACATAAGATCGCAATCATCGGCGGAGACGAAACCTACACCGCAACAGCCGATCGCACCAAAGGCGCGATGGAAGCCTTGGCTGAAGTGAGTCTAGAACCTGCCGGGCCGATTAGATACGGCCGTTGGGACGAGAACTGGGGACGGGCGGCTACACGGCTGCTCCTCGACCAAGACGTCGATTTCGATGCTGTTGTATGCCAGAGCGATCAGCTGGCACGCGGCTGCATCGATGCTTTAAAGGAGGCGAACCTGCGCATTCCGAATGACGTGGCTGTAATCGGGCACGACAACTGGGATGTGCTCGCCACCAGTTCACGTCCGCCGCTCACCAGTATCGATAACGATACGGAACAGATAGGCCGTCGTGCCGCACGATACCTGATGGACGCCATCAATGGCAATCCGCATCATGGCGTCGACTACCTGCCCTGTCGACTCATCCAGCGCGAATCCACCCTGCCGATCGACTAAATGCAACGGCTACGCAGCCGCGCCCAGTTCAATTGCGCGGTGGCACACGGTGTGGTGTAATATCTGACCGCATTGTGCGACCCAACCGCGCGGTGGCGTTCGACTGTATTGCAAACATCCGCCCCCTCAACACCTTTGATCGATAATCCGAACCACATATGTCTTATCAATACGTTTGTTCATAAGTCCAATTAGATTCTCCAACAGTTTGGTCGAACACATCAGACCCTTCCACGGCCACAGGAGTATCATCATGCACAAAATCAACAAGCGATCGGGTTCAATTCGGGGAAGCTCAAAGCCACCAACATCCAGTCACACTGCAAGACGACGCCTCTCACATTCCATCGCCCGAAGTGCGGATTTCTTGGCCCACTTGCGAGATAAGCTCCTACCCGTCTTCACCACGGTGAGGAAACCGCCGTCGACGCGTTCCAAACGCCATTCATACCGCTGAATATGCCGCCGCAACTTCTTCACGGTAATTTGATACGCCATCGTCCTCACCTCCAGATGGTATCTCGTTACAGGCACCACCTACCGCAAGAGACACCAACACAGAGCCGCCCGCTCATCATCCCATGGAGAAGTTCCGTTCAAGCCGCAAGCGAAGGTCTCCACGGGCACAGGAAACTTCTCATACTGTTCTTTGTAACATTTATCACCCCCCGACAATCCCTCTATAAGGAGGGTCTGCATGCACGGCAACACGTCGAAGACCCTATCAATCCGCATAACGCACGACTTAATGGGCAACATTCTTTAAGTTCCCCAACAATCCCCCGGTCATCCGGAATCTCGATGGAATGGTTGGATCCCGAATACGTCAACCCGGTCTGTCAGCAACATCACGCGCAGGTCAGGCTTTACCGCATGCGGATACGACAATGGCGATGGAACGTCGACAGCGACTTGACTGCCACCAACAAATCCAGCCCCCTGTCGCATCACAGAGTCGCATCGCAGGCATCGGCACGATTCATGATTGGCAGGACCTAACTCATCACAGACTGCATTATCATCCGAATAGCAAAAATCCCGAGGAGCCATGCTCAACTCGGGATTATAAAGAGTAAACGCGGCGACGCGCTACTCTCCCACACTCTTCCGAGTGCAGTACCATCGCCGTACTAGGCCTTAGCTTCCGGGTTCGGAATGGAACCGGGCGTTTCACCTAGGCTCTGATCGCCGCAAGAAGAAAGAATACGCGAATCAAGTCTGATTGCCAAATCACGGCGTGTCGCGCACCACGAGACACTCCACAGGCAACAAGCCATGGCAGAATAAAATCCTTCAAGACGACTTCAATCACTCACGTCAATCCTTTGACACGCCGAAATCAGAAAACGTTTTCCGTTGAAAGGAAAAACGTGCTATCGTTCTAGTCAGTTCAACAACAGCCCGTTGAACCGAAAAAATAGTCAGGCAATGGAGGCTTGCATATGAGCGTTCGCGAACACATCACCGGAGTCGGTCACGTCGGTATTCCCACCAATGATCTCGAAGGCACCATCGCGTACTACGAGAAGCTCGGCTTCGAATGTGAAGGCATTTACCCGAACGGCGAAGACCGCTGCACGTTCCTGCATCTGAACAATCTCACACTGGAGGTGTGGACCATGGATCAGCCGGCGAACGCGACCGGCGCGATCAATCATTTCGCACTTGACGTCACCGACATCGACAAGGCGTTCGAGGAAGCCGAGAAGCTGGGGCTGAACTTCGTGGAAGGTTCGGTGCAACATATCGATACATTCCACGAGAACGGCATCCGCTACTTCAACGTGCTCGGCCCGAACCACGAGACCATCGAATTCTGCCAAGTGCTATAAGACATTCCGGCCGCCACGGCGGCCGGAACACATACCACCCATAAACCGACCGATCAATACATAACCATCATCGAAATCCTTCGATGCGCGTCAAACGCAATGCGCATCGATCTCGTTGGCCTAAGCAAACGCGAATTGCGGGTTACGGCGACAAATCCACCGACATGTGGCACGCACGGTACCACACGCAAGGCGGAACAAGCGTATGCAACAACGTAGCCGTAACGTTCAGGGCCAACCCAAGCTTTACCACCGTTACGGTTGCACATCACAGAAGAAGAAGGCAACCATGACACGGCCAATCGATGCACAAACGATCGACGCCACCAGCCCCACCAGCCCCAACGCCTCCGCAGAACCTGCTTCCGACGGCGCACAGCCGAAAAAACAACGTTGGATTGAATTCCCCGACGGCTATCTCAACCGTACGCCGGTGCTGCAGTTCGCCATGACCTCGGTACTGTTCGCCATCTGGGCGATCGCTTCGAGCCTGAACGACATTCTCATCACCCAGTTCAAAGCCGTGTTCTCCTTGAGCGACCTCGCCACCGCCTTCGTGCAAAGCGCGTTCTACGGCGGCTACTTCCTCATCGCCATTCCGGCGTCGCTGTTCATCAAGAAGTTCAGCTACAAACTTGGCATCATCGCGGGCCTGAGCTTCTTCGCGATAGGTTGCTTCATCTTCTTCCCCGCCTCACGCCTGGTCACTTACGAAGTGTTCCTATTCGCCATCTTCGTGGAGGCAATCGGCCTGAGCTTCCTCGAAACCTCCGCCGACACGTATGCCACGCTGATGGGCCCGAAACGACTCGGCACCGTGCGTCTGAACATCGCACAGACCATGAACGCACTTGGCCTGATCACCGGCATCCTGCTCGGCAAATACCTCGTGTTCCAAGACTCCAACCTGCATGCGGCGATGGCGAAGATGGCTCCGGACGAGGCCAAGGCGTATGGCGCCGAACAACTCGCCCGCACACTGGAGCCCTACAAGTATCTGCTGATCGTGCTGGCTGTGCTGATCGTGCTGTTCGCCCTCACCAAGTTCCCGAAGTGCCGTCCGGCCGCCAACCCTCACGCCCCAGCCACCGAGAACAAGGTCAAGCTGAGCGAAACCCTGCGTTATCTGTTCCACAACCATCGCTTCCTTAAGGGCATCGGCGTGCAGTTCATCTACATCGGCGCACAGACCGGCATCTGGTCCTTCACCATCCGCCTTGCGCTCAATCAGGGCGGCAGCTCGATGACCGACCGCAAGGCCGCCGATTTCATGATCTTCAGCTACGTGGTCTTCTTCGTAGGCCGTCTGCTTGCCAGCTATCTGCTCTCCCGCTCCCGTGAGACCCGCGTACTCGCTACGTTCATGGCGCTTGGCTGCGTGTCACTGCTATGCGTCGCGTTCCTGCCGGGCATGGGCGCCGTGTGGGCCGCCGTGGCCGTAAGCCTGTTCCTGGGACCGGGATGGCCGACCATCTACGCCCGCACCCTGTCCACCGTCGAGGACCGCCGCCACACCGAAACCGCCGGCGCGATCATCGTGATGGCACTGGTCGGCGGCGCCGTGCTGCCGACCCTGCAAGGCGCCCTGTCCGATGCGGTCACCATGCAGTTCTCCTTCATCCTGCCGGCCATCGAGTTGCTGATCGTCGCCCTCTACTTCGTCTCCGAATTCAAGCGCGACAAGTACACGCCACAACAACTCGCCGTCATGGCCGCCACTGCGCAGCAAGGGGCCAAGTAAGTCCCACGACCGCAGGCACATTGCGGCATTTGAGCGGCGCGTTCAGGATATCGTCCCGAACGCGCCGCCGCCATCATTCGGCGACGTTCATGAGATAGAGTTACTGGCAACGAACGCCCATATGTCCCGAACGCCATTCGAACGAAAGAAGGCCGGCAATGATGATCGCTTCCTGCGGCTCGGTTACCGCACTCACTCTCGGCTTGCCGAATGCCACCGCCATTCCCGCCGAAAAAGCGAATCTTCCGAAAGGACTGTTCGCCGCGAAAATGCCGATTTCCGCCAAGACGAAGCAACGCTTGGTCAACGACATCGAAGCGATTACGATGATTGCGCTGTTGCGCACCTCGAACACCTCGCTTGCACAGGGCTCACGCATTCCGGAAATACTGGTAATCGGTCTGCGACTGCACGGCAGAAACGCCACGATTCCGTCGGAAATCGTCGAACTGATTGCAGCGCAACGCAAGTCGGGCATCGTATTCGCCTGCGTGCACGACGCCGATTTCGAGGGTACGACGCGGCAGGAATGCGCATTTGCCATCCGTCGCGCACTGCCAGGTCGCGCCGGGCATACGCCGACATTCAATGTGTTTTCTTCGGCATGGGCTCCGGCCGGAGAGGCAATGCTATTAATCGACGACCCGTCAGTCGATTCGGTGGATGCGCTGTGGGAGTCGTTGTGTTCGCAGGTGATCTTCGAATCCTCCGACCCTACGAATCTGGACGCACGCATTGTGCGCCACACTCAGGTCGTGCAGTTGCAGGCCGATATCGACAAGCTCACGCGCGACCATCAGCGCGCCAAAAACCCCGAGCAACGCAATGAGATCTTCGCCAAGCTTCATAAGGCCAAGAAGCAGCTCGAGGCACTGAACGCACCACTGGTGCTCTGAGGTCAGAATCCCAATCTCGTACGTCCGAACTGGTCGAGCCAGCGCAGAATCGCACCTTCACGCAGGGCCCATGGGCAGATTTCGATCTCCTCGACGTCAAGCGCGCGCATGATCTCATCAATCACCAGGCCACCGCCGACAATCTGATATGTGCGCTCCGGCGTGACGCCCGGCAATGCCACACGCTGATCAGGTGAAATCGAGGCAAGGCGAGGCAGCCAATCCTCAAGCTGAGCCCGGGTCATCACCGATGTGTCCACACGACCAGGCTGACGTAGCACGGCACCAGCCAAGCGAGCCAATGAGCGAATCGTCTTGGACGTGCCGACCGCGTGCATCGGATGCTTCGATTTAGGGAACGCCTCGACCATCGGATCGAGGATCCTGCGAATCTGCTTGCGGGCCTTTTCAAGCTCCTGCGCATCGGCGACGCCGTTTTCCGGCAGGAATTCGCGGGTAACGCGGCCGGCGCCAGCAGGTACGCTCAGTGCCACGGTCGGGTCTTCATCGGAACCCATGGCCACTTCGAGCGATCCGCCACCGATGTCCAGAACGAGCAGGCGTCCGGCATCCCATCCATACCAGCGACGAGCGGCAAGGAAGGTAAGCCGTGCCTCATCGACGCCGGACAGCACGGTGACCGGCTGGCCGATAGTCTCCTCGATGCGGCGCAGAATCTTGCCGCCGTTAGGCGCTTCGCGCAATGCGGAGGTGGCAAGCACGAGCAGCTGGGTGATTTCATACTCTTCGGCAAGCTTCATCGCCTTTTGCACGGCCTCGAGCACGGCTTCAACGCCGGCCTTTCTGATAGTGCCATCTTCCTTGAGGTATTGCATCAGGCGGACAGTGCTCTTCACACTCGCCTCCGGCTCGGGCCGGGCTCCCGGGGCCGCATCAACGATAAGCATGTGCACCGTATTCGAACCGATATCGAGCACGCCGAGTCGTGTAGCGTGCGAGCGTAAATTCACCATGCCTCCATAGCATAGCAACTTAAGCGATTAAGTTCATGTGCGACATGCCCTCGCGATTCTTCCACCGCGCAACGGCCTCTCATATGCCAAACGGAAAGCCGTTTGCCCTCCAGCATTCAATCCGAAGCACCGGGCACATACACGACGGAAACCTCATCAATCAGACAAGTACGCTACCGGCACGCAGCCCGGCCACAAAATCGCCGAGACGCTTCAAGCCCTCGCGCAAAGCCTCGCGGGAGGCCGCATACGACAGACGCACATGCGTATCGGCCGTAGCCTCACCGAAGTCACGTCCCGGAGTCAACGCGATATGCGCCTCCTTCAGAGCACGTTCGCAGAACGTCCACGCATCCAGACCCGTATCGGAAATGTTGAAATACGCATAGAACGCACCATTCGGCTCGACCTCCAACGGCAAACCGATTTCAGCCAGACCGTCAACCACGATGCGCCGACGCTCCAGCAGCTCCTGACGGCGTTCCTCACACACAGCCAACGTTTCCGGCGTAAAGCACGCGAGCGCCGCATGCTGGGTGGGCGTATGCGCGCATAGGAAAAAATTGGTGGCAAGGTCATCCATGGCTTCAAGCGCATATTCAGGCACAACCATCCATCCCAAACGCCAGCCGGTCATGCCGAAGAACTTGGAGAAGCTCGAGCAGACAATGGCATCCGGATCGCATGCCAGCACGGATTTCACATCGGAACCGTCAGGTTCACGATCGGCCAGATCCAAGTAGGTCTCGTCGACGATACGCCATGCACCACGTTCACGAGCCAGCTCGCACACGGCCTTCAACGTGTCGAAGGCGATGGTGGTACCGGTCGGATTCGATGGCGAGGTGATCATCACGGCCTTGGTGCGTTCCGACCAGTATTCCCTGCATGATTCCGGCGTCAGATGGAATCGAGTGGCCGCACTGGTCGGCACATCCACGACTTTGCCGCCGAACGCGCGCACCAGTTCACGATTGCACGGATAGGACGGGTCCGCAATCAACACCTCGTCACCCTCATTCACCGTCAGCGCAGCGGACAGCAGCAGTGCCGTGGATCCGCCTGCGGTGATCGCAATACGTTTCGGATCGACGTCGACGTGGTGACGCTCCCTGTAGAAGTCGGAAATCGCCTGACGCAGTTCCGGCAGACCCATCGCGGCGGTGTATGGCAGCGGGCGGCCATCGTACTGTTCACGCATCGCATCGCGCACCGCAGGTGGGGCGCCGAAATCCGGTTCGCCCAGACTCAGCTTGACCACGTCGGTGCCGGCCGCGATCATCTCATCGGCCATTGCGCCGAAAACCATGGCGCGGAACGGATTGGCTATTTGCGCACGGTGCGATATCCGCGGCAACGAGGCAGCGGTAACAACGGTTCGTGCGATATCTTCAGCGTTTCCCATATCTCGGTTCTAACGGCGAGACGCGACAAGCCAACCCTTTTTCGCGGTAGTCGCCCACATAATGCGCAGGAATTCCTCAAACATCGGGACTGCCTGGCCTACCGTCCCCTACGTCATCATCCCCTACGGCATCATCCCCGACGGCATCGTTAACGTCGCCGGCATCGGCCATGATCTCGCGATATAGCCGTTCGAGTCGCTCCTCACGCACCTTCTTGCCGAGCTCGCATTCCCATACGACAATCACCCGCCAACCCATCGCCTCAAGTTCGGCATGCTGCTTGGCGTCGCGATCACGGTTGCGCAGCAGTTTCGCGCTCCAGAACTCCACGTTCGACTTCGGCATGGCATGCTTCGTACAATCTTCATGCATATGCCAGAAGCATCCGTTGACGAACACGACGGTATGGTACTTCGGCAACACCACGTCAGGGTGCCCTGGATAGCGCTTGTCGTTCTTACGGAATCGCAGGCCCTTGGCGAACAGGAAACTACGCACGAGCGTTTCGATCGACGTGTCCTTGCCCCGAATATGCGACATGATGTAGCTTCGGGTGCCACGTTCGTACTTTTCGACTCTTTTTCCCGCCACGGCCCCATTATGGCAAAAGACCCAGGATCATTCGGCGTAATCTGGTGCATAGCAACGCAATCTGGCAAATCAGACGGGTTCAAGGAGGACTCTTATGGCACAAGTGAACGTGGCCATTCTCGGCGCAGGCCGAATTGCGCAGAGCATGGCCGAAACATTGGTGAAGATGGCGGCCGACCCGCGTTACGCGGATCTGGTCTCGCCGTATGCGGTCGCGGCACGCGACGGCAAGCGTGCAGCCACCTTTGCCGCACAGTACGGCTTCCCTGTTTCGTATGGCTCGTATGAGGAGCTTGCCGCCGATCCGAATGTGAATCTGGTCTATATCGCGACCCCGCATAACCTGCATGCCGAACAGGCCATATTGTGCATGAGGGCGGGTAAGGGAGTACTGGTCGAGAAAGCGTTTGGCGCGAATGCAGCCCAGACTCGCGCAATGCTCGATGCATCGCGTGAGACCGGCATGTTGTGCGCCGAGGCAATCTGGACGCGCTATATGCCCTCACGTACAATGATCGATGACATTCTCGCCTCCGGCACCATCGGCGAAGTGACGGCCATCAACGCCAATCTGTGCTACCCCACCACGGCGAAGGCGCGCATCACCGATCCGGCCTTGGCCGGCGGCGCATTATTGGATGTCGGCGTATATCCGATCAACTTCATCGACATGATCATGCACAATGCGCCGATCGCGCGCGTGGAGTCGTCGATGCGAGCGTATGAGACCGGCGTGGATGCCCATAATTCCATGACATTCTATTACGAGAATGGCGTAATGGCCACGGCGCAAAGCTCCATTCTGTGTCATTCGGACCGTATGGGCGCCGTTTGGGGCACGGACGGCTATCTGACCTGCGAGAACATCAACAACGTCGCCTCAATCGACGTGCATGACGGCAATCATCAGATCAAGGCCCATTATGATGTTCCGCCACAGCTAACGGGCTACGAGTACGAGGTTGCAGCCTCCGCACAGGCCATGCTTGATGGTCGCCGCGAATGCGAGGCCATGCCCCACGCCGACACCCTACGCATCATGGAACTCATGGATTCACTACGTGCCGACTGGGGCCTGACGTATCCATTCGAAGCTTAGCAATACCCCCTAAAACACTATCTCGCCGCCGCGTGAGCACTTTGCCTCATATGAGAAGCAACCCGTAAGCAGGCATTGACGAAAAGTGCCGATTTTCCGCGCTTTTCATTTTTCCCAAAACGCAGGCATCGCAACTCTTGCTCACACGGCGGCGAGATAGTGTTTTAGGGGGTATGTGGTCATCACGACAACAGGCGGCTACCGTTTGCCGTTACCTTCAATAGCGGCCATGACAGCCAGAATGCATGTCACCAAATACGCCCGGGCATGCCCCGAATGATTCGGAAGACGCGGCCTCTCCTGGTTTTTTCACTGAATATGATGAGCCGCCGCACATGTCGGTACGCATATTCTTTCCTCCCCGTTGTATCCTGGTCCTGATTTCCTCTGACGAAGATGAGAGAGCATGACCGAAGCAACACCAGCCAAGCAACAACCACGCAACATCATCAACGTTGTAGGCGCAGCCATCGTCCGCAACGGTAAGGTGCTGTGCGCTCAACGTGGCGAAGGCAAGTCGCTGGCCGGTTTCTGGGAATTCCCCGGAGGCAAGATCGAACCGCACGAAACCGCGCGCGAGGCATTGCATCGTGAGATCGAAGAGGAGTTGCTGTGCGAGGTCGAGGTTGCAGATGAAGTGTGCACATCCTCCTACGATTACGACTTCGGCACCGTTGTGCTTACCTCGTTCGTCTGCTATCTGCTGAACGGCACCCCTCGACTGACGGAACACCATGAAATCCGTTGGCTTTCGCCAGATGAGATGCTCACGTTGGATTGGGCGCCCGCCGACCGCGAAGCGGTGCAACTGATCTGTGCGATGGATTTCACAAGAAAGTGACGGCAGACGATGACGGACGATGGCTGGCAGCAGAATTCTTCTCTGATCGAATCGCTTCTTTCGGGTTTCGTGGAAAAGAAAGACGATGTCGATCCACAATACGAGCCGATGCTGATCGCGAACCATGATGGCAGGACCATGGAATATGCGATCAAGGATGAACTTGGCCGCAGTCAGAATTTCGACATGTCCGTTGCCTTCGTCAGTCAGGGCGCCTTGCAGACGCTGAAGCAGAATTTCCTTGATTTTGCCGACAGCAACGACCATCGGTCCGGCAGAATCATCACGTCTACCTTCAACTACTTTAACTCCCCGAAGGCTTTCGCCGAACTACTGAAGCTACAGCAGGAAACAGGCATCCAAGTACGGATCTGGCAGCCCGGTCAGACCGACGAGACCGAAAACACCGCCGATTTCCCATATCATCCAAAGGGTTATGTCTTTCACCATTCGGATGATGACGAACCGCTCTACTCCACATACATCGGCAGCTCCAATCTCACCATCAACGCGCTGAATTCCAATCGTGAATGGAATCTGAGAGTCGCAACCACCGATACCAGCGGCCTGGCCGAACAGCTCACTGCTGAAATCAACTCCCAGATCAGCGAATCGAAGCCACTCACCGACGCATGGCTCAAACTGTATGAGGAGGATTTCAAAAGGTACGCGCCACCGCGCCGACCAAATCGCAGGCAGACACAGGATGCAGGAACCATCACGCCGAATGCCATGCAAGTCGAAGCGTTGATGAATCTTGCACAACTGCGCAAACAGGGCGAAAGCCGAGCAATCATCATTTCCGCGACCGGCACCGGCAAAACATACCTATCCGCATTTGACGTCCGTCAATTCAAGCCAAAACGCATGTTGTACATTGCACAGCAGGAACAAATCCTGAAAAAGGCCAAGGAATCATATCAGAAAGTACTCGGTTGCCCCGCTAAGGAACTCGGCCTGTTTTCCGGCATCAGCAAGGAACACGATCGCAAATACCTGTTCGCGACCGTGCAGACGATGTCCCGCCCGGAAGTGCTTGTGCAGTTCGGCAAAGACGATTTCGATTACATTCTGATCGATGAAGTACACCATGCGGCAGCTGACTCGTACAAACGAATCATCGACTACTTCACCCCGGATTTCATGCTCGGTATGACCGCAACGCCGGAACGTACCGACGGAGCCAATATCTTCGAGCTATTCGGCAACAACGTGGCGTATGAGATCCGTTTGCAGCGGGCGCTTGAAGAGAGCATGCTCTGCCCGTTTCATTATTACGGGGTTCACGAGTACATTCAGGAAGCCCCGAACGGCAGATTGCTCGGCAAGCAGATCAAGGCGAGCGACTGGACTGAGCAGGAACGCAACGATCTGTCTCATTGGCTCGAGGAGCTCACCAGCCCAAGCCGCGTGCACTATATCATCGACAAAATCCAGTTGTACGGCGAAGCCGGCACCGACGTGCAAGGTCTGGTCTTCTGCAGTCGGCGCGAAGAGGCGAAGCGCCTGTCCGCTTTGTTCAATCAGCAGATCAACCAACAGGCGGAACGTCCGTATCACACAAAGGCGATTACCGGCGAACATTCCCAAGCGGAGCGTGATCTTGCCGTTGAACAACTGGAGAATGGCGAGCTGGATTACATTTTCACGGTCGACCTGTTCAATGAAGGTGTGGATATTCCGCATATCAACCAGATTGTGATGCTCCGGCAGACCCAGTCGAGCATCATCTTCACGCAACAGCTTGGACGCGGACTGCGTAAGGCAAGCGGCAAGGATTCGGTTGTCGTCATTGATTTCATCGGCAATTATGCGAATAACTATCTGATTCCGATCGCACTGTATGGCAATACCGGCGATCGCGACGTCGCCCGTAAGAACCTGCAGCGCGAGACGATCGGCATTTCTTCGATCAGTTTCGACAAGATCGCCCGCGAGCGCGTGCTGGCTTCGCTCGATACCGCCGACTTGTCGAATATGCAGTTGCTCAGCCGTCAATACCAGCAGATGCGGTATGAGCTGGGTCGCATTCCGATGCTCATGGATATCGCACGACGTGACGCTTCGCTGGTATACACCATGGCTGCAAAGAATGATGATTACCTATCGTTTGTACGTTCTCGCGAAAAGAGCCTTTCTCGCGGCAGGCATGCGACTGCTTCGTATCTGGAACAACTTGAGCCGACTTCCGAGGTGCACAATGGCATGTTGAAGATGCTGACCGCCACGCAACTTCGTGGATTGCGACCTCACGAGTTGCTGATTTTGGCGGTACTGTGCGGATTGGATTGGAATGCGATTGATCCCGAATGCAGCGAGCGGTCGTCTACAGCGTTTCATTCCGCCAAGACTTTGGATTCGTTGGGCATTGCCGATCTCCAGAAGCTACTGCCCGAGCTTTTTCCTGGCGCCGATAATAGCGAACTGCAGTGGCGGTCCGCATTGGCAACACTTGACTACTCATATTTCATTGCCGCGAACAGCCAGCGTTTTGGGAAGACTCCGTTCATTACCGTCGACAATGGCGAGCGTTGCAGACTCTCTGATGTTTTTGTTGAACAACTGGACAATCCGACATTCAACCTGTTCCTTGAGGACACCGTCAAAGCCGGTCTGTGTAACGCACTGACTCTGGAACGGAACGCGGTGAAGCATCGAATCGTGCAAAATCATGGATTTATCTATGGCGAGAAATACAGCGTCTTCGATGTGATGCGGCTGTGTGGCTGGCAAGCCGAGCAGGTGCCGCAGAACGTCGGCGGCTACAAGCTTGACTCTCTCACCAATACGTTGCCGATCTTCATCAAGTACGAGGCGAGTCAATATGGTGATCGTTTTCTTGACTCCGGTGAAATCGAATGGTTCAGCAAAAACAACCGGTCGTTGAAATCCAACGAATTCCGGTGGCTGCTTGATGGAACCGAACGCCCTCTGACATGGCAGGATCGCCACTTTGTGCCGATCTTCATCCGGCGCAAGGCAGAGGAAAAAGAGACTTCATACTACTTTGTCGGCAATGCGGCGTCATTGCATGATGTACGCGAATCCGTCAATGTCGGTGAGGATGGCAAGGAATCCAAGGTAGTCATCTCCACGCTCAAACTCATGAAGCCCGTCGACCCGGAGCTTTACCGCCACCTTACTGGCAAATCCGCACTGTGACTGTTGGGCTCACGAGCATGGACGGGCCGCAACACCATGGACGCGCGGCCCAAACGTTTTACTCATCCATGTGTTTGAGAAAATGCTCCCGCAGGAATAGCACCGCAGAGTCGACCTCGCCGCGTCTGGTCCGCTGAGCCACATAGCGTCGAACAAGACGTTCGCGAATTCACCTGATATGAGCCTTCATTCACGAGGCCAGCGATACGCCGTATCATCTCAGCCAGACCTGAAATGTTCGTTTGAACAGAAATATAACACATCATCGCAGAAGAAAAAGAACACGCTCAATGTTAACTTTTCTCATATTATTTTATCTGCTATCAATCATTGGAATCACAACGTTTTTCCGCTAATACAGACCACAAAAGGGTGAATTACAGCGTTTTCTTACTTACTGGAGCATGCTATGGTTGTTCTCGGAAGCATTGAGCAACCACTATCACCACACACGCAAACCGAGTTTCAATGTTCATTTTGCAAATAAAAAGAACATTAAAACGCACATATCATTTGTACACAAAAGTACAAATCCACGAAAGGAACATCATCATGGCAGACGAGAAAACCATCATCAATGTGGATCTCAGCATGTTCGGACAGGATGCCGACGCCAAAACCGCCGCAGCCAACAAGGTCGCCAAGGAGCTCGGCATCAGCGACGAGGCCCTCGCTCAGGTCGAGGATTTCAAGCGCGCCCTCACCGCCCATAATGCTTGGGATCTACCGTTCATGGGCTATGTGAACGAAGATGGTTACGGCTATGCCTACGTGCCGGATGCGGCCATCACCATGAATCCGTATTGGGACGCTCACAAGGAATTCATGAACCTGCCGTATGACGTACAGACCGCATTCGCTATCCGCATGCTGTTCACGCATCGTCCTGTCGACCGTTACGGCGCCGACATGTTCCTGCACTATCATCGCGGCTTTGAAGTCAATTTCGTCGGATCAGGCGCCAACAAGTACTGAGATTCGTCGCTCGTTGCGCCAACGCAACGTAACGGCGGAAGAATCTCATCACGGAACGGCTGAGATTGTTTTCACACGGTGTTTCACGCTTGACCTCCCGTGTATTTCCCTAGTGTTGTACCGTCTCATGATGTAGCCTGTACAGTGCATTGCCTGGTCTATTACGGGAAAGGCGGGCGCATGAGCAACGCACACGGCAGAATCAACCGTCGGCAGGAGGTCGATGATCTCATCGATTACGTCAACAATGGTTGGTTGCGAACAGGGGAATTCGATGGTCCGACGTTCCTGTGGAATCATCTGATCCGTGAAGCGTCCCAAAAGGACGCCGAAAATCGCAACAATGTACCTGTGGCGCAGCTTTCCGATGCCGATAACGTAATCAGCATGCCCATGCAATGGTATTTCGATTCCATCGCCGCCATCGTGCCCACCGCCGAACGCACCGACACCGGCGTAGAGATGCCTCGCATGGACATGCCGACCTTTCACCTCGATTCACAGGCCCTTTCCGGCGTGGATGCCGTAGTCGGTAACGCCGTGGTGAGTACGCGCTGGCTTGACGCGGTCGGTAACCTCGCCAAGGCCGTAGAGATGACGGCCCGTTTTGTAGGCAACGTCGCCGACCGTGACAACGAAGGATTCGATTATCTGAAAGATCTCATCCAAAACGTGCGCGTATATATGGATGCCGTGGCCTGCAACGCCGATCCCATGACCGGAGAGCAGTCGCTACGTATGATTACGCAGGTCGCATGCAATGATGACTTCCGACTCAACGCCATGCAAATGGTGGAGCTGCTCTCCTGTGGCCTGTCGTTCGCGCAATGGGACGATACACGCATGTTCGCCTACGATGCATTGAACAAGGCGATGGCCACGATGAGTGAATTCGCTGCTTCCGCAGCAGACACCACCACGGACGCGGAGTCTCACAAAACCAGCGATTCCAATGAACCCACGCCTTTGGCGGAACTTAAGACCGACATAGACCTTTTCCAAATGGATTCCTCGCTTTCCGAGGAGGAGTTGAAGGATCTTGCCATGCTTGATCCGGCGTTGCTGACGGAGAAGGAAATCGCCGAGACTGCGCAGAACCAGTTTGATCATGCCGTACAATTTCTCCGTCATGATCTGATGCGCATCAGCGGCGATGCTGACGAAGCCGATCGCTTCCTGCGGGACAACCACACTTCCGAACCACTCGCCGATGCTTATGCGGCTCGCCTGATTGCCGCGGAACGTTGGCAGGATCTGCTGAATTTCGCGGATCTGGTACAGCGAGACAAGCCGAACCAGTGCACGGTCATGTTCCCTGAAGAGGTTGTGCCCTATGAGTGGGAGACGATTCGCGAAGCAGCATATGAAGCACTTGGACGCCGCGATGAATTGATCGCCATGTATCAGGAACGTCTGGATGACACGTATGACCCGAACACGGCCCTGAACCACATGAAACTCGAAGCTTGGAAGAACACGCCCGGTAGGAATCAGTGATTCCGATAAGGAAAGGCGTGAACGGCATACGGCCGCTCACGCCTTTCCAGGGCAGTTTCGGTTATGGGTTTCAGGCTTCTTCCGGTTGCGCTCTTGGACCGGAGCTTACGTGGCTTGTACAGATCCGGGGTCGCCTTGGCATGCTTTGTACGACGGATCATGACCACGGTCATGCCTATGGCGAGGATTGCGACCGCGGCGTCGGCGGAGTACAGCCAGATCTTCCAGGGAGAGATCCGGTAGCTGATCTTCGTACCGGGAGCGATGCCGTCCGTTGCTCGGCTATTGACAATCGCGTAACTCATGTTCTTTACCGCACGACGCAGTGTGGCGACACCGGTGGCCGAGCTTGTGTCGTGAATCAGCGAAGTGAATGCGGTACCCTATGCCATCCAGCTATCGGTGCCGGAACGCAACGCCTGGTCCACGCTGTTGGAGCCGGCGTTCATCACCATATCGGAGATGAGGAAGCCGTTGAAGCCCCATTCATTACGCAGCAGGTCGGTGTTGAGCGCATAATCCGCGCCGCCCCACGTGGTGCCGAGGTAGTTCACACAGCCCATCACGCTGGTGGCGCCGCGTATCACCTTGGTCTTTGTCTGCTTGGTGTCGGTATCCACATACTTCACAGTCATTCTGGCATTCTTGACGGCCATTCAAGCTGGTCAAGCAGCTGGTCCCACTTCGTATCATTGAAGTCAACGCCACGTAGATCCGACAGCGTCAGTCCGTTATCGGCATTGCTGGTCGGCTTCTCGGTGGTGTAGACTTTGCTGCCGGCAGTATTGCCGAGGGTGGTGTCGGTGTCCAGATCCATCTGCTGTAGGATGAGCCGGCCCTCGTCGTCCGTTTTGGCGTTGAACGCGGCGGAGATATCGGCCATCTCCTCCTTGGTCGGGAATGTGGCGGTGTTGCTCAGCGCACCGTTGGCGCGGGTAAGTTGACTGGTCTTGCTCATATGGTCGGTCATATCCTGGAACAGATTGCTGGCCGCCTTGAACGTATCGCCATTCGCTGGTTCATTGGTCGGATCACCCTGATCGTCCAGTATGGCCTGGCCATCCTTGTCGGACTGCCGTGGATTGTCGTTGTCATACCAGATGGTCTGCGGCACATTCACGGTCACGGACTGGTATTCCTCGTGCGCGGTTTTGTTGATGCTCAGCGCGTAATCGCCCTGTTCCAGCAGATACGCGCCTTTGGTGCCGTCAGAGTTCTCATGTGCATAGCTGTAGGACGCCATATCTTCCTTGGTGACGGTTACCGTGATGTCTTGCGCCGCTCCCGGCTGGATATCATCCGTCTTTTCGAATGCGATGAGATTGACGGTGGACTTCTCGATGCTGTTCTTGGCATCAAAGTCGGTGTACGGAGGGTTGTAGTAGACCTGAACCACGTCTTTGCCGGCCTTGGTACCGTTGTTGGCGGCATGCACCTTTAACGTTACGGAATCCTCGTTCTGCTCAGTGGAGACGATTTCCTGGCTGAAGTCGGTGCCGTAGCTCAGGCCATAGCCGAACGGCATCTGCACGGCGTCGGCATGGTCCGGTTATCCTTACCGTTGACGGTGAAGGTTCCGCCGGTATCATCGACGGTTTCGTAATAACGGTACCCCACATAGATGTTCTCCTCATACTCGATGAAGTTCATTTCGGTGGAATCGCCAACCGGATTCGGATAGCCTCCCTGCAACAGATACAGGTTCTCGTATTCGGCGTTGCCGAAGTTCGACGTGCTGGGGTCTTCCATGATATCGGTCATCCAGTCATCGACGGTCTTGCCGGACGGGTTGACATCCCCGCACAGGATCTCGGACATGGCCTTGAAACCCTGACCTCCCGGCCCGCCGATCCACAGGATGGCATCAGCGGAAACATCGCTGTCGTCGTTCATAAGGTCGCCTATCTCTATGACGTTGGATGAGTCGATGATCACTACGACCTTGTCACAGTTCTCTTTGGCGTATTTGATGGTGTTGCGTTCATCCTGGCTGATGGCCAGCTGATGGGGAGTGCCATCCGCATAGCCCTTGCCCTCGATGACGCTGCCCGGCACATCGGCGGTCACGTCGCCACCTTCGCCATCGGAACGACCGATGAATACAATTCCGGTGGTGCCATTCGCGGAATCCTCAAGGCCACCGTAGATGCTGGAATCGAATTCGATGATTGTATCGGTGGATCTTTCAAAGCCGGTTTTCTCATCCGGCTTCTGGTAGCCATCGGAGTCGAGGCCTCGCGCCGTAGCCTCGTCCATCGCCTTTTCCACGTCCGAATTCACGGTAAAGAATTTGCTCAGGGCACGCTTGGCGGTGTAGATGCGGGAGGATGCCGTATTCGTGGCACGGTAAAGTCGGGTGTTTTCAACGATTAGGCGTGATGGACGTGGCGATTTTCATACCCTACGTATCGCTCATCGCGGAATAATCTGTCCTTTTGCATGCATAATCTGCCCGCCACGACACACCTTCTTCGGTGTTCGCGGGAAACATGCGTGTGATGACGGGTGGAATGCGCATCCACGTTCACCCGGTATGCTGGGTTATGGCAATATGGTGGGCTATGGCAATGTGGCGAAATTTGAAACCCATATGTACGCTCACTTGAGCATGAATCCATAATCTGGAAAGGGTGTTATGAAAATCGCTACGCTTATAAAAACCACCTTTGTCGTCATCGGCAGGGAGGGTTCTACAGAAAATGGTGCCGGCTTTGTTCAGAGGCTATGGGCAGATGCCAATGGACATTTTGACGAAGTGGCGGATTTGACGAAGAAAGATGAAAGTGGAAACCTTGTAGGCATTTGGGGAGCCATGACGGATTTTTCCCGGTCTTTCCGTCCATGGGAGTCCGGTTTCAGCAAAGGGCTGTATCTGGCCGGAGTGGAATGTCAGGACGAGGCACCGGCTCCCGATGGTTGGACAAAGTGGGTGATTCCCGGCTTTGAATATCTTCAGGCAGAATGTGACGAGCCGGATATCTTCCAGAAAATGCTTGCCCTGCTGGAAGAAAAGCAGTTTTCTCTGGCCGGTGCCGTTCAAGACTTCACCGACCCCGGCACAGGCAAAAACTATATGTTGTTTCCCATCCGCAGGTTGTAACGGGAGAAAGAACGGGTAATGCCCGCTTCTTTGCGCAGATTGGTCGGTGACCGGTCGAAGGATGTGTGGGACACGCTGAAACATGGCATCGCGTCTAATGCCCCGGGCCAGATCTTTTCGGGCAATGTCCTCTTGCGAACGGGACGGATCCGGGTCCAATATGTCTTCGGTTTTTCCCAGGAAAGGTAGCGTTTGAGCGAAACCGTCAATGAATTCTTCGGCCTGGACTCCGCTCTTGGGAGGCAGTACACCACGGTCTGAGTATGGTCACACGGAGAATCGCGTTGTCGCCTTTGGCAATCACGGATAGCTTTCATCTCATCCTTCGCCGCAGCCAGCGTCAACGTCGGTCAGAAAATCATTTTCCTGTTTGAATCGTCGATATTGACGAAGTCGAAGAGGGGGAATTATCCAGATTGAAGTAGTCCTTGGCCATACGGTATATGCTGTCCGCGTTCTTTTCGAGGAATCGGTCAGAAGACCGCTGCCGCAACAGCATTACCCCCCCCCCGCTCAGACTCCTAAATTAGGATTCTAGCCATACAGGGGCATTGTCCGGAGAGGTGTTTTATCAGCGTGTCCGTGAGTCCGCCAGTTTAATCCCCGGATGACTTCTCGTCGTCTCGAGAGTTAGCCGCCGCATCCTTTCAGCAATTTCCGGCTATCGCTCGCCGGTGTAATCATTTGCCGGATGCCGTGGACTCTTCCGGAACTACCTGTTCGGTCCGTTGCGCAACTTCCGTCCTCTCCGTTATTCTCGAAAATCTTTCGATCCGCCAGCATAACCGATTACATGGATACGCCGCCGATGGGATTCACGAGGCTTGTATCGTCCTCCTGCTGGATTCTGCCGGTATCGCCCAGCAACTTGAAGGCCTCCCCCATTGCGACTTGTACGTCAATCGCCGCTTGATCTAGGCCGAAGATGCCAGCTGTCTTGCCAAAGAGATCCGTCCGGTTCATTCCGGTTCGGCTGGCCGCAATCCGATGCATCACCAAGGCTATTTCCGGGATACGGATCTGGTCGACGGCGCGTCCACGGACAACACAGTATTCCCGTTCCGAGAAATCTAGGGGAAAGAGAAATCCGGCACGGAAGACGATAGTCTCTGTCATGGAGCGTATGGACCAAAGCAGATACGTGTCAATCATCTCCTCACGGAATCCGTCATCGATCATCGGCTGGGCCAGTTGCTGACGAAGCAGTCCATATTGCAAGGGGAATTCGCCATGGACGATTCTGGTTATGTTCTCGATGACCCAATCCGCGCGGTCCTGCGACGGTTCTCTTCGGGGGATTGACTCAGGATCGATGATGCTGGTGAATAGGAATCTGCAGCCGTCCTCATCGGCGAATGCGGTACCAGATGTTTCGTGAACAGCCGTCTCCGAAGACAGTTCTTCACGTATCGGCTCGATCTTATCTGTGGAATCAGGTTTAGAGGTGCTCATGGAGGGATATTTCGCAGCAAGGTTGCACAGAGGTTCCATATGCTTCGCCGACGTGATGGCAGACTGCAGAATCCGCAGCAAGGCTTGGAAGAACCGGGTCGGATTGTCGTCGTAGTCGACGCAGGAGCAGGTGCTCGTTTCGAAATTCTCCTCGATCAGTTCGTGGTGTAGAAGCAGGGAATGGGCCAAGCCGAGGTTCACATCAAGCAAATGGTTTCCGCAATCTAGTCCATATAGGGATTTCGCCTCGTCGAACAACAGGGTTCGGCATGTGTCCGGATTGTGGTAATACGGGGCGTTCAGAACGGTCATGAACTCCATAACGCTTATTTCGTTCGCCTGTTTGCCGCGGATGACGTTGAAGGGATTTGTGGTGACGGACGAGTTATAGAACCTGTCGTCCGTCTGGATGACTGCCCTTCGCGTATCCGTAAATCGTGCTCGCCATGGTTCCGACCATGCCACCACCCGTCAAGGCGTCGAGTTTCGGAACGTTGATTACGGGACGGGTTTTGGAACACTATTTGCCGGAGCGTCGGAGACGACTTCCCTATTCCAGCCTTTGTTCCGGAAACCTCCGTTTGCGGAACACACGAGGACATGCTCCGCCAGGCATCGTTCCGGTTTTCCTAAGTATTTTATATAACCGTCAGTGCAACACTTAATGATTCGGCACATCATCCCACAAGGGTATCCGTCGTACCATCTTCCCATCTGCGAGACCATATATATGGAGTGCTAGGTATGAGAGACGGATATGAATCCAATTCATGATGTTCGTCGCGCGCCGTCCTATCTTTTCCAATCATTGGATTATCCGGTGGGAATTCCCATGTCAACAGTTCCTAAAACAAGGGCACTGCGGGCACATGTTTGAGATAAGGAGTTCGTCATGGCGGTTTTCATTGGTTTCATCATCGGCTACGTCATCATGTCCGCGATTCTGCACCCATTGCGCGCGCTGTACCTGATTTCGAGGGTCGCTGGCGTCTGCTGCATGTTCTACGGAGTCGGTTCGTTGGCATATCCGGAGACGGGATTCAAATTCCTTATCATTGGAGTGGCATTGTTCTTCATTCCGAAGAAACTCAAGGAATGCAACGAGAGCGAAAACGAATGAACAGGACGCTTTCGGGAAGGGAGCCGTGTGACCGCCTCTATCTAAACGACGGTCAGGAAGGAACCATACCTTGCCAACGCCGATATGAGATGGCTCTTTCTCGTTCGTTTCGGGTCGGCGATAGGCATTTTCTCGCGGATTCGTTGATAGACGGGACGGAACGCGGCGTATGTGTCATATGAGAATATCGTTTCGGACAGTCCATCGGCGAGTCCGTCGCAACCTACCGAGCGTAGGGTGCCTCCAAGATCCGTCAGGAAACGGAGCTGCTCATTGGCGGTCCGTTCCGAAAGAAGCTTTCCCGTCCTCCCGCACGGAGTTGTGGAATTCCATTCGGCGAACGCCGACATCGTCTCATGCTCAATGTCCAGCACGTAGTCGGGCACGGCTGCCTCGCATGCGGAAGCGAATCCGTCGATCCCGTCGAATGGCCTCAATCCGGCACGTATGCTTTCCTCCCTGACCTCCGGTGGATACTCCACGACCATGAAGGCGTATTCTTTCCTCCCGCGGGAGAAGACCACGTCGCCGCGCAGCGGACGTTCCCCACATGACAAGCCGAGGAACATCCTGGTATACGAAGCGAAGCCTTCCCCGTCATCCAGACGTTTCCTTCCACTCCGCGCACGCGCGTACAGCATGTCTTCCGCGGCGGTGAATTCCGAGGAGAAATCCACATCACCGTCGCTCCAAGCACGGCAAGCCACTTTCGGCGGCCGGTCCTCCTCATATGGGTTCTCGATCAGTGACGCGTACCCCAATGACGGGAGCAGCGCGCCAAGACGTCGGACCACCGCCGTCCGCGACACGCGAACCCTGTTCTTCTCGGGCGCGTACGTCCTTCCTTGTTCGAAGATGTCGTAGATGTCGGCGGCCCTAGGGGAACGGTTCCGGGGAGCCATTCCGAGATGAATTTGTCAGGTAGGAGCGCCATCGACGCGAACCGATTGCACGCGTCCTCCTCGAACCTCTTGGCGACGTAGTCGTCCTCAAACGAACCCACCCTGACCATCAGATCGAAATCCGTCTCCTGGAGATAGTGTCCAATCTCGTGAAGCAGCGTGAAGTTACGTCGGGTCGTGTATTCGCCATCGGCCCATGCCACGTATGCCTTGTCCATCTCGATTCCAGGATTGACGAGCGACGGGGAGAAGAATCCCAGAAGGTCCGCGTAGGACGCGTTGTCGTCCATGGTCCGCGCATCCTCTCTGACGGCCTTGAGCCGTCCTTCGTCCCGCGGCGAATAGTACACGATGTCCAGGCATCCGCTCCAATGCCGCCGAAGCTTTCCAGGATCGGACAGGCAGTCCTTTCCGAACGATCCGCTTTTCCTCCGCGCAAGCCTGAGCATCTCCTTGACCTGGACGTCAAGCTCCTGACGATACATGGAATCAGCGATCATCGTCCGTTCTTTCCGTCATGGTTCCGGCCGCCTTCGCCATCATCCCCATGACCGCCTCGTCTCCCGTCCCGTTGGCTCTGGCCGCGAGGGCGAACGCACGGCGGGCGAGCATCCCGCGAGCGGCTCCGTCGGCGTCGAACGATGACATCGAAGGATCCCCGTGACGGTCGATGTACTCATCGGCCACGAAACGCCAACGCGGCTGTTCGGACAGTTCCACGAACGACCTGGGCAGCGCGCCCGTGGTCCGCGGACGGTTCCCGAAACCGGCCTCCTCCATGCGTTTTTCCTGCTCGTCGGTAAGCGTCAACGTTCCGCGCCGGACCGCGAGGCATTGGGCCGGGGCGAGACCGAGCACGGTCCGGAGCGCCTCGAGATAGCCACTTAGGTCCCGGCTGACCGTGAATCCGTCTTCCGAGACGTTGCGCAGCTCGGGCAGCCGGCCGCATCGCGCGTGCCATCGTTCGAACCGGTCCTGAATGTTCAGACGGTCGGAGAGAGTGGCCCCATCCTCGTCGTCCGGATCGAATTTCCCCACGAACGAACGGATCGCGGCGACAGTCTGCCCGTCGAACGAACCGTAGGGGACGGACAGTAGTCTGACGGGTATCGTCGTCTCGAATTGCTTGTACGCGATCAGGGGGAATCCCGTCGGCGAGCCGGTCGGGAGGATGACAAGATCACGTGAATCGTATCCGTTGTCGTAATCGCCGACCGGAATGACTCGGACGAGCCGCCTGTCGTCTTCCGGTATTTCGCATATGAATGCCATCGCATGGGTCTCGCGGTCGTCGACCTCCCACAGCTGGCCTGGGGCCACAGGTCCTTCCAGCCGAAAGGCCACCGCGTCGGGATCCGTCGCATCCCGGCTTTTCTCAGGCTGGTACTGATGCGCGATGCTGTTGATGAGTCTCTTCTCGGTCTTCCTGTCCATCATCACTCGCCTTCCTCTGAATCCCTGAAGAATCGCGCCATCTCCAACGCCGCGGCGCCGACTTCGGAATGTCTGCCCATGGTCACCGGCCGTCTGCTCTCCGCGCTGTCCGAACCTAACGGACGTAACTTCTTGCATTTCTTCAACACGAGTTCGATGATCGGCCGCATCGGAAGGGTGCCATTCGCAACGTCGAAGCAGAATCTGAGATATTTCTCCAGTTCCCGCGACCCTTTACGGCCGACGTTGGGCATCCTTCCACCGGGTTTCTTCTCTCCGACGTATATTGTTAGCGCCTCCCATTTCGACGAAAGCCGGCTATCGGCGGCGATAGCCTTCCATATCCCGCTGCCGTCGCCGGCGACGAGGCTGGACATCTCCGCAGGATTACCGTAGTTTCCCCAACGCGTCATCTTCCTGCGGTATCCGTGGCGTCTTTCCTTGGACGCGTCCCATTTCCCGCCGGAATCCACGACCTGTCTGATCTGTTCGATGAACGGATCGTCCTTCTCGCCGGCCAAGACGCGGATGAACTCGTACCGTTCCCGGCGGGCGGCCGACAACCGTTTCCGTATAAGCTCGCCGAGGCCGGATGTGGCCGAGGCCCGCTCGTTCGCCCTGTAAAGGAAGTCGTTGACCGAGACCTCCAGGAAGCTTTCGAACTCCCAGTTCTTCAGATCCCTGTCGTTCTCGTCCCACAGACGTTCAATGGTGGCGTGGTCCCATGCCTGCTTCGTGGACCAGTAGGCGATGGGGTGCCTCCCCTTTTCGTTGGCACGTTCCTCCTTCGGGACCAGGAACCGGTATATGAAATATCCGACGTACGGGGTCGGAATGAAAAGATCCCGATCCGAATCGTCACGGCTTTCCTCCGGCCGTGGACCGCCATCCATAATCTGGAGGAGCATGTCCATCGCATCCGGCGAAAGCTTTTTGATATCCTCAGTTGTGCGCAGATCGCGCCCCATCTCGAGCGCTTTGGCCAATAATTCCTCCCGATGTCCAGCCCACTTCGAGTCCAGTTCGGCTTTCCTTGAATCCAGCTCCGCTTTCGTCCTCATGATGTCGAACCGGGGAGCGTCCCCTGCCCCGAGAAAGGCGCGGCTCAACTCACGCACGGAATTCGAGCTCGGGGTGGGATCACCCGGTTCATCGAGACGGTATTTCCGGATCAATTCCACATACGAATTTCTCAGGCACACCGCGATGGCGAACCGCAACGCGAACTCGCATGCAGGCCCATCAAGCCATTCGCTCGGATCGTCCTTCTCGAGCATGTTCCGTTTGAGCTCCTTCATACATCGCCTGTCGTCGGACGGATACAGTTCATTCGTCACATCCACACCCTTATACAATCTTTTCCCACCTTTTACGGGTGTGATGAGCACGAATTCTGGCGTGGCAGCCATGCCTCCATCGAACGGAATCTTCCTTGTGTCCATTGGATTCTCCCCTGTTATCCGGTAGCGATCAATTCTAGCCGTGGGACGTCTCCGACACGGTGGCGCCTCCGCAGGAGAGGCATGGCCGCAGGACCATATGGCCGATATCGTCATGTTCGCTTCACCCCTTTTCCTCCCAGTGAGGTTTCCGCCTCATCCACCGGATAAATAACGTGTACCACTCCCACGCGCATCTATCCGGTGGATTGTGGATATCCGATTTGACCGGCAGAAGAATTGCGGATACTTTGTAACCGCGGAAAGGGGCAACGATGAACGGTGCCGACAGGATGATGGACGAATACCTCGGACAGGTCGCGAATACGGACCAGGGCAGGGACGAATACCTCAGACTCGCACGGGAAGCCGCGGACACCATCGGGCAATGGCGTGGACTGGAGGAATCCGTCGGCGGGCCGCTCGCCGGGACCGCCGACCATCTGCTCGCCCGTCTGCGCGATCCGCTGCGGATCTCGATCGAGGGACGACCGCTGGACGGACGCGTCGCAACGCCCGAGGACCTGTACCGCGATGTCTACTCCCGTCTCGTGAAGAACAACGACTACCTGTCCGCGATGAGGAAGGCCTGGCTCGAAAACGACCCATCGGGAATCGTCGGGAACGCATCCGCCATCCGTCTGCTGACATGGCAGTCGCGCGACGCCTACGATGAGTCCGAGTGCCTCGCCGGACTCATCGGATACCAGGCCGCGAAAACGATCCGCCAACAGGTCAGGCCATCCCGATCCCACTCTGCGAGGAAGCCGTCCGGCGTCCCGAAGCCGAAGCCACGGTTCACGAAGACGGAGGCGTCGGATCCGTCCGGCGTGTACAGGGAGATCGCCTGGCTGCAGGACAGGGATCCAGCCGATGTCCGTAAGCAGGTCGGGCGCAGGATCGCCGCCGGCATGGACCAGACCGAATCCATAGTCGCCGAGTACGGCGCCCATCCGGCGGCTGGCACGTTGGTCGGCATCGATCTGGAGACCACCGGAACCAGCCCGAACCAGGACTACATTATCGACGCCGGATGGGAATTGTATGACATGGCCACCGGACGCGCCTCCGACGCGCAACGCCACACCTACGGCCTCTCGAGACAGCGTGAGCTCCGGGGCATCGGCAGGGACATCACCAGCCTGACCGGCATCACCACGGCCGACGTCGCCGGGCATGTCCCATTCCAAGAGGATGCGGACGCGCAGAGGACGATGATGACCGCTCTCGACGGACGGATCATGGTCGCGCACAACGCCAGGTTCGAGCAGTTCTTTCTCATCGGCAACTGCGAGGGATACGCGGAGGCACTGCGCGATGGGCGCATCCGCATCATCGACTCCATGAAGGTGGCGCATCACAGCGAGGACGCACGCGCGCAGGGTTTCAGGCTCGACGACTACGCGCGGCGCAACCACGCGTTGGACGACGACCGGGACATGCAGGTACCGGCCCATGACGGCGGTCTGATCCGGCTCGACCAAGGGGAACGGGAACGCCATCTCGGACTCGAGGACGCGCACATCATGATGCGCGCGATACGCAACCAGCTCGGCGTGCTGCGTTCCCGCTACGAGCGGGGCGAGCGGGTCATGCGCGATGCCGATGAGTGACGTCTCCTCGAAAGGGAACGGCAGTGGCGCGTCCAGGTCATCGAACCGTGCGCGAATTCGAAAGATTCGAAGGCCGATTATCGCGTTCATGCCGGCGGGAATCCCGCATGAACGTTTCCCATGATCCATGCGATTCGCTCTCATTCGTTCCCAACGGGCCTCTTTAATGAAGACAGGCATGCGACGAGGGTATACTTTCCAAATAGACGCGACCGAAAGAAACACGAAGCGCGCGGCGAACAGCGCCGCGTTCGTCGCCGGAGCGACGGTGGTGAACACATTCGAGACCGCACGGCTTAGGCGATTGCAGAAGGAAGGCAACGACCTGCAGCGCAGGACGCAGGAACTGCAGGAGGAAAGCAACAGTCTGCAAGCCAGTGTGCTTAGAGAAAGCCAGGACACGAACGATAAGCTGAATGGCTTGGGCTATAATGTCGAACGATTCCTAAGCATGTACGCATCCGATAGTGTCGACATGAGAAGACAGATGGCCGTAGCGCAGGACGAATTCAAAGAATGTACAAACCTTCTGAGTCGGAATCTCGATCAAAGCAGGGAGAACGCGCAGAGCATCTCAACAACGATTAAGAAGACGATTGAGAATTCCGATGATCGTCGTGACTGGCGAACGTTCAAAGCCTATTGGCTCCAGAAGCCCGAGGGAAAATATTACCGGGCATGGTGCCAAAACTGCCAGAGCACCTTGAATCGGGTATGGAAATACCATAACGCGATGGTTGAGGCCAGGGAGGAGGACAGGAAACGGCTTATCGCAAAGGCGATAGCGGATAGCAACATTCCCAAAAAGCCGAAACTCGCCCCAAAAGAGAGCTTCTTCACGGAAGAGAAGCTGTCCTTGAAGACCCCGTCTTAGAGGAAAGGCCCGTCCCCGAGAAGAAGCCAGTCTGGGATTATTCTCCCGAGCCATGTGTCGGCCCGGAGGTGAAAGAACCTGCTTTCGTCCCCAAGCCAGCACCATACCAATGGCGGAAAAACCGTAGCCATGTTGATTTCTTCCGTTCCGACACAGTATTCAACGTGATATCCGTCTTCGCTCTGATAGGATGCATCGCATCAACGATAGCCACATTCAATCTTTGGGGCTACAGAACAATCCAGCACAAGGGATTTTTCGCCGTATTCGCCAATGTCTCAGAAATATTCAAATGGTGTTTCAGCCTTATCAAATATTTCCTAATCTGTGCCGTCGCATCGATAGCCATCGGGATAGCTGTCACGCTGATCGTCAGGTATTTGGTGCAGCCCATCTGCAATGTCGTGATCAACTTCCTTAACGAACACCAGAAGCCGTCGAAGGCCGATCGTATGAAAATCGAACAGCATGAGACGGAGCTCAAGGATTGGCAGGAATGGTACGACAAGACCTACGAAGTCGAATATAGAAGGTACCAAACCTACAAAAGCAAGAAAGAAGCCGCGGAAAAGGCATGGAAGCAGAAAGACAACGAGGTCCGTTCCTCGCGATTGTCCTGGATTGCCAGCCAAGAAGCCGCAGAAAGGAGACAGCGGCAGAAAAACGCTGCTATCAAAAGGGTCTGGGAACAGGAACAGGAAGATTTGTTAAAAGAATGGAGAAAGGAACAGGAAGAAGCGGAAAGGGCATGGGAAGCGTACGTCCAGAATGAATACAACATACTGAATGACTGCCGTCGGCGTTGCATCAGCGAAGTGGAGAACCACATACCGGCCTACGACTCTTGGTCGATGGATGATTATCGGGGATGGAGCGAGAGGGTAAAGGATATTATCGAAAACGCATACCATAATTATCCCGCGCCCGAAGAGCTTCCGCCATCCGGAATGCTTCGACTGCGTTCCATAGATTTCTTCCCCGAGGATTGCCTGTGCATGCGAAATACCATGGCGTGGATTCTTTTGAATGAGGAAAAATACGCTTCAGCGACTCGAAATCCGCAGCAGCCGGGCAAAATCTCACATCCGAACCTTCTGGAGTCCGGATCCGCCAACGCGGACAAGGAGGCAGGGAAAAGAACATCATCCGGAACAAAAGATGGAACCTTCATCCTGTCCAACAGCATAAAACGCGAAGACGGTCGCAGGATAGAGGCCAGACTCATCGCCGATGGCGACGGTTTCCTCGTGCTCAAGGGAAGTACCATAGCGCTTACCGAAGCCTCGTCATGTCCACAGTCCGTGTCCTCCGTCCGCAAGGATCCACAGTATGTGAAGAACGGCGACGTCATCCGTGACGTGCCGTTCGGCAGCCCCTCCGCCGCGGCCGGGTTCGTTCTCGGTTCCTCCTGCAACGGATGGGAGAAATGGAGGACGAGCGACGGGAAGACCCTCAAGGAAGCGCGAGCCTGATACCGGCCGTTTTCATCCCGTCGATTGGCCAAAAAGACACCCTCAAAAGAATGGACAACGATTCTAAAAAGATGGGCGTAGGGAAATAAGCCCGCTATCAGTATATCTGAGTTGCATGAATCACCCATTTCCTTTTCGATTTGTTTCGTCTCTCCGATGGATGTTGCCGATTAGGAACGTCACGGTAACAGTTCCGAAATGCCATGTCGAGGACGTGGATCCGTTATGTCGTGGATAAATCAGCCTTCATCGTCAACGGGGTGATTGCCGTCTTCCATGATGTAATCGTCGATGTCGGAAAGGAACCTCTTCTCCCTTCGTTTCATCAAAGTGCAGTATTCACTGTATGTTTTCGCCTGTCCCTTGCCGACGACGAGACTGATTTCCTCGACAGTGTGGTTCTCGTCGCCGGCGACGATCAGTTTCCGGTCCTCTTTTTCTTTTTCGGCCTCGTCTTTCGCGGCGTATAAGAAAAGACCTTTGTGGGATCGGAAATAAAGTTTGTAAGCGAGCAGCTGGAACCGGTCGTCCCGGCTGATGTTCTTCCGGGGCTTGTATTTCGCGTCCATCACGATGTTCTCTCTGTCGTCGGCCGTCGGCTTGAGCAGAAAGTCGGGAATAAGCCAATTCTCTGTCTGGTCATCCGTCCCACCGACCTTGAAGATAGGCCATTTAAGGGCGTCCTTCTTGTGCTGATCCAGATTGCGGGGATGCTTTACCTCATAATCCTTGAAATGCCCGGACAACAGGGTGTTCAGATACTCCTCCCAAAGCCAGGAGCAACTGAATAGGAGCCCGTGCACGGCGTCCTCTCCACAACCCGTATCCACGCCTTGCTTGGTGAGGATCTTCAGACATAGCTGCTGCAGGTCGCGGTATTCCGAATAAAACGCGTGCCGGACTGGATGGGTCCTATTCTCGTGGATGATTTTCGCACGCGCATTGGAATCATAATGCTTCCAGGTGGCCTGCCGGATTTCACGCACATACGTATCCGTGTCCCTATTGACGTTTCGCAACAGCTGGGTTCCGAAATTCCCCTGCGCCCGGATGTATTCAATCGTATGTCGGATTAGTTCAGTCACTGGATTGTCCACGTCGAATTCTCGCGTATTGTAGGCGACGGTTCCACGGAAAGGCACGTTGCGGGAGATATGACGCGGTATGTCAATCACGCCGCGTGGACGGGAATCGTTGTACCGCCGGGACATGTACTGCTTGTATATGCCTTTCGACATGGCACGTTCCAGATGAAAGGGAATCATCAGCATCAGCATCTTCTGCCATGCTCCGTCCCGTTCGGTATCGAAGTCAAGACCCAGTATGTTGAAGTTGAGGACCTTGTCCATCATATAGGCCAGAAACCAGTCGTCGCCGAGCGAACAAGGCTTGCCTTGGTCAAAGAATCTGGAAGTAATCGTGACTCGCATCTGGTGTGCGTCATGATCCTTGAATTCCAGAATGCCCGCGATGTTCGACGTGTAAAGCTGCGGTTTCTGCCTTTTGAAGGTCGAATAGCGCAGGATGCTTTCCGTGTTGGCGATGTCTTTGATGTCCGATGCGCTGTTCGGGAAAAGGAAGATGTTCGAATAGCGTTTGTCGAACGTGGGCAGCATCGACAGCGGCTTGGTCAGCATCTGGACATGGTCGAATACGAACCTACCATTCTCCCCCAACCGCTCCCTGTCATGGTCGTAAGATTCCAGCACATTGGCTGGGGAGTTGTCCGTGAGATTGTATTCCTTGCCGACGAGGGAATCTTCTTCGTTCATTTGGTAACTGCCTTACTCGCTTTCCAGTCAAGGGTTCCTATTGCATGAGGCGCGATTCCGAATGCATCCTAGTTGAACGTGGTTCGGTGCCTTTGACTTCGTAGTAGTCCTTGCCCGGGTTGCTCTCCATGTCGCGCAGCTTCCCCAACATCGACCTGAAATCCTTCCGGGCGTTCTCGAAGGTGCTCCCGGAACCGGGAAGGACCTCAGCGTTCTCGTAGCTCTCAGCAAAATCGCCGATCAGGCCCTTTTCGAGGACGTCCCCGAGCATGGTCCTCTCGCCATGCGTGTACCTGTCCGCATCGAGAAGCCTACACAGCCTGCTCTCGGCCGACGTGGACGCGTCGCTGTTACTGTTGACGGCGACCACCGTCCCGTCCGCGTCGATGTACGAGCCATTGGCGAAACCATACATCTTCTTCCTGTACCCGCTGCCGGCCCATTCACTTCCACCGTATTCATCCAGCCTCAGATAATCACGGAACCCGTCCAGGTTGCTCTCGCCTTCCATCATAGTGTTTTCTCCTCCTATCAATCAGTTGCCGGTCTGTCCTCCGTCCGGTTCGAGCCTCTTTTGACCGTCTCCGTTATGGATTCGGAGACAGATGGACTCCGTATGATGGCATTCCGCACAAGTTCGCTAAATCCCCTTTGATGCTAGAACGGAGTATATCACGCTTTGGGGGGGGTGCGGCGGAACATCATCTTGCGTAATAGGAATCCATATTGCCGCGTGATGGCTTGGATGGGGCCATGGCCATTCCCTTATGTTTGTCTTGAGAGAGCTATCCCATATCATTCGTGTCCGTACTTTCACCGCGGGCGTTTCCTGCCCGATGCGAGCCATTCCCCACGGGCCTGGTTCCTAGCGTCGTAGGCCTCCGACCAGTCGAAGCAACGGCACCAGATCAGCGGACTTTCGGCGGGAAACGAGTACAGCGCGCCCTCGTCATCCTCGGGAACGTCGTACAGCTTCCCGCCAAGGAAATAACCCGTATCCGGCTCACTCCAGATGAAGAACCGATCCGAGGGATCCCAACGCTGTCCTT
The DNA here is from genome assembly GCF_001042595.1 of Bifidobacterium dentium JCM 1195 = DSM 20436. Taxonomy (NCBI): domain Bacteria; kingdom Bacillati; phylum Actinomycetota; class Actinomycetes; order Bifidobacteriales; family Bifidobacteriaceae; genus Bifidobacterium; species Bifidobacterium dentium. Next base: position 1,963,449 of record NZ_AP012326.1, read on the forward strand.
CCCTCGCTTTGGCGACCACTCTGGGATCAGCTCCACGCATGAGCTCCTCGTAATCGTCCATGACGTAGACCGCGTTGTATCCCGCCTTCGGCCGTATGGTCTTGTGGATCCTGTCCAGAAGCATGCGCGCATCATCGTTGTCCGGCGTGAACGCCGACCACGCGCGTTCGAGGAAGTTGATCCGCGCGAGCTGCGCGTCCCGTTCCGCAAAATCGAACCGTGACATCGCATCCCGCCATTCGTCCCAACCGTCCTCCTTCCGGCCGCCGGTGCCGTCGAACAGGACCTCGCCGTCACGGCTAATCACGGTGAACCGGTCGATCAGTGGTGACGTGGCGACGGCGCGGACCGTGGCGGGCAGGTTCGCCACCGCGTTCTCGTGCGCGGACGCGGGCGTCCAGCGCGCCGGCAGCCCGGCGGAACGGTCCCGGTAGTAGCGTTCCAGTATCGCGATGCGCGACAGGACCGGCGGCACGGCCAGCACGACCGCGTGCGTGGACCGTCCGGCGCGTTTCGCGTTCGCGGCCTCGTCGAGCACCGTGGCCGCGTTCCTCCACGTGCCCTCCACGATGGCGGGGATACGGTTCTCGTCCACGTATTCCATGGTCATGCGTATCCACGCGGCCGACGCTTTCGCGGTCCGCTCCGGCATGGCCAACGGATCCTCGTCGCACAGGCGGTTGTAGTCGGGATGGTACTGGCGCAAATCGTCGCCATTCACTGGCAGGAGCGACCCGTCATGCAGGCCCGAGATGCGCACTAGGCGCGTGGCCCGCGTCTTGCCCGCGCCGGGCTGGCCGCCGACGAACACCGTGCACGGATCGTCCGACCTTTCCGCGGCGTCAATGATAGGGCGGATGTCGTCACGCCAGATGCCCTTCACGTCGACCGCGAGGTTCCTGCCGACCGCATGCCATGGCACGGCGAGATGGGCTCGTCCCTCGCGTTTCGAATCGTTCTCCTGTTTCAGGCGGATGAGCGTCTCCCGGTCGGTAGGGTCGACCTTGTCGCGGTCGAACAGCAGCTCGTACCGGTTCATCCTCGCCCAATGCTCCCTGTACCAGTTGCCCTGGGCGGCACCCAGTCGTTGCTGTGCGAGCATCCTGCCGGCGAGCATGGTCGTGGACTCGTAGAACACGTCGTACAGGACGCTGCCGGTCAGCTCCTCCAAACCCCATTCGATTCCGTCGCTCCCCATATGTTCCTCCCTACAGGCCGACATGCCCGTTGCGCGCGACACGACTGCCGTCCTCGTCGTCCTCGTCGTCGAACGTGACGGGCGGGAAGCCTCGCCAGTCGTCGACGAACCGTTCGATGAGTTTCCATTGGCGTCGGCTGACGCCGATGTGCATGTCGGGTCGGACCATCAGCACCGGCGCCGCTGGCCCCTCGGCCCTGACCTCCTCCACGGCGTCGTCGTAGCATTCCTCGTCGTCGATCCACACGATCGGCGACGGGTCGTCCGACTCCCGTTCCACGCGCACGCGCGACAGGACCGTCGACAATTTGCCCGTCAGACGCCGTTCCATGGTGACCGGATCGTACCAGACGGTGTTATGGACGACCGACGGGTCCCAGCCGAGCATCGGGTCCAACACGTCCACGCAATACGGCTGCCAGGTCGACAGCCAGTCCAATTCGACGCGCCCCGACACGGCCAAAGCGTGCATGGCGCTGGCCAGTTCGGTGGACCAGTGGATGCGGAATCGTCCCACCGGGGTGCGCGCCTGCTCGTTGCCGTCCAGGCGGAACGCGCGCGCGTCCGAATACAGCTCCCTGCGCGGGTCGTCGTCCTTCATCCAACCGGTGTGGCCGACGCCTCCGCGCCGCAGCACCTTGTCGTCGGGGAACGCGTTCAACACGCCGTCGAAATCCGTGTATACGACCGGAACGCCCATGATCATTCCCTTCCGTACGCGGGCCAGTGGTCGAACCATTCGAGGAGCCTGTCCACGTTCGCGTCGTCCCAGCCGGTCATGCGCGGCCCGTCGAGGTTCCGGTTGTAGGGCTGGTCGAACACGACGGCGTGCTGGCCGACCGCGCGCAACGTGTCGATGTTGGCGGGCGAGTCGTCGATGTGGACGGTCGCCTGGATGCTGTCCTTCAGGCCGGCGAAGCACAGGCTCATGTAGGGGATGTGCTGCTCGTCGAGCCATCGCGCGGTGTCGGACACGACCATGCGGTGCTGGCCGGACACGAACAGACGGTGCGTGACGATGCGGATGTACACGTGCTCGCCGGCCAGCCGCCGCAACGCGCGGGCCACTCCCGGGATGGGCTTCATCGTGGCGTACAGGTGGTCGGCCTCGGCCGCCTTGTGCGCGGCGAGATAGTCCTCCTTGCCGGTGAAGGGCCAGCCGCTGTTGGCGGTCAGATTGTATTCGTCGCAGGACGGGACCGTGTCCGGGTCCATGCGGCCGTGCGCGACGAGCCAGTCGCGCATCGCGCCCGCGTAGTCCGCGCACACGCCGTCGAGATCCAGATTGAGCACGCGGTATCCGTTCACACCGACCCTCTGGTTCTCGTATTCCCTCGGAATCATCGTCATCGTGTCCTTTCCCTTTTTTCGGAAAATCGTTCCCGGTCCCGTCTTCCATTGTCGTCCCGTGCGCGGCTGGCGGGAGGCCATGACATCGGCTCGGACTCCCCCGGTGCCGTGCGCGGGTCTCATTCGTCGTCCTCCTCGAGGTCGTCCTCGTAGTACCAGGGACGTTCCGTGATCTCGTATCCTTTGGCGAGACGCCCGTCGGTCAGCAGTCCGGCGTAATCCGCGAGACGTAGGGCGTCTTCCTTGGAGTCGACCCATGAGGCGTTCTCCTCGTCGTCCTCCCATGACTGGTAGGCTCCGTCGAGATCGTCGTCCCACAGGAGCGCCCCGTCCGAGGAGCGCATCACCGCGTATTCGACTCCTCCCTGCTCGCGCTCGGTTTTGATGTCCTTGGTGTTCTCGGCCATGATGGTCTTCCTTTCTTGTTCCGTCACGCGTATGGCGTGTTCTTCCATCCGGCACGGTTGCGGATCCGCATGCAGCGGATCGGTGCCTGTCCGGACCCTTCGCTTAACTCCCACCGGATAGTTCCGTCCTCCGCCGCTCTCACCGGTTGCGGATGGGTCCGTAGCCGGTGACGTAGGCGCGGATGGCGAATCGGGTCTCTTCGTCGTCCAAGTCCTTCATGTCGTTGTTCGACCGCATCGAGTCGAGGATGAAATGCAAGTACTGCGCGTAGTGCCTCGGGCAGAAATACCGCTTGTCGCAATTGTCCTGCCTGCCTTGGTGATCGGCGAACATGATGTAGTACTTCGCAGTGCGGTCGCATTCCTCGTACAGGCTGTCGCAGCCCTCGTCGCCGCCTCCGCGGTCGTCCTCGTCTCCGAATGGGATGAATCCGTCGAAGATGTCGTCGAACACGGTGAAGTCCATGGATTCGATGGTCTCCGACGTGATTTTGATATCCGTGGTGGTTTTGGTCTTGGTCTCCACGCGTGGTTTCGTCAGCACGGTCATCGCAGTGTCTCCTTCCTCCCGGCTTTCGCGTACGCGCCGGGATGCTGTCTGAGGTTGATGTTGTTCCCGATGACGTATGCGAGTTCCGCCTCGCATTCGTCGATCTCCCGTTGGATGAGGCGCTCGTCGGCCGGATCGGCGAAGCATTCCGGATGGTTGTGCTGTTGGATGCGTAGGCTCTCCTCGTCCACGACGTACAGCTCGACGCCCATGCCCGACTTCCAGAACCGGTAGATCAGCAGGCTGCGGTACGGCAGGGGGACCACCAGGCCGGAGATCATGTCCCACAGGGCCAGCAGATACGGGTCGCGGTCCGGCGCGTCCGGATCGGCGAGCAGCCCGTCCCTGCTTGCCTCGGCGTGCCTCATCACTCCCCAGTAAGCGCTTTGGTCGGCTTCGTCGACGACGATCCGGCCGTCCGCGTCCCGCCGGTACGACAGGAACAGTTCCGCGGTGGTGTCGTGGTTGATGGGGCAATCGCGGCGCAACGCGAACATGTCGACGGCACGTGCCCGTCGGTTACGTGGCATCCTGCGCTCGTGCCCGTCGACGCTCTTCTCGTACAGGTTCAGCTTCTCCGGCACTCTGCGTTTCCAGGAGATGTCGGGATCATGGAAACGGGCCATGCCAATGACCCGCAGGTCAGCTCCGAGCCAGCCGATGGCGTCCACCTGCTTCTGCACGCGCGCGATGGCGTCCGGAAGTCGGGTGTCGCCTATCTCGATCACGCCGTCGCCGAAACTGTCGTCGTTCGAACTGTCTGCTCGCATGTTTTCCTTCCCGCGCGGGTGTCTGCCCGCGCATTGGCGATCGTTTGGATATTGATAAGAGTCGGGACACGGGTGCGCGCCTCATGCCAAGAGCCGGTCGGCAGGCTTTCCTTCCCGCTTTCTGGAATGGGACGCTTCGGGCGCCCGCGCCGGATACCGTGCCTCATACCGGAGCAGGCCGATGATGGGCCGCGGCCCTCCGTCAGTCGCACGCGTTCCCATCCGACCAACGCCATTGTCGGCTGACCACCTCGTATCCTTCCTTGAGGACCGGCATTCCGTTCCGGTTGTCGGCGACGCCGTCCATTAACGCGAGCCTGATGGCGAGGTCGTACGTGTCCAGCCAGGACGCGTTGTCCTCATCGTCCTCCCACGAGACGTGCCTGCCGTCGAGGTCGTCGTCCCACAGATAGGCCTGGTCGGCGATGCGACGGATCGTGTATTCGATGTTGCTTTCCGCCATGTGTGTTGTTCCTTTCTTCTCACAAGGCTCTTGTTTTCCGTTTTCGAGGCTGCCGTGACGGCCCATGCGTCCCGACGGGCGCTGTTCGCCGCCGTCTTCCGTCGATGCGGCTTCCGACTGTGGTTTCGACGTCGGATGGAACACGTTCTCGCGATCCGTATGGGCCTCATACGCGTTCACGAGCAGCATGCGGCGCGGCAGCGGTCCGTCCATGAGCCAGACACGGACCACCGGGCAGCCCCGATCGGCGAGCGGACGGACCGCGGCCGCAACGTTCCTCTCGTCGGTGACGGACACATTGGGAACGCCGTCGATGGCGACCCATGTGGGCGAAGATGCGTCCGGCAGGCGTCGCGCGCCTTTGCCGCATAATTCCCACTGCGCGAGCAGAAGCGCGGTCGTCCTGTCGCGGGGATCCGTCTCATCACCGTCCTCGGCTGGTCCGACCGCGCCATCGATGAGTCGTTTCCGGATCGCCTCCGACTCGTTCCGTTTGCCGTAGGCGAGCATGTGAGCCGCCCGGCAAACGCGTATGAGATCATCATCACCGCATTCGTCGGGGATGTTCCTGCCGGAATCCCACAGGATGACCGGCCATTTTCCGTCGTGTCCCATGAAGGCCATGTTCCGTTCCTTTCGTGTCGTCCCCATATCACACCGGATAGTTCCAAGCGTCTATCCGGTGGGAAACCGGAACGCCAACGGGATGCGGAAGGTCCGCATGGCCGGTGAAAGAAGCAAAGGAATTGGAGGAAACATGTTCTGCACCAATTGCGGGAAACGACTGATCGAAGGGCAGTATGTCTGCCCGGACTGCGGCACGAGACGTGCCGCCATGGCGGGAAAGACCGCGCACGTCATCCGAATCACGCGTGCGCGGCTGGCCGTGATCATCGCCGCCAGCGTGATCGTCTCGCTTCTGGCGGGATCGCTGATCACATGGGGCGTAGTCCGGGGAACCGGTGCGGGAGGATCCACTGCCATCACAGGCCTAGCGTCCGCCCAGACGCCACCGTCCATCGACGGGACCTGGGTATCCCAAGGCGAACTGGACCGCCCGTTCACGCTGAACAACGGCGTGATCACCACGTCCGATATCGAGGACGAGCCCGGGAAAGGCACCTACACCATCTCGGACAAGCCCGACGACAACGGCTATTACGTCCTCGACCTCAGGTTCGACGAGATGAACGAGTGCACCTCCGACACGGCCGACACCCTCGAATCTTGCAAGGGCAGGAGCTTCGACATCACCCGTTTCGAGATCCGGCCGGACAAGGGGTCGGACGACGGCTACATCAGCTCGTTCGCCCTGCGTCCCGCGCTCTCCAAGAAACAACAGAGGAAGGTCTCGAAAGGCAGATACTACGACAACTGCGCGTGGTCCCTGGGATACATGTGGTACAACGGCGGCAACCTCGGCGACTGCGCCCTCGACCCATCCACGTTCGAACCGGTCAAACCCGACTACTGGACGATGATCCGCCAGTGACGGCCGTCCCCATCCGATGTCGGACGCAAACCCCGAGCTGGACTGTCCGGCATGTCCCCTCAACGGTTCCACGGAAAGCGTGGGGCCATGGGACGAGGAACGAATGACGCCGGACAGGGGGTATCATCGTCTATCCGGTGATATGGAGGTGAAGTCGAACGGCTCAGGCCGCGGATCTTCGCGAATGACGATCACGAGTAATGGGAAAAGAAAGGTGTGAACATCATGCTCATGGTTCTGAGAACGATGTTGTTATATATATGCCCGCCGTTGGGCCTGTGGGAGTTGCTGACGCTGGCGGCGTTCATCGTGGGTGGATTCCTCATCGGAGGCAAGCCCTTCGAAAGCGGGCAGAAATGGTTCGACAACAGGCGGGAACGGTCTTACGCCGGTCTGGTCGGTACGGCTGCCGGCGTCGTCCTCTGGTTCTACGTACACGGCGTCGTCCTCGTCGGCGACATGCAGGACAACTACACGCTGTACATGACCATCAACGGAAGGGACGGTTCCTCCGAGAAGGGATACCGCAGGCCGCTCGCGTCCTTCGGCCGTTCGTTCGCGGAGATAGTGAACCAACAGCAGACCACGGTACCCTGGCAGCTGCGGATCGCCAGGGCCGTCATGATGATCGCGGCCGTCGCGCTTCTCGCGATACTGCTCGTGTTCTACATTCGACTGTACAAAGCCAACAAGGGGAAGCTCGCCGCGTGGAACGCGGACACGTTCGAGAAGCGTTTCCCCGACGTGGCGCGTGGGAACGGCGTCGAATGGGCCACGCCATATGAGAACAATTATCTCGGTTTCAGGCTCGTCGACCACGACACAGCCGGCGCCGACGACCCTTGGTACGCCTCCTTCAGGGAGATCAACCTGCATCAGGCGCGCTATGACGGACTCATCAACGGCGTTCCCGGCGGCGGTCTGGAATCCTCGCCGTTCGATTCCGATGCCATCGCATCAGGCCGTACGGGCGAGGAGACCCTCGCCAGGATCATCGTCGGCAACAAGCTGAACGTCGTATCGTTCTGGTCGCTATACGGCAAGGACGGGAAGGGGAACCCGACCGACAAGGACATCGACTGCGCGCTCGTGGGCGTCGACAAGCAGGGGAAGACGCACGTGTGGTTCGTCGACGCGAAGAACTACAAGGGAGGCTCCGACACCAAATACGTCAACGCCGGCCACGACGACAAGGGACTCAATGTGATCGTCCGCATCAGCAAGTCCCAGCACGCGCTCGTCTCCGGCAAGGACGGCAGGCCCTACCTCTCGACTTCGGAGAACATGGCGGTCCAATCCGGCAACTGGAGCCGCGTGCCAGCCATCGCGAAGGCCGATCGCACATCATACGTGTGCATGGTGCCGACAGGGAAGGACGGCTGCCCGGACGTCGACGGCCTCGTCTGGACCGGTGGCGTCAAGTGCGTCACTCCGAAGCAGCTGGTCGACGAGATCAGGGCATGCGACCTCGACGATCCCTCAAGAATCCCGGCGGATGCGATGAACCTGTTCCGCGGAGCGTTGAAGAACTGACCCGAGAATCCAGACCCCGGGAGCATCCGCATCGGTGCCACGCCATGTGTTCCAGGACCATGCAGGCGGTCCTGGAACCCGCACCCGGTCCCGTTCGCTGGATTCCCGTCAGCCCACGGAATTTCCCCATCCTTTCACAGCCTCTCAGCAAGGGAGCGGGTATCATACGACGGCCGTTCACGACAGCACCCTCTCTATGTCATCTCTCAGTCTTGGATCCTCAAGACCGGCGTCGCCAAGCAGGGACGCCATGTCCAACGCCCAGTTCCTATGGGCGAGGACCCACCGGTCGACGTCCACGATTCCGGTACCGGCCGGATCGAACAGACCGCCGTAACCGATTCTGATACGGGTCAGAATATCCTCGGCGACATCCATGCAATCCGGCGTGGAGCCAAAGGCGACAGCCGTCTGCGCCGACAGGACTAGACTTCCACGCACGCAATGCGCATGGATGACGTACGCGTCCTTTTTCATATCGTCGAGTGGATATCCACCGGGCCAGACACGTCCCACCTGCTCGCAGACGCTGTCACAGGCCTCCAGATATGTGAAGGGCTCACCTCCGTCGAAACCGATGCAGGCCTTTACCAAATCATCGGTGGTAACCGGCATTCCGTCAAGAGCGCCATAGCATGGCACTCCGTCGTCATCGTATTTGATGGCGCCGAGCATGTCCAAGGCAATCGTGAGCCTGACTCGCCAATCCCCAATCGTCTCGTGAACTCCACGTTGGAATATGCACTCGGGAAGATACGGGAATGGCAGTTGGAAAAGAACAGACATCCGCTTGCGTTCACGGATATAGGCCGCAGGCGTAGGCACCGGCAAAAGAGCATCGGGACCTCCGACGACGACCGCCGGATCGGCTTCATCCACGTCAAGCAATTGTTTCGTCGTCTGCGTCAGACGCGCCGCAGCCAATCTCGGGTCAGTGCACCAGTACGGGGAGATGTTCTGTATAAAATCCATATGGACACTATACGACCCACATCATCTTTTGACGGGTACCCCCGAGATTCATCACAAAACCAATCATCGATTGTCTTATTGCGATAAACTTAGTCATTCCAGTGAAACGTCTTCGAACGTATAAGCCGCACTTGTTACGAACCAAAAAATCCGGTTTAACAATCAAATCGCGTTTTGCGGCTATAGGAGCAAATAAGACAAGGGTTCCCGGAGCGGACCCCAGGGGAAAACAAAAAGGACCTCCCGGAAATCCCCGGAGCGGCATGCTCCGCAGGACGATAAAACAAAAATGGGGTTTCCCGGAGCGTCGGCTCCACGGGAAACCCCGACAAGAACGTTTGCGGCGGCGTGTTACTCTCCCACACCCTGCCGGGTGCAGTACCATCACCGTGCCAGGCCTTAGCTTCCGGGTTCGGAAAGGGACCGGGCGTCACACCTGGGCCATGGCCACCGCAAAAACCACCATCAACGGCCCGGACCCCCAAACGGGGACCCCGACCGGCCAAAAGGAAAACCACCCACGCGCCGCCACCGGCGCGTGCCGTGACGGTCCGGGAACCGGACAGCGGACGCGAACACCGTTTCGTGACCACAGGAACAACGCTCCTTGTCGCCAACAATCCCGCAGCAGCAAAGACGCGGACCCACCCCCACACAAGAGGGGAATGGGCTGCTATGTCGCCGTCGCCCGTTAGTACCGGTCGGCTCCACCCCTCGCGGGGCTTCCACCTCCGGCCTATCAAACACGTGTTCCACATGCGGGCTTCAGGACCCCGAAGGGCCCAAGGAATCCTAATCTCGGAGCAGGCTTCCCGCTTAGATGCTTTCAGCGGTTATCCCTCCCGAACGTAGCCAACCGGCCGTGCCGCTGGCGCGACAACCGGCATACCAGAGGTTCGTCCACCCAGGTCCTCTCGTACTATGGGCAGGCCTCCCCAGGATTCCAACGAGCGCAGAGGATAGAGACCAAACTGTCTCACGACGTTCTGAACCCAGCTCGCGTGCCGCTTTAATCGGCGAACAGCCGAACCCTTGGGACCTGCTCCAGCCCCAGGATGCGACGAGCCGACATCGAGGTGCCAAACCATCCCGTCGATATGGACTCTTGGGAATGATCAGCCTGTTATCCCCGGGGTACCTTTTATCCGTTGAGCGATGCCGCGCCCGTGCGCCGGCACCGGATCACTATCTCCGACTTTCGTCCCTGCTCGGACCGCCGTCCTCGCAGTCAAGCCCGCTTGTGCGATTGCACTCGACACCCGATTGCCAACCGGGCTGAGCGGACCTTTGAGCGCCTCCGTTACTCTTTGGGAGGCAACCGCCCCAGTTAAACTACCCGCCAGGCACTGTCCCTGAACGGGATGACCGTTCGAGGTGAGACGTCAAACGAGAACAGAGCGGTATTTCACCTTGCGGCTCCGCGCGGGCTGGCGCCCGCGCCTCGAAGCCTCCCGCCTATGCTACACAATCCGCGACTGACGCCAATACCAAGGTATAGTAAAGGTCCCGGGGTCTTTTCGTCCTTCTGCGCTTAACGAGCATCTTTACTCGTACTGCAATTTCGCCGAGCTCCTGGTCGAGACAGCGGGGAAGTCGTTACGCCATTCGTGCAGGTCGGAACTTACCCGACAAGGAATTTCGCTACCTTAGGATGGTTATAGTTACCACCGCCGTTTACCGGGGCTTGAATTCACCGCTTCACCCCCGAAGGGGCTGACGGATCCTCTTAACCTTCCGGCACCGGGCAGGCGTCAGTGCATATACAGCGGCTTACGCCTTCGCATGCACCTGTGTTTTTGGTAAACAGTCGCTACCCCCTGGTCTGTGCCACCCCCACACGCTCCCGGAGCATGTCCGTTCACCCGCGGGGGTCTCCCTTATGCCGAAGGCACGGGAGCGGTTTGCCGAGTTCCTTGACCAGGATTCGCTCGATCGCCTTGGTATTCTCTACCTGACCACCAGTGTCGGTTTGGGGTACGGGCGGCAACGCGCCTGACGCCGGGGCTTTTCTCGACGGCCTGGACCACCGGATATCGAGCCGAAACGGCTCCCATCATCGCACCTCGCCATACACGCCGCACGGATTTGCCTATGCGACTGGCTGCGTGCTTGACCACGGAAAACCACCTCCGCGGCCGGCTCCCATTCCGTGTCACCCCTGCGCTCACCTACCACGGCTACGCTCCCAACGCCACGCGCCGGACCCCACCCGAAGGAGGGGAACGGCCCGCGACGGAGGTTAGTACTCACCGCCTCGGTCCTGTCGGTTCGCTGCCGGTACGGGAATATCCACCCGTTCATCCATTCGACTACGCCTGTCGGCCTCGCCTTAGGACCCGACTCACCCGGGGACGACGAACGTGGCCCCGGAACCCTTGGTCATCCGGCGGACGGGATCCTCACCCGTCTCTCGCTACTCATGTCTGCATTCTCACTCCCGCAAAGTCCACGGCCGGCTCACGCCGCCGCTTCGCCCCTTGCAGGACGCTCTCCTACCCGGCGCGCATACACGCGCCGCCGCGTCTTCGGTGGTGTGCTTGAGCCCCGCTACATTGTCGGCGCGGGACCACTAGACCAGTGAGCTGTTACGCACTCTTTCAAGGATGGCTGCTTCTGAGCCAACCTCCTGGCTGTCTATGCGGCCCCACATCCTTTCCCACTTAGCACACGCTTGGGGACCTTGGACGACGGTCTGGGCTGTCTCCCTCTCGACGACGGAGCTTATCCCCCGCCGACTCACTGCCGGCATACACATCAACGGTATTCGGAGTTCGGCTGCTGTTGGTACCCCACAAGGGCCCGCAAGCATCCGGTAGCTCTACCCCCGCGATGCAATAAGCCGACGCTGCACCTAAATGCATTTCGGAGAGAACCAGCTATCACGGAATTTGATTGGCCTTTCACCCCTAGCCCCAGGTCATCCCCCCGGTTTTCAACCCAGGTGGGTTCGGTCCTCCACGCGGTCTTACCCGCGCTTCAACCTGCCCAGGGCTAGATCATCCCGCTTCGGGTCCAGGACACGCGACTCTAAAACGCCCTGTTCGGACTCGCCTTCGCTACGGCTGCCCCACGACGGGTTAGCCTCGCCACGCATCACTGACTCGCAGACTCATTTTTCGATAGGCACGCCGTCACCCCGCAAGGAGGCTCCGACGGATCGTAGGCGCACGGTTTCAGGAACTCTTTCACTCCCCTCCCGGGGTGCTTTTCACCTTTCCCTCACGGTACTGGTACGCTATCGGTCAGACAGGTATGCTTAGACTTACACCACGGTCGGTGCGGATTCACGCGGGATTCCACGAGGCCCGCGCTACTTGGGACACGCGATCGGAAGACGGCAAGCGTCCAGGTACGGGGCTGGCACCCTCTGCGGCCAGGCCTTCAAGCCTGTTCCCCTGGCAAGCCGTTTTATGACTCCCGCCCGGTCCGTCGGAACCGGGACACGCGCTCCCTCAACACCGCGCACGCAACCCCCGACGGGTATCACGCGCACGCGGTTTGGTCTGATCCGCTTTCGCTCGCCACTACTCACGGAGTATCCCTTCCTGCAGGTACTGAGATGTTTCACTTCCCTGCGTACCCCCCGCAGAAGCCTGCGGTGCCGGCCCATGACGGCCGGCGGGTTGCCCCATTCGGAAATCCTCGGATCGAAGCCATGCTGGAGGCTCCCCGAGGCTTATCGCATCCTCAAACGTCCTTCGTCGGTACTGTCTGCCAAGGCATCCACCATGCGCCCTTGCGGGCGACACAGCCAACGGCCGTGCCATCCCGCGGCTTTCCTGATAGCAAGATTGCCAGACGACAAATCATCGCACTGTTCAAATGATCACAAAACGATCGATCTCGAAACCAAACTCAAAAAGAAGAGTTTGGCGAAATCGCGATAAGCAAAGGGAAACACCATGTTTCCCTTGCTCGCGTCCACTATCCAGTTCTCAAACCGCCACGCGCCACACGTTCCGCCACGCGTCCAACGGACGCCGGCCACCCCGCATGGGCATCGAACCGCACCACAATCCAAGACTGTGGGGTGGCGGTCCGGGAACCCAAAAGCACACCCATACCACTCCCGGACGGGACAGGCCCGTCCAAGCCAACGATCTCTTCCACACCAGCATCCCCACACGGGCCGTGGAACCGTTCCACGCGCATGGGGCACACACCGGACACGAACCGCGTCCTGAACTCTCCGTAGAAAGGAGGTGATCCAGCCGCACCTTCCGGTACGGCTACCTTGTTACGACTTAGTCCCAATCACGAGCCTCACCTTAGACGGCTCCATCCCACAGAAGGGTTAGGCCACCGGCTTCGGGTGCTGCCCACTTTCATGACTTGACGGGCGGTGTGTACAAGGCCCGGGAACGCATTCACCGCGGCGTTGCTGATCCGCGATTACTAGCGACTCCGCCTTCATGGAGTCGGGTTGCAGACTCCAATCCGAACTGAGACCGGTTTTCAGGGATCCGCTCCATGTCGCCATGTCGCATCCCGCTGTACCGGCCATTGTAGCATGCGTGAAGCCCTGGACGTAAGGGGCATGATGATCTGACGTCATCCCCACCTTCCTC